>NZ_BBNO01000001.1:0-17465 GCF_000829715.2 Streptomyces lydicamycinicus | reverse complement strand
ACGACGGGACAGCCAAAAACGTGGGAGGTCAGCCCGCCTCGGCGAGAGGCTCCGCAAATTGGGCCGCATACAAACGCGCATACGCCCCGTTGGCCGCCAACAGCGCGTCGTGGGGGCCCTGTTCGACGATCGCGCCGTTTTCCATGACGAGGATGACATCCGCGTCACGGATCGTGGAGAGGCGGTGGGCGATGACGAAGCTGGTGCGGCCGGTGCGGAGCTGGGCCATGGCGTGCTGGATGAGGACCTCGGTGCGGGTGTCGACCGAGCTGGTGGCCTCGTCCAGGACGAGGATGGCCGGTTCGGCGAGGAACGCGCGGGCGATGGTGATCAGCTGCTTCTCGCCGACGGAGACATTGCTGCCCTCGTCGTCGAGCACCGTGTCGTAGCCGTCGGGCAGGGTCCGCACGAAGCGGTCGACATGGGTGGCCCGGGCGGCCGCCACGACCTTGTCCATGGAGGTGCCCGCGGGGGCGCCGTAGGCGATGTTCTCGGCGATGGTGCCGCCGAAGAGCCAGGTGTCCTGGAGGACCATGCCGATGTGCGCGCGCAGCTCCTCGCGCGACATGGCGGCGATGTCGGTGCCGTCGAGGGTGATCCGGCCGCCGCTCACCTCGTAGAAGCGCATCAGGAGGTTGACGAGGGTGGTCTTGCCGGCGCCGGTGGGGCCGACGATCGCGACCGTCTGGCCGGGGTGGACGGCCAGCGACAGGTCCTCGATGAGCGGCTTGTCGGGAGCGTAGCGGAAGGAGACGTCCTCGAACTCGACGCGGCCTTCGATGCGTTCGGGCCGGGCCGGCCGGACCGGGTCGGGGTCCTGCTCCTTCGCGTCGAGGAGTTCGAAGACCCGCTCGGCGGAGGCGACGCCGGACTGGACGAGGTTGGCCATCGAGGCGACCTGGGTGAGCGGCTGGCTGAACTGCCGGGAGTACTGGATGAAGGCCTGGACGTCACCGATGGAGAGGGCGCCGGAGGCGACGCGGAGGCCGCCGGCCACCGCCACCAGGACGTAGTTGAGGTTGCCGATGAACATCATCGCGGGCTGGATGATCCCGGAGATGAACTGGGCCTTGAACCCGGCGGCGTAGAGGGCCTCGTTCTGTTCGCGGAAGAGTTCGGCGGACTCCCGCTGGCGGCCGAAGACCTTCACCAGGCTGTGGCCGGTGTACATCTCCTCGATGTGCGCGTTGAGCTTGCCGGTGGTCTTCCACTGCTGGACGAACTGCGGCTGGGCGCGCTTGCCGACCTTGGTGGCGACGACGACCGAGACCGGGACCGTGATCAGGGCGACCAGCGCCAGCAGCGGGGAGATCCAGAACATCATGGCGAGCACGCCGACGATGGTCAGCAGCGAGGCCACGATCTGGCTGAGGGTCTGCTGGAGCGTCTGCTGGATGTTGTCGATGTCGTTGGTGGCGCGGGAGAGCACCTCGCCGCGCTGCTGCTTGTCGAAGTAGCTCAGCGGCAGCCGGGCCAGCTTCTCCTCGACCTGTTCGCGCATCCGGAAGACGGCGCGCTGGACGGCCCGGGTGGCGATCCTGGCCTGGACGAAGCCGAAGAGCGAGGCGGCCGCGTAGATCAGGGTGACCCAGAGCAGGACCTGGCCGACGGCGCCGAAGTCGATGCCGTGGCCGGGGTGGACCGGCATCGTGCCGATCATGTCGGCGAGCCCGTCCTGGCCGTGGGCACGGAGTTGGTCGGCGGCCTGGGCCCGGGTGAGCCCGTCGGGCAGCTGCCGGCCGATGATGCCGGCCATGATCAGGTCGGTGGCGTGGCCGAGGACCTTGGGGCCCACGACGGTCAGTGCCACGCTCAGCGCGCCCAGCAGCAGGGCGACGGTCATGATGCCGCGCTCCGGGCGCATCTGGGCCAGCAGCCGTTTGCCGGAGCCCTTGAAGTCCATCGACTTCTCGGTGGGCTGGCCGCCCATCATCCGGGCGGGCCCGGCCGCCGGGGCCGGGCCCCGCGTCGGGGCCTTGGGGGGTGTCTCCCCTGCGGTCGCCGGGGCCCCGTCCCGGGGGGCCGCCCCCTTGTCCGCGGTGGTCATGCCGCCTCCTGCTCGGTGAGCTGGGAGAGCACGATCTCCCGGTAGGTCTCGTTGCCGGCCATCAGCTCGGCGTGGGTGCCGGTGCCGACGACCCGGCCCTCGTCCAGGACGACGATCCGGTCGGCGCCGCGGATCGTGGAGACCCGCTGGGCGACGATCACGACCGTGGCCCGGTCGGTCTCGCGGGCGAGGGCGGCGCGCAGCGCGGCGTCCGTCGCGTAGTCCAGGGCGGAGAAGGAGTCGTCGAAGAGGTAGATCTCGGGGCGGCGCACCAGGGCGCGGGCGATGGCCAGCCGCTGGCGCTGGCCGCCGGAAACGTTGCCGCCGCCCTGTGCGATGGGCGCGTCCAGGCCGCCTTCCATCCGCTCGACGAAGTCCCGCGCCTGGGCGGTCTCCAGGGCGTGCCACAGCTCGTCGTCGGTGGCGTCGGGGTTGCCGTAGCGCAGGTTGGTGGCGACGGTGCCGGAGAAGAGGTAGGGCTTCTGCGGGACCAGGCCGATGGCCTTGGCCAGGGTTTCCTGGTCGAGGGTGCGGACGTCCTCGCCGTCCACCAGGACCGTGCCGCCGGTCGCGTCGAACAGCCGCGGGACGAGCCCCAGGAGGGTCGACTTGCCGGAGCCGGTCGAGCCGATGACGGCGGTGGTCTCACCGGGGCGGGCGCGCAGTGAGATGTCCTTGAGGACCGGCTGTTCGGCGCCGGGGAAGCGGAACTCGACGCCGCGCAGCTCCAGTTCGCCGTGGCGGCGGAGCTCGGTGACGGGGTTCTCGGGCGGGGTGACGCTGGAGTCGGTCGCCAGGACCTCCTGGATGCGCTCGGCGCAGACCTCGGCGCGCGGCAGCATCATCACCATGAACGTCGCCATCATGATCGACATCAGGATGTACATGAGGTAGCTGAGGAACGCGGTCAGCGCGCCGATCTGCATGGAGCCGCTGTCGATGCGCAGTCCGCCGAACCAGACGACGGCCACGCTGGAGAGGTTCACGATCAGCATGACCAGCGGGAACATCATCGACATCAGCCGGCCGGCGCGCAGCGAGATCTCGTAGAGATCGGTGTTGGCCCCGGCGAACCGCTCGCGCTCGTGCCGGTCGCGGACGAAGGCGCGGATGACGCGGATACCGGTGATCTGCTCGCGCAGCACGCGGTTGACGGTGTCGATGCGCTCCTGCACCCCGCGGAACAGCGGACGCATCCGGCGCACGATCAGTGAGACGAGTATCCCGAGGACCGGGACGATGACCAGGAGCAGGCCGGAAAGCGGCACGTCCTGGTTGAGCGCCATGATGACGCCGCCGACGCACATGATCGGCGCCGAGACCATCATCGTGAACGTCATCAGCACCAGCATCTGGACCTGTTGGACGTCATTGGTGGTCCGGGTGATCAGCGACGGCGCGCCGAAGGTGCCCATCTCGCGGGCGGAGAAGGACTGCACCCGGTCGAAGACCGCGGCGCGGATGTCCCGGCCGAGCGCCATCGCCGTACGGGCACCGAAGTAGACGGCGCCGATCGCGCAGACGATCTGGAGCAGGGTGACGGCGACCATGAAGCCGCCGATGCGGAGGATGTAGCCCGTGTCCCCCTTCACGACACCGTTGTCAATGATGTCGGCGTTGAGGGTGGGCAGGTAGAGGGTGGCCAGGGTCTGGATCAGCTGGAGCAGAACGATCAGGGATATCGAGCGCCTGTGGGGCCGCAGATGCGCCCGCGCTAGTCGGACCAACACACCGTGAGCCTAGGCGAACACTTGCCCTCGGCAATCGAATTTTCGTGTTCTGCCCCCGTCCCGTTCCTGACCCGTTGCCGGAAAGTGCCCGGAACCGGAGGGGCCGCCGCGTACGCCATCATGGAGGCGGCAACGACGGGGTCTCCGCCACCACGGAAGCCCCCCGACCGACACGACGAAGAGGCCGCCGTGACAACAACTGGCACCGTGCGCTACTGGGCCGCGGCCAAGGCCGCCGCAGGCACGGCAGAAGAGCCGTATGCGGCGGCGACGCTCGCCGAGGCGCTCGACGCGGCACGCGCGGCGCATGCCGCGAACCCCGAGTTCGCGCGCGTCCTGCTGCGCTGCTCCTTCCTGGTGGACGGCGATCCGGTCGGCACCCGCGACCACGGTGCGGTGCCGCTGGCCCAGGGCGGCACCGTCGAGGTCCTGCCGCCGTTCGCGGGAGGGTGAGCACACGATCATGAGCGACCACCAGCCGCAGCACCGCCCGTCCTACGAGCCGCACGACCCGTATGCGCCGCAGGATCCCTACGCCCAGCAGGAGCCGTACGCCCCGCAGGAGCCGTACGGCGGACCGGACCCGTACGGCCGGCCGGATCCGTACGGCCGGCCGGCGCAGCAGCCCGCGGCGCAGCAGCCGTACGACCCGCAGGCGCCGTACCGCCGGCAGCCGGCCCACGATCCGTACCGGCAGCAGCAGCCGCCCGGCCCCGTGCCGCAGCCGGGGCCCGGCCCGTACGGGCGCGGCCGGCCCGGGCAGGACCCGTACGGGTACGAGGCGTACGGACAGCAGCCCCGGCACGGGCAGCCGCAGCACGGACAGCCCCAGCACGCCCGGCCGGCGCAGCAGCAGCCGCACGGCCAGGACGGCTACCGCGCCCCGCACGCCGAGCCCGCGCCGCTGCCCCCGCAGCACCAGACCGCGTCACCGGCCGAGGAGCCGTACGCCCGCCGGCATCCGCAGCAGGCCAGGCCGGCGCCCGCCGCGCCCGCACCGGCCGCCGCGGTGGTCTCCAGCGCACCGCTCGCGGCCAACCAGCGCGCCCGCGCCGAGGGCCGCTCGCCGATCATCCCGCCCGGTGTCCAGCCGGCCGCGCTGACCGCCGGACTGGCCCTGCTGCTGGCGCTGACCGCGCCGCTGGCCCGTCCGGCGCTCGCCGTACCGGTGGCGCTGCTCCAGGCCGTCACCGCGGCCGGCTGGTTCCGGCTCAACGGCATGTGGCCGGCCCGCCAGGGCATCGCACTGGCCTTCCTGGCCGGGCTGACCACCGATGTCGCCCTGCTGGCCACCGACCGCGAGAGCGCGCCCCTGGTCGGCATCGGCACGCTCGGGGTGTGGTGTCTGCTCGTCCTCGTCCTCCAGCTGCGCAACCGCAGCAGCGCCGACGAGCGGATGTACGCGCTGACCGCGGGCCTGACCTCGACCGCCCTCGTGGTGCTGGCCGCCGGGCAGCTCGCGGCGAGCCCGCATGCGGTGACGGTCGGCGCCGCCGCGGTCGGGGTGGCCACCCTGGCCCGTGCGCTGCCGCTGCCGCCGGTCGCCTCGGTCGGCATCGCGCTGGTGGCCGCCGCGGGCGCCGGGATCGCGGCCGGGCAGCTCACCGGCCTGGGGGCGTCCGGTGCGCTCCTGGGGCTGGCGGCCGGCGGCTGCGCCCTGATCGGCCTGCGGGTGGCCAGCTACGACTACCCCTCCCGCTTCGTCCACCTGACGGCCGGGGTGGCCCTGCCGCTGGCCCTGGCCGCGCCCGCGGTGTACGTCCTGGGGCGGGCGCTGGGATAGCGCGCCGAGCCGTACGCGACGGCGAAACGGAGCGGCGGCCGCCGGTGGCGCACCTTGTGCGCTCCGGCGGCCGCCGCTCCCGTTTGCCGGAGACCGTCGTCTAGGCTCCCCCGGAGCGCAGGCAGGGGGCCTGCATGGACGAGTCGGCCGTAATCCGGCCCAGTGTGGGGGTAGTGGTTCGATGCGTGCACTACGCGTGCTGTTGATCCTCGTGGTCATACTCGGGGGGCTGTTCGTGGCCGCCGACCGGGTGGCCGTGGGGCTCGCCGAGGACAAGGCCGCGGAGAAGATCCGTGGCAGCCAGGGGCTGGACCGGACCCCGACCGTCGCCATCAAGGGCTTCCCGTTTCTGACCCAGGTCGCGGGCCGCAGTCTCCAGGAGGTGGACGCCGATCTCGGGGGCATCGAGGCCCGTGCCCAGGGGCGCGCACTGCGCATCGACCAGCTGTCGGCGCACTTCTTCGACGTCGGGCTGACCAGCGACTACACCTCCATCGAGAGCGCCGCCTCGGCCACCGGCAACGCCCGGATCACCTACGCCGACCTGACGAAGGCGGCGGGCGGCGGCGTCAAGATCAGCTTCGGCGGGCAGAAGGACGGCCGCAGCCAGGTCAAGATCTCGCCGAAAATCCCGGTCCTCAGCTCCCTGGAGGTGACCGGCTCCATCACCATCGTGGGCGGCGACACCGTCCGGCTGCGGGCCGACGGACTGCCCGGGATGTGCCGGGCCCTCCCGGGCTGTGAGGCGAAGGTGCGCGCCCAGACCGACCACGACTGGAAGCTGGACCAGCTGCCCGCCAACCTGAAGCTGGACAAGGTCGTGACGATGGCCGAGGGCCTCTCGATCTCCGCCTCCGGCAAGAACGTCAAGCTTCCCGGCTGACCGGACGCCCCGGCGGACCGCCCCACCGGTCCGCCGGCCGATCCGGACACCGTCCATTTCCTGAGACACCCCGGTCCGTACGCCAGACCCCCCACGGGCGTACGGCCGCCCGGAGCCCGTGCGGGACCGCGCCGCACACCCTCCCATCCCGCATTACGGACAAACGCGTCTCGCTATTTGACACGCCGGTGACATGCGCCGCTCCGCGTCCCTACGATCGGTGCCATGCAGAGCTCATTGAGCGGTCTCCGTCCGCGGGGACGGGCGGTACTGACGAAGCGGCGGGCAGTAGACCTGTGCCGCGTCGCCGCCATGCTCTGTCGCCCTGTCTGACGGGCTGTCGCACCCTCTCCCGAGCTCCTTCAGGAGCAGGGTTTCCCCGTCGCCCGGCCGGCCCCCTCGGCCGTTCCCGTATGTCCCGCCCAGCGCCACGCCGGCCCCGTACACCCGACACGGGCCGCCCGGAAGTCCACGGCGCGCACCCGGCGTACCCGCGTGCAACTCAGCCACTGCCCCCCGCAACTGCCCCGGAGGAGAAGAATCATGAGCCGTAGCGACGTCCTCGTAGACGCCGACTGGGTCGAGGCCCACCTCGAGGACCCGAAGGTGGTTCTCGTCGAGGTTGACGAGGACACCTCGGCCTACGACAAGAACCACATCAAGAACGCCGTCCGGATCGACTGGAAGCAGGACCTCCAGGACCCGGTCCGCCGGGACTTCGTCGACCAGGCCGGCTTCGAGAAGCTGCTCTCGGCCAAGGGCATCGCCAACGACGACACCGTCGTCCTCTACGGCGGCAACAACAACTGGTTCGCCTCCTACGCCTACTGGTACTTCAAGCTCTACGGCCACGACAGCGTCAAGCTGCTCGACGGCGGCCGCAAGAAGTGGGAGCTGGACTCCCGCGACCTGGTCGACGGCTCCGAGGTTCCCCAGCGCCCGGCCACCGACTACAAGGCCAAGGCGCAGAACACCGCCATCCGCGCCTTCCGGGACGACGTCGTCGCCGCGATCGACAACCTCAACCTGGTCGACGTGCGCTCCCCCGACGAGTTCAGCGGCAAGCTGCTCGCCCCGGCGCACCTCCCGCAGGAGCAGTCGCAGCGCCCCGGCCACGTGCCCAGCGCCCGCAACATCCCGTGGTCGAAGAACGCCAACGACGACGGCACCTTCAAGTCGGACGACGAGCTCAAGGCCCTCTACGAGGGTGAGTCCGTCGATCTCGCCAAGGACACCATCGCCTACTGCCGCATCGGTGAGCGCTCCGCGCTGACCTGGTTCGTCCTGCACGAGCTGCTCGGCCAGACCAACGTCAAGAACTACGACGGCTCCTGGACCGAGTACGGCTCGCTGGTCGGTGTGCCGATCGAGCTCGGCGCCGCCAAGTAAGCAAGCACGCTTCTCTCCTCCCCCGAACCCCTCAAGGAAGTACCCCTATGTGTGGAGCACAGGCAGGCGGCCCGGACGCCTCGACCATCAAGCCCGGTGAGACCACGATCCAGGGCAGCGTGACCCGCGACGGCGAGCCCGTCACCGGTTACGTCCGACTCCTGGACAGCACCGGCGAGTTCACCGCCGAGGTCCCCACCTCCGCGACCGGACAGTTCCGCTTCTACGCGGCCGAGGGCACCTGGACGCTGCGCGCGCTCGTCCCGGGCGGCACCGCGGACCGCACCGTCGTCGCCCAGAAGGGCGGCCTGGCGGAGGTCGCCATCGCCGTCTGACGGCACCGCGCGTGGCGGCGGCCCCCGGGGCGACCCGGATTCCGCCGCCACCGTCCGTACGGCCGGAGGGCCGCACCCCAGGGGTTTGGACGCCTTGGCTGGGGGTGCGGCCCTCCGTGCCGTGCGCGGCCGGTACCGGGGCCCGTCCCGACTTCTGTCCGGCCCCGTACGGACTTACCGTGGAGTCATGGACGCGCACCGCCGGTCGCCCGTAGAGCGCCGTCACCGCAGGTACTTCGTCCTGATGGGCGTGTGCCTGGTGCTGTTCGTCCTGGCCTGGGGTGTGGTGCGGCTGTGGTCGGTCCCGGCCGCGGTGGGCATGTGCGTCGTCGCCATGGTCATCCCACCCGTCGCGGCCGTCATCGGCAACCGCCGCGAGCCCGGCGAGCGCTGGTGGGACGAGTCCGGCGACCCCGAGTCCGACCGCTGGTGGCGGGAGCTGGACGACCGGGGCGACGACAAGCACCCGCAGTAGGCCGGACCCGCCGCGGTGCGGGCGCTCAGTACACCAGCGCCTGGACGTCGTCCGGCATGATCTCGCTGACGAACACCTGGGCACCGGCGATCCCGGCCCCCTCGATCAGATCCTTCTGCTCGATGTCCCGCCGCGCCGCGCACTGGGTGCAGACCGTGATCGCCCCGCCACCCGCGCGGATGCCGTCGATCAGCTCCGGCAGTGGCGCCGCATGCGGCAGCTCGAACTCCGCCGCCCGCCCTGGCAGCGCGAACCACACGGACTCCCCGGTCAGCCACAGGGACACCTCGACGCCGCTGGCCACCGCCACCGCCGCCACCGTGAACGCCTGCGAGCACCGCTCGGGCGCGTCCGCGCCCGCCGTCACCTTGATCACGAGCTTCTTCGCCATGAGGCAAGAGTAGGCGCGGCGGACCTCACAGCGCCGCTGTCACCGCCGCCGACTAGACTCGCAGGCGGTCCGTTACACCCTCCTCGTTCAAGGGGCGCGCTCGTGCTTGAGGCATTCTTCACCACCCTGCTGGTCCTGGTCGGCGTCGCCGTCATCGCGTTCGCCGGTCTGACCTGGAAGAAGCTGTACCAGGGCCAGCGCTGAGCCCCTCGCCCACCACCCGTCGCAGGAGCGCCGCCCGCGCCCCTGTCGATTCCCCTCTCTATAGATCGTCTGAGCTCTCATGATCGAGATCCCGTCCGACCTGAACCCGGCCCTGGTGCCGCTCGCCTTCCTCCTCGGCAACTGGGAGGGCGCCGGCGTCGCCGACTTCCCCGGTACCGAGAAGTGCAACTTCGGGCAGGAGGTCACCTTCACCCACGACGGCCGTGACTTCCTGGAGTACACCTCGCACAGCTGGGTGCTCGACGCCGAAGGCAAGAAGGTCCGCCCCCTGGAGTCCGAGAGCGGCTACTGGCGCATCGACGCGGACCGCAAGGTCGAGATCGTGATGTGCCGCGACCAGGGCGTGGTGGAGGTCTGGTACGGCGAGCTGGCCGACCAGAAGCCGCAGATCGACCTGGCCACCGACGCCATCGCGCGCACCGCCGCCTCCGGCCCGTACAGCGGCGGCAAGCGTCTCTACGGCTATGTCAACAGCGACCTGATGTGGGTCGGCGAGAAGTCCACTCCGGACGTCCCGCTGCGGCCGTACATGTCCGCGCATCTGAAGAAGGTCGCCGACCTCAAGGAGTGGGCGGAGAGCCTGCCCGACGACATGCCGGACGGCGTCTCCTTCTTCCGTCCGGACGGCACGCCCTACAACCCGTGAGCCACCCCGGGGAGAGTCCTGCTCTCCCCGCCAGCGCCCCGCGGGGGAAGCCGGTCGAAGTCCGGCGCTGACCCGCAACGGTAGGCGGAAGGTCTCCTTCCGCAAGCCCGATCGCCCGCGGTGCGCGCAGCTTCCCGTACAACTCGCCGTGGACTGCGAGGGGACGCCGCCCGGCCCCCGCGGCCCCGGGCCGCCCCTTGGTACGTAGGGACGCGGCCCGACCCGAGGCGGCCGACCGACCGTGGCGACCACCAGCGCGCATCCGACGACGGACGGGACCGGCGCGCCGCCGGCCGCCCGGCGGCTGCCCGTACCACCCCTGCTCGCCGTGCTCACGGCCGTCCTGCTCGGCTCCCTGCTGTGCGGCGTCGGACTCGGCGCCGCCGGCCTGAGCTGGGCCGAGGTGCTGCGCTATCTGAGCGCCGGGCTGACCGGCGGCACGATCTCGTCCGACGAGGTCGCCGCCTACACCATCGTGTGGGAGCTGCGCTTCCCGCGGGCCGTTCTGGCGGCCGTCGTCGGCGCCGGACTCGCCGCCCTCGGTGTGGCCGTCCAGGCCCTGGTGCGCAATGCCCTCGCCGACCCGTTCGTGCTCGGTATCTCCTCCGGGGCCGCCGTCGGCGCCAATGCCGTGCTGCTCTTCGGGGCGCTCGGCGCACTGGGCGTCTGGGCGCTGTCGGCGGCGGCCTTCGTCTCCGCGCTGCTCGCCATGGCCCTGGTCTACGCCGCGGCCCGCACCGCTCACGGGCTCACCCCGCTGCGTCTGGTGCTGACCGGCACCGCGATGTACTACGGCTTCTCCGCCCTCACCACCCTCATGGTGTTCACCGCCGACCGCGGCGAGGCGGCCCGCTCGGCGATGATGTGGCTGCTCGGAAGCCTGAGCGGGGCCGGCTGGGGCTCGGTGCCCATCGCCGCGGCCGCGGTGGCCGCCGCACTGGCCCATCTGCTGCTCTCCGCGGGCCGGCTCAATGCGCTGGCCATGGGCGACGAGACCGCCACCGCACTCGGGGTGCAGGTGCACCGGCTGCGCCGCGAGCTGTTCGTCGTCGCGGCCGCCGGCACCGGCGCGGTGGTCGCGGTCAGCGGCGCGATCGGCTTCGTCGGGCTGATGGTGCCGCATGTGGCCCGGATGCTGGTCGGCGCCGACCACCGCCGGGTACTGGCCGTCGCCCCGCTGCTCGGCGCGGTGCTGCTGGTGTGGGTGGATCTGCTCTCCCGGGTGCTGCTGGCGCCCGTCGAACTGCCGGTCGGCGTGCTCACCGCCGTCATCGGCGTGCCCTGCTTCGTCGTGCTGATGCGGCGGCGCGGCTACACCTTCGGAGGCGGCGCCTGATGCGGATCGACATCACGGACCTGTCCGTGGAGGTGGCCGGGAACCGGCTGGTCCACGACATCACGCTGCGGGCCGGCAGCGGCCGGGTGGTCGGCCTGGTCGGCCCCAACGGCAGTGGAAAATCGACCCTGTTGCGCTGTGTCTACCGCGCGCTGCGCCCGGCCACCGGGACCGTACGGCTGGACGAAGCGGATCTGCATGCCGTGGACGCGCGCACGGGTGCCCGGCTGCTGGCCGCGCTGCCTCAGGAGGCGAGTACGGAGTTCGACTTCACCGTGGCCGAGGTCGTCGCGATGGGGCGGCTGCCGCATCAGCGCGGCGCGGGCCGGGCGAGCGCGGCGGACCGCGAGCGCTGCACGGGGGCGCTGGCCCGGGTCGGCGCGGACCATCTGGCCGGGCGCGGCTTCCTCAGCCTGTCCGGCGGCGAGAAACAGCGGGTGCTGATCGCCCGCGCGCTGGCCCAGGACCCGCGGGTACTGGTCCTCGACGAGCCGACCAACCACCTGGACATCGCCCAGCAGTTGGCGGTGCTGGCGCTGGTGCGGGACAGCGGGCTGACGGTGCTGACCGCGCTGCACGACCTCAATCTGGCCGCCCTGCACTGCGATGAGCTGTACGTCATCGACCGCGGCCGGATCGTCGCCGCGGGCCCGCCCTACGACGTGCTCACCCCGGAGCTGCTCGCCGAGGTCTTCGGCGTCCGCGCCCACCGCGTACGGCATCCCGAATCGGGCGCCGTCCAGCTGCTGTTCGACCGCCTGCCCGCCCCCGCCGCCGACTCCTGAGGACCACCATGCGCCGCCCCACCGCCCCGCTCGCCGCCCTCGCCCTCGCGCTCGCCCTGACCGGCTGCGGCGCGAAGGTCTCCGACGACGACAGCGACGCCGCGCACGACCGGCGCCCCGCGAAGGGCTCCAGCCACTACCCCGTCACCGTCGAGAACTGCGGCACCCGCACCACCTACGACAAGCCGCCCGCCCGTGTGGTCACCAACGACGTCGGCATCACCGAGATCATGTTCGCGCTCGGCCTGGAGGACCGGATGGCCGGCTATGTCATGCCCGACGACAAGGGCGACCTCGACGGCGTCCCCTGGAAGGCCGCGTACGGCAAGGTCCCCTGGCTCGGCAAGAAGTCCCTCACCAGGGAGATCGCCCTCGACGCCCGCGCCGATCTGGTCTTCGCGGGCTGGAACTACGGCTTCGGCGAGGACAACGGCCTCACCCCCGCCGCCCTGAAGAAGCTCGGCATCGGCAGCTATGTGCTGACCGAGTCCTGCCGCAACGGCAGGGACGGCGCCCGCGGGGTGATGCCGCCCCTGGAAGCGCTCTACACCGACCTGACGACGCTCGGGAAGATCTTCGACGTCGAGGACCGCGCCGACGCCCTGGTGAAGAAGTACAAGAAGCAGGTGGCCGACGCCGCCGCCAAGGCCCCCGCCCCCGCCGACCGCCCCTCCGTCTTCCTCTACGACGACGGCCGCGACAAGCCCTTCACCTCCGGCAAGTACGCCGGACCGCACGACATCATCACCAAGGCCGGCGGCGACCACGTCATGAAGGACCTCAAGGACTCCTGGACGACCGTCGGCTGGGAGACCGTCGTCGCCCGCGACCCCGACGTCATCATCATCAACGACTACGGCGACGCCTCCGCGGCACAGAAGAAGAAGTTCCTGATGTCCTACGCCCCGCTCGCCGGCGTCTCGGCCGTCAAGCACCACCGGATCTACGTCATGGACTACGCCGACCTCGTCGAAAGCCCCCGCAACCCCGCCGCCGTCAGTGACCTGGCCCGCTATCTGCGCGGGGTACGGGCGGCAGGCTGACCGGGCGACGTACGGACACCCGGCGCCCGCCCTTCTACACTGGCCGTGTGGTGACCACCGACTGGCAGAGCGACCTCCGCAGGCGCGGATACCGCCTGACCCCGCAGCGTCAGCTCGTGCTGGAGGCTGTGGACAGGCTGGAGCACGCCACGCCGGACGACATCCTCACCGAGGTACGCAAGACGGCGGGCGGGGTGAACATCTCCACGGTCTACCGGACCCTGGAACTCCTCGAAGAGCTGGACCTGGTCAGCCATGCCCACCTCGGCCACGGCGCCCCGACCTACCACCTCGCCGACCGCCACCACCACATGCACCTGGTCTGCCGGGACTGCACGGAGGTCATCGAGGCGGATCTGTCGGTGGCCGAACCGTTCACGGCGATGCTGCGCGAACAATTCGGCTTCGAGACGGATATGAAGCATTTCGCGATCTTCGGGCGCTGTGCGGCCTGCCGTGCCAAGGCCGCCGAGGGCGACGGCTGAGGCGTTCGCCCCCGAGTCGTAGGCTGGCCCCATGCCGCGACCTTCACCCGCCAGCCCCCTGCTGTCGCTGCCCGGCGCAGTCCCCGCCGAGGCCCCCGACGAAGGCGTCGCCGCGCACTACGGCGACCTCTTCCGGGAGCAGCGTGCCCTCGCCGACGGCGCCGGCTTCGTCGACCTCTCGCACCGTGGCGTGGTCACCGTCACCGGCCCCGAACGGCTGAGCTGGCTGCATCTGCTGCTCACCCAGCACGTCAGCGACCTGCCACCGGGCCATGCCACCGAGGCGCTGATCCTGTCCGCGCACGGCCATATCGAGCATGCGGTCTCCCTCGTCGACGACGGCGAGACGACCTGGATGCACACCGAACCCGGAAACCAGGAGGCGCTGATCGCCTACCTGGAGAGCATGAAGTTCTTCTACCGGGTCGAGGTCGCCGACCGCACCGACGAGATCGCCGTCGTCCACCTCCCGGCCGGCTCCATCGCCGAGGTGCCCGGGAACGCCGTCGTACGCGAGACCGCGCACGGCCGCGACCTGTTCCTGCCGCGCGCCGACCTGGAGTCCTTCGCCGCGGACCACGGCCCCGCCATCGGCGTCCTGGCGCTGGAGGCGCTGCGCGTCGAGGCCCACCGCCCCCGGCTGGGCCTGGAGACGGACCACCGGACCATCCCGCACGAGCTGGGCTGGATCGGCACCGCCGTCCACCTCCAGAAGGGCTGCTACCGCGGCCAGGAGACCGTCGCCCGGGTCCACAACCTGGGCAAGCCGCCGCGCCGGCTGGTCTTCCTGCACCTGGACGGCAGCGAGGTCCATCTGCCCCCGCACGGCACCCCCGTCCGCCTCGCCTCGGACGGCGAGGAGGGCCGGCAGCTCGGCTTCGTCACCACCTCGGCCCGCCACCACGAGCTCGGCCCGATCGCGCTGGCCCTGGTCAAGCGGAATGTGCCGGTGGACGCGCCGTTGATGGCGGGGAGCACGGCGGCGGCGCAGGAGGTCGTCGTCGAGCCGTAGTGGCCCGCGGCTCCGGCGCGGGCCCCCGGCGCGCGGGGCAGGGCTTGTCCGGCCCTGCCCGCCGGACCGGTCTCAGACCTCCACCAGCACCGTGAACGGTCCGTCGTTCGTCAGCGACACCTTCATGGACGCACCGAAGCGGCCGGTCTCCACCTGGGCGCCCAGCGCCCGCAGCTGCGCGACGACCTCGTCGACCAGCGGCTCGGCGACCGGCCCCGGTGCGGCGGCGTTCCAGGTGGGGCGGCGGCCCTTGCGGGCGTCACCGTAGAGAGTGAACTGGCTGATCACCAGCAGCGGCGCCGCGGTGTCCGAGCAGGACTTCTCGCCCTGAAGAATCCGCACCGACCACAGCTTGCGGGCGAGCTGCGCCGCCTTCTCCTTCGTGTCCTCGTGCGTGACCCCCACCAGCACGCACAGCCCCTCACCGACGATCTCCCCGACCGTCTCGCCCGCCACCTCGACGCGGGCACCGTCAACCCTTTGCACCACAGCTCGCATACCCGCCATCATGCCGGGCGGCCCACCGGCTTCGGACAGCCGTGCCCCCACGGGGGCCGTTCGGGTGCCATGGCCCTGCGGAAGGACCGCCCAGAGTGGCACGATGCGTGCACGTGGTGCGTTTCATGGACAACATGCCCCAGGACGCGGCACCGGACGAGGGGACGGAACGATTCATGAGCACTCTCGGCGCCGGACAGACACCCGGTCCCGTACCAACCGCCCGTACGACACCGACCGGACGGACGACATCGACCGCCCCCACGACCGACCCCGCACATCCGGCGCCCGCCACCCCACCACCCCCCACCGCCCTGACGACGACCGCAGCGACGGCTCGCGTCGAGCCCCCCGGCACCGAGGACGGCCCCATGCTCCAGGCAGGCCAGGCGCAGCACCCCCGCCCCCCGCAGCAGCGCGACCGCTGCCTGCCGGCCACCACCCCCGATCTGTCCGGCCTGGGGCTGCCCGAGCTGCGCGTCGTACGGCGTGATTCCCAGCAGGAAGAGGCCGATCTGAGCTATCTGCGGCGGCTGTTGCAGGGCCGGATCGACATCCTGCGGGCCGAGATCGCCCGCCGTACCGCCCAGCAGTCACCGCTGCTGGACCGGCTCCCGGAGATCCTGACCGACCTGCCGTCGCGGCACCGCTCCTCCGCCCGGCATGTGACGCTCGGTACGCCGCACAGCGAGGAATACCGCAGGCTCGCCGAGGAAATGCTCGGCGAGGTGGAACTGTCCGACCTCACCGCGCGTACGGACCAGGAGCTGCACGACGCGATGGGCCGGCTGATCCGCTACGAACAGCAGGTGTCCCGGCGCCGTCAGTCGTTGCAGCGCACCACCGACGATTGCAGTGCCGAAATTGCCCGCAGGTACCGTGAAGGTGAAGCGCAAGTAGACGACCTGCTGTCCTGACCGGGCCACAAGCCTCTGGGGGCGCGGGTCACTCCCGGAAGGCCGACGATGACCTCGCCCACCCCCATATCCGAGCCGACCTCGGAATCCGCCACGTCCCCGGATTCCCCGGCGGCCGCGCTTTCCCCCGCTTCCTCCGCTTCCCCCGCCTCCTCCCTCTCCTCCGCCGTCTCTCCCGTCCTCGCCGAGGTCGTCCGCTCCGGCTTCGTCGAGGGGCGGCACCGGGGCTCCCTCGTGGTGCTCGCCGCCGACGGCAGCGTGGACTGGGCGCTGGGCGACGTGACCGCGCCCGTCTTCCCGCGCTCCACGAACAAGCCGATGCAGGCCGCGGCGGTGCTGCGGGCGGGCCTGGACCTCTCCGGCGAGCGGCTGGCGCTGGCCGCCGCGAGCCACTCCGGCGAGGCGTTCCACCTCGATCTCGTACGGACCATGCTGGCCGAGCACGGCCTGACCGCCGACCACCTCCAGACGCCCGCGGACCTGCCGCTGGACCCCGAGGAGGCGGAGGCCTACCTCGCCTCCGGCCGGGTCCGCGACCGCCTCACCATGAACTGCTCGGGCAAGCACACCGCGATGCTGGCCGCCTGCGCGCTCAACGGCTGGCCGCTCGCCACGTATCTCGACGAGGTCCATCCGCTACAGCAGCTGGTCGCCGAGGGGGTCCGCGCCGCGAGCGGCGAGGACGTCGCCCATGTCGGCACGGACGGCTGCGGGGCGCCCCTGCTGTCGCTGTCGCTGACCGGGCTGGCCCGCGCCTTCCGGCACTTCGTCATGGCCGAGCCCGGCAGCCCTGAGCGGCGGGTCGCGGATGCGATGCGTGCCCATCCGGAGTACGTGGCCGGCACCCGGCGGCCCGACACCTGGCTGATGCAGGCCCTGCCCGGCACCCTGTCCAAGATGGGCGCCGAGGCCGTGCAGGCCCTGGCCCTTCCCGACGGCCGCGCCCTCGCCTTCAAAATCGACGACGGCGCCACCCGCACCCTCGGGCCCGTCCTCGCCCGCACCCTCCGCCTCATGGGCCTCGACGCGCCCGTCCTCACCCGCCTTGAGGACGCGCCGCTCCTCGGCGGCGGTACGCGGGTGGGGGAGGTTCGGGCGTCGTTCTGACGGCCGGTGGTTGGTTGCGGGTTTGGCTGCGGGTGGGTTGTGGCTGGGCGCGCAGTTCCCCGCGCCCCTAAGGGGGCGCCGTACGTCGTTTGGTGCGGCGCCGTTGGGGCTGGCGCCGTTGCGGCTTACGTGGTTGCCGCGGGGGCCGGAGGGGACGCACCGGGACCCGTCCTCGGCGCGGGCGACGCGGGTCCATGGGATTGAGCACCCCGGTGTTTGCTCCGGTCCTGCGGGCGGGCCCCGGTACATCCCCTCCGACCGTCCCCCGTTGCCGACTACCGGACGGTGACACCGCCCGTCACAGACCACCTCGACCCGCGCCCAAGCAGCGGCGGACAGCTCGGCCAGATGCCTGCCAAGGGGTGCCGCCGCACGGCC
>NZ_BBNO01000002.1:731143-866216 GCF_000829715.2 Streptomyces lydicamycinicus | reverse complement strand
GGATCAAACTCTCCGTGAATGTTTACCCGTAATCGGGTGAAACACACACGAGAGCGGAACAACCAGACGGAATAGGTCCGGTCGTTCACAGCGTCCTCGCTGTGTGTGCCATCCGCACCACATGGGCGGGATGGGCTTTTCAAAGGAACCTCATCCTCCGGATGTTTCCGGTGGACGGGGTATCAACATATCTGGCGTTGACTTTTGGCACGCTGTTGAGTTCTCAAGGAACGGACGCTTCCTTTGTGCCTGTTTCACCAGGCTCTCCGGGCGCTTCCCTTCGGTCTTGCGTTTCCGACTCTATCAGATCCTTGCGGGCCCGATTTTCGCCGGCGCGTTTCCGCCTTTCGGCTTCTTCGCGTTTCCAACCTTACCAGATCCGTTTCCGTCTCTGGCGCCCTGCTGGAGCGGGCTCGGCCGTTTGGCTTTCGCTTTTCGGCCTTTCCGACTCTATCAGATCCGTTTCGGTCCGTTGCCGGTCCGAATTCGTTTCCGAATCCCCGTCGGAAGGGGGTTCCGCCGTGGTCCGGCAATTTGCGTTGCCGTGCCTTTCGGCGTGATCACTACTTTAGCGGAATTCCTCGTTGACGCATAATCACGTCGCGGTTCGAATTTCGGCATGCGAAATCGTTCCCGTTGAGGGGCCGTGCAGTAGTGGTGTGCCGCGAAGCGGCGGGATGGCTGCCCCGGGCCTGTCGGCTCCGTGGCAACTCGGAGAACACTACGGATGGGGGTAGGCCGTGTCAACTCGCGTCAGTCAAGGTCACTCAGACGCCCGTCGGCGTCCGGCTGGGCGTCCTCGACGCGGCGCAGGAGGCGGGTCAACACCTGGCCGAGGAGCTGGCGTTCCTCGCCGGAGAGGTCCTGGAGGAGGTCCTCTTCGAAGACGGAGGCCAGGCGCATCGCCTCCAGCCACTTCTCGCGGCCCTCGTGGGTCAGCTCGACGATGACGCGGACGCGGTTGTTCTCGTCGCGCTCCCGGGTGACCAGGCCCTCGCTCGCCATGCGGTCGATGCGGTGGGTCATGGCCGCCGGCGTGAGGCCGAGGCGTTTGGCGAGTTCGCCGGGGCCCAATTGGTAGGGGGCTCCGGAGACGACCAGGGCCTTGAGGACCTCCCATTCGGCGTTGCTCATGCCGAGCGTGGCGGTCTGTCGTCCGTAGGCGACGTTCATCCTTCGGTTGAGGCGCTGTAGTGCGGAGACGACCTGCTCCACCTGGGGGTCGAGGTCCTGGAATTCGCGCTGGTAGGCGGCGATCTGTTCCTCGAGGCTCGGCTCGGCAGCGTCGGCGGCCGCATCGGAGGGCTCAGGCATGCGGCGCAGTATGGCATGGAAGTCATTGGCGTTGAAGTTCTTCGGGGTGTACTCTTTAACTTCGAACTTTAGAGTTGAAGTCTTCAGGGTGAGACTGTCCCGTCGCGGACCGGTCTCGCCCTGGCGTCTGTCCGGCTCCTTGGTTCTCCCCCTGTTCATCTGACGACCTGACCTAGGTAGGTGAGTGTGACCACCGCGATGGGCGCCGCGTTGCGCCGGATCCAGCTCGGGAACGCGCTGAGTGCGTTCGGGAACGGCTTCACCGTTCCGTATCTGTACGTCTACGTGGCGAAGGTGCGGGATCTCGGTGCGAGCACGGCCGGTGTGGTGCTGGCGATGCTGGCGGTGGCCGCACTGGTCGTCCTGCCGCTGACCGGTCGGGCGATCGACCGGCGCGGTCCGCTGCCGGTGGCGATCGCCGGTACGGTCTCCGCCGCCGTCGGTGCCCTGGGGCTGGGGCTGTCCGCCACGGAGCCGCTGGTCATCGCGTCGGCCATCGCGCTCGGTGCGGGGATCGCGGTCATTCAGCCGGCGCTCGCGACGATGATCGTGTGGTGCTCGACGACGCTGACCAGGTCGCGGGCGTTCGCCACCCAGTTCTTTCTGAACAACCTGGGGCTGGGCGTCGGCGGACTCGTCGGCGGGCTGCTGGTCGACGAGACGCACGCGTCGAGCTTTGTGCGGCTGTTCGCCATCGAGGCCGTGATGTTCCTGGTGCTCGGCGCGGCGGTGGCGACCGTACGGCTGCCGCGGGGGCCGAAGGTCGAGGACCCGGTGCCGACCGAGGAGCGGGCCAAGGGTGCCTGGCGGGCCATGTTCGCCGACCGGCGGATGGTGTGGCTGTGCGTACTGGGCTTTGTGCTGTTCTTCGCCTGCTACGGGCAGTTCGAGTCGGGGCTGGCGGCGTACGCCACCGAGGTCACCCGGATCGCGCCGTCGAGCCTGGGTATCGCGCTCGCGGCCAATACGGCGGCGATCGTGGCGGCGCAGTTCGTGGTGCTCAAGCTGGTCGAGGGGCGGCGGCGCAGCCGGGTGATGGCGCTGGTCGGGATGGTCTGGACGGTGGCGTGGATCGCCGCCGGGGTGTCCGGGCTGGTGCACGGCGCGCAGGTGGTGGCGACGACGCTGCTGATCTCGACGTATGCGCTGTTCGGGATAGGTGAGTCGATGCTGTCGCCGACGGTGGCGCCGCTGGTGGCCGATCTGGCGCCGTCCTCGCTGATCGGTCAGTACAACTCGGCGTTCGCGCTGGTCAAACAGCTGGCGCTGGCGGTTGGTCCGGCGGTGGGTGCGCTGATGGTGGGGCACGGGATGTACGCGGCGTACATCGGGATGCTGGTGCTCTGTGCGCTGGGGATCACCGGGCTGTCGCTGTGGCTGGGCCGGATGCTGCGGCCGGCGCAGGACAATCCGCACCGTGCGGTGGCGGCGGTGCCCGCGGCGCGGGTGCCGGCCGAGGCGGAAGCCGTGGCCTGCGGCGCCTGAGCCCCGTGCCCGGTGCCGTAAGAGGGCCGCTCCTGTATGCCGTCGGCCCCGGTCCTTATGCGACCGGGGCCGGCGGCGTTCGGCTATCCGCGGGGCAGCGCGAATTCGCACCAGACGGCCTTGCCGCCGCCCGGGGTGCGGCGGGAGCCCCAGGACGAGGCGATGGTGGCGACGATGGAGATGCCCCGGCCGGCCTCGTCGGCGGGTTCGGCGCGGCGGCGGCGCGGGAGGTGGTCGTCTCCGTCGGTGACCTCGACGATCAGCCGGCGGTCCGTACGGCGCAGGCGCAGGCGCATCGGCGGGGTGCCGTGCTGGAGGGAGTTGGCGACCAGTTCGCTGGCGGCCAGCACGCCGAGGTCGTGCAGCTCGGGCGGGAAGCGCCAGGAGGCGAGGACGCCGGAGGCGAAGGCGCGGGCGCGCGGGGCCGCTTCGGTGCCGCCGTGGAGTTCGAGGGCGGCGTTGTGGAACAGCTCGGCGTCGTGGCCGGTGCGGGCGGGGTGCTGGAGGACGAGGATGGCGACGTCGTCGTCATGGCTGGCCGTGATGCCCAGGGAGCGCAGCAGGCGGTCGCAGACGATGTCGGGGGCGCCGGCCGCGCCGGCGAAGGCGCGCTCCAGGGCCTCGACGCCGTGGTCGATGTCCTTGTCGCGGCGCTCGACGAGGCCGTCCGTGTAGAGGACGGCGCTGCTGCCGGGGCCGAGCGGGACCGATCCGGAGGTGTGCAGCCAGCCGCCGGTCCCCAGGGGCGGCCCGGTCGGTTCGGCGGCGCGGCGGACCGTGCCGTCGGGGTCGCGTACGAGGATGGGCAGATGGCCGGCCGAGGCGTAGACCAGGCGGCCCTCGTTCGGGTCGTGGACGGCGTAGACGCAGGTGGCGATCTGGCTGGCGTCGATCTCGGCGGCCAGGCCGTCCAGGAGCTGGAGGACCTCGTGGGGCGGGAGGTCGAGGCGGGCGTAGGCGCGGACGGCGGTGCGCAGCTGGCCCATGACGGCGGCGGCGCGCACGCCGCGGCCCATGACATCGCCGATGACCAGGGCGGTACGGCCGGCGCCGAGGGTGATGACGTCGTACCAGTCGCCGCCGACCGCGGCGTCCGTGCCGCCGGGTTGGTAGGTGGCGGCGACGCGGAGGTCGTCGGGCTGCTCCAGTTCCTGGGGCAGCAGGGAGCGCTGGAGGGTGACCGCGGCCTCGCGCTGGCGGGCCTCGCTGGCCCGCAGCCGCTCGGCGGACTCGATCTGGTCGGTGACCTCGGCGCCGAAGACCAGGACGCCCTTGTGCGGGGCGACGCAGGCGACCTCGGGGTCGGGGGCCGGGCCGCTGGCGGCGACCTCGATCGGGGTGCAGGTGAAGGTGTAGTAGCCGTCGCGGGTGCGGTCGCCGCCGGGGACCTTGCGGGACTTGACCGTGCGCGGTTTGCCGCTGCGCAGGACCTGGTCCATCAGGGGGAGCAGGCCGAGTGCGGCGAGCTCGGGGAGGGCTTCGCGGGCGGTGTGGCCGGCCGGGCGCGGGCCGAAGACGGCGGCGTAGGCGCCGTTCACGTAGGCGAGGCGGTGCTCGGGGCCGTAGACGACGGCGACCAGGGCCGGGATCGTGCCCAGGATGTCGTGGACGGACAGGGCGTCGACGGTGGGCGGCAGGGTCGCGGGGGTGCGGTCCTGGGTGGGGGCCGGATCGGCGTGTTCCGCGCGGGCCGCGGGGACCGAGCCGGTGGTGGCGGCCGTCGGGGCGGACGGTGCGCCGTCGGCTGCCGCGGGCACGGCGGACGGCGCCGGGGCCGCGGTGGGCGGGGCGGCCGGCGTGCCCGCGGCAGGGCGGGGCGCGGCGCGGTCGGACCGGGCGGCGGCGCGCCGCTGTGTGCCGGGGAGTTTGGCGCTCCAGCGCGTGAAGATCACGGAGGGGTACCTCTTACTTCGCGTCGTCGCGCGGGATCGGGCCGTCGGCATGGCGGGATCTCCCGGCAGCTGGCCGGGGGACGGTCGGCTGGGGACACTCTCGGCGCCCTTTTGCGGAATGCAGCAAACGTCCTGAATCCTCGTGATTGTCACTCTTTGCAGATACGAGCCCACCCATGGTCACACGTCCAGTGTGGCCGACCGGACGGACATCCGTCAGACGCCGGGGTGGCGCTGTGGAGTTCCGCGCTCCGGAACATCCGGCGCCTCCAGGGCTGACGTCACGTCAACTCTTGTGGGGGTACGGCGCGTCAGCTCGCTTCGTTGTGCCGTCCGGTGCCCGCGGCGAGTTCGAACTCGGCGCGCGGGTTCTCCAGCGAGCCGAGCGAGACGATCTCGCGTTTGAACAGGCCCGCGAGGGTCCATTCGGCGAGCACCCGCGCCTTGCGGTTGAAGGTCGGCACCCGGCTGAGGTGGTAGACGCGGTGCATGAACCACGCCGGGTAGCCCTTCAGTTTGCGCCCGTAGACATGCGCGACGCCCTTGTGGAGGCCGAGGGAGGCCACCGAGCCGGCGTACGAGTGCGCGTAGTCCACGATCGGGCCGCCGCGCACCGCGGCCGCGAGGTTCTCGGCGAGGACCTTGGACTGGCGGACGGCGTGCTGGGCGTTGGGGGCGCACAGGGCGCGGGGCTGGTCGGGCCCGGCGGGCGGCTCGGCCGTGAGGTCGGGGACCGCGGCCGCGTCCCCGGCGGACCAGGCGTGTTCGACGCCGTCCACCTGGAGCGCGGGGGTGCACAGGAGGCGGCCGTGGCCGTTCAGCGGCAGTTTGGTCGCGGCCAGGATGGGGTGCGGTTTGACGCCGGCGGTCCACACCAGGGTCCGGGTCGGGAAGCGGGAGCCGTCGCTGAGCTGGGCGACGTGCTTCTCGCAGGAGTCCAGCCGGGTCTCCAGCCGTACGTCGATATTGCGGGCCCGCAGCTCACGTACGGCGTAACGGCCCATCTCCGGGCCCACTTCGGGCAGGATCCGGTTCGTCGCCTCGACCAGGATCCACTTCATGTCCTCGGGCTGGATGTTGTGGTAGTAGCGGACGGCGTAACGGGCCATGTCCTCCAGTTCGGCCAGCGCCTCCACGCCCGCGTAGCCGCCGCCGACGAAGACGAAGGTCAGCGCGGCGTCGCGGACGGCGGGGTCGCGGGTGGAGGAGGCGATGTCGAGCTGCCCGAGGACGTGGTTGCGCAGTCCGATGGCTTCCTCGACGGTCTTGAAACCGATGCCGACGTCGGCCAGGCCCGGGACGGGCAGGGCGCGCGAGACCGAGCCCGGCGCGAGGACCAGTTCGTCGTACGCCACCTCGATGGCGCCGTCGCCGGTCTCCTCCGCGGCCAGGGTGGTGATGGTCGCCCGGCGGTCCTCGTGGTCGATGGCGGTGACCTCGCCGATGACGACCTTGCACTGCGGCAGCACCCGGCGCAGCGGTACGACGACATGGCGCGGGGAGATCGAACCGGCCGCGGCCTCGGGCAAAAACGGCTGGTACGTCATATACGGCTCGGGGTCGACCACGATGACCTCGACGGTGCCCTGCCGCAGTTCCTGCTTCAGCTTCCGTTGCAATCGCAGGGCGGTATACATCCCCACGTAGCCACCGCCGACAACGAGAATGCGCGTCACGTCTTCCGAAGACTCAGTCTTCACAGAGGTTCTCCTCGCGGTGTCGACCAGGTCCCGGGGCGGCACCGATCCGAAAGCCGGCCGGGCGCGCGGACGGCTTCGGGAGCTGCACCCCCGGGAAAGCACAGCACTGTTCCATGACGCACCCCCGGAGCGCCTTTGTCCACAGGCCCGTCGAAATGTATGACCGGGCGCGGCCCTGGGGACGGAACGACGGATTCCGCGGGTGCGGGCCGAGGTGCGCTGGTCAGGGGGTGGGTGGCGGCGGCGGAGCGGGGGCGTAATCGGGGCGGATCAGACGCCTTGGGCCGATCGGGGGGCGCATTGTGCGGAACGCCCCCTTCATTCTTGACCCGAGCTCAACTATGTTCGTATCTCGTTGGGGTGCACCCTCTCGTCGGTACGCCCTGACTGTCAGGGCGGGGAGTCTCCGGGGGGAGACGTCATTACCGGGGGATCACTATGCACATTCAGGGCTCTCAATGGTCGGCCACCGTCGCTGTGGCCCATGCCTCAGACGGCACCGGGAGCGGTAGCGAGCACAACAGACCCCAGAGCAACGGCACCGCGGTGACCAACGGTGTCGGCACGGGGACGGGCGGCCGGAGCACACCGCTGCGGGTGGACGCCCAGCGCAATCTGGAGCACGTACTGCGGGCCGCACGCGAAGTGTTCGGCGAGCTCGGGTACGGCGCTCCCATGGAGGACGTGGCGCGGCGGGCCCGCGTCGGAGTCGGCACGGTCTACCGCCGGTTCCCGAGCAAGGACGTGCTGGTCCGCCGGATAGCCGAGGAGGAGACCTCACGGCTGACGGACCAGGCGCGTACGGCGCTGGGCCAGGAGGACGACCCGTGGTCGGCGCTGTCCCGCTTTCTGCGGACGTCGGTCGCCTCGGGTGCCGGACGGCTGCTGCCGCCGGGCATTCTGCGGGCGAGCGCGGCCGCCCGGGCCGGGGAGCCGGCGGCGGAGGCCGCGGACGGGCCCCGGATGCCGGACGGCCTGAGCGAGGCGCGGGTGCCGCAGCAGCGCACGGCGCACGGCGCGGACGGGGCGTCCGCGGATCTCCGGCCGGCCGGGACCGCGCCGGCCGCCGCCGAGGAGACCACCGGGGCCGACGCGCTGCTGGAGGTCGTCGGGCGGCTCGTGGAGCGTGCCAGGGCGGCCGGTGAGCTGCGCGCGGATGTGACGGTCTCGGACATCCTTTTAGTGATCGCCACGGGAGCGCCGACACTGCCCGACCCCGGGCAGCAGCAGGCCGCGTCCGCGCGGCTGCTGGAGATTCTGCTGGAGGGGCTGCGCTCGCGCCCGGCCGGCTGAGGTCCGGCGGCCGGCTCCGTCCGGGTGGACCCGACCGTGGGGTCCACCGGGCGGGGCCGGACCGCGGAACGGTGCCGTGCGCGGACCGCGGCGGCTGCTGTCCGCACGCCGTCCGGGCACCGCGCACGACAGGACCCGTACGAGGGCCGCGCACGGTATCGGCCGTCTGCGCGGCATGGCCCGTACGGGTGAACGCCCGTGCGGTCGTTTGCGTGTGCACCCCGGACGGGTGGCGGGCCGCCAGGACCCGCAACCGCCGGGATCCGGTGTGGCACGCTTACGCGGTATTCCGTTGGGACAGCGGCTTCGGGAGCCTCGGCGATGGGTGTTGACGGGCGGGACGGGCGGCGCGACGGCGAGGCCGGGGTGGGCGAGCGGAAGGCGCCGCGGTCCGGGCAGGTCCCCGGCCAGGGCGGTCCGTTGGGGGCGACTTCCCCGTCCGGACGGCACGAGGGCGCCGAGGCCCGGACGGGCGCGGGGCCCAGCGTGCCGCCGCAGCGGGAAGCCCGCGGCGCGGGCCCGGCCACCGGTCCCGGGGACCGCGACCTCCCGCCGTCCGACGCCCAGTTGCTCTCCGACCTGCGGGCCGGCGACGACAGCGCGTACGAGGAGATGTACCGCAGGCACGCCGCTGCGGTCCGGCGCTACGCCCGCAGCTGCTGCCGGGACGCGCACACCGCGGAGGACCTGACCGGCGAGGTCTTCGCCCGCACGCTGCAAGCGGTGCGCGGCGGGGCGGGCCCGGAGTCCGCGGTGCGCGCCTATCTGCTGACGACCGTCCGCCGGGTGGCCGCGTCCTGGGCGCAGACCTCGCGGCGGGAGCAACTGGTGGAGGACTTCGCGGTGTTCGCGGTGTCCTCGGCCGGTGCTCCGGAGGACGACGCCACCCTGGACCCGGGCGCGGATGTGCGCGCCATGCAGGAGGCCGAGCGGTCGATGGCCGTACGGGCGTTCCGCAGCCTGCCGGAGCGCTATCAGACGGTGTTGTGGCACACCACGGTCGAGGACGAGTCGCCGAGCGAGGTCGCCCCGCTGCTCGGGCTGACCGCGAACGCCACCGCCGTATTGGCGCATCGCGCCCGTGAGGGCCTCAAGCAGGCCTATCTACAGGCACATGTCAGCCAGTCGCTGACCGACGGCGGCGACTGCGCCCGGTATGCCGACCGGCTCGGTGCCTATGCCCGTGGCGGGCTGCGGATGCGGGCCGAGCGGGGGCTGCGCAAGCACCTGGATGCCTGTCCCCGGTGCCGGCTGGCCGCACTGGAGGTCGCGGACGTCAATCAGCGCATCGGCGCGCTGCTGCCGGTCGCGTTCCTCGGCTGGTGTGCCGCCGGGTACGCCGTCAAGACGGCGGTGGCGGGTGCCGCGGGGGTGGCGGCCGGTGCGGCCGCGACCGCGACCGCGACCGCCGGGAGTGGCGGTTCCGGTGCGACGGGAAGCGCCGGTGCCGCCGTCGGCAAGGGGCTGAGCGGGGCGGTCAAGGCCGGGATCGGGGTCGGGGCGGCGGTGGTGGCGGGCGCGACGCTCTCACTGGCGCTGACCGCCTCCCCGAAGCCGGCACCGACGCCCGAACCGCGGGCCCAGGCGCCTCGGCCTGCCGTGTCCGCACCCCAGCAGCCGGCGCCCCGCTCGTCGCGCCCCGGGCTGCCACCGGCAGGCGGCGCCGCACCCGCCCCGAAGGGCCCGGCGCAGAAGCCGGCCCCGGACCACACGCGGGGCCCGCGGCCGACGCCCACCGCGAAGGCGGCCCCACAGGAGCCGACGCGCGCGCCGACCCCGTCCTTGACGCCGCCCCACCGGTCCACACGGCCGGAGCCCACCCGGCCGGAGCCCACCCCACCGAAAGCCACCCCGCCGAAGCCCACCCCGCGGCCGCCGCAGCCCGCCCCGGCCGCCTACCGGGTCAATGCGCTCGCCTTGGACTTCATGGGCGACGGCAGCAAGCCGGAGGTCCGCACCCTGGCGAGCAGCTGGCTGTGGCAGCGGCGGTCACCGCAGATCGCCGGGACCACGTATGCGCACGGGGTGAGCGTGCACGGGCGGTCCTCGGTGACCATCGACCTCAACCGCCGGTGCACCGCGTATGACGCCGTGGCGGGCGTGGACGACCTCAGTGCGGGGCCGGCCGCGGTGCGTTTCTCCGTCTATGCGGACGGTGTGCGGCTGTGGCAGTCGGGGACGGTACACGGCGGGGAACGGGCCGTACCGGTGCATGTCCCGCTGACGGGCCGTAAGACGCTTCGGCTGGTGACCGATCCGGCGAACCCCGTGGGTGCGGTGGCCCTGGCGGACTGGGCGCAGTCCACGATCATGTGCCGCTGAGGCGCCGGCGGCTCCCTGGGGCCGGCCGGGTGGCCCGGCTCAGCCCAGCCGCGCCCGTGGGACCACGCCGCCCGCGACCGCCTTCTGGCGCGGCGCCCCGGCACCCGTCCAGCATGTCCCGCGCCGGGCCACCAGCCGCCGCAACCACAGCTCCGTGGAGACGAGTTCGGCCAGCCCGTCCAGCGGCAGCGCCGCGCCCTCGGCCGCCGACCGCAGTGCCTTGCGGACCACCCGCGCCTCCACCAGCCCCGCGTCGGCCAGCAGCGGGGTGTCGAAGAGCCGCACCAGGTCGCCGACGGCGCCGCGCAGCCCGGCGCGTACCGCCGCCGCGTGGGTGAGCTGCGAGGTGGCGCCCCATCCGGGCGGCAGGTCCCGGACGCCGGCCCCGGCCAGTACGGAGCGCAGCACCGCGGCCCGGGCCCCCGGCTGCACCCGCAGGGTGTCCGGCAGGGCGCGGCAGGCGAGCACCACCTGGTTGTCGAGGAACGGGGCGTGCAGCCGCTGGTTGCGTACCTCGGCGGCCTGCTCGAAGACGCGGTGGTCGGCGGCCTGGCGGGCCAGCGCGGCACGGGCGCGGCGCTCGCCGGGACGGCCCACGGCGGGCGAGCGGTGCGCCGCGTCGCTCAGCCGAACCGATACTTCAGCCAGCGCCTCCCCCGTGAGCCAGCGCGCCGCGGGCCCCGGCCGGCACCAGGCGAGTGCGGCCAGTGAGGCGTCCACAGCGCTGCCGGCCACCGGCTCGTCGGCGAACTGCCGCTCCAGGAGGCGGCGCGCCGTATCGGCGATACCGGTGGAGTACGGCATACGGGCGAGCTTGCGGGCCGCGCGGTAGACGGTGAACGGCACGAGGACGGACTGCGCCAGGGCGCCGTCCGCTTTGGCCAGCGCGGTGACCGGGCGCAGCAGGTGGCGTCGGCGGCGGTCCATGAGGAGGTCCGCGAGCCGGGCCGGGTGGGCGTCGAGGACCTGGCGGGCGCCGTGTCCGACGAAGTGGTCCGCGCTGCCGGCCAGCAGCCGTCGGCGGTGGCGCCCAGCGGTGGTGAGGGAGGGGCCCGGCTCGTCCGTGAGCGGGCCGCTGCCGAGGTCCGCGTACGGGAGGGCCTCTTCGCCGGCCGCGACGACGACATGGTGCAGCCGCGGATTGTCGGCGAGGGTGCGGGCGCGCTCCAACTCGGCGTCGTGGCCGGTCCGTCCGTCATGGGTGGCACGGTCGTTGAAGGTGACGGCCAGGAGGCGTTCGCCGTGGCCGTTGAGCCTTCCTGGCCGGCCCGGGAGACCGGCGGCCAGCAGGGCGAGGGTTCCGGAGGCGCTCCCTCCGGAGAGATCGGCGCCGATGCCGGGAGCCGGGGCACCGCGCGCCGCGCGCCGCTCGGCGGGGCCCATGCCGGGCACCGGGCCGGGGTCGAGGCCGTCGCGCCCGTCCGGGTCGGGGGCGTGCCGGGGGCCGGCCAGCCGGGCGCGGACGGCCTCGACCAGAGCGTCGCGGACGCCCTCCACGGCCTGTTCCGGGGCGAGTTGGGGCGCGGCGACGGCGAGCGAGGCGGTCGGTTCGAAGGAGGTGATGTCGCCGGCGCCGCCGCGCAGCACCAGGGCGTGGCCGGGCGGGATCCGGCGGACGCCTTCGTACGGTGTGCCGGCCCCGAGCGCCTCGGGGATGTCCGGGCAGGCCAGCAGCGCGGCGAGGTGGCCGATGTCGAGTCCTGCCTCGACGAGGTCGGCGAGCGGGAGGGCGGCGGTGGCGTAGGCGGTGCCACCCGCCCAGGGGGTGTGGAAAACGGGGCGGGCGCCGGCCAGGTCGCCGGTGACGGTGATCCGCCGCCCTACCTGGACGACGGCGGTGTAACTGCCGGGCCAGGCCGTGAGATGCCGCAGTGCGCCCCCGCGCGCCGCGAACAGGCCCACCTTGAGCTGGTCGTCGGTGGCGCCGCAGACGCCGAAGACCGCGAGCCGGGTCTCGGGGTCCGCCTGGACCACCCGGACCTCGTCCGGCCGCCAGTCGCCGACCGCCCAGAGGGGATCCGGGCCGTCCCAGAGGAGCTGGGCGCCGACGGGGAGGACCGCGGGGCTCTCGTGGCCGGCCGGCCCCGTGGCGGCACTGCTCCACCCCACCAACCAGCGCATGGCCGCCTCCACCCGATTCCCCGTGCGCCGGGGCCAACGGCCGCCCCGTCAGCGGATCGCCCGGCCGTCACCGAGCTGTTGTGCGGACCATGCTGCCATGACAGCGGCGCGGGAGAGGTGGTGGAGCGGGCCTGTATACGGGCAGTTCGCGAGGCGCACGAGTACGGAGGGGCTGTTGGCGGGCCCGGAGAGGGGCACGGACGCACCGTGAAGGGAGGCCGTGAGCGGCGGCGTGGACGCGGCGGAGTGCCGGCGGCAGGGCCGCGCGAACCGGCCCGGCGGCACTCCCGTACGCAGAGCGCGGGCACTCCGCCGCCTCGGCCCCGGAAGGCCCCCCGTGTGGCCCCCGAGGCGGCTCCCTGTGTGCGGCGGCGTGAAATCATCACCCGTCGACTTTCGGCCAAACTCCGTTCCATACAGCCCAGTTGACACCTTCGGGCGCGATGTCAACCGGCGCCCCAACGGGCCGGCGCCCGGTTTTCGCGACGGCCCGGGAGGCGGGCTGCGCCCCCCGGACCGGACCGTCACCCGCGGGGAATGAGGTGACGGTATCCCCCAGCCCACTGGATCCAGTGCAGCGGGCCGACCCACGCAGAAGCCATGGAAGCGCTCCCCAAAGCGGGCGGCCAGCGCGCACGAACGGGCGCACGGGCACACGTACCCGGAGCACATGCCAATTCCCGCACCCCTGTTTGAACACGAATCTCGCCATCCGGGACACCGACTCTTAACGGTCGGGATCCGGCGAACTACTCTGGGTGGACGCATGCCCCGGGGTACCGGGGCGGCCGTCGCTGTGTCGAGGGGTGCGCATGTCCAGGGATATACGCGGGCCGAACGAAAAGCTTGGCACCGTTCTCGCCCTCGCGGGTATCAGCAATGCCGGACTGGCGCGCCGGGTCAACGACCTCGGTGCGCAGCGCGGACTGACGCTTCGTTATGACAAGACGTCGGTGGCGCGGTGGGTCTCCAAGGGCATGGTGCCCCAAGGCGCCGCGCCCCATCTGATCGCGTCCGCGATCGGCAGCAAGCTCGGCCGGCCGGTCCCGCTGCACGAGATCGGGCTGGCCGACGCGGACCCGGCACCCGAGGTGGGCCTGGCATTTCCCCGCGATGTGGGCGCCGCGGTGCGGTCCGCGACCGAGCTCTACCGTCTCGATCTGGCCGGACGGCGGGCCGGCGGGGGCGGCATCTGGCAGAGCCTGGCCGGATCCTTCGCCGTCAGCGCGTACGCCACCCCCGCCTCGCGCTGGCTGATATCCCCGGCGGACAGTTCGGTGGCGCGGGAGGCGGCCGAGGCCCGGGACAAGGACGCCGCGGCGGCCGGTGACGCCGGGATCCCGCAGCACGTCGGCCACAGCGATGTCAGCAAACTGCGGGAGGCGGCCGAGGACGCGCGCCGCTGGGACTCCAAGTACGGGGGCGGCGACTGGCGTTCGTCCATGGTGCCGGAGTGCCTCCGGGTGGACGCCGCCCCGTTACTTCTCGCCTCGTACAGCGACGAAGTGGGCCGCGCGTTGTTCGGGGCGACCTCCGAACTCACCCGGCTCGCGGGGTGGATGGCCTTCGACACGGGCCAACAGGAGGCCGCGCAGCGGTACTACATCCAGGCGCTGCGGCTCGCCCGCGCGGCCGCCGACGTCCCGTTGGGCGGCTATGTCCTGGCCTCGATGTCCCTCCAGGCGACCTACCGCGGCTTCGCCGACGAGGGCGTCGACCTCGCCCAGGCCGCCCTGGAACGCAACCGCGGACTGGCCACGGCCCGGACCATGAGCTTCTTCCGGCTGGTCGAGGCGCGGGCGCAGGCCAAGGCCGGCGAGGCGCGCGCCTGTGAGGTGGCGCTGAAGGCCTCCGAGGGCTGGCTGGAGCGCTCCCGCGGCGGCGACCCCGACCCGTCGTGGCTGGACTTCTACTCGTACGAGCGCTTCGCCGCCGACGCCGCCGAGTGCTACCGCGATCTGCGGCTGCCCCGTCAGGTGCGCCGCTTCACCGAGCAGGCGCTGTCCCGGCCCACCGAGGAATTCGTCCGCTCCCACGGGCTGCGCCTCGTCGTGTCCGCGGTCGCCGAACTGGAGTCCGGCAATCTGGACGCGGCCTGCGCGGCGGGCACCCGCGCGGTCGAGGTGGCCGGACGGATCTCCTCCGCCCGCACCACCGAGTACGTCCGCGATCTGCTGCACCGCCTGGAGCCGTACGGCGACGAGCCCCGGGTGGTCGAGCTGCGGGAGCGGGCGAGACCGCTGCTGGCGGCGCCGGCTTAGCGGCTTGCCGGGACGGCTCGGCGGCCTGGCGGGCCCGGCGGCCTGGCCGCGGCTCGGCGGCCAGGACGCGGCTCGGCGGCCTGGCCGGACCGGACGGCGCGGCTCGGAGCCGGCTCGGACCGGCGTGGGGCCGCCCGGCGTGGCTCACCCGGCCACGCCTGCCGCTCCCGGCCCGGCCGGGATCATGCCCCTCGGGGCCCGCCCGATCGGCATTGTCAGTGCCGACCGTCATGATGGGATACGTCGTCGGCGATGATGCGCGGGTCTGTGGCGACGGGCCGGCCTGCGGTCATGCGGTTGGGGAGGTGCAGTGGCGGCGTACGACTGCGAGGTGCTGGTGATCGGTGCCGGCATCGTCGGACTCTCTACGGCGTACGCGATCACGCGTGCCGCGCCCGGCACGCGCGTGGTCGTCCTGGAGAAGGAGTCCGGTCCGGCCCGCCATCAGACCGGGCGCAACAGCGGCGTGATCCACAGCGGCATCTATTACCCGCCCGGTTCGCTCAAGGCCCGCTTCGCCCTCCAGGGCTCGGCGGAGATGGTGAAGTTCTGCACTGAGCAGGACATTCCGCACGAGGTCACCGGCAAGCTGATCGTCGCCACCGACCGCAGTGAGCTGCCGCGGCTGCACGGCCTCATCCAGCGCGGCCGTGAGCACGGCCTGCCGGTGCGCGAGCTGGGCCCCGCCCAGATAGCCGAGTACGAACCCGAGGTGCGCGGCCTGGCCGCCATCCATGTCGGCACGACCGGCGTCTGTGATTTTGGCGCCGTCGCCCGGCGCTTCGGCCGCCTCGCCGAGGACGCCGGCGCCCGGATCCGGTACGGCTCCGAGGTGACGGCCATCGGGCGCCGTCCCGGCCGGGTGGCGGTCCGTACGTCCGACGGCACGGTCCACCGCGCCCGTGCCCTGGTCAACTGCGCCGGTCTGCACAGCGACCGGATCGCCCGGCTGGCCGGCGACGCCCCGGGCATGCGGATCGTCCCGTTCCGCGGCGAGTACTTCACCCTCGCCCCGGACCGCGCCTCCCTGGTCCGCGGCCTGGTCTACCCGGTCCCCGACCCGGCCTTCCCCTTCCTCGGCGTGCATCTGACCCGCGGCATCGACGGCGCCGTGCACATCGGCCCGAACGCCGTCCCCGCCCTGGCCCGCGAGGGCTACGACTGGCGCACCCTCCACCCCGCCGAGCTGGCCGGCACCCTCGCCTACCCCGGCTCCTGGCGGATAGCCCGCCGCCACTGGCGCTACGGCGCCGGCGAACTACACCGTTCCCTGTCCCGGCGCGCCTTCACCGACGCGGTCCGCCGCCTGCTCCCGGCCGCCCGCGAGGAGGACCTGCTCCCCTCCCCGTCCGGCGTCCGCGCCCAGGCCGTCCTGCCCGACGGCACCCTCGTCGACGACTTCCTCTTCGCCGACTCCCCCGGCATGATCCACGTCCTCAACGCCCCGTCCCCGGCCGCGACGGCTTCGCTTCCCATTGGGCGGGAGGTGGCACGGAGGGTGCTGGGGGTGGTCGGGGTGTGAGGCGCATAACGCGACCGGCTCCCGGCCTTCCGCTCGCCCCGGAAGACCGGGAGAACGGAGAGGCCGGGAGCCGGGAGGGCCGCGCGCCTGGGGCCGTCAGCTGACCGGTGCCTTGAAGGCCTGGATGCTGGACTTGTCATGGCTGAGGCCATCGCCCTGGATGAAGAGCGTGTTGGTGTGTCCGTCCCAGGCCAGCGACATGAGCTCCGGGGAGCCCAGGGCGTGCTTCGGGTCGTAGACCGTGCCCAGCACCTTTTCCTTGCCGTCACGCACACCGATCGAGACCAGCACCGGGTCCTGGCCGGGGGTGCCGGTGTCCGGCGCATCGGTCACCGCGATCAGCCCCTCGGTGTCCAGAGCGGCGGACGCCGACGACCGCTTCTTCCACAGCAGTTCGCCGGTCTTCAGGTCCACGGCGGCGATGCCACCGGAGCCGTAGCCGGACACCAGCACCTGCTCGTCCTCGTCGACGAAGGTGTCGCGGGGCTTGAGGCTCAGGTCCTTCAGCTCACCGGAGAGCTTGAAGGTCTTGTCCGGCTTCCCTTCCTCGGTGTAGGTGGAAAGGGTGCCTTCGGCATCGATCACATCGGCTTCTTCACTCATGCGGATCGTCAGCGGCCGGTCGGACAGGATCTGCCCGACCGCCCGGCCATCGCCCGTAACCGTCGAGTGGATGCCGCTGTACTCCAGGTCCTGGAGGGCCAGTTGCTTCTTCGGCTTCGCGTCGGAGCAGTCACTCCCCACGGCCCGGTACTGCGGGCTCAGCCCCACAGTGGTGGTGCAGTCGTGGCCGCGCGCGGTCAGCTCCCAGACCTTCGCACCACCGGTGATGGTGAAACCGGCGTAGGTGTCCCCGATCGCGACGGCGACGACCTTCGAGTTCACCACCATCTGCGGGGTGTCCTCGGTGTTCCCGCCCTTGAGGTTCTTCGACCAGAGGGTCCGCCCGGTGTCCGTGTCGATGACGGAGAGGAAGGAGCAGTCGTCGCCACCCGCGTCGAAGACCACGGCGCCGACGCCGTCCTCGCTCGCGTCCTTGGACATGGCGCAGACCTCGCCCGCGCCCTTGGGCGTCTTGACCGTCCACTGCTTCTTACCGGTCTTGCGGTTGTAGGCCCGTACGCCCTGGCCGTCTCCGAAGACGACGTCGTCGTTGTTGAACCACATCGAGCGCAGGTTGTTCTCGCCCTGCCCCTCGCGGTCGGACGCGGGCGACGGTGCCTCCCACAGCCGCTGCATGGCATTCGCGGGCCGGTCCGCGGCCGGGGAGCCGGAGTCATCCGCCGTGAAGAGGAAGTAGCCCCCGACACCCGCCCCGACCAGCACGACCATCACGATGGCCAGGATGAGCGGCACGGGAACCCCGCTGCGCCCCGGACCGGGGGGCTGCCCCGGACCGCCCGGGAACGGTGCCCCCGTGGGCCCGCCGGGAAACGGCGGCTGCCCCGGGAACTGACCGGGTGCCTGGCCCTGCTGCGGGTACGGCGGCTGCTGGCCTCCCGCGTAGCCCTGGGGAGGCGGCCCCTGGGGCTGGCCTACGGGCGGCGGGAATTGCGGGCCCCCCGGTCCGGGCTGCCCCTGCGGCTGATACCCCGGCCCTCCCATGTACGGGCCGGGCTGCTGTCCCTGCGGCGGGGCGGGCGGCGACGGAGCGGTCTGGCCCGGTACGGGGTGGCCGACGGGCGGCGGTGTGGCCTGCCCGGGGACCGGCGGACCGGCGGGTGGCATTCCCGCGGCCCCTGACCCGCCGGAGGCGGCCCCTGCGGATACTCGGCGCTTCCCTGGCCACCCTGCGACACGATGAACAGTCCCCCTGATTCGGTTTTGCCACGTCGACCCCGCATCGTATGCACGCCACTACTCACCGCGCCAACCTCGGTTTCACCGAGGATTTCCCCCCTTCCGCCCCGCCATCGCCTGGGAAGCCCGGGTTCGCCGCCGGCCCCTCCGTCGCCTCCCCCGGCCCCCGTAGAATCGGACGCACTGTGTCCGAGAACCCCACCCCTCACGCCCCCGCCGCTGCGGAATCAGACGCTCCGAAAGCCGTCCGGACCTCCGCCGCCGGTGCCCCCGTCGCTCAGGAAGCATCCGACCTCGGGGCCACCGCGGTCTCGGCCGCCACCCCCCGGCGCGGGGAGCCGATGTTCCCCGACGGGACGGGGCCCGCGGCCGACCCCGCGGGTTCCCATCACGAGCGGCGGATCCGCTCGTTCCAGCCGCGCCGCAGCCGGGTCTCGCCCAGCCAGGCCGATGCGCTGCGCCGCCGCTGGGGGACGTGGGGACTGGACATCGACGGACTCTCCCGTATCGATCTGGACGCCTTCTTCGACGGGCGGCCGGTCGTCCTGGAGATCGGCTTCGGCATGGGAGAGGCCACGGCGCAGATGGCCGCCGCCGACCCGGACACCGGCATCCTCGCCTGCGATGTGCACACCCCTGGGCAGGGCAATCTGCTCGGTCTCGCGGAGCGGAACGGCCTGTCCAACATCCGGGTGGCCAACGGTGACGCGATCATCCTGCTGCGCGAGATGCTGGCTCCTGCCTCCCTCGCCGGTCTGCGCATCTACTTCCCCGACCCCTGGCCGAAGAAGCGCCACCACAAGCGCCGCCTCATCCAGCCGGAGTTCATCGCCCTGGCGACGACCCGGCTCGCGCCCGGTGCCCTGGTCCACTGTGCGACCGACTGGGAGCCGTATGCCGAGCAGATGCTGGAGGTGCTCTCCGCCGAACCGACGCTGGAGAACCTCCACCAGGGCTTCGCGCCGCGTCCGGACTTCCGCCCCCTCACCCGGTTCGAGGGCCAGGGCCTGGACAAGGGACATATCGTCCACGACCTCCTCTTCCGCCGCCGCGACACCTAGGGCGAAGCCCCCTCGTTAGGGTCGATGGGTGTACCCGTCCCAGCCGCCCCCGTACCCGCCCCACGCGCCAGCCCCGCCCCCGTACACACCGCACACGCACAAGGCCACCGCCGCGCATGCCCGCCGCCGGACGCCGCCCTGGCGCAGCAAGACGCTCCGCGCGGCCGCCCTGGTCTCGCTGCTGGCGCTCTCCGGCGTGATCATCATCGGCATGGTCCGCCAGGAGACCGGCACCGAGGGATTCCTGGTCGGACTCGGCCTGGCCGTCTTCCCGGTACCGCTCCTGGTGGCAGCGTTCTGCTGGCTCGACCGCGTCGAACCCGAGCCCTGGCGCAACCTCGCGTTCGCCTTCACCTGGGGCGCCTGTGCCGCCACCCTGGTCGCACTGCTCGCCAACGGCTTCGCGACCGACTGGCTGGCCGCCAACATCGCCTCCACCTCGCCCTCCGAGGCCGAGGCCTGGGGCGCGACGGTGATCGCCCCGGTCGTCGAGGAAGTGGTCAAGGCCGCCGCCGTGCTCTTCCTCTACCGCTTCCGACGGCGCGACTTCGACGGCATCACGGACGGCATCGTCATCGCCGGCATCACCGCCACCGGTTTCGCCTTCACCGAGAACGTCCTCTACCTGGGCAACGCCTTCGGCGAGGACCAGTCCCTGGGCCACTCCGGCCTGGACTCACTCACCGCCGGCACCTTCTTCCTCCGCATCATCGTCTCCCCCTTCGCCCACCCGCTCTTCACCGTCCTCACCGGCCTCGCGTTCGGCATCACCGCCACCCGCTACCCCCGCCGCCGCGGCGCCCGCCGCGCCCTCGCCCTCCTCGGCCTGCTCACCGCCGTCCTCCTGCACGCCATCTGGAACGGCGCCTCCTCCCTGGGCGACCTCGGCTTCCTCATCGTCTACGGCCTCTTCATGGTCCCCGTCCTCATCACCCTCACCTGGCTGGCCATCTGGGCCCGCAACCAGGAACTGCTCTCCCTACGCGGCTACCTCGCCCCCTACATCACCGCCGGCTGGCTCACCCCCACCGAGCCCACCGCCCTCTCCTCCCTCAAAACCCGCGCCCTGGCCCGCGACCTGGCCCGCCGCACCCAGGGCCCCGCCGCCGCCCGCGCCGTCACCGAATACACCACCGTGGCCACGACCCTGTCGTTCCACCGCCGACGGGCCCATCTCTTGGGCCCCACTCCTGACTTCGCCACCCGGGAACAACACCTGCTGGAGCACCTGCGGGAGTACCAGGCGTGGGGGCGGGTGGCGTTGGTGCATGCGTGGGGGGCGCAGCGGTCGGAGTGCGAGCCACTCGCACCGCCGCCGGCGTAGGAGCCGGGCTCACGGAGCCTTACGGGCCGTTGCCCACCTCTCAGCCCTGACACCCGGCGGCCTCTCCGGCACAATGGCCACGTGCCTGCCATTCCCTCGTCCCCCGAGGTCTCCGCTCGCATGAGCGTCCAGGCCCGCCGGGACACCACTCCCGAGATGGCTGTACGACGGCTCCTGTACGCCTCCGGCCACCGCTACCGGTTGCAGCGCCGCGTCCCCGGGTTCTCCCGCCGCACGATCGACATCGCCTTCCCCGGCCCCAAGGTCGCGGTCTTCCTCGACGGCTGCTTCTGGCACGGCTGCCCCGAACACGCCACCCACCCCAAGGCCAACGCCAACTGGTGGCGCAACAAGCTCGACGGCAACATCGCCCGTGACCGTGAAACAACCGAACATCTCGTGGAACAGGGGTGGACGGTACTGCGCTTCTGGGAGCACGAGGATCCGGTGGCGGTTGCGGATCAGGTCGCGACAACCCTTTCCGCTACAGCTCGACGCCGCTGACTCAGGACCGTCGAGAGCCTCCGACGATCCTGGCTGATGCCACATCAACACCGGTGCTGTGCAAGAACAATGCCCCTTGTCAGTCGTGCCGGCTACACTCGCCGGCATGAGCATGCACGCCCCCGACCCCATCAGAATGATCGACCTCTTCTCCGGGGCGGGCGGGCTGACACAGGGGTTCCTCCGCGTCGCGGTTGACGGCTCGACCATCCCCGATGACGATTCGACCACTCAATCAGCGTTCTCACCTGTCGCCGCAGTGGAAGTCGACGCCGCGGCGGCCATGACCTATGCGGAGAACTTCGGCAAGCTGTCAGGGGGTACGGATCACGTATACCTCGGCGACATTTCGGATTGGGCCCAGGGCGAACTCCCCAAGGCAGAGGTAATCCTGGGCGGGCCACCTTGCCAAGGATTCTCCGGCCTCGGGAAAGAGAATCCGGACGACCCTCGAAATCAGTTGTGGCGACAATACTTCAAGGTCGTCGAAAAGGTGAATCCGAAGATCTTCGTCATCGAAAACGTTGACCGATTCAGCACGTCGCAAGAATTCGAGAACCTTCGCGCAGAGTTCAAAGAAGCCGGCTACGAGATCTGCGAGGAACTGCTCAACGCCGCGGATTTCGGTGTCGCCCAGGCACGCAAGCGCACCATTATCATCGGCACCCGGACCGACCACCCGATGGTCGAGCACCCGTCGGCAACACACGGGCGCCCGGAGCAGCCGCAGATTCCTGAGCCTCGAACGGAGAAGAATACGCAGCTCAGCTTCGCCACTCCTGCGACTCCGGGCGAAGGCAGTAGGGCCAATGACTGGGTTACGCTCGCCGAATGCCTAAAACACGTCACACCGCGCGTAACAGGCACCGACCTCCCCATTGTGACTGCTCACGACACCCCCGCACTGGTGCGCATCTCACGCAAAGTCAAGGAGACCGGGCACCTGAATCAGGCCTTCATCGATCGCATCCGGAATCAGATGCCCGGTCCCTTCCGAACGTCGCAGCTACACATCGGGCGAAATCCGACAGAATTGTCGCTGGCTCGCTACAGGGCCATTCCCCCAGGCGGCAATCGACATGACCTGGTAAATGCTTCGAAGGTCGGTGGGAAGTTGCTCTCGACAGAGAGTTGGATGAACCACCACTCCGGCTCGGGCGATGTCATGGGACGCCTTGTCTGGGAAAAGCCCTCGGTCACCATCAGGACGGAGTTCTTCAAGCCGGAGAAGGGACGTTATCTCCACCCCGATGAGCACCGGCCCATCACACACCTCGAAGCAGCACTGATCCAGGGCTTCCCTCAGCACTTCCGTTGGTTCGGCAGCAAGTCACAGATCGCTCGTCAGATCGGCAACGCGGTTCCCGTCGAGCTGGCCACGGCCATAGCCAAGGTCATCCGACAGGCATTGCGCGGGGGGCAGGAATGACTCCGAGCACGCCGCCCGGACAGCAAACGCTCGTGCTTGTTCAACTGCCGGGCACGACGTCGACTCTGCGGCACAAGTCGTGCCCGCCCTTCTCCATGCCTGCCGGCACCACTGCACTTTTTCCCTTGCGACGCCCTCAGTTCGGCCTTGAGCCACTCAGGGGGAGCTACCCGAACAGCGCAACCGGAGAATGTCGCCGCAAGCGTTCGAGGAAGCCCGCCAGGGTCTCCCTGTAGGGCGACGACGGAGGGCCGGCACCGGCAACCTGTGCGTAGGCTCGGAGAAGTCGTCCCTGATGAGGAGGTTGTACTGATGGCCCGGATTCCCACAGCAGTGGTTGCAGCAAGTGGCCTGGTAGGTGGCTACGGTGTGGCTCGCTGGAGCAAGAAGCGGCCGCTCGGGGGTATGGCGCTGGCGGCGGCCGGGGCCGTTGCGGCCAAGGAGTGGGAGCGACAGGCCGGAGGGGCAACAGCTGCGGCATTGTGCGGAATGTATGTCGCCGCGTTTGCCGGGTCGCATCCGTTGGCGAAGAAGATCGGGGCGTGGCCTTCGGTGTTCGCGGTGGCGGGTGGGATGGCACTCGCTTCGTGGGTGGCGGTGGACCATCGGCGGTGCGACGGCACCACGTGACAGCGAAACGTCACGACCGCACGCCATGACGCCGACAGGTGGGGTGGGACGCAAGGTTCCAACGCCACCACCCCACAACCTTGTTGAAGGCCCGATTACATCAGGCCGAAGCCTCATCCAGCAGCTTGAGTTCGTCCTCCGTCAGGGTCACATCGCCCACCGCCAGTAGTGCCGGGAGCTGTTCCACCGTGCGGGCGCTCGCGATCGGTGCTGCGACGGTGGGCTGGGCGGTGAGCCAGGCGAGGGCGATGGTGGCGGGTTCGGCGCGGTGGGCGGTGGCGACGGTGTCGAGGGCCTGGAGGACGCGGCGGCCGCGGTCGGTGTCCACGTACTTGGCGGCGCCTCCCGAGCGGGCGCTGTCGACATGGGTCCCCGGGCGGTACTTGCCGGTCAGGAAGCCGGAGGCGAGGGCGTAGTACGGCACGGCGGCCAGGTCGTGGCGGGCGGCGACCTCGGCGAGTTCGCCCTCGTAGGTGTCGCGGGAGACCAGGTTGTAGTGGGGCTGGAGGGCGACATAGCGGGCCAGGCCCTCGCGGGCCGAGCAGGCCAGGGACTCCTCCAGGCGCTGCGCCGAGATGTTGGAGGCGGCGATCTCGCGGACCTTGCCGGCCCGGACGAGGTCGTCGAGGGCGGTGAGGAACTCCGGGACCTCGACCGACTCGTCGTCGTAGTGGGTGTAGTAGAGGTCGATGTAGTCGGTGCGCAGACGGGTCAGCGAGGCGTCGACCGCGGACTTGATGGTGGCGGGGGACAGGCCCTTGTAACCGGGGAGGGCGCCGACCTTGGTGGCGATGACGACCTCGGAGCGATTGCCGCGGGAGGCCAGCCAGTTGCCGATGACGGTCTCGGATTCGCCGCCCTCGTTGCCGGGGACCCAGTACGAGTAGGCGTCGGCGGTGTCGATGAAATTGCCGCCGCCCGCCACATACGCGTCGAGCACGGCGAAGGACGTCGCTTCGTCGGCCGTCCAGCCGAAGACATTGCCCCCGAGGGACAGCGGGGAGACGGAGAGCGAGCCGAGGGGCCTGCGGCCGAGGGGGCTTCGGGGGCCGGGATTGCCTGCGATGTCTGGAGCGCTGTGTGCGGCGGTCATACGTTGTTGCAGCGTCGGGGGAAGAGGAGTTATTCCGTCCTCTTCCCCCGGTGCGCGTACAGGCAACTCCCGTCAGATGCACACCGATTGAGGTCGGTGTTCAGGCACCCATGTCGCCGCTCATGCGTTGAGGCCGTCGATCATGCGCCCATGTAGCCGCTCATACGTTGAGGCCATCGGCCATGCACGGTCCCCGTCGGTCACGCACACACGCCGTCCGTCACACGCTGAGCCCATGATCGCGCAGCCACGGCATCGGGTCGATCGGGTCGCCGGCGTCGGGGCGCACCTCCAGGTGGAGGTGGGGGCCGGTGACGTTGCCGGTGGCGCCGACGCGGCCGATGACGTCGCCGGTGTTGACCTTGCCGGAGGTCTTCACCATCGAGGACAGGTGGCAGAACCAGAGTTCGGTGCCGTCGTCGAGGGTGAGGACGATGCGGTAGCCGTAAGAGCCCGCCCAGCCGGCCTGGGTGATGGTGCCGGAGTGCACCGCCTTGACGGGGGTGCCGGTCGGCGCGGCGAAGTCCTGTCCGGTGTGGTCGGCGGCCCAGCGGTCGCCGGCCTGGCCGAAGCTGGCGGTGAGCGTGTAGGAGGACACGGGGGCGATGAAGCTCTTCGCCAGTTCGGCGAGGCGCTCGGCCTCCGCCTTCCGCCGGGCCGCTTCCTCCGCCTTGCGCTTGGCCTCCATCTCGGCCGCCTTCTTGGCTGCTGCGGCCTTTTCGGCCGACTTCTGGTGGGCGGCGGCTTCCGTTGCGGCCTGCTGGACAGCGGCCTTTTCGGCGGCGTCGCGGGCCTCCTGCTCGGCGCTGCCCTGCTGCGCGTCGGCCTGCTGGAGGATGCGGCTGCGCAGCGCCTCACCGGCGCCCGCGGCGTTACCCGTGTCCGCGCCCGTCCGCGTGGAAGCGACAGTGGCCGCGCCGTCGGCGGGAGCCGAGGCGGCGTCGGTGGCCGCGGAGTCCTCGTCGGATATCAGCTCGCCGATGCCGGGAAGCTCCTTGGCGTCCGGCAGCTTCTCGGAGAGGTCGTCGGCCATGCCGCCGATGTCGGGCATCGAGATCGGCACCGGCGGACGGTCCTCGGCCGAGGCCATTCCGCTCGCACCGACCGCCGCGATGACTCCGACACCCAGGACGGTGCCGCTGCGGGCGAATCCACCGCCGCGCTGCTTGGCGACGCGGTGCTTGCCTCGAACGGAACGGGTGGATTCCTCGGTGGGATTCCATTCCTCCCACGGTCCGTCGCCGTCATCGACGCCGGGGCCGGCGAAGGCACCTCGGTCATCGAGCGCGTAGGCGGTCGGGTCCTCGGGGGTAGGCCTGTTGGACGCCACGGGGGCGCACTCCTTTCCTTCCTTCTCGCCTACCGGGTTAGCTGACGGGTTCGGAGCAGGAAGGTCTCCTACGGACGCCCGCTGGCGGAGGGCGTCCGATTCACCCCAAGGAAGTGGTTCCCCGGTTCCCTTGGTGCAGTTCGAAGTGCTTGGGGGTGCGTGAAAAGCGCGTGCGGGATTCGGCGTCGGCGCGCGGTGCCGCCTCGGGCGACGGCTGGGACGACCGCGCTGCGTTATCGGACAGTAATAGAGACGGCGACCGAATTCCAAGCGTTCCCACGAATCCGTATGCGCTCCGCACGAGCTGCCGCGCGGTCTTTTCGGCCAGCAGGGCAGCAATCCGGGCGAGTTGGCCCGCCACCCCTAAACGATCTCGCGCGGATTGTGTGCCAGTCGTTATGCGCAGGGGTGCCCCTCAGCTACGGAGGGTGAGAGCAGTAACGTCGGATCATGGTCGTCAACGTCGGGAACACCGGGAACGCCGGACGGGCTGCCGGTTACGCGTGGGGAGTGGCGGAGCGGTACCGGGAGTTCTCCTGGCGGGAGGCGCGCGGCCGGTCCGACGCGCACGAGGAGCTGAGCGCGCGGATCAGCCAGGACCCGGAGTTCTGCGATCTGCTGTCCGGTTCGCTGCCCGCCGGCAGCAAACAGCAGCCGGACCTCCTGCTCGCCGCCGTCCGCTATCTCGACGGCCCGCACGCCGAAATGGGCCCGCGCGGTGCGGCCGCGTACGGGCGCTGGCGCGAGTGGACGATCCGGCACTGGGACGAGGTGCGCGCGGTGATCATGCAGCGCGCCACCCAGACCAACGAACCGGCCCGCTGCGCCACCCTGCTGCCGCTGCTCGCCCGTCTGCCGCAGCCGCTGGCGCTGCTGGAGGCCGGCACGTCGGCGGGGCTGTGTCTGCACCCCGACCGCTATCGCTATCGGTACGAGGCCGCAGGCGAGGACGGGCCGCGCCGCCGGGCCGAGCTGGGGGCGCCGGAGAGCCCGCTGGTGTTCACCTGCCGTACGGGAGGGGCGGCCGACGAGCTGCCCGAACGGCTGCCGCAGATCGTCTGGCGGGCCGGCATCGACCTCGACCCGCTCGATCCGGTCGACGAACCGGACGATCTGCGCTGGCTCCAGGCGCTCGTATGGCCGGGTGACGGGGAGCGTGCGGCACGGCTGTCCGCGGCCGTTGACACGGTGCGGCCGGCGCCGCGGCCGCGGATGGTACGCGGCGACCTGATCGACGAGCTGCCCGCGCTCGCCGCCGAGGCACCGCCCGAGGCGACGCTGGTCATCTTCCACAGCGCCGTGCTGCCCTATCTCCCGCCCGCCCGCCGCGAGGAGTTCGCCCGTCTCGTACGGTCGCTGCTCGCCGGGCGGCCCGGCGGCGGCCACTGGATCTCCAACGAGCACCACTCCGTGCTGCCGTGGATCACCGACTCCGCACCCCACTCGCCCCGCCCGGACGACGCCCTGCACCTGACCCTCGCGCTCGACGGACACCCGGTCGCGCTCACCGGCCCGCATGGCCAGAGCCTGCACAGCCTCTCCGGCGCGAGGGGCACGCCGGGGCGCTGAGCGGGGCCGGGGGGCGGATGCGCTCCCCGGCTCCCGTACGGCCCGCCGTACGCCCGCCCGTCCCCCCTACGCGGGTCCCGCCCCCATAGGCCCCCGCCCGCCAAGCCCTCCTACGGGCCACCGCCTACACCCCCATAGGCCGCTGCACCGCCAGCAGTGCCATGTCGTCGGCCGACGCACCGCCCGTATGCCGTGCCACATCCTCAACCACGGTGTCCACGAGGACGTCCGGGCCGGGGAACCGGCAGCCGCGCAGTTTGCCCGACGGGTTGTAGTAGCGGCCGAGCAGGTCCCGGGCACCGGTCACACCGTCGGTGAAGAAGAGCAGCAGGGCCCCGGCCGGGAAGAACGTCTCGTCCGGCCGGTCCGGCCGGTGTGCCATCTCGCCCAGCCCGAGGGGCGGCGCCGGTGCCCCCGGCAGCAGCTCGCGCAGCCCGCCGTCCGGGGTGAGCAGCAGCGGCGAGGGGTGGCCCCGGTTGAGCACACGCAGCACGGACGGCCCGTTGGCGGGGATCTCGGCCAGGACGGCAGTGGTGAAGCCCTCGGTCTGCTCCACCCCGTCGCGCCGCCCGCCCTCCCGCCGCAGCGCCCGCTCCAGCCGGCCCGCCACCGCCTCCAGGGTGCGCTCCTGTTCCGCCGCCTCACGGAAGGCGCCGATGACGATCACCGCGGTCCGCACCGCGTCCAGCCCCTTGCCCCGTACGTCCCCGACGAGCAGCCGTACGCCGTGCGGGGTCTCCTGCACCGCATAGAGGTCGCCACCGCTCCGGTCCGCCGCCCGCGCGCCCACATAGCGGGCGGCGATGGCGAGCCCGGCGAGCCGTTCGGGCGGCGTGGGCAGGACGGCGCGCTGGGCGGCCGCCGAGACGTCCCGTAGGGAGGCCGGGCGGACGTCGGCGCTCCGGACGAGCCGGTTGATGCCGAGGGCCGACAGGGCGACGGCAAGGACCATGGCGACCTCCGTCGCCGACTCGCCGTGGTCCTGTGCGGCGCCGCCGCGATAGAGGACGACCCAGATCTCGCCGAACACGGCGGCCAGGGCCGTGAGAGCGGTGCCGCGCAGGGCGAAGAGCGGCGCGGCGACCAGCGGGGCGGCCGAGAAGAAGGGGGCGGCGGTGTAGCCGGCGGGCGTCCCCACACCGAAGGCGACGCCGCCGACGATCAGGAGGACGGGAAGCCGGCGCACCAGCAGCCGGCCGGACCACACCAGCCGGGCACGGCGCTCCCCGCTGCCCTCGGGGGGCGCCTCACCTCGGAGCATCCGCACCGGTCTCGCCCCACTCCCGCCCGTCCGTACGGGACCGCCGTGCCGGTCGCCTCGACGTCCCCAGGCTTGCCGGTACGGGCCGGGACGGCGACTCGTCGGGGGCCGGACGGGTCACGGGCCCGTCCGGGGAGGCAGCGCGCGGGCGGCGAACGAAGCCCGGGAGGAAGCCGGGGCCGCCGCGCCCGCCTCCAAGCGCGCCCCGCTCAAGGGCACTTGAAGCCCGCCAGGCGCCCCGCTCACGCCCGAGGGCCCGGACCACACACGGTCCGGGCCCTCGGGGCACTGCATCCGCCGGACGGTCTTCCCGTCCCGCTTCTGGTGGGCCATCAGGGGCTCGAACCCTGAACCAATGGATTAAAAGACCCGACGAACCGGGGACCGACGGTCCCAGGTAGTCCACCGGAGTCCAGTTCTCCCTGGTCACAGCACCTACGGCTGACGCCAGGTCCAGCGCCGGACCGGCCTGTGTCACGCCGTCCGCTCACGCATCGCTCACGCATCGCGGACGGCTGACCAGGCATTCGGCGCAGCGCCTTACGCGTAGGTATCGCAAGTCAGGCAGCGACGGGTCGCCACTCGCCCGGTGTTGCCCTCGGTGGCTCGCAGCGGCTGCGACTCCGATATGCGGGACCAGGCATCTGGATCGAGGCCGGCCACCCAGCCGAACTTCGGCCCAGCGATTTCGCTGTCGGAGAGGTGGTTGCAGCCGGGCAGGTGGGCGTTCCCCGCGGGCGACACGATGATGGCGTGGGGCAGCTGCCCGTGGCGGCTGGCCTGTTTCGGTGCTTGGCCGCCAACAATGCGAGGAGCCACACCCTCGGACGGGCAGGCGCACCCCGCCCCGATGATGAGATCACAGCGATCGCAGCGCTGTTCCGTCACGGCCTGTCGTCCTCTCCTGTCGGATGCCCGGCTCCTCACCCAGGTCCCGTGAGACGAGAGCTGGTGAAGTCGGATCACCATCCCACCTTCCTCAGCCCCAGTCCGGCGATTGCTTCGTGTGCCTCCGGAACCCTCTGCCGCCCCCGTAATGACTGGTTGCCAAGCAGCTTTGGCCACGCGACGCGGACCTATCCTGTGCCCTGAGCTTGGGAATCAATGGGGCGTGTACGCGCCATTGCGGATCTGACCTGCGCAAACGCGTGCCGTGGGGCAGAGTGAAGAGGGTCGGTGGGGACCCGTATTGACCGTGATTCACCGCTCGTTGGGGCATGCGGAGGGCACGGACGTCTTCGGGAGGCGACTGCTTGCCGTCAAGATTCCCGTGCAGGCAGGCGGAAGAGAGGGGCACGTGGGTACCCGCGGCGGGATTGCTGGTGCAAGTGTGCAGGGCCGGCGTGCTCACCACCCCGCTTCCAAAGGTTCGTCGGGGTTGCCTCAGGCAGGGTCGGACGATTCCCCAACCGTCAGGGCCACATCGCGGCGCGGCACGAACTGTACCGGCGCGGTGCGGTCAGGCACAGATGGTGCCCGGCCCGTGCCTGCGGAGCCTGGGCGGTGGCCGAGGAGGGCGGCGCATTTCCGGTCGAATAGAGTCGAGCGCCGGTGCTGAATATCTCATACCGCAACTGTAGAAATGGCCACGGGGGCGGTAGTTGTTTTTTACCCTCTCGAAAGCGTCGGGACCATGTGCCGCGCACGGCCGCCAGTACCGTGCTACCGTCGATCTCAGTTGCAGTTGTGGTTCCCAAGACTTCAAGCGTGCTCGCTGTCGTACACGGCGGAGCGTTTTCGTATTTCCGGTGTTTGTTTCCGGACGGGCAATCAACGCAGCGATACGGAGCCCGCACGGTGTGGGCTCCGGGCACTGCCCCGAAGGAGATATGACATGGCTACTGGCACCGTGAAGTGGTTCAACGCGGAAAAGGGTTTCGGCTTCATCGAGCAGGAGGGTGGCGGCGCCGACGTCTTCGCCCACTACTCGAACATCGCAGCCCAGGGCTTCCGCGAGCTGCAGGAAGGCCAGAAGGTGAACTTCGACGTCACGCAGGGCCAGAAGGGCCCGCAGGCCGAGAACATCGTTCCCGCCTGACGCTGACGCGCACACCGTAGCTGGGGCCCGCACCTTGGGTGCGGGCCCCAGCTCGTTGCTTTTCGGTGTTTCCCGTGTGCCCCGCAACGGCCGCACACGCGGCGTGCGGGCAGCCAGTTCGACTTCCCGACGCCATGACACGGCGGGCAATCCGCCCGCATTCATGCTCCGGCAACTGTTTCGCTCTTCTTTGCAGCATTGCCGGTCCCGCTTCTGCGTGCAGGGTCGACATATTTCCGCCCCGCTTCGTTTCATCTCAATTCATCGGTTCGTTCTTGCGATTCTTTGTGTGCGGCTCATTGCCGCCGGGAATTCCTCGACGTACCGCATCGAGGAAGGTTCTCCATGAACCGCACAGCTCGCACGAATGACCGCTACTCCCGCTCTGCCGGCTCGTCCGGCTCAGGCCGCGGCGGCTACCGCTCCGGCGGGCCGGACCGCTCGGGCACGGGCCGTTCCGGGGGCCCCGGACGGCGTCCCGCGACACTGCAGGGAGAGTTCGCCCTGCCCGTCACCCACACTCCCGCCCTGCCCCCGGCCGAGACTTTCACCGAGCTGGACATGCCGTCGGCGCTGCGGGCGGCCCTCACCGCGGAAGGCATGTCCGCCCCGTTCCCCATCCAGGCCGCCACGCTGCCGAACTCGCTGGCCGGACGCGATGTTCTCGGCCGCGGACGCACCGGATCGGGCAAGACGCTGGCCTTCGGTCTGGCCCTGCTGGCCCGCACCGCCGGACAGCGCGCCGAGCCCCGCCAGCCACTGGCCCTGGTCCTGGTCCCCACCCGGGAGCTGGCCCAGCAGGTCACCGACGCACTCACCCCCTACGCCCGGCCGCTGAAGCTGCGGCTGGCCACCGTGGTCGGCGGGATGTCGATCGGCCGTCAGACAAGCGCACTGCGCGGTGGGGCCGAAGTGGTCGTCGCCACGCCGGGACGGCTCAAGGACCTCATCGAGCGCGGCGACTGCCGACTGAACCAGGTCGCCATCACCGTGCTGGACGAGGCCGACCAGATGGCCGACATGGGCTTCATGCCCCAGGTCACCGCCCTGCTCGACCAGGTCCGGCCCGAGGGGCAGCGCATGCTCTTCTCGGCCACCCTGGACCGCAATGTGGACCTCCTGGTCCGCCGCTACCTCACCGACCCGGTGGTCCACTCCGTCGATCCCTCGGCGGGCGCCGTGACCACGATGGAGCACCACGTGCTGCACGTCCACGGTGCCGACAAGCACGCCACCACCACCGAGATCGCGGCCCGCGAAGGCCGGTCGATCATGTTCCTGGACACCAAGCACGCGGTCGACAACCTCACCCAACACCTGCTGAACAGCGGCGTGCGCGCCGCGGCCCTGCACGGTGGCAAGTCCCAGCCCCAACGCACGCGCACCCTGGCCCAGTTCAAGACCGGCCAGGTCACCGTCCTGGTGGCCACCAACGTCGCCGCCCGCGGCATCCACGTCGACAACCTCGACCTCGTCGTCAACGTCGACCCGCCGAGCGATCACAAGGACTACCTGCACCGCGGGGGACGCACCGCCCGCGCCGGCGAGTCCGGCAGCGTCGTCACCCTCGTCCTGCCCAACCAGCGCCGCACCATGAATCGCCTGATGGCCGACGCGGGCATCACCCCGCAGTCCACCCAGGTCCGCTCCGGCGAGGCCGAACTGAGCCGCATCACCGGCGCCCAGGCACCCTCCGGCATTCCGGTCACCATCGCCGCACCGGTCGTCGAACGCGCCAAGCGCAGCGGCTCCCCCACGCGCGGCCGCCGCAGCCGCCCCGCCCAGGCCCGCCGTGCCGCCGGATCAGCCCGAAGCGCGACACCGACTGCGCGGCAGACCTCCTCGGCCCCGGCCGCCTAGGCCGGTCCCGGACAATCACGCTCAGCTCGTCGGATCGCCACCCTCGTCACGGAGGCTTTCGTCGATGCTTCGGAGCCACCCCCAAGCGGACCACTCCGGCAAGGCAGCCGGCGACGCAACGCGCGCTGCGGGACCTCGCCCGTGATCGGTGGGGACGGGCACGCCCTGAGCGTCGTCGTCCTCACCCGTTGATACCGCTCCCGCCCGGCCGGCGATCCGTTTCCGGCTTCTCTTCGACCTTGTAGAGGCACTATGCGCGTCGTCATCGCCCGCTTCCCCTTCGACCTGCTCAAGACCGAGGTGCAGGATGCGATGAAGGGCATCAAACCCGAACCCGTTACGGGTGAGTCCGTGCTCATCGGTCGCCGCCATTACCCCGTCAAGCAGGTCGGGGAGATCATCACCCGGCAGGATCGCCGTGACTTCTCCGCCGGTGAAGTGACCCGAGCCCTGAGCCGCCTCGGCTTCGTGTGCCGCCCAGCCGCCGCGCTCGTGCCCCCGACCGCTCTCACACCACTGGAGACGGCGTCGGCCTTGCTGGGGCACCCGGCCCGGGCCTGACCTGACGGCTGTGGCGATGCAGGCCCGACGGTCCGAGGCTGGCCTCCCCAAACGCTGTTGCGGGGTCACTCCTGCCATGGCTACCTGGTTGTCAGCGAGGCCCGACAGCCCGAAGGAGGACGGAAGCTGTGTCCCGCGACGCCGCCGAATCCGCAAGTGTGCCCCTCGCCCCGGTGAGGGGAGCACGTGCTCCAGCCGGCCAACCCCGCGAAGCGCACCGTGCCAGTGCCGGTGAGGGCCCTCACCCGATTGCCGCTCTGGTGGAGCGAGGGGCCGACCTGGTGGAGCCGATCAAGCCGAAGCTTCGTGGCTGGCTCCACGCCGCAACGGTCCCCGCCGCGCTGATTGCTGGCGTCGTCCTGATCCGCCTGGCCCGAACCCCGCAGGCTGCCCTGGCCTGCACTGTGTACGCCGTCACCGCCTTGCTGCTGTTCGGGACGAGCGCCATCTACCACCGCGGTACCTGGGGGTCGCTCGGTGAGGCCGTTCTGCGTCGTCTCGACCACGCCAATATCTTCCTCATCATCGCCGGCACCTGCACCCCCCTGGCCGTGCTCCTCCTCACTTCGGCTCAGCGACCCGTCCTGCTGTGGGTCGTGTGGACGGGGGCGCTGGTCGGCATCGCCTTCCGCGTCCTGTGGGTCGGAGCTCCCCGCTGGCTGTACACCCCCTGCTACCTGGCCCTGGGCTGGGCACCGGTGCGCTACCTGCCCGACTTCTTGCACACCGGCGGAGTGGCCGTACTCACCCTGGTCGTGACCGGCGGTCTCCTCTACAGCGTGGGCGCGGTGGTCTACGCCCTCCAGCGCCCCGACCCCTCACCTCGCTGGTTCGGCTTTCACGAGGTCTTCCACGCCCTGACGGTGGCAGGCTTCACCGCGCACTACATCGCCATCTCCCTCGCCGTCGGCTGACCACTGCGGTCTGCCGGCTCGTGGGCCTCATCGGTCCCATGTCCCGATGGCCCGCCCGGCCCGGAGGAATCAGAGGCGCGGAGCCTCGGACGCTGCCGCCAGATCAGGGGACATCTCGACCGCGGTGCTCAGCCCGTTTGGCGTCAGGCTGACGGCGAAGAGCTCCGGCGACGATATCGACGGAGCTCGTCTGCGTGCTGCTGCGGGTCAGCTGTGACGCCGGCCTGTCCGACGCCGACTGAACGTCCCCGGCGCGGCCGCCGTGCGCGGGCGCGGAAGCGGACTTCAGACGTCGGTCTTGAGGTGGGGACCGGAGGGTGAAGCGCGCAGTTCTTCGTTGATGCGCTGAGCTTCTTCGAGCTGGTCTTCGAGGATGACGATGCGGCAGGCGGCCTCGACGGGGGTCCCCTGGTCGACGAGTTCGCGGGCGCGTGCGGCGATACGCAGCTGGTAGCGGGAGTAGCGGCGGTGGCCGCCCTCGGAACGCAACGGCGTGATCAGCTTGGCCTCACCGAGGGCCCGCAGGAAGGCGGGGGTGGTGTCGAGCATTTCGGCGGCTCGACCCATGGTGTAGGCGGGATAGTCCTCGTCGTTGAGACGGTCGTGAGAGATTTCTGCGGTCATTTGCACCTCTGATGGGGGAATGCATCGTGGGGCCCTGGTGCCGAACACGCACCAGGGCCCCGAGGGATTGAACACCATCTGCCGACTTACTGCGGTGCCGGCTTTCTGTTTCCGCACCGTCGCCCGGGAGAGGGCGGGAAGTGCGGGGATCGCGGATGCGTGACCGGGGACCACCTTCCAATCCGGGGCCTGCGGTACCCGAGCGGACTCACTTCCTCGCCCGGGCGATCCTGATGGCGCCTGCCTCCTTCTCATCCTTCTTCTGGCTTGCTTGCTACTGCGGATCCTGTGATCCCGCTCGCGGCCCCAGGGGCCGCCCGGCCCGGCAGTCAGTCGCGGGGCCCACCTGCATACCTTTCGGCCCCGCGACTCCACTGCCGTACCTCTTCTGGCACTGCACGCGCGGCAGTTCGACCTCTGCCGCGCCTTTCGATCTCTTGGCTACGACGAAAATCCTAACCCCCGGGGGGCGGCATGTCTACCACCGCCGTGACAGGTTTTCTGTGAAGGCGATGGCCGAGCTTCTGTCGTCCACGCCTGAGGGAAGCTGCACCAGGAAGCGGCGGCGGGCCGTTACGCCCTCCACCTCTTTGCCGGCCCGGACGCGCTGACCGCCGCGGTCGGCGACCTCAGCTCAGCCCCCGCGACCGCACACCTGATCTCAACGGCGGCAGCGGTGGATTCGGCTGGCGCATGATCCGCCACCTCACCAGCCACCTGGCCATCACCCCCACCCCCGGAGCCGGCAAGACCATCCAGGCCCAACTCCCGTGCTAGCGGGGCCCTGTGGCCCCGGGGCCCATGCGGCAGGAGGAGCAGGCCGATTTGCGCTCAAGGTGACCGAGGGCAACACCGGACTTGCGGGGGACAAGCCGTTGCTGCACCTGCGATGCCACCCGATAGCCCACGTACCCGTGGTGGAACCGGTCAGCCCTGAACCGGGCTCCTGCAGCACGCGGCCGGGCCCGTAGCTCCGATCAGCCGGCGCCGCCGACTGCTCGAATCCGGCAAGCGGCCGAAGCCCTTGCTCTGGACGGAGGAGCGCGTTCGCCGCTGGCGCGAGACGGGCAAGCTGCCGAGCCCCGTCATGGTGTGGACACCGGCACAGTTCGGTGTCTTCCTCGACGCCGCCGAGGGCGACCGCCTGTACCCGTTCTTCCACCTCGTCGGGACCCGCGGGCTGCGGCGCGGTGAAGGCGTCGGTCAGGAATGGACGGACATCGATCTGGAGGCGGGGCTGATCACTCCCGCCAAGGAGATCGTGGTGGATGGCTGGGCCCCGTACGAGTCCGCGCCCAAGACCGACGGCAGTGCCGGCACGATCGCGCTCGACAACCTGAATCTGGCCGTTCTGCGAGCCCACAAGGCCCGGCAGGACGCGGAGCGCCTGGCATGGGGCTCCGCGTGGCAGGACACGGGAAAGGTCTTCACCCAGGAAGACGGCTCGTCCCTGCACCCGGAAACCGTCTCCGAGACCTTCCGCCGCATTCTGGCGTCAACGGCCCTCCCGCCGATCACGCTTCGCGATCTGCGCCACGTCGCGGCCACCCTGACGCACGGAGGCGGCGGGGACATCCACACGGTGAAGGAGGTCCTGCGCCACTCCACCATCGCCCTGACCTCGGACACGTACACGAGCCTGCTGCCCGAACTCGACCGCGAGATAGCCGAGAGGGCGGCGCAGCTCGTCCCGAGGAGCCGCCGGACAGGACCCGTTGCCGAGGGCCCCGGCGCTCCCGCTCACGCATCGCTCACGCACAAGCCGAAAACGAAACAGCGCCCCGACCGGCCTGAGCCGATGGGAGCGCTGCCTCGCAGGTCAGAGGAGGTCTCCTCGACCGATGACGGTGGGCCATCAGGGGCTCGAACCCTGAACCAATGGATTAAAAGTCCACTGCTCTGCCAATTGAGCTAATGGCCCGCACCGAGCAGCATAGCCCGAGCAGGTGCCGCAGCCCGAAGGCATTACGGATCAAGCCATTCGACGGGGTGCCCCGAGGCCGGTCGGCGGGGCCGGTGGGGGCTGCGGTGGGCCGTACAACGCGCGGGGCCCGTACGGCACTTGTGTGCGTACGGGCCCCGCGGATCAGCGTCGGTGATCAGCCGTTGCGCTTCCAGCGCGGCTTGTCCTCGCGACGGCCGAAGGAGCCGGTCGGGGCGCCACGGTGGTCGTCACGGCGGCCGTACGGGCGGTCGCCGCCGGAGCGGTGGCCACCGGCGGACGGACGGCCACCGGAGCGGTCGTCACGGTTGAAGGGACGGTCGCCGCCACCGGAGCGGTAGCCACCGGTGGAACGGCCCGTGGCGCGGCCGCCGGAGCGGTCGTCACGGTTGAACGGGCGGCTCGGACGGTCGCCGCGGTCACGGTTGAAACCGCCACCGGAACGGTCGTCACGGCGCTCGAAGGTACGCCCACCGGAACGGTCGTCACGGCGGTCGCGGTTGAAGCCACCGCCGGAACGGTCGTCACGACGGTCGAAGGAACGGCCACCGGAACGCTCGTCACGACGGTCACGGCCGAAACCACCCCGGTCGTCACGGCGGTCACGGTTGAAGCCACCGCCGGAACGGTCGTCACGACGGTCGAAGGAACGGCCACCGGAACGGTCCTCGCGGCGGTCGCGGTTGAAGCCGCCCCGGTCGTCGCGGCGGTCACGGTCGAAGGAGCGGCCACCGGAGCGGTCGTCACGACGGTCGCGGCGCTCGAAGTTGCCCCGGTCGTCGCGGCGCTCTTCGGCCGCGCCGGCCTGGGCCGGAACGGCGGCCTCGGCCACCTCGGCGGCGGCGGTCTCGGCAGCGGCGGCGAGCGCCTCGGCCGGGTCCTCACCGCGCTCGCGGGCGGCCCGGGCGGTCAGCCGGTCGGCCTCCTCGCGCAGCTCGGCGGCGCGGCGCTGAAGGCGCTCCAGCTCACGGGTGAGCTCGCTCACCTCACGCTCGGCCTGCTTGGCGGAGTTGTTGGCCGATTCGGCCTGGACCTCGGTGAGCGAGCGCGCGCCGGTGATCCGGGCGACGTCCTCGTCGAAGGCACCGGAGCCGCCGACGATGTGACGCGAGGCGTCCACGCCCGCGTCCTCCATCAGCCGGAAGATCTGCCGGCGCTGGTGCGGCAGCGACAGCGAGACGACGGTGCCGGACTGGCCGGCGCGGGCGGTACGGCCCGAGCGGTGCAGGTAGTCCTTGTGGTCACCGGCCGGGTCGACGTTCAGGACCAGGTCGATGCCGTCGACGTGGATACCGCGGGCGGCGACGTCGGTGGCGACCAGCGCGTTGACGTAGCCGTCCTTGAAGTCCGCGAGCACCCGGGTCCGCGCGCCCTGCGTCATACCGCCGTGCAGCGCGTCCGCCTTCACACCGGACTCGACGAGCTGCTCGGCGATGCGGTCGGCGCCCAGCTGGGTGCGGACGAAGATGATGGTGCGGCCCTTGCGGGCGGCGATGGCGGCGGTGACCGGCGCCTTGTCCTTCGGCTTCACGACCAGGACGTGGTGGGTCATGGTGGTGACGTTGCCCTGGGCGCTGTCGACCTCGTGGCTGACCGGGTTGGTCAGGTAACGCTTGACCAGGGTGCCGATCTCGTTCTCCATCGTGGCGGAGAACAGCATCCGCTGGCCGCCCTCCGGCACCTGGTCCAGCAGCTCGGTGACCTCGGGCAGGAAGCCCAGGTCGGACATCTGGTCGGCCTCGTCGAGGACCGCGACCTGGACGTTCTCCAGGGAGCAGGCGCCGCGGTTGATGATGTCGCGCAGCCGGCCCGGGGTGGCGACGAGGACGTCGACGCCGCGCTCCAGGGCGTAGATCTGGTTGCCCATGGACGTACCGCCGCAGACGACCTTCATCTTCAGGCCGAGGACGTCGCCGTAGGGCTGGAGAGCGTCCGCGACCTGCATCGCGAGCTCACGGGTCGGGGTGAGGATGACGGCGCGCGGCTTCTTCTTCTCGGTGTGGCCGCCGGCGAGCTGCGCCAGGGTCGGCAGACCGAAGGAGAGCGTCTTGCCGGAGCCGGTGCGGCCACGGCCGAGGATGTCCTTGCCGGCCAGCGCGTCCGGAATGGTCGCGGCCTGGATCGGGAAGGGGGTGGTGACGCCGTTCTGCGCGAGCTTGCGGACGACGCCCTCGGGCAGTCCGAGGTCGGCGAAGGTGACGGTGTCGGTCTCGGGCGACTCGTCGGCCGCCGTCACCTCGGGGGCCGTCTGCTCGTCGATTGCGGGCATGACGGACTGCTCAGTGGAAATGGACATGCGAAATGCGAAACCTTCCGGAGTCTCGGCACGCGCCCAAACTCCGTGTGTTTCACAAGACCGCCTCTATGCGGTCAGCCACGGCAAGGGAGAGAACGCGCCACGCGGCGCGCTTCTGTTCTGGCGCCGGGCAAATGGGATCAAACGATCTACCACCATACGCACTCCGCCCCCCGGATGGCAAATGACCTTCTGGCCAGGCCCTCCGCGCCCCCGGACAAAGCTACCCGCCCCGCCCGGAACCCCTCACGCCTCCTCGTCGTAGAGCTCCGACTGCGACGCCATCGGCGAGACGGGGGACGGGCCGGAGGCATGGGAACTCGGCGGTGGCGGGGGGCTGCTCGCCGGCGGGGTCGGCTGCGCGGGCGGCGTACTGGGCGCGGGCGAGGCCGGCGGGGTGGCCGGGCGGTCGGGGCGGGACGGCGAGGGCTCCGGACGGGGCCGCCCGCCATGGCCGCCGGAGCCGCCGCCCGCGCCCGGCTCGGGGCCCGACGGCCGCACCGGACGGGACGGCGTACCGGGCTCGGACGGCTCCGGTGCCGCGCTCTTCGACGCCTTGCCCGCCTTCTTGCCCTTGCCGCCGGCCGGGTGCGCCTCGCCGTCGCGCCCCATCCGCCGCGGGCCGCCGCCGCGCCCGTCCACGGTCACCCCGTTGGGACCGGACCAGCTGTCCTTCCCGTCGTGCCGCGCGGTGCTGCCGGACGGTTTCGGCTCCTCCGGGTCGCTCACGCTCATACAGCCGGCCAGCGCAGCGGCCAGCGCGGAGACGGTCACGGCCGCGGCGGCGGCACGGGAGCGCACCCGGGCCGACGGGGGGCGCGACGAAGGGGCGGGGGACGACGACGGGGACGGTGTCGGCGTCAGGGACGGGCGATGTGGGCTCGGGCGCACGGCGGGACCTCCGGATCCGGAACGCAGGGACGGCGGCACGGACGCCCTGCCCAACTCCCGCCCCCCACCCGAGGACACGCACCAGGCCCGGCCGATCGCGCCGGGCGCGGCTTCCGGGACGCACTCCCGCCGGGCCGTGGCCCTGCGGCTGCCGGGGCCCGCCCACGGGACAGCCCTTAGCCGTAGCCCAGCGCGTGCAGCCGCTCGTCGTCGATCCCGAAGTGGTGCGCGATCTCATGAACGACCGTCACTTCGGTCTCCGCGACCACGTCCTCGCGGGTGTCGCACATCCGCAGCGTCGGCCCCCGGTAGACGGTGATCCGGTCCGGCAGCACACCGGCGTACCACTCCCCCCGGTCGGTCAGCGGCGTCCCCTCGTAGAGCCCGAGCAGGTCGGGGTCCTCGGCGGGGGGTTCGTCCTCGACGAAGACCGCCACGTTGTCCATCAGCCGGGTCAGCTCCGGCGGGATCCGGTCCAGCGCCTCGGCGACCAGTTCCTCGAACTCCTCGCGCGTCATTTCCAGCACACCACCATTCTCCGCCACGGCGCCTCCCCACCGATCGTCGCGGTCCGCCCGCCGCACCGCAGCCCAACCGGAAGCGCCCCCTCCTCGCTTAACGGCGCCACGGCCGGGCATACGGGACCAATGGCCCGCGCAGCGCGCTCCCGGACACCGAACCCCGACGCCCCGCAAAGCCACCCGCACCGACTGCTCCATACCGGCCTCGACGGCGTACGCGCCCTCCCGGCAGCCGTCCGCCGCGGCTACCGCTCCCGCCGTACGGCCCCCACCGCCACCCTGCTCGACGGCGCTCCGCACCGCCCCCTGGCATCCACCCTCGGCCTGATGGCCGTCACCGTCGTCGGCGCCTGTCTGGGGCTGCTGCTGATCGGCAGCCTCCGTGTCCCCGTCGGCCCGATGGACACCAGCATGGCGCTGCGCCCCTCGCTGTCCGGCGGCACCCGGATCGAGGTCGCGCCGCTGGGCGACCTGGAACTGAGCAGCCACCACGCGCCCGTACGGCTCGATGTCGACGTCGACCGCCTGGACCCGGTCCGCTCCCAGGCGCTGGTCGACCACCCCGAACGGTTCGCCGGTCTCCAGGCCGAGGTCACCCACGACGTCACCCGCGGCGCCCTGGGACTGGCGCTGCACTCCTGCGTCGCCGTGGCGTCCGGCGCCACCGCGCTGGGCCTGGCCGTCTACCGCCGCCCGCGCCGCGCACTGGCCGCCGGCGGTCTGGCGCTCACCCTGCTCGGCGCCTCCGCGGGCACCGCATACGCCACCTGGAACCCCGAGTCCGTACTGGAGCCGAAGTTCTCCGGCCTGCTCACCTCGGCGCCCTCGGTGGTCGGCAACGCCCGCAGCATCGTCAGCGAATTCAACGTCTACCAGAAGGAGTTGGCGCGCCTGGTGACCAACGTCACCAAGCTCTACGACGCCACCTCGACGCTGCCCGTCTACCAGCCGGACCCGACCACCATCCGCGTCCTGCACGTCTCCGACATCCACCTCAACCCCGGCGCCTGGCGGATCATCGCCTCCCTGGTGAAGCAGTACCGGATCAACGTGATCGTCGACACCGGCGACACCATGGACCACGGCTCGGCCGCCGAGAACCACTTCCTGGACCCGGTCTCCACCCTCGGCGCCCCCTACGTATGGGTGCGCGGCAACCACGACTCCCGGGGCACGCAGAAGTACCTGACCGGCCGACGCCATGTCACCGTCCTCGACCACGGCAAGGTCACCCAGGTCGCCGGCGTACGTATCGCGGGCGTCGGCGACCCGCAGTTCACCCCGGACCGCTCCGTGGTGGCGGCCGGCGACCCCGCCGAGCGCACCGCCGGCGGCCACCTCGCCGACGCGCTGCGCACCCAGCGGCTGGCCGGCACCCCCGTCGACCTCGCCCTGGCCCACAACCCCGCCGCGGTGCGCGAGGCGGACGGCCTGGCCCCGCTGGCGCTGGCCGGCCATGTCCACCACCGGGAGAACACCCTGCTCCCCCAGGGCACCCGGCTGATGGTCGAGGGCTCGACGGGCGGCGGACTGCGCGCGGTGCACAACAAGAAGCCCGAGCCGGTCCTGGCCTCGGTGCTCTATCTGGACCGGCGGACGAAACGGCTCCAGGCGTGGGACGAGATCACCCTCGGCGGACTGGGCCTGTCGCGGGCCGAGGTCAGCCGCCACCTCCCCCATGAGAACCAACCCGGCGCCACGCCCGCGCCGTCCGGTTCACCGCCCTCGGCGGGCCCGTCCTCCGGGCCCCCGTCGGGCCCTTCCGCGCGCCCGGCCAGGAGCCCGTCCGAACACCCCCGCTAAACCGTTTTGGCGAACGGTCCTCCCATCCCATATGCTTCTCACGTCCCCGACGGCGCCGGTAACGACGCCAAGGTGGCCACCAGCCCTCATCGTCTAGTGGCCCAGGACGCCGCCCTTTCAAGGCGGTAGCACGGGTTCGAATCCCGTTGGGGGCACGCATCACCGTGTGCGAGACTGGCTCACGCCACTTTCGCACAATGCAAGGTCCTGTGGAGCAGTTTGGAGTGCTCGCCACCCTGTCAAGGTGGAGGCCGCGGGTTCAAATCCCGTCAGGACCGCTGCGGCTGGGTAGCTCAGTTGGTACGAGCGATCGCCTGAAAAGCGATAGGTCGCCGGTTCGACCCCGGCCCCAGCCACACCCATTGGGAGAAGGCCCCGATTCCTCGAATCGGGGCCTTTTTCGTCGCTATCCGACGCCGGCTTCCCCGGCGGGCTCGTCCTCCGGCTGCCAGAAGATCAGCCGGGCACCGCCGGTGATCATCCCCGTCGCCGCCAGGCCCATCGCCATCTTCACCAGCCGCACATCGCCTTCCCAGTCGTGCGGCGCGCCGAAGACCAGCCAGGCGCCGAGCGCGATACCGGCGACCATCATGACGATGCCCGCAACCCGTCGTATTCCCTTGTCCATACGGGCATTCTCGCCTACCGGCGATCATGTCGTAATCCTGTTTCCGGTCCCCGCCCGCTCTCCCCGCGGCCACCCGGACGGCGGTGCCGCCGCATCGGAAACGGGCGGCCGCGAGCACCGGCCGGGGCGCGAGGGAGGTTCCCGGCGGGCTGCCGGGGAGCGCGGGGCGCCGTCCGCGCGGGCAAATGGTTCGCCAGTCGTTTATCCGAGGTGAGATCCTGGGGGACGTATGTCCAGTCAGCCTGCCTCCGCCCTGCCCGACGGCTCTGCTCCCGCGCTGCCCGGCACCGCCGCTCCCGGCCTCTCCGACCTGCTGGAACGTCTGCCCGAGCTGATGCTGCGCGATCAGCAGCGGCTGGGGCGCCGGCTCGACGGCGCGCGCCGTATCCGTAAGCCGGAAGCCCGGGCGGCCGTGCTCTCCGAGATCTCCGGCGGCATCGACGAGGCGGAGCTGCGGGTCGAGCAGCGGCGCGCCGCGGTGCCCGAGATCACGTATCCGGAAGAGCTGCCGGTCAGCCAGAAGAAGGACGAGATCCTCGCCGCGATCCGCGACCACCAGGTCGTGATCGTCGCCGGCGAGACCGGCTCCGGCAAGACGACGCAGATCCCCAAGATCTGCCTGGAGCTCGGCCGGGGCATCCGGGGCCTGATCGGGCACACCCAGCCGCGCCGGATCGCGGCCCGTACGGTCGCCGAGCGGGTGGCCGAGGAGCTGAAGACCCCGCTGGGCGAGGCGGTCGGCTGGAAGGTCCGCTTCACGGACCAGGTCGGCGGGGACACCCTCGTCAAGCTGATGACGGACGGCATCCTGCTCGCCGAGATCCAGACGGACCGGGAGCTGCGCCAGTACGACACGATCATCATCGACGAGGCGCACGAGCGCAGCCTCAACATCGACTTCATCCTCGGCTATCTCGCCCAGCTGCTGCCCCGGCGCCCGGACCTCAAGGTCGTCATCACCTCGGCGACCATCGACCCGGAGCGGTTCGCCCGGCACTTCGGCAGCTTCGCGTCCGTAGGGGCGGCGCCGGACCGCGCCGCTTCCCCGGCCGGGAGTGACGAGGAGACGAAGCCGAGCGCGCCGATCGTCGAGGTCTCCGGCCGGACGTATCCGGTGGAGGTGCGCTACCGCCCGCTGCTGGAGGAGGGCGGCCAGGACGCGGACCGCGACCAGATCACCGCGATCTGCGACGCCGTGGACGAGCTCCAGTCCGCCGGGCCGGGCGACATCCTGGTCTTCCTCTCCGGCGAGCGGGAGATCCGCGACACCGCCGACGCGCTCAACAAGAAGGCCCTCCCGTTCACCGAGGTCCTCCCCCTGTACGCGCGGCTGTCGCACGCCGAGCAGCATCGCGTCTTCCAGCGGCATACGGGCAGGCGGATCGTGCTGGCCACGAACGTCGCCGAGACCTCGCTGACCGTCCCGGGCATCAAGTACGTCATCGACCCGGGCATGGCCCGGATCTCCCGCTACAGCTACCGCACCAAGGTCCAGCGGCTGCCCATCGAGCCGGTCTCGCAGGCCAGCGCCAATCAGCGCAAGGGCCGCTGCGGCCGTACCAGCGACGGCATCTGCATCCGCCTCTACTCCGAGGACGACTTCCTCTCCCGCCCCGAGTTCACCGACGCGGAGATCCTCCGGACGAACCTCGCCTCCGTCATCCTCCAGATGACCGCGGCCGGCCTCGGCGACATCGAGAAGTTCCCATTCATCGACCCGCCGGACCGCCGCAACATCAAGGACGGCGTCGATCTGCTGAGTGAGCTCGGCGCGCTCGACACCAAGCAGAAGGACCCCAAGAAGCGGCTGACCCCGCTCGGCCGCAAGCTCTCCCAGCTTCCGGTCGACCCGCGGCTGGCGCGGATGGTGCTGGAGGCGGACCGCAACGGCTGTGTCCGCGAGGTCATGGTCATCGCGGCGGCGCTGTCCATCCAGGACCCGCGCGAGCGGCCCGCGGACAAGCAGCAGCAGGCCGATCAGCAGCACGCCCGCTTCAAGGACGAGACCTCCGACTTCCTCGCCTTCCTCAACCTCTGGCGCTATGTCCGCGAGCAGCAGAAGGAGCTGTCCTCCTCGGCCTTCCGGCGGATGTGCCGCAGTGAGTTCCTGAACTACCTCCGGATACGCGAGTGGCAGGACATCTACTCCCAGCTGCGGTCGGTCGCCAAGACCATGGGCATCCACCTCAGCGAGGAGGACGCGGCGCCGGATCACATCCACACCTCCCTGCTTTCCGGTTTGCTTTCGCATATCGGCCTCAAGGACACCGACGCCAAGAACGAGTATCTGGGCGCCCGCAGCGCCAAGTTCGCGGTCTTCCCCGGCTCAGCGCTCTTCAAGAAGCCCCCGCGCTGGGTGATGTCCGCCGAGCTGGTCGAGACGTCCCGGCTGTGGGCGCGGGTGAATGCCAAGATCGAGCCGGAGTGGATCGAGCCGCTCGCCCAGCACCTGGTCAAACGCACGTACAGCGAGCCGCACTGGGAACAGAAGATGGCCGCGGTGATGGCGTACGAGCGGGTGACGCTCTACGGCGTCCCGATCGTCGCCCAGCGCAAGATCACCTACGGCCGGATCGATCCGGAGACCTCGCGCGACCTGTTCATCCGCAACGCCCTGGTCGAGGGCGACTGGCGCACCCATCACCAGTTCTTCCATGACAACCGCAAACTCCTCGGCGAGGTCGAGGAGTTGGAGCACCGCGCCCGGCGCCGCGACATCCTCGTCGACGACGAGACGCTCTTCGACTTCTACGACCAGCGCATTCCGGCGGATGTGGTCTCCGGCGCGCATTTCGACGCCTGGTGGAAGAAGAAGCACCGCGACGAGCCGGAGCTGCTGAACTTCGAGCACTCGATGCTCATCAACGAGTCCGCCGAGGCCGTCACGAAGGACGACTACCCGGATTCCTGGCGGCAGGGAAAGCTGAAGTTCAAGGTCACCTACCAGTTCGAGCCGGGCGCGGACGCGGACGGTGTGACCGTCCACATCCCCCTCCAGGTCCTCAACCAGGTCTCGTCCGAGGGCTTCGACTGGCAGATCCCGGGCCTGCGCGAACAGCTGGTGACGGAGCTGATCCGGTCCCTGCCCAAGCCGATCCGGCGCAACTACGTCCCGGCACCGAACTTCGCGGCCCGCTTCCTGGACTCCACGGTCCCCCTTCAGGGCGCCCTGACGACGTCTCTGGCCGCGGGGCTCCAGCGGATGGTGGGCGTGCCCGTGGAGGCCGCGGACTTCGACCCGGCCAAGGTCCCGGACCACCTCAAGATCACCTTCCGGGTGGTCGACGAGCGGCGCCGCAAGCTCGCCGAGGCCAAGGACTTGGAGGCGCTGCGGCTGAAGCTCAAGCCGAAGACCCGGGCGGCCATCTCCAAGGCCTTCGAGCAGGCCGCCGAGCGGCCGGCCAGGGACCGTAAGGGCGGCGCGGACGGCGGACCGGCGCCGGCCGGCCCCGAGCAGCGGACCGGGCTGACCTCCTGGACGATCGGCACGCTGCCGCGCACCTTCGAGACCCGGCGTGCGGGCCAGCCGCTGAAGGCATACCCGGCGCTGGTCGACGAGGGCAGCAGCGTCGCCGTACGCCTCTTCGACACCGAGGCCGAGCAGCTCACGGCGATGTGGGCGGGCACCCGCCGGCTCATCCTGCTGAACATCCCGTCCAATCCGGCCAAGTTCGCCCAGGACAGGCTGAGCAATCAGCAGAAGCTCGCGCTGTCCCGTAATCCGCACGGCTCCATCGCCGCGCTCTTCGAGGACTGCGTCACCGCCGCCGCGGACCGGCTGATCGCGGCCCGGGGCGGTCCGGCGTGGGACGAGGAGTCCTTCCGGAAGCTCTTCGACCAGGTCCGCGCGGATCTGGTGGACGTCACGCTGAAGACCATCCAGCAGGTCCAGGAGGTGCTGGCCGCCTGGCAGGCGTGCGAGCGCCGGCTGAAGGAGACGGCGTTCCCCTCACTCCTGCCGTCCCTCACGGACATCCGGGAGCAGCTGGCGGCACTGATCAAGCCGGGCTTCGTGACAGCACACGGCGCCAAGCGGCTGCCGGACCTGATGCGCTATCTGGTGGCCGCCGACCGCCGTCTCCAGCAGCTGCCCACCAACGCCGAGCGGGACCGCACCCGGATGGCGAAGGTGAAGGAGATGCAAGACGAATACGCCTGGCTGCTGGAGCAGTTCCCGCCGGGCCGCCCGGTGCCGGCCGCGGCCCTGGAGATCCGCTGGATGATCGAGGAGCTCCGGGTGAGCTACTTCGCCCACGCGCTGGGGACCGCGTACCCGGTCTCCGACAAGCGCATCGTGAAGGCGGTGGACGCCGCCGCGCCGTAGGAACCCGGCCTGCCGGTATCGAGTTCGACCGCACCCCCTGACCTGCTGTACAGTCTTGCTTCGCAGCCCGCCGCAAGCGGAAAGCGAAACGCAAGGTCCTGTGGAGCAGTTTGGAGTGCTCGCCACCCTGTCAAGGTGGAGGCCGCGGGTTCAAATCCCGTCAGGACCGCATAGAGAAAGGCCCGCATCCTCTCGGATGCGGGCCTTTCTGCTGTCCGTACTCGGGCCCCACCCCGCGCGCCGCGCGAAGCCGCCACCGGCACCCCACATCCCGTCAGGTCCCGCTCCCCGCCGCTGCCGCACGCAGAGGGGGCCGTGGCGCGGAGGGGGCCGTGGCGCCGATCACGTTCCGGCTCCGCCCGCACCCCACCGGGCCCGGTCGCGGCGCCGGCCATTTCCCTCCCGACGAATGCGGACCGTAGCCGGATTGCCGCCCGCTGTATTGACGGCGGCACGTACCGCGGGTACTCACTGAGGAAGGCGTGGGGCCGGGGAGGTATGCGCATGACGACTGCGGTACGGCACGAGACCAGGGCGCTGTTGCGGGCCCATCTGGCAGCCGCCACGGGCTATCGCCATCTGACGCGGCACTGCCCTGTCTGCCATCAGCTGCAACGGCTCGTCATGGAGCCGCACACGGCCCGTTCCGGGCCCGGGGCGCCCGCTTCCGCCTCCGACTCGTCCGGGGCCGTCTGTGGGCCGCCGGCGGACGAGGGCGAAGGTCCCGCGAGCCGGTGACCACCGACGCCTGCGTCACCCGCGGTGCGGTGACAGGCTGTTGGGTGTGGCGAGCGGAGTTCTCTATCGCAGCGGCCGTATCGTCTTCAAGCGCCACGTCGTGTGACGGGTGTCACCGAACAAGTTTGGCGCGATGAGGAACTTACACCCGCCCTACAACCGGTCAATTTAATATGTGCAATTGCACCTCCCCTGAGGAGGCTTCCGAGAGGGGACTCGGGGTCCCCGCGGAAAGCCCCTCACAGGGCCCGTGGAGACCCGCTGACCGCCGTCCGGGGCGACGTGGGCGCCAGGCCGGCCCGACCGCCCCAACGGGCCCTGAAGCGGGCGCACACAAAAAAATCGCGCTGGACCCGGCGGAGTCCAGCGCGATCAACGACGTACCCACATGGAGCGGGCGTGGGGCCTGTGGGGCAGGCGCCGCGTCGTATGAAGCTGTGTGAAGCGTGGTGAAGCGGTCGAGCTATGTGGCACAAAGCGGGCGCTTTCGGGTTGGGGGCCCCGAAAACGTCCTGGTTATGCGGTTGTTCAGGCCTCGCTGCGCTGCTGCGGAATGCCCGCGAGTAGTGCGCGGACCTCAGCCTCGCGGTAACGCCGGTGTCCTCCGAGCGTGCGGATGGACGTGAGCTTGCCTGCCTTGGCCCAACGGGTCACCGTCTTCGGGTCCACGCGGAACATCGTGGCGACCTCAGCAGGGGTAAGCAGCGGCTCGGCGTCAGGGGTGCGAGCGGTCATGAGCGGCCTCCTCGGGAGAACCGAACCATCACGGTTCTTTCCTCTAAATTCTGCACCTTGACCCACGTTGCCCGAAATGGCGGACGCGGGCCGAGTCGGTTATAGGACGAACGGCTTGTCCTCGGCACTACAACTACACCATCTGTCCAGCCACGTCGGCCAAACCGATGGAATTGCCCTCTCAGGTGTTCAACCTCGGCGGATGCCGATGGACCGTGCCATAGCGGACAGTCACCCGACCGTGACGATCAGTCACAGCGTGATCAGCCGCCACGAGACCCCTCAAGGAACGCAATACCGATCTATCCGCCCTTAGTTGGACGGAAGGAGCCCAGGTCGGGCTCCTTGTCCTATTTTGGCACGAGGGTATGGCTTGGGAGCAAGACCCGATGTCAGTGCTTTAGGTCACGCTTGAGGCAATCGCCCGGATCAGGACCTACGTCCTTTACCGTCCAACCACCGGAAAGCGAACACAGCGCTGCCACGCCACGGCCTTCGGCACCGCACCGGCGCCTCAGCTGGAGAACTGCCGTTCCCGCACCGCACGCCACCGCTGGGAAAGCTTCTCGTACGCGACTCCGGCCCGCTCGCCGTCCCCCTCGCGCAGCGCCGCCAGCCCCTCCGCCACCTCGGCGGCGGAACGGTCCTCGGCGAGCTGCGCTTCGGGCACCGCGTGCACCAGCCCGCCGTAGTCCAGCTCCACGAGCGAACGCGGATGGAATTCTTCGAGCCAGCGCCCCACATCTACCAGGCCGTCGATCAAGGGCCCCTCTTCCAGGGCGTCCCGCAGCGTCCGCAGGCCCCGGGCGACCCGTCGCCGCGCCTGCACCATCGGCGTCCGGTAGCGCATCACCGACTCCTGCTCACCCTTCGTGTACTCCCGCTCGCCGTCGGAGAACAGCACGAACCAGCGGACCGGGACGTGCCAGGCGGCACCGCGGATCCAGGGCCGGGCGTCCGGGTTGCGCTCCCGCCACTGCTCGTAGTCGGTGGCCGCCTGCCGGCGCACCACCGGGGGCAGCGCCGCGTCCAGCACCGAGGCCGGCAGCAGCTCGTCCAGCGACTCCAGGGCCTGCCAGCCGCGCAGCCGGGTGCGCCAGGGGCAGACGCAGGTCACCTCGTTCACCACGGCGATGAAGGCGTCCGCGCTCTCGTGGACCGGCACCGGCACCGGTGGGGTGGGCAGCAGATCCGCCAGGGCCCGCCGCTGCTCGTCCTGGGCGGTAGGGGTCTTCGCCCGCTTGGCATAGCGGGCCCAGTGGGAGCGCTCCGGCTCGGGGAACGCAGCCAGCGGCTCGTAGACCCGTAGATATGCCATGTACGGGACCTTCACCGACGACGCCAGGGCCACGCCCGCTCCTTCAAAGGGGAAGTCCACCACCGGGAGGTCCCGAGGGCCCCGCCGGCCTGCGATACGACCAGATCGTCCCATGCCCGTCCCCCGGGAGAGGGTGATCCTCGGCACCCGACCGATCAACCGGCCGCGCAGGTCTTACGCTCTTTTCAACCGGCCCTCCCCACCCGAAGGAGGGCGTCCTTCGCGACTTATGGGAGTCACCACAGTGACTGACGTACGTCCGGCCTCCGCCGGCACCGACGGCGGCGTTCTGCACACCCTGTTCCGGTCGGAGCAGGGGGGCCATGAGCAGGTCGTTCTCTGCCAGGACCGTGCCAGCGGCCTGAAGGCCGTGATCGCCATCCACAGCACCGCCCTGGGCCCCGCCCTCGGTGGTACCCGCTTCCATGCCTACGCCTCCGAAGAGGAGGCCGTGCTGGACGCCCTGAACCTGTCGCGCGGCATGTCCTACAAGAACGCCCTGGCCGGGCTGGACCACGGCGGCGGTAAAGCCGTGATCATCGGTGACCCCGACCTGATCAAGACCGAGGAACTCCTGCTCGCCTACGGCCGGTTCGTGGCCTCCCTCGGGGGCCGCTATGTCACCGCGTGCGACGTCGGTACGTACGTCGCCGACATGGACGTCGTCGCCCGTACGAACAAGTGGACCACCGGCCGCTCCCCCGCCAACGGCGGCGCCGGCGACTCCTCCGTCCTGACCGCCTACGGTGTCTTCCAAGGCATGCGCGCCTCGGCCCAGCACGCCTGGGGCGACCCGACGCTGCGCGGCCGCAAGGTGGGCATCGCGGGCGTCGGCAAGGTCGGCCACCTCCTCGTCGAGCACCTCCTCCAGGACGGTGCCGAGGTCGTGATCACGGACGTCAGGGCCGAGTCGGTGGACCGGGTCCGCGCCAAGTACCCGCAGGTCACCGCGGTCGCGGACACCGAGGCACTGATCCGCACCGCGGGCCTGGACGTCTATGCGCCGTGTGCGCTGGGCGGTGCGCTGAGCGATGAGTCGCTGCCGGTGCTGACCGCGAAGGTGGTGTGCGGCGCGGCCAACAACCAGCTCGCCCACCCCGGCGTCGAGAAGGATCTGTCCGACCGCGGCATCCTCTACGCCCCCGATTACGTCGTGAACGCGGGCGGTGTCATCCAGGTGGCCGACGAGCTGCACGGCTTCGACTTCGACCGCTGCAAGACCAAGGCGGCGAAGATCTTCGACACCACGCTGGCGATATTCGCTCGTGCGAAGGCCGACGGCATTCCGCCCGCCGCGGCCGCCGATCGCCTGGCCGAACAGCGGATGGCGGAGGCCCGGCGCGCCTGACGCGGCCGGATATGGGCCGTGTCGGCCGGAAAGCGTGCCTTGCGCGGCCCGCCACGGGTGATCAGGGAGACATCCCTCACCACCCGTCGGCGGGTCGCCGTACAGGACAGGTTAAAATCGCAGTTGACCAGCGGGGACGGGGCACCTTGCAGGTCGTGCCGAGCGGCGGGTGATGCGGGCGACGTACCGCATGGCCGCGGAAGCAGGTACCGTTAAAGCCCTACGGGCCGGTCTCTCTGTCGAGAGCCCGCTCTGATCCATGAACGCGTGTCAAGACTCTGGGGCCACCGAGCCCCGTCATTGAGGGGGTCGACCCATGGGGCGCGGCCGGGCCAAGGCCAAGCAGACAAAGGTCGCCCGCCAGCTGAAGTACAGCAGCGGTGGGACGGATCTCTCACGACTGGCCGACGAGCTGGGTGCAACGCAGTCGAACCAGCAGCCTCCGAACGGAGAGCCGTTCGAGGATGACGAGGACGACGACCCGTACGCACGGTACGCAGAGCTGTACAACGACGACGAAGAGGACGAGGGCGACTCGTCGGACCAGCGTCGTCGCGCTTGAGTCTCTGCGCTCGCGGCACCCATAACAGCATCACGGACCCGGTCCTGGGCATACCCGGACCGGGTTCTGTGCTGCCCGGATGCCTGGCCGGATGACCATGGCCGGGACCGCCGCACAGACCGCTGTCCGTGCGGGCGGCACCTCCCCCGGCCCGGTCCGGACCAGGGGGACGGCTCGGTCCGTCAGCTCGCGTAGTCACCGGTCAGGGTCACTGCCTCGGCGTGGTCACCACGCTCGACGATCTCACCGCTGACCCAGGCGTCCACACCGCGGTCGGCGAGGGTGGTCAGGGCGGCCTCCACCGAACCCTGCGGGACAACGGCGATCATGCCGACGCCCATGTTCAGGGTCTTCTCCAGCTCCCCGCGCTCGACCGAGCCCGCCGAGCCGACCAGGTCGAAGACCGGGCCCGGGGTCCAGGTGGCACGGTCGACCGTGGCGTGCAGACCGTCCGGGATCACCCGGGCGAGGTTGTTGGCCAGGCCGCCGCCGGTGATGTGCGAGAAGGCGTGCACCTCGGTCGTACGGGTCAGCGCCAGGCAGTCCAGCGAGTAGATCTTGGTGGGCTCCAGGAGCTCCTCACCCAGGGTGCGGCCGAACTCCGGGATCTCCCGGTCCAGGGCCATGCCCGCCCGGTCGAACAGCACATGACGGACCAGCGAGTACCCGTTCGAGTGAAGGCCGGAGGACGCCATGGCGATCACCGCGTCCCCCGTACGGATGCGATCCGCGCCCAGTACCCGGTCCGCCTCGACGACGCCCGTACCGGCACCGGCGACATCGAACTCGTCCGCGCCCAGCAGCCCCGGGTGTTCCGCGGTCTCGCCGCCGACCAGCGCGCAGCCGGCCAGCACACAGCCCTCGGCGATGCCCTTGACGATCGCGGCGACCCGCTCCGGGTAGACCTTGCCCACGCAGATGTAGTCGGTCATGAACAGCGGTTCGGCGCCGCAGACGACCAGGTCGTCGACGACCATGCCGACGAGGTCGTGGCCGATGCTGTCGTAGACGCCCATCTTGCGGGCGATGTCGACCTTCGTGCCGACGCCGTCGGTGGCGGAGGCCAGCAGCGGGCGCTCGTACCGCTTCAGCGCCGAGGCGTCGAAGAGGCCGGCGAAGCCGCCGAGCCCGCCGACGACCTCGGGGCGGGTGGCCTTCTTCACCCACTCCTTCATCAGGTCCACGGCGCGGTCGCCGGCTTCGATGTCGACGCCCGCGCTCGCGTAGCTGGCACCAGTGCCCGCGTGCGGAGCACGCTCAGATGATTCAGCGGACATGCTGAGAACCTTCGTGTCGTGTGTGTACGAGCTCTACGGGCGACGCAGCGCGTCGGCGCCGCCGACCCCGGCCGTGAGCGTCTGGACGCCGTCCACGTCGGACTTCGCCGGTGCCTTGGTCTCCGACTCCAGGAGGTGCTTGCCCAGCAGCTCCGGGTCGGGCAGCTCCATCGGATACTCGCCGTCGAAGCAGGCGCGGCACAGGTTCGGCTTGTCGATCGTGGTCGCCTCGATCATGCCGTCGATGGAGATGTAGGCGAGGGAATCGGCGCCCAGCGACTTGCCGATCTCCGCCACGCTCAGCCCGTTGGCGATCAGCTCCGCGCGGGTGGCGAAGTCGATGCCGAAGAAGCACGGCCACTTGATCGGCGGGGACGAGATCCGGATGTGGACCTCGGCGGCGCCGGCCTCGCGCAGCATCCGGACGAGGGCGCGCTGGGTGTTGCCGCGGACGATCGAGTCGTCGACGACCACCAGGCGCTTGCCGCGGATGACTTCCTTGAGCGGGTTGAGCTTGAGGCGGATACCGAGCTGGCGGATGGTCTGCGAGGGCTGGATGAAGGTCCGGCCGACGTAGGAGTTCTTGACCAGGCCGGAGCCGTAGGGGATGCCACTGGCCTCGGCGTAGCCGACGGCGGCGGGGGTGCCGGACTCCGGGGTCGCTATCACCAGGTCGGCATCGGCCGGCGCCTCGGCGGCCAGCTTGCGGCCCATCTCCACGCGGGAGAGGTACACATTGCGGCCGGCGATGTCGGTGTCCGGGCGGGCCAGGTAGACGTACTCGAAGACGCAGCCCTTGGGGCGGGCCTCGGCGAAGCGGGTGCTACGCAGGCCGTCCTCGTCGATGGCGACCATCTCGCCGGGCTCGATCTCCCGGATGAAGCTGGCGCCGCAGATGTCGAGGGCGGCGGACTCGGAGGCCACCACCCAGCCGCGCTCCAGGCGGCCGAGGACCAGCGGGCGGATGCCCTGCGGGTCGCGGGCGGCATAGAGCGTGTGCTCGTCCATGAAGCAGAGCGAGAAGGCGCCCTTGACCTTCGGCAGGACGCGCGGGGCGGCCTCCTCGACGGTCAACGGCTTGCCCTCCTCGTCGACCTGGCCGGCCAGCAGCGCCGTCACCAGGTCGGTGTCGTTGGTGGCCGCGACCTGGGTCGCGCGGCCGCCCTCGCGGGGCAGCGCGGCGACCAGATCCGCCAGCTCGGCGGTGTTGACCAGGTTGCCGTTGTGGCCGAGCGCGATCGAGCCGTGCGCGGTCGCACGGAACGTCGGCTGGGCGTTCTCCCACACCGAGGCACCGGTGGTGGAGTAGCGGGCATGGCCCACCGCGATATGGCCCTGGAGGGAGCCGAGCGAAGTCTCGTCGAAGACCTGGGAAACCAGGCCCATGTCCTTGAAGACGAGGATCTGGGAGCCGTTGCTCACCGCGATGCCCGCGGACTCCTGTCCACGGTGCTGCAGCGCATACAGCCCGAAATAGGTGAGTTTGGCGACCTCTTCACCCGGAGCCCAGACACCGAAGACGCCGCAAGCGTCCTGGGGGCCCTTCTCGCCGGGGAGCAGGTCGTGGTTGAGTCGTCCGTCACCACGTGGCACGGCACCGAGTCTAGGGCAGGTCGCGCATTCATCCGAACCGGGGATGGCCGCTGAACTGGATGAGTGCATAAAAGAGGGGCCGCGCGGCCTGACGTGCCCACGCCCCCCGGCGGGCGGCTCAACACCCCGGCGCGCCTCGGATCCCTTGGCTCACCTGGTGTGCCGCCGGATGCGGGGCCCGCGGCGCGGACCGTGTGGATCTTGCGGCGTGGGGGCGCGCCCCGCTCCGTGTGAGATGCGCGACGCCGCCGCGGAAGCCGTCGGTACGGGTGCCGGGGGGCGCCGCCCGCGTCGGGTGCGGGTGCCGGGCCCGCCGCCGTCAGCTCAGCACGGGCAGATATCCGCTGATATCGGCCCGCTCGCCGCCGGCGGTGACCGTCGCCGCGTCCAGCGCCTCGGCCCAGAACGTACGGCCGGTGGCGAGCCGGATCCAGGTCAGCGGGTCGGTCTCGACCACGTTCGGCGGGGTACCGCGGGTGTGCTTGGGGCCCGCCACGCACTGCACCACGGCGAACGGCGGAATCCGCAGCTCCACCGAACCGCCGGGGGCCCGGTCCGCCAGGACGTCGGCCAGCAGGCGGGTGGTGGTGGCCAGGGCCTGGCGGTCGAAGGGGATCTCCAGGCCGGTCGCCGCCGCAAGGTCGTCGGTGTGCACGACAAGTTCGAGACAGCGGGTGACGAGGAAGTCGGCCAGCGGCATCGCGCCGGGCAGGACCGGCAGCAGCCGGTCGTCCGGCTCCGGCGCGACGGCCTCGGCGAACTGCGCGGCGGTGCGTTCCAGCAGTTCCACGGGGTCGTGCGCGTCGGCCAGGGCGCGGGTGCGCGCGTCGACGTCGGAGGCGCGCGGCGCGGCCGCCGCCGGCCACTCCAGCAGGGTGGCCTCCGCCCGCACCGGCACCGGCCCCTCAAGACTGCGCGCCACGCTCCCCACGGCCATCGACAGATGCGCCACCAGCTCGCGCACCGTCCAGTCACCGAGCCGGGTCGGCAGCGCCAACTGGCCGGGGTCGAGGGCGCGTACGGCCTGCTGGACGTGGGCGAGCTGGGCCGTGACGGCGCCACGGGTCTTCTTCGGGTCGTACCGGCGGGGACGCGGCTTCCGGGCGGCAGGATGCATATCCGTCAGCCTACGAGGCGGCACCGACAGGTGCTGCCGAATGCGTGATGCGGGCGCGGGGCCGCCGGCGCTCAGCTCACCGGTGTCGTCCGCGGCGCCCCGGGCTCGAAGGTCTCGCCGTTGCGCGGGATGCCGACGCCCTGCCAGGTGAACGGGACCCCCTGGGCGGTGACCGGGTCGGCGGCGTCCATGAGCTGGAAGTGGACGTGCGGCTCGCTGCTGTTGCCGGAGTCGCCGCACCGGCCGAGGGTTTCGCCGGCCCGCACCCGGTCGCCCGTACGGACGGTGAGCGAACCGCGGCGGACATGGGCGTAGAGCGCGTAAACGCCGTCGCCCAGGTCGAGGATCACATGGTTGCCGAGCATCCGGCGGGCGCCGCCGAGCGTACGGGCCGGGCCCTCCAGGGCGAGCAGGTAGACGGCCGCGGGCCAGGACGTGCGGCTGAGATGGTCGCGGCTGCCGTCCTGGGCACGGACGACGGTGGCGTCGGCGACGGCGAGCAGGGGCGCACCGAAGGCCGGGAACTCCTCGTTGCGGCGGACCAGGGGCCACCAGCCGAAGCCGGGCCGGGAGTTCGGCTCCGGTTCCGCCACGATGTCGATCGCGTACGCCTGCCCGTAGGCCCGTGTGCCATGGCTGGGGACCTTGTCGGCGGGGCTGTTGAGAGCCTTCCAGCGGCCGGTGACCGGGGCGGCGACCGCCACCGGCGCGCGGGCCGGGCCCGTCACGCCGTCCCCCTCCGCGCGGGCCGCCCGGCGGTTCACTCCGAAGGCGATCAGTATCCAGAGGATCAGGGGGACCCAGCCCCACCAATACGGAATGTCGACGAAGAAGCTCGCGACGAAGATCACGAGGAAGATCAGCAGGCAGGCGCGTGCGGCGTTCCTGGCGAGCTTGCGTTCAGTGGTGGACTTCATTCCGTCTCCCCCGTGAGGTCGTGTGGCCGGGCGTCAGCGCCCGGCGGCGGTCAGCATCACCAGCAGCGGTACGACGCGGTCGGCGGGTACCTCGTAGCGGCCGCGGGCGGCCGTGTGCAGCCAGCCGGCGGCGGTCAGTTGCCGCAGGTGGTGGTAGATCTGGCCGGTGGTGCCGGTGCCGTCGAGCTCGGTGAGTTCGGCGGCGGTGCAGCGGCCACCGAGGATCTCGCGCAGCAGCCGCAGCCGGACGGGCTGGCCGAGGGCCGCGAACGACTCGGCGGCCGCGGCCCAGTCGCGGTCCAGCACGGTGTCGGTGACCAGGCCGTACTGCCATTCGTAGCGCTGCCCGGCCGGGATCCGTACGGCACCGGTGAAGAGCACTCCGCCGTTGTCGGCGCCCAGTTCGGCGAGCTGGGCCTTCAGGCCCCGCAGGGCCCACAGCTCGTCCTCGGGCTCGCGCTCGGGCGGAGGTGCCGGCCGGCCGGCCTCCAGGACGGCCAGCCGTCGCTCCAGCTCTGCCACCCGCTGCTCCAGATCCATGGTGAGAGATTACGTAATTACGTAACCCCTGGCAATGGCGCGACCCACCACGGAAAGCGGAGACGGCCCGCCCCCTGGTGGGGACGGGCCGTCGGACCGTCATACGGGGGCGGTGCGCACCGCCCGGCCCGGCCTCAGGCGATCAGGCCCGGGATCGTGGCCTCGTGCGACTCCTTCAGCTCGCTCAGCGGGATGCTGAACTGCCCCTGGACGTCGATCTCCGCGCCGTCGATCACGCCGATGCGGGTGGCCGGCAGCCCCCGGGCACCGCACATGTCCGTGAAGCGGAGCTCCTCGCTGCGCGGGACGGCGACGACCGCACGGCCCGCCGACTCCGAGAACAGCAGGACGAAGGGGTCCAGCCCGTCGGGAACGACGAGGCGGGCGCCCTTGCCGCCGCGCAGGCAGGACTCCACCAGCGCCTGGATCAGACCTCCGTCGGAGAGGTCGTGCGCGGCGTCGATCATGCCGTCACGGGAGGCCGAGATCAGCACCTCCGCCAGCAGCCGCTCACGCTCCAGGTCCACCTTCGGCGGCAGACCGCCGAGGTGGTCGTGCACGACCTGCGACCACGCCGAGCCGCCGAGCTCCTCGCGGGTGTCACCCAGGAGGTAGACCAGCTGGCCCTCTTCCGCGAAGGCGATCGGCGTACGGCGGTTCACATCGTCGATGACACCGAGCACCGCGACGACCGGGGTCGGGTGGATCGCCACCTCGCCGGTCTGGTTGTAGAGCGAGACATTGCCGCCGGTGACGGGCGTGCCCAGGGTCTGGCAGGCGTCGGCGAGACCACGGGTGGCCTCGGCGAACTGCCACATCACGGCCGGGTCCTCGGGCGAACCGAAGTTCAGGCAGTCGGAGACCGCCAGCGGCTTGGCACCGGACGCGGCGACATTGCGGTACGCCTCGGCCAGCGCCAGCTGCGCGCCCGTGTAGGGGTCGAGCTTGGCGTAGCGCCCGTTGCCGTCGGTGGCGAGTGCGACACCGAGGTTGCTGTCCGGGTCGATGCGGACCATACCGGCGTCCTCCGGCTGCGCGAGGACGGTGTTGCCCTGCACGAACCGGTCGTACTGGTCGGTGATCCACGCCTTGGATGCCTGGTTGGGCGAGGCCACCAGCCGCAGGACCTGCGCCCGCAGTTCCTCCGCGTTCGCCGGGCGGGCCAGCTTGGCGGCGTCGTCGGCCTGGAGGGCGTCCTGCCAGTCGGGGCGTGCATACGGGCGCTCGTAGACCGGGCCCTCGTGGGCGACGGTGCGCGGCGGCACGTCCACGATCTGCTCGCCGTGCCAGAAGATCTCCAGCTGGGAGCCGTCCGTCACCTCACCGATGACGGTCGCGATGACGTCCCACTTCTCGCAGATCTCCAGGAAGCGGTCGACCTTCCCGGGCTCGACGATCGCGCACATGCGCTCCTGGGACTCGCTCATGAGGATTTCCTCGGGCGAGAGGGAGGAGTCGCGCAGCGGCACGGTGTCCAGCTCGACGCGCATGCCGCCGGAGCCGGCCGAGGCCAGCTCGCTGGTGGCGCAGGACAGCCCGGCGCCGCCGAGGTCCTGGATGCCGTCGACCAGGTCTTCCTTGAAGATCTCCAGGGTGCACTCGATGAGCAGCTTCTCCTGGAAGGGGTCACCGACCTGGACGGCGGGGCGCTTGGCGGGCTTGGAGTCGTCGAAGGTCTCCGAGGCCAGCACGGAGACGCCGCCGATGCCGTCGCCACCGGTGCGGGCGCCGTAGAGGATGACCTTGTTGCCCGCGCCGGACGCCTTGGCGAGGTGGATGTCCTCGTGCTTCATGACGCCGATGCAGCCGGCGTTGACCAGCGGGTTGCCCTGGTAGCAGGCGTCGAAGACGACCTCGCCGCCGATGTTGGGCAGACCCAGGCAGTTGCCGTAGCCGCCGATTCCGGCCACCACGCCCGGCAGGACGCGCTTGGTGTCGGGGTGGTCGGCGGCGCCGAACCGCAGCGGGTCGACGACGGCGACCGGGCGGGCACCCATGGCCAGGATGTCGCGGACGATCCCGCCGACGCCGGTGGCCGCGCCCTGGTAGGGCTCGATGTACGAGGGGTGGTTGTGGGACTCCACCTTGAAGGTGACGGCGTAGCCCTGGCCGACGTCGACGACACCGGCGTTCTCGCCGATGCCGACGAGCAGGGCGTCGTTCTCGGGGGCCTTCTCACCGAACTGCTTCAGATGGACCTTGCTGCTCTTGTAGGAGCAGTGCTCGGACCACATGACCGAATACATGGCGAGTTCGGCGCCGGTGGGACGGCGGCCGAGAATCTCCCGGATGCGCTGGTACTCGTCCTGCTTCAGGCCGAGTTCGGCCCACGGCTGGTCGGTGTCCGGCGTCTCGGCTGCGTGCTTGACGGTGTCGAGAGTCATGCGTTGACCAGCTTCTTCAGGATCGAGGTGAAGAATCCGAGGCCGTCGGTACGGCCCGTACCGATCAGCGGCTCCACGGCGTGCTCGGGGTGCGGCATGAGGCCGACGACATTGCCCGCCTCATTGGTGATGCCGGCGATATCGCGGAGCGAACCGTTGGGGTTGCCGTCCAGGTAGCGGAAGGCGACCCGGCCCTCGGCCTCGAGCATGTCGAGCGTGCGCTCGTCGGCGACGTACCGGCCGTCGATGTTCTTCAGCGGAACGCTGATCTCCTGGCCGGAGGTGTAGTCCACGGTCCAGGAAGTCTCCGCGTTCTCCACCCGCAGCTTCTGGTCGCGGCAGATGAAGTGCAGATGGTTGTTGCGCAGCATGGCGCCGGGCAGCAGGTGGCTCTCGGTGAGCACCTGGAAGCCATTGCAGATACCCAGGACGGGCATACCGGCCTTGGCCTGCTCGATAACGGACTCCATCACCGGCGAGAAACGGGAGATGGCCCCGGCCCGCAGATAGTCGCCGTACGAGAAGCCGCCGGGCAGCACCACGGCGTCGACCTGCTTGAGGTCCTTGTCGCGGTGCCACAGCGGCACCGCTTCGGCACCGGCCACCCGGACCGCGCGCTGGGTGTCGCGGTCGTCGAGCGTGCCGGGGAAGGTAATGACTCCGATCCGCGAGGTCATGAGTCGACCCGCACGGTGAAGTCTTCGATGACGGTGTTGGCGAGGAAGGTCTCGGCCATCTCATGGATGCGAGCGAGGGCGGCTTCGTCGACCGGACCCTCCACCTCAAGTTCGAAACGCTTGCCCTGACGGACGTCGGCGATCCCCTCGAAGCCCAGGCGTGGCAGTGCGCGCTGCACCGCCTGCCCCTGCGGGTCGAGGATCTCCGGCTTGAGCATGACGTCGACTACGACGCGTGCCACTGGCACTCCCGGTGGTGTGGTGCGTAAGGCGGTGTCCTCACAGTACCGTGTTCGAAAATCTACGCGCATAGATATACAGTGCGCCGGATCACGGTCAGGTATCGGCAGGAGTGCACCGCAGGAAAAATCCTCGAAAAGATCCGGGGTCCGGATTGCGGGAAGACACGCTGACAAAATTAACTGGGCTTCACAATGCAATGCCCATCGCTGTACAAATGAAAAAGCATTGATCCCAATCAGCCGGATCCGGAGCATCACCCCATGTCAACAAGGGGTTGCTCCCCGAAAGGACCGATATCCGTGGCGCAGCGCGTAGTAGTAACGCTCTCCGATGACATCGACGGAGGAGAAGCCGCAGAGACGGTCACCTTCGGATTGGACGGGAAGTCGTACGAGATCGACCTCAATCCCGCCAATGCGAAGAAACTGCGCGGTGCCCTCGCTCCGTTCGTCGAGGCCGGCCGCAAGCGGGCCAAGTCCGGCAAGGCCTACCACCGGACCGCGGTGAACCCCGACCCCGCGGCCGTCCGCGCCTGGGCCCGCTCCAACCAGATGGACGTCCCCCCGCGCGGCCGGATCCCGAAGAAGGTCTACGAGGCCTTCAACGCCGCCAATCACTGACGGAGTTGCCGGCATCCCTCGGCCCGCGCGCAGCCGACTTGCACAGCACCCCTACTGATCAGCTAGAGTCTGGAGCACGCCGAGGGGCGAGGCCGAAAGGCCGGACCTCACGGAGTCACGCGGGTGTAGCTCAGTAGTAGAGCGCCCTCTTTCCAAGAGGGAGGCGCAGTGTGCAATCCCTGTCACCCGCTCTGACTGCTCGACCTTCCTAAAGGATCAGGTAGAGTAGCTGTCGCGCCGCTCGGTGAAAGCCGAGTGGATGCCTGCGGACGTAGCTCAGTTGGTAGAGCGCAACCTTGCCAAGGTTGAGGTCGCGAGTTCGAGCCTCGTCGTCCGCTCAGATAAAGAAGGCCCCGGTCATTGCGACCGGGGCCTTCTTTCTGTGTCATCACCTCTCCCCCTTCCCTGCTTCCGCGCGGGGGCAACTGACATTTGTCATCAGCTGCGATGACAGCCCGCACTGCCCGGAACCTTGATCCGGCGGGACGCTGGTCTCATGAACATCGGGGAGAAAACCATCGGGGGTGTCGGCCGCGGCGGCGCGCGAAGCGCCGGTTCCGGGGCCGATGTGATCGAAGTCACCGGCCTGCGCAGGAGCTACGGTGCCGGCGGGCGGCGCACGAGCGGTCCGCGGGACCGTGGCGAGCAAAAGGCGCGGAGCGGGCAGCGGAGCTTCGAGGCCGTGCGCGGTATCGACTTCTCCGTCGAACGCGGGGAGCTGTTCGCGCTTCTGGGGACCAACGGGGCGGGCAAGACCTCCACTCTCGAACTGCTGGAGGGCCTGGCCCTGCCCACGGCCGGGCGGGTCCGGATCCTTGGCCATGACCCGTTCCGGGAGCGGCGCAAGGTGCGACCCCGGGTGGGCGTCATGCTCCAGGAGGGCGGCTTCCCCGCCGAGCTGACGCCCGCGGAGACCGTGCGGATGTGGGCGGGGTGCACCAGTGGGGCGCGCCCGGTCGATGAAGCGCTCGGCTCCGTGGGGCTGGAGCGGCGCAGGGATGTGCGGGTCAAGCAGCTGTCCGGCGGCGAGCGCCGGCGGCTGGATCTCGCCCTGGCGCTGCTGGGGAGGCCCGAGGTGCTGTTCCTGGACGAGCCGACGACCGGTCTGGACACCGAAGCGCGCCATGCCACGTGGGAATTGGTCCGCGAGCTGCGGGACTCCGGGACCACGATCGTGCTGACCACGCACTATCTCGAAGAGGCCGAGGAGCTGGCGGACCGGCTGGCGATCTTGCACGAGGGGCGGATCGCGGCGGCGGGGCATGTCGCGGACGTGGTCGCCGCACACCCCTCGCACATCTCCTTCGAGCTGCCCACCGGATTCCATCTCGGTGATCTCCCGCCGCTGGGCGAACTGGGCGTCCTCGGCCATGAGACGGACGGGCGCACGGTCCGGCTGCGGACGGACGACCTCCAGCGGGCCGCGACCGGCGTCCTGGTCTGGGCGCGGGACAAGGGGATAGCGCTGGGCAATCTGGATGTCAGGTCCGCATCTCTGGAAGAGGCATTTCTGCACATCGCAAAGGGGCTGGAGAACTCATGAGTGCAAGCGTGCGGGAAGCCGGCGGTATCGAGCGCGCCGGAACGCCCGGGGAGACGGGCACCGCGGCGCGTCTCCTCGCCCTGGGGCGGGCCGAGTTGACCCTTCTCGGCCGCAACAAGACCGCGCTGACGACCTCGCTGATCATCCCGGTCGCCCTGGCGTTCGCCATGAAGGGAGCGGTCGAGAACATGGTGGCCGGCACCGGGCTGTCGATCGGATCGGCGCTGTTGCCCGCGACCCTCGGATACGTCCTGGTCTTCGCCGTCTACTCCAGCCTCACCGGCTCGTATACCGCTCGGCGTGAAGAACTGGTCCTGAAGCGGCTGCGGACCGGTGAGCTGCGGGATCTGGAAATACTGGCGGGCACCGCGCTTCCGGCGGTACTGCTGGGGCTGGTGCAGTGTGTCCTGCTGGTGGTCCTGGGCGGCCTGCTCCTGGACGCCGGTCTGCCCACCGCGCCGCATCTCCTGATCGCCGGTGTGGTGCTCGGCATGGCCGCGACCGTGGGGTTCGCCGCGGCGTCCTCCGTTCTCGCCAAGTCGGCCGAGGCCGCTCAGCTCGCCGTGCTCCCCTTCATGATGGTGTCGCTGGCGGGGTCCGGGATGGTGGCCCCGCTGGACATCCTTCCGGAGCGGGTGGCCTCCGTGCTCGAACTGCTTCCGCTGTCACCGGCGATGGAGCTGATACGGGCCGGCTGGACCGGGGGCGAGGGCCTCAAGGAGACGGTGGGGCAGCTGATCACCGGCTTGGTCTGGACGGGGCTCGCGTTGTTTGCTGTCCAGCGGTGGTTCCGCTGGGAGCCGAGGCGCTAGCGGCGCAGGACGATCGGGACGACGGGGGCGGGCAGCGGATGATCGGCAAGCTACGGGCGATGTGGCGGCGGCGGGGCCAGATGGCCATGATCGACGCCTATTTCCGGGGCAGTCTGTACCTCCTCCCCTGGCTTCCCGTGCTCAGCGGGATGGCTCCCGTCATGGGCAGGGCGGGCAGCAGCCCGCTGCCGGTCACCTTGGCCGGTGTGGCCATGGGGCTGAATGTGGCTCAGGCCGCGCTGGCCGTACCGCTGTTGAACCGCGCGGTGAACCGCTATCTGGAACGGGGGGCGACGCCGCGCACCCTGTTGCTGGTCTCGGGGGTGCTGACCCTCGTCACGGAGGTCGCGTTGTTCGCGCTGATCACCGTCCATGGGCCTGCCGACAAGGACAGTGTGGGTTCGACGGGGCTGGCGATCGGCGCGACCCTCACACCGTTCTTCATGGCCCACAGCCTGGTGGTGTCCAAGCGGAAGTTTCTGGCCGCGCTGGCCGGCAGCGCCGTCGCAGCCATGGCACTGCTCTTCCTGCTCACGCATTCCTGGCTGAGCGCGGTGGGCATGGCGGTCCTGTTGTTCTTCGCCGGTATCTGGAGCTTCGGGCTGGCGCGGCCCACGGGCTGGCTGCTCGGCGTGATCTGGAAGCTGGATGCGGCCCGCGGCACCGAGACACGGCTCGCGGTCGCCGAGGAGCGGCTGAGGTTCAGCCGGGATCTGCACGATGTGATGGGCCGGAATCTGGCGGTGATCGCCCTCAAGGGCGAGCTGGCGGTCCAGCTGGCGCGGCGGGAGCGGCCGGAGGCCGTGGAGCAAATGGTGGAGGTGCAGCGGATCGCCCAGGAGGCCCAGCGGGAGGTCCGGGAGGTGGTGCGCGGCTATCGGAAGGCCGATCTCCAGGCGGAGTTGGCGGGGGCCCGTTCCATACTGCGGGCGGCCGGGGTGGACTGCCGTATCGAGGGCGAGGAAGGGGCGCAGCTGTCGCCGGAGGTGGAGTCGGCGCTCGGCTGGGTCGTCCGCGAAGGCACCACGAACGTCCTGCGGCATGCGGTGGAGGTGCGGAGCTGTGCGGTGCGGACCCGGATCGATCCGCAGCGCTCGGTGCTCGTGATGACCATGGAGAACGACGGCGTCACCCACCCGCCGGACGAGGCGGTCGCCGGATCGGTCCCCGGCAGCGGTCTCAAGGGGCTCCGGGAACGCCTTCGCCCCTTGGGCGGGAGCCTGACATCGGGCCGGGTCCCGAACGGCGGCTTCCGGCTGACGGTCGAACTCCCGGTGGGGGCGGCGAGTGGGTAGCGCGGGCGGGGCGGGGAGCGTGCGGGGAGCGGTCCGTGGTGGAGGGAGAGGCGGGGCGGGGAGCGTGCCGGGAGGGGTCGTGGTGGAGGGAGAGGCGGGGTGGCGGAGTGAATGAGCGGGCGATCCGGGTGTTGCTGGCGGATGACGAGCACCTGATCCGTGGGGCGCTGGCGGCGCTGTTGTCGCTGGAGGACGATCTGCTGGTGGTGGCCGAGGCGGCGACGGGCCCGGAGGCGCGGGCGATGGCGCGGGCGCATGAGCCGGATGTGGCGGTGCTGGATCTCCAGATGCCGGGGACGGACGGTGTGGCGGTGGCCACATCGTTGCGGGGCGAGGTGCCGGGGTGCCGGTCGATGATCGTGACGAGTCATGGGCGGCCGGGGCATCTGAAGCGGGCGCTGGAGGCCGGGGTGCGGGGGTTCGTGCCGAAGACCGTGTCGGCGCAGCGGCTGGCGGAGATCATCCGCACGGTGCATGCCGGAAACCGTTATGTGGACCCGGAGTTGGCGGCGGACGCGATAAGCGCCGGGGAGTCACCGCTGACGGTCCGGGAGGCGGAGGTACTGGAATGCGCCGAGGCCGGGGCGCCGGTCACGGAGATCGCGGCACGGGCGTCGCTGTCGCCGGGGACGGTGCGGAACTATCTCTCGTCGGCGACCGCGAAGCTGGGTGCGGAGAACCGCCATGCCGCGGCGCGCCTCGCCCGCGAGCGGGGTTGGCTATAGTGGACCCCGCACCGCGCGGCGGCGCCTGATTCCAGGAGCTTTGCGCGGAGCGTGCGGACGTAGCTCAGTTGGTAGAGCGCAACCTTGCCAAGGTTGAGGTCGCGAGTTCGAGCCTCGTCGTCCGCTCAAGGAAGAAAGGACCCCGGTCGGTGACCGGGGTCCTTTCCGTTATGCCCAGCTGAGGCCGGTGAGGCGCTGGTAGGCCTCGATGTACTTGGCGCGGGTGCTCTCCACGATCTCGTGCGGGAGGGCGGGCGGCGGCTCCTCACCCGTGCGGTCCCAGGCCGCGGCGGGAGAGGTCAGCCAGTCGCGCACGAACTGCTTGTCGAAGGACGGCTGGGCGCGGCCCGGCTGCCACAGGTCGGCCGGCCAGAAGCGCGAGGAGTCGGGCGTCAGGACCTCGTCGGCCAGGGTCAGCTGCCCGTCGGCGAAGCCGAACTCGAACTTGGTGTCCGCCAGGATGATGCCGCGCTCGCGGGCGATGTCGCGGGCCCGGCCGTAGACGGCGAGGGTGGTCTGCCGCAGCTCGGCGGCGACCTCGGTGCCGACCTGGTGGGCGACCTCCTCGTAGGAGACGTTCTCGTCGTGGTCGCCGACGGCGGCCTTGGTGGCCGGGGTGAAGATCGGCGCGGGGAGCTCGGAGCCGTCGACGAGCCCCTCGGGGAGGGCCAGCCCACAGACCGTACGGGTCTGCCGGTACTCGGCGAGACCGGAGCCGGTGAGGTAGCCGCGGGCCACGCACTCCACGGGGACCATGTCCAGCGACTTGCACACCAGGGTGCGGCCCGCCCAGTCGACGGGGGCGCCGGCCGGGACGTCGGTGCCAAGGACATGGTGCGGGACCAGGTCGGAGAGCTGGTCGAACCACCACAGGGACAGCTGGGTGAGGACACGGCCCTTGTCCGGGATCTCGGTGGGCAGCACCCAGTCATAGACCGAGGTCCGGTCGCTGGCGACCATGACCAGGTCACCGGCGGCATTGCGGTAGAGGTCGCGCACCTTGCCGGTGTGGAGGTGGGTGAGCCCGGGGACCTCCACCGGCTCAGGCTTTTCTACAAAACCGGGCACGCTTCCTCCGCGTAGGTTGATCCAGGAGTCCTACCGATTCTCCCTCACGCACGCCGGAGGTGGAGGACGGGGGCCGGGTGCGCCCCCGGAGTCCGGTGTCAGCCGGTGCGGCGGGTGCCCCGGCGGGCGATCAGCGCGAGGGTGGCCGCGGCCGGGACGACCGCTGCGAGCAGGATCGTGGCCGGGGAGAACCAGCCGGTGAGCAGGGTGATCGCGTACGGGGTGCAGAAGCCCAGGTAGCACAGGGCCCAGAAGCGTGCGGTCAGGCGCGCCAGCCGGCCCGGGGGCGCCAGGGCGGCGACCTCCGTCAGGCCGTACGCCACGCAGAGTCCGTATCCGGCGCCGAGGACGGCGGCGGCGAGCAGTGCGACATCGGGCCGTATACCGGCGACGGCGAAGGCGGCGAGGAGCAGGCCGAGGATGACGGCGGCGAGCCCGGCGACGGCGGTGGCGACGCGGTGCCGGGCGGCGAGGCGGCGGGCGAGCGGGGCGACGAGCAGCCCGGTGCCGGGGGTGACGGCGGTGACGAGGCCGGCGTACACGGTCTGCCAGCCGGTGAGCCCGGCGTCGACGAGCCCGGGGAGGGTGGCGAGGGCGATGCTGGGGGCGACGAACACCCAGGGGGCGACCGGGGCCACCAGGCGGCGGAAGGCGGTGCCGGGGGCGGGGGCGACTGTCTCGGAGGCGTTCCCGGTGGCCGCTGCCGGCACATGGCCGCCCGTAGGGGCTGCCGCGGTCGCGGGCCCGGCCGTAGTGCCCACCGCGACGCGCCCGCCCGTAGTGCCCACCACCGCCGCGCGCCCTCCCGTACGGGGCCCGGCAGTCGCGGATCCGGCCTGCATGGCCCCCGCCCCGCACCCCGCCGCCGTGGCCGTGGCCGTGGCCGCCAACGGCCCGCCGGCTCGGGCGGTTTCCGGCGTGCGGGCCGCGGCGAGGGCGGCGGCCGCGGAGAGGACGAGGTGTGGGAGGTACGCCGTGATCAGGGGCGCCGGGGCCCACTGGGCGATCAGTGCCGCCGCCGGTCCGCCGGTGGCGAAGCCCGCGGAGAGGAAGAGCCCCGAGCGGCGGGCCGCGGCACCGGCCGCGGAGACCGTGTCGTACGGCGGCGAGGACAGCTCCTTGATCCAGGCGCTGCCGGCACCGAGCAGGGCACCGGCGCCGATGCCGGTCAGAAAGCGGCCGGGCCACAGCAGACCGGTGACCGTCGCACCCGCCATCAGCAGCGCGGTCGCCAGCGCGGAGACCGCCAGCGCGCTGAACACGACGGGGCGTCGGCCCCGGCGGTCGGCGAGCGGGCCGCCCAGGAACAGACCGGGGATCAGGCCGAGGACATAGACGCCGAAGAGTGCGGTGGTGGTGGCCTCGGTCAGCCCGGGGCCGGAGTGGTAGGCGCCGAGCAGGGCGGAGAACTGGTTGGCGCTCCAGCCCGACGCGGTCATCACCCAACCGGTGCGCAGCCAGTGGCGGGGCGGAAGCGCAGGGGGGCCGGAGCGGAGACCCGCGCCGGAGGTTGCCGTGGTCGTCATGCAGGGCTTTCTACGGGCCGCGCGGGCCGCGGCGCCTCCCCCGTTCAGGAAGTGTGAACGGCCCCGGGTGCAGGCGCGGGCCGGAATTATCGTGGGCCGTATGGATCTGCGGCGGCTCTCCTCGTTCCTCGCCGTGGTCGAGGAAGGGCACTTCGGGCGGGCGGCGACCCGGCTGTTCCTGTCGCCCGCGGCGGTGACCGGCCATATTCAGCAACTGGAGCGGGAGTTCGGCACCCCGCTGCTGGAGCGGAGCCCCGTGGCACCGACCCCGGCCGGGCAACGGCTGGTCAGCCACGCCCGTACGCTGCTCGCCGCCGCCAACGCCGCCATGGACGATGTGGCGGACGTGGCCCAGGGGGCGGCGCCGCGGCGGCCGCTGCGGGTCGGCGTCATGGGCCACGGTTCGGCCGAGGTGACCCCGGCCGCGGTCAGCGCCTTCCGCCGGGCGCGCCCGGAAGTCCCCTTGTCACTGGTGCAGTTGACGTTCACCGAGCACTGCAGCGCGCTGCGCGAGGACCGGGTGGATGTGGCGTTCGTACGTCCCGCCTTCCACAGCGAGGGGATCACCGTCGATGTGCTGACGACCGAGCAGCGGATCGTGGTGGTGTCCGCGGCGTCCTCGCTCGCGGACGCCGCGGGCGAGGGGGTGCGGCGGGCGGACATCATCGACCTGCCGTATCTGCGGCTGCCGCCGCACACCCCGCGGCCCTTCACCGACTACCTGTACTTCGACGAGGGTGAACGGCGCAGCCCCGACTGGGCATTGACGCCGCACGACTGTCTGACGAGCGTGGTGGCGGGGCGGGGTGCGGGTTCGGCGCTGAAGTCGTTCGCGCGCTATTACCCGTGGCCGGGCACGGTGTACATACCGGTGCTGGACGCGCCGTGGGCACACAGTGTGCTGGCGACCCGGGAGAAGGACCCCGATCCGGAGTGCGGATCTTCCGGGCGCTGACCGTGGCGCTGGCACGGGAGTTGGGGCCGGCCGCCGCACGCTAGGGGCTGTCCCGTCATCCCCGGCGGTACGACGGTGGGCTCAGTCGCGTTTGCAGATGCGGTCGAGGAGGTTGGCGGTGGCGCGCTGGACGCGCTGGTCGACGTGGCCGGGGCGGTCGAGGGCGGGTGACCAGGCGAAGGTGCCGGAGGCGAAGACCCAGGCGCCGCTGGGGGCACGGTAGAGGGAGGTCTCCTGATGGCGGCGGGTGCCCTCGCTGTCGCGGTACGGGGAGTGGGCGAGCAGGATGCGTTCGGTGTGCTTGGGGAGGCTGGTGCGCGGGAAGTAGCGGTCGGCCTCACCGGCGACCAGGCCGGGGAGCTCATCGCCTTCGTGGGCACCGGTGGCCTCCCACAGCCAGTGGCTGCCGTTGCGGACGACCAGAGGGGCCGGTTCGGGGACCCGGCCGGCGTACTGGATGCCCATCAGCCGCTGTTCGGGGTCACCGTTCTCCCGCCAGAGCACGGGGCGGCCGGGGCCCTGGCGTTTGCGGCAGTGGAGCAGGGAGTCCGGGCCGGAGGGCGACGGGGAGAGGTCGACCTGCCAGTACATGGTGTTGGCGGAGAGGAAGACCAGGGAGGTGCCGGTGTCCCGGGCCGCCTCGACCGTGCGGCGCATGGGCACCGACCAGTATTCGTCGTGACCGGGGAAGACCAGGCCACGGTAGCGGGACGGGTCGACCCGGCCGGCGTGCAGATCGCGGGCATCGGCGTAGGCGAGGTCGTAGCCGTAGCGCTCGGCCCAGCGGATGAAGTCGTAGGCGTGGCCGACATGGAGGGGCAGGCCGGCGCCCGCGTAGGGGCGGTCGAAGGAGACGGTGGTGGCGGCGTCCCGCTCACCGAGCAGCGCGCCCTTCTCGTCCCAGGCGTGGTAGAGGCTGGCGCCGGTGCGGCCGTCCTCCGGGTAGAGGTTGTAGGCCTGCCAGGTGATGTCGGGCAGCAGCAGGAGGAGATCGGCGGGCTCGTGGTCGCGGACGGTGAAGGGGATGTGGGAGCGGTAGCGGCCGTCGGCGGTGGTGAGCACGGCGACATAGGCGCCGAGGTTCCAGAACGTGGGGACCTGGAGGCGCCAGGACAGCCACCAGTGATGGCAGGAGACCGTGCGCTCGGCGGTCAGCGGGGGCGGCTGGACGATACCGGCCAGCCGCGGGCTGGTGGTGACCTTGTGGGCGCCGGTGCCGCCGTAGTGGCCGATGCGGTAGATGTCGATGCTGAACGGCTGGGGCGGGTCGACCGAGACCCGGAAGTCGATGGCCTCGCCGGGGGCCACCGCACCGGGGCCGGCGAAGCCCTTGATCTGGCGGTGGACGTCATCGGCGGTGCGCGGGCCGTTGTGCTTGTGGGGTGCGGGCACGCTCAGATCGCCCTGGGCGACGGCGGGGTCGACGTACCAGGGGATGATGCGGCCGGAGTCGAAGTAGTTCTCGCTGCCGCGCAGCCAGGGCAGCGGGCCCTGCCCGAACGGGTCCGTGACCGCGTGGGCGAGGGCGCCCGACTCCCAGCGCCTGATCTGATCCGTCGCCACCTTCCACTCCCCTCCCGCGTCCCCCATCGGCCGCGGCCCCTCGGGCCGGTGCTGCGCCGGCGGGACCAACCCGGCCGGCCGTCCCCCAGCACATCACATTACGCACCCACTCCGTCACCCTTCGTCGTGAATTTAGATGCAACCGCCCCCGAAATGCGAACTGGAAGGGAACATTCAGCCGATGGAGCGAGCGGCCCGGGACGCCCGGCGCTCCGCCGGCCGCCGCGGACCGGTGTCATACCAGCCGGACCGGCTTTTCCGGCCGTACGCCGATCGTCGTCAGCCAGCCGCGCAGCGGCTCCGCATCGCCGTCGTCGACCAGGCTGAGCACCGGGCGGCCGAGGTCGGAGCGGCGGGCGCCGTCGACCAGCAGCGCCGGGCCGTCGAGCCAGTCCAAGCCCGGGGTGGCACCGGCGGTGTCGACGGCGGCGCAGCAGACCATGGCGGTGACGTGGTCGGCGAGCAGCTCGCGGCCCGTACGGGGCGGCTGGAGCGGGAACAGCGGGAGGCCGCCCTCGGCCATGCCGTCGCCCCAGGCCACACCGATGGCGGCGTCCTGCTGCGAGGTGCCGCGGGCGGCCTGGCGGGCCGCCTCCTCCCGCTCCTCGCGCTCGACCTCCGCGCCCAGCCGGGCGGCGACGAGATCGCCCGCGCACGCGTCATGGGTGAGCCGGTCGATGACGCGGGCCAGGGTCGGACCGGGGGCCGGGGCGGGCGGCTGCTCGTCGCGGCGGCCCATGGCGGGCTCGTCGGCGGGCGGGCGCTCCGGCGGGTGGTGGCCGGGCGTACGGGCGGCGGTGCGGGCGTACGAGAGGGGCGGGGCGGCGGGGGCCGGGTCCTGGGCCGGGGCCGCCGGTGCGGGCGGGGCCACCGGGAGCGCGGTCGCCGGGAGGTTGTCGAGTACGCGGTGGAGGCGGGCGGCCTCCAGGCGCCATTTCCGGTCCACGACCTCTTCCGGGTACTGGTTCCAGCCGACCGGTGACCAGTCGGGTCCCGGCTCGGCCGGGCCGCCATGGAAGAGGCGGGCGGCCAGCAGCGAGGCGGCGCGGTCGATGGCGCCCGGCTCCTCCAGGAGGTCGCAGGCGGGGCGCTCGCCGAGACGGGAGGCGAAGCCGTCGGCGAGGCGGTCCCGGCGGGAGAGCTCGGTGAGCGCGGAGACCACCCCGGCGTCCAGCCGGGACGGCCAGCGGCCCATCCGCCAGGCGGGCAGCGCGACCCGGGTCAGCAACCGGTCCCAGCCCGCGTACGCGAGACCGACCTGCTCCTGGGCGACGATCCGCAGGCCGTAGTCCACGGTCTGGGCGCGCTCGGAGGCGGCGGCCGCGACGGCCCGTTCCATGATCGTGGCGTGTTCGCGGCCGGCCCGCAGCAGCAGTCGCGCCACCCGGCCGACGAAGCGGAGCGGGAGGCCCCGCACCGGCCGCCGGGCGCGGGCGGACACCGCGACCGCGGCGTCCAGGCCACGGATGAAGCGGCGGGCGGCCGCTATGTCGGGGTGCGCGGACGGGCCGGTGCCGGCGACGACGGGGGCCAGCAGCGCGCGCAGCTCGGCGACCCGCATCCACCACAGGAACGGCGAGCCGATGACCAGGACCGGCGCCTCGGGCACCCGGCGTTCCCCGTCGGCCCGTCCTTTGGCGCGGCGGGGCGGGCCGTGGGCGCGGTGCGTACGGTCCTCCAGCCAGCTGTCGCAGTCCGGGGTGAGCGCTATGGCGGAGGGCGCGGGGACCTCCAGGCGGTCGGCGAGGTCGCGCACCAGGCGGTAGAGGTCGGGGGCCGACTTCTCGGAGATCGGGACGGACGGGCTCAGGGCGGGCCGGGCGCGCGCGACGACCACGGCGACCAGCGCGGTCAGCAGCAGGCTGAGCGCCGCGAGGCCGCCGGCGATCCAGCGGGCGAGGTCCCAGCCCGGGCCCGCGCCGAGATGGCCGGTCGCCCGGCCGGCGAGCAGCACCACGGCCACGGCCGCGGGCAGCAGCGCCACGGCCAGCGCGGTGCTGCGGATCCGCAGCACGGCGAGGGCGCGGGCACGCGCCGCCAGGACGCCTGTTTCCGGACTTGCCACGAGCCTGTACACCCCCTGCTGTCCTGATGGAGCCGGACGGAGAGAACACGGGACGGACGTACGAGAATTGCGCGTTGTGCGGAGCGAGCTCACTCCCCACCCACTGTGGCACCGGCCACTGACATCGCAATGCCGGTGAGCCACTTGCCGGACGCCGCCGTGATCACCGTGCCGGAATCCGGCACGGCCACCACAGGACGCCTGCGCGGCACCCTAGTTGGGGCTTTTCGTCTCGTCAGCCGGTTACTTGGTGCGGTCACTCGATGGAATGGCTTTGGGCAAAGCCGGGAACCGGTGTCGGAAGGGTAGGGGCCGCGGGCGATTCGGCCCGGTTTGCACTCACCGGCCAGGGGGTGACGCGGCCCGGTCTGCGCCCACAGACCTGAGGCATATGCCACGGTATGTGCCATGTGTCCCAGGGGAGATGTCACCGGCCGCGACGGACGCGAGGGGCACATCCGGGCGCCCCACGCGCCGTCGCGGCCGTGCGCGCTAGGCGCCCGCGGCCTCGTCCGCGACCTTGGCGGCGATGTCCGTACGGTGCTGGGACCCGTCCAGGGAGATCCGGCCGACGGCGCGGTAGGCGCGCTGCCGGGCGGTGGTGAGGTCCGAGCCGGTGGCGGTGACGGACAGCACCCGGCCGCCCGCGCTGAGCACCGCGCCGGAGTCGTCGCGCTTGGTGCCGGCATGCAGGACGTACGCCTTGGGGGCGTCCTCCGCCACGACGTCGGCGAGGCCGTCGATCGGGTCGCCGGTGCGCGGGGTGTCCGGGTAGTTGTGGGAGGCGATGACGACAGTGACCGCGGCGCCGTCGCTCCAGCGCAGCGGCGGGAAGGTGGCGAGGGTGCCGGTGGCCGCGGCGTGCAGCAGGCCGGCGAGCGGGGTCTTGAGGCGGGCGAGGACGACCTGGGTCTCCGGGTCGCCGAAGCGCGCGTTGAACTCGATCACCCGCACTCCGCGCGAGGTGATCGCCAGGCCCGCGTAGAGCAGCCCGGAGAACGGGGTGCCGCGGCGGCGCAGCTCGTCGACGGTGGGCTGAAGCACGGTGGCCATGACCTCGTCGACCAGCTTGGGGTCGGCCCAGGGCAGCGGGCTGTACGCGCCCATGCCGCCGGTGTTGGGGCCCTGGTCGCCGTCGTAGGCCCGCTTGAAGTCCTGGGCGGGCTGGAGCGGGACGACCGTCTCGCCGTCGGTGACCGCGAAGAGCGAGACCTCGGGGCCGTCGAGGAACTCCTCGATGACGACCCGGTCGCAGGCCAGCGCGTGGGCGCGGGCGGCCTCGACGTCCTCGGTGACGACGACGCCCTTGCCGGCCGCGAGACCGTCGTCCTTGACGACGTACGGCGCACCGAAGGCGTCCAGGGCCGCGTCGATCTCTTCCGGGGTGGTGCAGACATAGCTGCGGGCCGTGGGGACGGCCGCGGCGGCCATCACGTCCTTGGCGAAGGCCTTGGAGCCCTCCAGCTGGGCGGCCTGGGCCGAGGGGCCGAAGACCGGGATACCGCGGTCGCGTACGGCGTCCGCGACGCCCGCCACCAGGGGGGCCTCGGGACCGACCACGACCAGATCGGCTTCCAGGCCGGCGGCGAGTTCGGCGACGGCCTGGCCGTCGAGGGCGTTGACCCCGTGCAATTCGGCCACCTCGGCGATGCCGGCGTTGCCGGGAGCGCAGTGCAGCGCGGTGACGTCGGGGTCGAGGGACAGAGAGCGGCACAGGGCGTGTTCGCGGGCGCCGCCGCCGATGACGAGGACCTTCACGGTGGCAGCCTAGACGAGAGCCCCGGCCGCCCCGACGTCGGCCGGGCCCGGGGGTCGAGCGCCGCCGCGGCGGCTGGAAACTGTGCGTCACCGCGTTGGCCACTCTTTCGGGTGAGAAGCCCGGCGGCCTTATACCCGATCCCGCACCACTTCCGGGCGGAAAGAGCGTGATCGTGGGGCCGACGCCAGCCGTTCGGCGGTAGGAAGGGGGACTGCGCGCAACGGCCGTCCCGGATGTCACGCGTGCACCGCACGTATCTGTGAAGAACGTAGAGAGAGAGCGCACGGGTGAGTCAGCCGGAGATGCAGCCCGAGGGGCCCCCTCGGGAGAGCCGCCGCCCCCAGCGGGAGAGCGGCGGCCGGGGGCCCGTCCGCCGGGATCTCGCCGGACGGGTCTTCCCGCTCGGCGACTGGGGCGAACCGGCCGACCGTCTGGACGCGCTCTATCTCTGGACCGAGGAGGGCGCGCTGCGCGCCGCCGACTGGTACCTGCACGACCGGGTGGCCAAGCGCCGCGGCGCGCGGGCACTGCGGCTGGGCGCCGCGGCCGCGGTGACGGCCGGCGGGGCGCTGCCGCTGCTGGACCTCGCCGGGGTCTGGGAGGGCGGCGCGTCCTGGGGCTGTCTGTCGCTGCTGCTGGCCGCGGTGTGCGTGGGCGGCGACCGGTATTTCGGGGTGACCGCCGGATGGATGCGGGACCTGGCGACCGCGCAGGCGATCCACCGGCGGCTGGAGGCGCTCCAGTTCGACTGGGCAACGGAGAGCGTACGGGAGGTGCTCGGGCCGGCCGAGGGCACCGCGGGCGAGGCGGCGGAGCGCTGTCTGGGCGTACTGCGGCGCTTCAACGAGGACCTCGGCGAGCTGGTGCGGGCCGAAACGGCCGACTGGATGGCGGAATTCCGGGCCGATTCGCTGCGCTTTGCCGCGGGCGACGGGGGCGGCTCCGCCGCCGTGGCGCCGCGTCCGGAGGGCGCGGCGCCGTCGGGGCGGTTTGCGGTGCCGCGGGCGCCGCGGCCGAATATGCCTCGGCAGCGGCCGCCGGAAGGGCCTCGGTAGGGCCTTCCCACGTTTTCGGCTGTCCCGCCGTGGGGGTGCTCGCCGTTTGTGGCCCGCTGCGCGGTGCCCTCGCCGGGCGCTGCGCTTTGGCTTCGGCCCGCGTTTGCGGCTGTCCCGCCGTTCCGCTGCGCTTTGCCTTCGGCCCGCGTTTGCGGCTGTCCCGCCGTGGGGGTGCGCTGCGCTTTGCCTTCGGCCCTTGTTTTCGGCTGTCCCGCCGTGGCGCCTGCGGCGGGCCGGTCCGCTGCGCGGGGCTGTCGGGGTGCGGTGACGGGCCTCCGGGGCAGGGGTGTGGGACTGCTTCGCTTTACGTCCCACACCCCTGCCCCTCCGGCCCGTCACCTCCCGTGGGTGGGTGGGGAGATGCGTGTGGGTGGTGGCGGTTGGTGGGTGGGTGCGGGTGGTCGGTTGAGGGATGGGCCTGGTGCTAGCTGAAGACGATCATGGAGCCTTGGCCGAGGCTTCGGGTGGCGGCGGCGTGGAGGCCCAGCCAGACGTGGCGTTCTCGGGCGAAGGGGCTGTCGTCCAGGGGGGTGGCGGTGGCCCGTTCCTCCAGGGAGGTGGGGCCGGCCGGTGGGGCGGGGGCGGCGGGGGGATTGGCCGGATCGATGCCGAGGGATGGCGCGACCAGTTCGAGGTCGCGCAGCAGGCCGTGTGAGGAGCCGAGCGGGCCGCCGCCCTCCAGGAGTTCGTCGTTGGCCAGGGGGTGCGGGAAGTCGACCGGGACGTACGCGCCCGCGTGGTCGTAGTGCCACACCAGGTGGGACTGCTGGGCGGTGGCCTCGAACATCTCCAGCAACTGCTCGTAGTCGCCGCCCAGTTCGTCGACCGGAGTGACCTCCAGGCCGCACAGCCGCAGCAGGTAGGCGCGGCGCAGGAAGTGCAGGGCGTCGTAGTCGAAGCCGGCGACGGGGGCGACGTCACCGGACAGGCCGGGCATATAGCTGAAGACCGGGACCGGTGGCAGGCCCGCTTCCGTCAGGGCCTTGTCGTAGGCGGCGATCTCTTCGGAGAACGGGTTGTCGGGGCTGTGGCACAGCACATCGACGAGGGGTACCAGCCACAGGTCACATGCCACGAGTGTGGGCTCGCTTCCGGTCGGGGACGGGGACACCGGCGCACGTACAGCTACGGGTACGGCCCATTACGGCCGATGGTCGGGACAGCGTAGTGCTAGCCGCGCGTTCCGACGAGAGCGAGGGAGTGCTCGTTGTACTCGGTGATCAGCCGCTGGGCGGTGGCCAGGTCGTGCTGGATCAGGGCATCGGCCAGCGCGCTGTGGTCGTGCCACAGCAGCCCCTTGAGGTCGGCTTCGCGGCGCAGCAGCGGGACCGCGAACATCCAGGTCTGTACGCGGATCCGGTCGAGGAAGTCGCTGATGTAGGCGTTGTTCACGATGCCGCTCAGCTCGCGCCAGAAGCGCAGGTCATAGCCGATCAGCACGTCCAGGTCGCCGGCCCGCGCGGCCCGTTCGGCCTCGTCGGCGCGGCGCCGGATGGAGATCAGCACCCCGGCGGCGGTGGCGCGCAGGGCCTGGTCGGCGCCGCTGCGGAAGATGCCCTCGATGATCAGGGTGCGGGCCTCGACCATGGCGCGGAAGTCGTCGGCGGTGAAGGCGTGCACCTTGAAACCGCGGTGCTGTTCGACGTCGAGCAGGCCCTGGGCGCACAGGTCCAGCAGCGCCTCGCGCACCGGTGTGGCGGAGACGCCGTACTGCTCGGCGATCTCCTTGACGGTGAAGGGGTGGCCGGACGGCAGCCGGCCGGCCAGGACCTCGTCGCGCAGGGCGTCGGCGATCTGCTGGCGCAGGGTGCTGCGTCGTATGACTGAGCTGTCTCCGCCGGCGGCCATCGTGTGCGTCTCCTTCGACGTGCCTGACCGCGCAGATGGGTGCGGCCCCCGCCCACGATAGGCGAGGGCCGCTCCGGTTCGCTGCCCGAGGTTGCCGTGAGCATGCCGCACAGCACGCCCGTGACCTGCGGTTCCGGTCGCCGGGCGGGCCCGGCGCCGGCCTCAGACGGTGTGGGCGTCGGCTGCCGCGAGGGCCTCGTCGAGGGCGGCCAGGCCCTCCTTGGCCTCGGCCTCGGTGACCGTGCAGGCCGGGACGACATGCGTCCGGTTCATGTTCACGAACGGCCACAGACCGCCGCGCTTGCAGGCCGCCGCGAATTCGGCCATCGGAGCGTTGGCGGCGCCGGAGGCGTTGTAGGGGACCAGCGGTTCGCGGGTCTCCTTGTTCTTGACCAGGTCCAGGGCCCAGAAGACGCCCAGACCGCGGACCTCGCCGACGGACGGGTGGCGTTCGGCGATCTCGCGCAGCGCGGGGCCGATGACCCGCTCGCCGATGTCGGCGGCGTTCTCCACGATCCGCTCCTCGGCCATCGCGTTCATGGTGGCGACGGCGGAGGCGCAGGCCAGCGGGTGGCCGGAGTAGGTCAGCCCGCCCGGGTAGGGGCGCTGGTCGAAGGTGGCGGCGATCTCGGCGCTGATCGCGACGCCGCCCAGCGGGACATAGCCGGAGTTGACGCCCTTGGCGAAGGTCAGCAGGTCGGGGGTGACGCCGAAGTGGTCGGCGGCGAACCAGTGGCCGGTGCGGCCGAAGCCCGCCATGACCTCGTCGAGGATGAAGACGATGCCGTGGCGGTCGCAGATCTCGCGGACCCCGGCGAGGTAGCCGGCCGGCGGGACCATGATCCCGGCGGTGCCCGGGACGGTCTCCAGGATGATCGCCGCGATCGACTGCGGGCCCTCGAAGGCGATGGTCTGCTCCAGGTGCGCGAGGGCGCGCTCGCACTCCTGCTGCTCGTTCTCGGCGTGGAAGGCGGAGCGGTAGAGGAACGGGCCCCAGAAGTGGATCACGCCCGCCGAGGCGGTGTCCGAGGGCCAGCGGCGCGGGTCGCCGGTCAGGTTGATCGCGGTGGCGGTGGCGCCGTGGTACGAGCGGTACGCGGACAGCACCTTGGCGCGGCCGGTGTGCAGCCGGGCCATCCGGACCGCGTTCTCCACGGCCTCCGCGCCGCCGTTGGTGAAGAAGATCTTGTCGAGGTCGCCGGGGGTGCGCTCGGCGACCAGCCGGGCGGCCTCGGAGCGCACGTCCACCGCGAATCCGGGCGCGATGGTGCACAGCTTCGCGGCCTGCTCCTGGATCGCCGCGACGACCTTGGGGTGCTGGTGGCCGATGTTGGTGTTGACCAGCTGCGAGGAGAAGTCGAGGTAGCGGTTGCCGTCGTAGTCCCAGAAGTACGACCCCTCGGCGCCGGCGATCGGCAGCGGGTCGATCAGGCCCTGCGCGGACCAGGAGTGGAAGACGTGCGCGCGGTCGGCGGCCTTCACGGCGGCCCCGGCAGCGGGGTCGGCGGCGGAAGCGGAGGGCGTCGTGGTCACGGTCAGTACCTCGGATCGGGTCGCTCGGGTCCGCCGCGGGACGGTCGCGGCGAACGCCCTCAGCCTAGGGATCACGCCCCGGCGCCCGGTACCGACAGTGTGTATGGCGCTCACCACGCGCACGGACAGAGTGTCTACGGCCTGGAGGAAACTCCAGGGCGCGCTCCGGGCGGCAGTTGCCGGGCCGCGGCGGGGAACGCCGTCCGTACCGCGCCCGGCCAGTGCTCGTCGACCAGGTCCGGGCGCAGCGCCGACAGCCCCCCGCAGTACTTGGTGAATCCGGCGGCCGGTATGCCGAAGCCGGCCAGCAGCCGGTCCGCCTCCGTCGGCCGGCCGGCGGTCCGGGTCCCGACGAGGAGCAGTCCGCCGTCGGCCCGTAACGTCCGGCCGGTCGCCGGGTCGCGGCAGAGCAGCGCCGCATCGCAGGTGATGCGCTGGCCGTCCGCGACGAAGGTGGCCCGGAGGTACTCGGTCTCGACGGTGCGGAGCAGGTGCGCGGGGGCCGCGAGGCCGTAGGAGCGGTCCAGTACGGCGGCGAGGAAGCCGCGCGGGGCCGTGCCGAGGGCCGCGGCGTCCGGCAGCAGCGGCTGCCGGTGGGTGACCGTCTCGCCGCGCCGCCCCGTCAGCTTGACCTCGAACTGCCGCTCCCCGGTGTCCGCATAGCGCCGCTCACGGATCCGGTAGCGCCGGCCGCGGCCCTGCCGGGCGTCGTGGAAGGACCGCAGATCGGGGGTGTCGTAGTGGACGGAGTGGTAGCGGAACCAGCGGCGCCCGTTGATGCACAGCGCCGCGAACGGGCCGCCCGGCCCGCGGCGGCCGGTGAGTTCGGCCGCGAAGGCGGCGAACACCTCGACCGGGACGAGATAACTGCGGTCGAAGCGGGTGCGGAGTTCGGCGCGGGCCTGGACCTCGGCGAGCGGCACGGGGCGCGCGGCCATGGCGGCGCGGGCGAGGGCGCGTACGGCGGGGATCACACGGGCTCCTTGGGGACGGCGGGAGGGACGGGGAGCGTGCGGGGGCCGGGTGGCGTTGGGCTGTCGTCTGCGTGCGGGGTGGTGTGGGTGCGTGCTGGGTGGTGGGTGCTGTGTGGCTCAGTAGGCGTTGTACGTGCTGCGCCGCCGGGAAGTTCCGGTACGTGGAAAGAGACATCCGTTGGCGATGCATCCCGGCCAAAGTCGGTTCGGCGTATATCCGGGGCCCACCATTGACAGCATGCTGTCGTAAGGACAGGATGCTGTCGTAGAGGCAACAGGGAACGGCGGGCCGGGGTCCGCCGTCGGCCGAGGGAGCTCTCATGAATCCGCGCACCGTGCATCTCGCCGCCTACGACACGCTTGCGGACTGGGAGTGCGGCCACGCCATCGGCCACCTCCGCAGCGGAAGTTACTTCCGTCCGGCGCAGGGCCCGTACGACGTGGTCACCGTCGCGGCCACCACCGGCGGGCCGGTGACGACCATGGGCGGGCAGCGGATCGTGCCCGGTCTCGCGCTCGACGCCCTGCGCCCCGAGGACAGTGCGCTGCTGATCCTTCCGGGCGCCCAACTGTGGGACTCCGGCGAGGAGTTGCGGGCGTTCGCCGCCAAGGCCCGGGAGTTCCTGGCCGCCGGGGTGCCGGTCGCGGCGATCTGCGGCGCGACCGCGGGGCTGGCCCGGGAAGGACTGCTGGACGACCGGCCGCACACCAGCGGCGCCGCCCCGTACCTCGCCGCCCAGCCCGGCTACCGGGGCGGCGGCCACTACCGCGAGGCCGATGCGGTGCGCGCCGGCGGTCTGATCACCGCGGGGCCGACCGAGCCGGTGGCCTTCGCCCGGGAGATCTTCGCCGAACTCGACGTCATGGAGCCGCGGATCCTCGACGCCTGGTACCGGCTGTTCGCCCGCTCCGACGCCGGTGCCTTCCTCGTTTTGATGACGGCGGGAACGGCCGGCTCCGAGGACGGGTCCGTATGAGCGGGCCCCGGCCCGATGAGTCCCCGGCGCCCGAGGGTCCCCAGGCTCCGGAACTCCTCAGCCGTACCGCCCTTGCCGTCTTCCGGCTCAACGGCCAGTTCCTCTCCGTCGCGGACGGCCTGGCCCGTCCGGCCGGGCTGACCGCGGCCTGGTGGCAGGTCCTGGGCGCCGTGCTGCCCGAGCCGCTGTCCGTCGCCGGTATCGCCCGCGTCATGGGCATCACCCGCCAGAGCGTGCAGCGCATCGCCGACCTCCTGGTGGCCCGCGGCCTGGCCGCCTACCGGCCGAATCCGGCGCACCGCCGCGCCAAACTCCTCACCCCGACCGAGGAGGGCCGGGCCGCCGTCGCCCGGATCGCCCCCGGCCACGAGGAGTTCGCCGCCCGGCTGGACGAACAGCTCGGCGGGGCGGACGGGTTCCGGCGGGTCACGGCGGCGCTGGAGGAGCTGTCGGCGGCGCTGGACGCATTGTCCGGCTCGCCCCAGTCCCCGCCGGACGCCGGGACATAAGGGCCGACGGCCTATGGGGGCGCGGCAGGCGCTGGGTATCCTCCACCGCGGGGGAGCGGGCCGCGGGCAGCACCGGGTGCGGAGGCGTCGGCGTCCACGCGCTCGCGGGGCGGCTTCGGGGGAAAGGGCGACGGGACCATGGAACGGCTGATACGGACGAGGAAGCAGGGCTGGGCCGGGCGGCCCGGGGGGCTGCGGCCGCTGAGGGCGGAGGATCCGGGGCGGATCGGGGACTACCGCCTGCTGGGGCGGCTCGGTGAGGGCGGTATGGGCCGGGTGTTCCTGGCCCGTTCGGACCGTGGGCGTACGGTCGCGGTCAAGCTGGTGCGTGCGGAACTGGCCGGTCAGGAGGAGTTCCGGGCCCGCTTCCGGCGGGAGGTACGGGCCGCGCAGCAGGTCGGCGGGGAGTGGACGGCGCCCGTCCTGGACGCGGACACCGAGGCCAAGACCCCCTGGGTCGCCACGGGATACATCGCGGGCCCCTCGCTCCAGCAGGTCGTCGGCGGCAGCGGCACTCCGCTGCCCGAGCGGAGTGTGCGGATCCTGGCCGCCGGGCTGGCCCGTGCGCTGGGCGCGATCCATGAGGCCGGGATCATCCACCGCGACCTCAAACCGTCCAACGTGCTGCTGACCATCGACGGGCCGCGGGTCATCGACTTCGGTATCGCGCGGGCGCTGGACGCGGTCACCGGCAGCGGGGTGACGCGTACCGGCGCATCGGTCGGCTCGCCGGGCTTCATGTCGCCGGAGCAGGTGCGCGGTGCGCCGCTGACCCCGGCCTGCGATGTCTTCTGCCTCGGGTCCGTCCTGGCCTACGCGGCGACCGGGCGGCAGCCGTTCGGCACGGCCGACAGCATCGCGGCCGCCATGATGTACCGCATCGCCCAGGAGGAGCCGGACCTCTCCGCGGTGCCCGAGGGGCTGCGCGCGCTGGTCTCCGCATGCCTGGCCAAGGATCCGGAACAGCGGCCCACGCCCGCAGAGTTGGTGGCGCAGGCGGACAGCGGGGACGGGCCGGGCGCGGACGGCGAGCCATGGCTGCCGGGGTCGCTGATCGCCCGGCTGGGACGGCATGCCGTGGAGCTGCTGGAGGCGGAGAACCCGCAGGAGCTCAAGGCGGAGGGCGGTGACCGGGCCGGCGCCGCGGCCCCGTCGCCCGTCTCCGAAGCCCCTGGGATGCATGCGCTGCCCACGGCCGTCTCGGGTACCAGCGCGGCGGACCGCACCCCGCCGCCGCCGAGTCCCGTGGCGCCGGGCCCGGCTTCGTACGCGCCGCAGGACTCCCACGGGCAGCACGGCCACGCGGCGGCGGCCCCGGCACCCGCCCCCGCCGCGCCGCCACGCCGCCGCCGGGGTGCCCGGGCCACCCTGGTCACCGCGGTCGCGCTGGCGCTGGCCGGGGCCGGTGCGGTCACCGCCTATGCCGTGCTCAACGACGGCGGTGACGGCGTACGGACGGAGGGCGAAGCCGGCGGTTCCTCCTCGCGGTCCGCCGCGCACGGGAGCCTTCCCGCGGACTACTTGGGCACCTGGGAGACGACGATCGGCGACTCCGCCCTCAATGGCCGGCGCCTGACGCTCACCCAGGGCACGACCGGTGACACCGTGCTGACCATGACGGCGACCGGGGCGGCCTACCGCTGCACCTTCGCGGCCACCCTGACCAGTGCGGGTCCCCCGGTCCGCCTCGGCCCGTCCACGGTGGTGTCCGGGCCGACCGACAGCTGCCTCCCCGGCGAGCCGAGCACCCTGGAGATGGTGGGCGGCACCCTGCGCCGCGTCTCCGACGACGGGAAGGCGCTGTCTTACCACAGGACCGGGGCGCCGGCCGCCAAGTCGGGGTGACGGGGTCCGGGCGGCAACGGCCGCTGCTTCAGGGGGTGTTGGGCGGGGCGACGGCCGCCAGGACGGGATGACGCGGGGTCCGGCGGCTCCCCGGCGCCGGGAGTTCGGCCGTCCCCCCTGGTCACCCGCCCGTCGTTCCCCCGTCACCCCTCGATCGTTCTCCCGTCGTAACGCGCTGTGGGCCGTGGCGCGATCCCGGTCCGCCTAGGCTCGGAGGACGCCTGCTGCCGGGAACGCGTCTCCGGCACGGAACGAAAAGGGGGAGGGTGCCGGATGGACGGCCTGCGCGGGCTGACCGCCGACGATCCGTCGTGGATCGGGGACTACCGGCTGCTCAGCCGTCTCGGCAGTGGCGGGATGGGGCGGGTCTACCTCGCCCGTTCCGAGGGCGGCAGGACTGTCGCCGTGAAGCTGGTGAAGGCCGAACTCGCCGCGGAGGAGGAGTTCCGGGACCGCTTCCGCGCCGAGGTCGCGGCCGCGCGGCGGGTCGGCGGGCGCTGGACCGCGCCGGTGCTGGACGCCGACACCGAGGCCGCGGTCCCCTGGGTCGCCACCGGCTATATCGCGGGCCCCACCCTGAGCCAGGTCGTCGGGTCGTACGTCCGCCAGGGCGACTACGGCCCGCTGCCGGAGGAATCGCTGCGACGGCTGGCGTACGGGCTGGCCTGCGCACTGCGCGACATCCACGGCGTCGGGCTGGTGCACCGCGACCTCAAGCCGTCCAACGTCCTGCTCACCATCGACGGGCCGCGGGTCATCGACTTCGGGATCGCGCGGGCCCTGGACGCGGTCGGGGAGCAGACCCAGACGCGGGCCGGCACGGTGGTCGGCTCGCCCAGCTTCATGTCGCCCGAGCAGGTCCAGGGGCACCGCGTCGGCCCGGCCAGCGATGTGTTCTGCGTGGGCTCGGTGCTGGCGTACGCGGCCACCGGGCGGCAGCCGTTCGGCAACCCCGCTTCGGGCGTGCACGCGGTGATGTTCAAGATCGCGCAGGAGGAGCCCGACCTGGCCGCGGCACCGGACGGGATCCGCGGGCTGATCCTGGACTGCCTGGCCAAGGATCCGGCGGCGCGGCCCACCCCCGGGGAGCTCGCCGAGCGCCTCGGGCCGGCGCCCGGCGGCCGGTCGGCCGCTCCCTGGCTGCCGGCCGAGCTGATCGCGCGCCTGGGGCAGCACGCCGTCCTCCTCCTGGACACCGACACCCCGCCCGGAGGCCAGGCGCCGACGGTGGTGACCACCAGGGTCGCGCCCGGTCCGGCAGTGCCCTTGCCCACCGCGACCGAGCGGCGCCGCCGCCGTCGATGGCTTCCCGTCATCGCCACCGCCGTGTTCGCGGCCGCCACGGCCACCGCCGCGGTGCCGCTGCTGAGCGAGGGCGCGGGCGCCGAGGACAGCGCGTCCGACATCCCGGCCGGCTATATCGGCACCTGGTCGGGGCCGGTGCTGCGGGACGGGGAACCCACCGGGCAGCAGCGGCGGTTCGTGATCACCCATGGCAAGGTCGGCGAGGTGGTCGCGAACAGCACCAGCCTCGGCGCGACCTACGAATGCCGCAGCGACGGCAAGCTGGTGTCCGTGACCCGGCAGGACGGGCACCCTGCGCTGCGGCTGGACACCACGGTCGTCCGGTCCGTGCCGGCCGGCCGCTGCGCCGCGCTGGGCGAACACACCCTGGCGGAGGGCGCCGCCGGCACCCTGACCTGGGCCGCGGCCGGGCGCACCGCAACCCTGCACCGCGTCGCCCCGTCCGACGGCACCGTCCCGGAGGGCTTCCTCGGCACCTGGCGGCGGCCGAACGACGACGGCTACGGCAGCCAGCAGCTGACCGTCCAGCCGGCCCCGGCGGGCAGCAGGGTCCTCACCAGCGTCGTCGTGGGCCGCGGCGGCCGCTGCACCGCACACGCCGACCTCTACGCGTCCGAGGGCGGCAAGCTGACCGTCGGCCCGTCGGTCGTCGACCGGGCCGCGCCCGGCTGCTCACCGAGCAGCACCTCCGTGCTCAGCCTGGGCGGCGACGGCACCCTGCACCGCGAGTTCCTGGGCGACGACAAACAGCCGCGCGGCTACTCCAGGGTGAAGTAGCCGCGCGGCTGTTGCTGCGGTGTTCCGGGGGACCGCGGAGGTCCCCCGGAGGTGTCCTACGACAGGAACGAGTTGATCTCGATCGTCTCGTCGCGGCCGGGGCCGACGCCGATGGCGGAGATCGGGGCGCCGGACATCTCCTCCAGCGCCTTGACGTACGCCTGGGCGTTCTTGGGGAGGTCCGCGAAGGTCTTGGCCTTGGTGATGTCCTCGGACCAGCCCGGCAGCATCTCGTAGACCGGCTTGGCGTGGTGGAAGTCGGTCTGCGAGTACGGCAGCTCCTCGACGCGCTTGCCGTCGATCTCGTACGCGACACAGACCGGGATCTGCTCCCAGCCGGTGAGCACGTCGAGCTTGGTGAGGAAGAAGTCGGTCAGACCGTTGACGCGGGTGGCGTAGCGGGCGATGACCGCGTCGAACCAGCCGCAGCGGCGGTCCCGGCCGGTGGTGACACCGCGCTCGCCGCCGATGCGGCGCAGCGCCTCGCCGTCCTCGTCGAAGAGCTCGGTCGGGAACGGACCGGCGCCGACGCGCGTCGTATAGGCCTTGAGGATGCCGATGACGCGGCTGATCTTCGTGGGACCGACGCCCGCACCCGTGCAGGCGCCGCCCGCGGTCGGGTTCGAGGACGTGACGAAGGGGTACGTGCCGTGGTCGATGTCCAGCAGCGTGCCCTGGCCGCCCTCGAAGAGCACGACCTTGTCGTCGTCGAGCGCCTTGTTGAGGATCAGGGTGGTGTCGGCGACATAGCCCTTGATCTGGTCGGCGTAGCCCAGCAGCTCCTCGACGACCTGGCCGGCCTCGATGGCGCGGCGGTTGTAGAGCTTGGTGAGCAGCTGGTTCTTGACGTCGAGCGCCGCCTCGACCTTCTGCTCCAGGATCGACTCGTCGTAGAGGTCCTGGACCCGGATGCCGACGCGGTTGATCTTGTCGGCGTAGGTCGGGCCGATGCCGCGGCCGGTGGTGCCGATCTTCCGCTTGCCGAGGAACCGTTCCGTCACCTTGTCGACGGTGATGTTGTACGGCGTGATCAGATGCGCGTTACCACTGAGCAGCAGCTTGGACGTGTCGACGCCGCGCTCGTTGAGTCCGCTCAGCTCGGAGAGCAGGACCGCCGGGTCCACGACGACGCCGTTGCCGATGACCGGGGTGCACCCCGGCGAGAGGATTCCGGAAGGGAGAAGGTGCAGTGCGTACTTCTGGTCGCCGACGACGACCGTGTGGCCGGCGTTGTTGCCGCCCTGGTAGCGCACCACATAGTCCACGGATCCACCGAGCAGGTCGGTGGCCTTTCCCTTGCCCTCATCACCCCACTGAGCACCGAGCAGCACAAGTGCGGGCACAGGCGTACACCCCTTCCGGGCGGGGCATGTCCAACGTGCGTGGATGGCGTCGGCGTGCCTGTTCACGCGTACGTCATCACTGGAGCCGTCGGACCGGTGCCCCGGAATAGACGAAGCCCCTGGCGCAATAGCGCAAGGGGCTCTTGCACCGAGATGCTACCTGAGGAAGGACCGAGGTGTCGGCGCAGCCTTCTGGGCACTCTCCCGTGGACTCCGTTCGGGGGTACCCCCTGCTCGTGGTCATCGACCCGGTCGCCCGCAGTACGGACGGCGAGTCCGTGCGGATCGCGAAGGATGTCCTGTGCGCGGGCGCGGGAGCGAAAATCTGCCTGCCGGAGGGACCGGAGGAATTCGGGCGGATGCTCGCCCGGCGCGGCCACCGGCGGCCGGTGGTGATCGGTGACGACCGGACGCTGCTGCGGGTGGTGGGCCTGCTGCACAAGGAACGCGAGCTGGCCGCGGTGCCGCTGTCGATGGTCCCGGTGGGGGCGCCGCCCGCGGTCGCGCTGAGCCGCGCGCTGGGCGTCCCCACGGACACGGTGGCCGCCGCGCGGGCCGTCCTGGACGGCGGGGAGCGGCCGATGGATCTGCTCACGGACGACAGCGACGGCATCGTGCTGGGCGGCCTGCGCATCCCCTGCGGGAGTGCGGCGACCCGGCTGGGGCACGGGGCGTATGTGCCGGCTCCGGCGCCGCCGCCGGCCCCCGTGGACCCGGCCGAGGCCCTGGGCGGCCGGGGCGGTCTGGCGGACGGCCTGGACGGGCCCCGGCCGTGGTGGAAGCCGGCCGCCAAGACGGCCCGTACGGCGCTGGCGATGCTGGCCGCGCCGGCGGCCGGACTGGGCGCCCGGCGGGGCCGGGTGCCGGGGCAGCGGCTGCGGATCGAGGCGGACGGGGTGCTGCTGGCGGATCTGGACCGGCCGGTGCGCGGGGTGTCGGTGGTGCCCGGCGGACGGACCGGGGCGGAGGAGCCGCGGACGGGCACCGCGGACGGCCGTGAGCTGGCCGAGGTCGTGGTGCACTGGCCGGGCGGCGGCCGGCCGGTGCGGGCCCGGGCGCGGGCGGTGACGGTGTCCGGCGCGGACTTCCACTACCGGGCGGACGCGCTGGTCGGCGGGCCGGTCAGGACCCGTACGTGGACCGTGCAGCCGGCCGCCTGGCGGCTACAGCTGCCGCGGGGCTGAGCACCGGCCCGCGGCTCAGCGGCCGGCGCCTTCCAGGTCGGCCCGCAGCTGGTCGCGGTGCTCGCGCCAGCGCTGGAGCAGCCCGGTGAGCTCCTTCTGGAGGAACTCGAAGAAGATCAGCGTCTCGGCGATCCGGCGGCCGGCCGGGGAGTCCTCGCCGAGGCTGTCGACGCCCTCGCGCAGGGTGCCCTCCCAGCGGGTGAGGACGTTGTCCCGGCGGGCCAGCGCCTCGTACCACTGATCGCTGTGCACGCGGTAGCGGTCGCGGCGGGAGCCGGGCTCGCGTTCCCGGCTGACCATGTCGACCTGGGAGAGGTAGCGGATCGCGCCGGAGACGGCGGCCGGGCTGACCTGGAGGCGCTCGCCGAGTTCGGCGGAGGTCAGCACACCGGAGTCGGAGGCCAGCAGACAGGCGAAGACCCGGGCGGACATCCGCTGCATCCCGGCGTCGACGAGCTGCGAGGCGAACCGCTCGACGAACTGCGAGACCGCTCCGTCGTCGCGGGTGTCCTCGCCGCCGTCCTGGCGGGCGTCGTCGGTCCGGTGCGCACTCTGCTGTGGCTGCTCGCTCATATCCGCATCATCTCCCCTGTTCAGAGCCTCCCACCCAAGTTTATACGGTTTCTTAACTTCACAAATTTGTGAATCTAGCGTACCTTCCAAAACATGACCAAGGCAATCACTCCCGCCCCCGCGATCCGGGTCGACGGTCTCCGCAAGTCCTTCGGCCGCGCCCGTGCGCTGGACGGCCTCGATCTCCAGGTGTCGGCCGGTGAGGTGCACGGCTTCCTCGGCCCCAACGGCGCGGGCAAGTCCACGACCATCCGCGTGCTGCTCGGCCTGCTGCGCGCCGACGGCGGCACGGCCCGGCTGCTGGGCAAGGACCCCTGGCAGGACGCCGTCGAGCTGCACCGCCGGATCGCGTATGTGCCGGGTGATGTGACCCTGTGGCGCAATCTGTCCGGCGGCGAGGTCATCGACCTCTACGGCCGGCTGCGCGGAGGGCTGGATGCCGCGCGCCGGGCCGAGCTCCTGGAGCGGTTCGAACTCGACCCCACCAAGAAGGGGCGGACCTACTCCAAGGGCAACCGTCAGAAGGTCGCCCTGGTCGCCGCCTTCGCCTCCGACGTCGACCTGCTCATCCTCGACGAGCCGACCTCCGGGCTCGATCCGCTGATGGAGGAGGTCTTCCAGAGCTGTGTCGCCGAGGAGCGCGACCGGGGCCGTACGGTCCTGCTCTCCAGCCATGTGCTGTCCGAGGTCGAGGCGCTCTGCGACCGCGTGAGCATCATCCGCAAGGGACGGACCGTCGAATCCGGCTCCCTGGGCGAGCTGCGGCATCTGACCCGCACCTCGGTCACCGCCGAACTCACCGGCCCGCCCAACGGGCTGGCCACGCTCCCGGGCGTCCACGGCCTGTCCAGCCGGCCGCTCCCGGGGAGCCAGGGCCACCGCGTCCGCCTCCAGGTCGACACCGACAAGCTCGACGCCGTACTCCGCTCGCTCGGCACCTCCGGCGTCCGCAGCCTCACCAGCACCCCGCCCACCCTGGAAGAGCTCTTCCTGCGGCACTACCAGGACGACGCCCGCACCGCCGGGGCGGTCGCGCGATGACCGCCGTGACCGCGGCCCCGCCCGCCCGCGCCGTCCGCCCCCGCCATCTGGCGGGCACCGGAACCCTGTTGCGCCTCGCACTGCGCCGCGACCGGATGATGATCCCGGCCTGGGTACTGGCCCTGGGCCTGTCCGTCTCCGGTATGGGCGCGTCCTTCGAGGCGGTCTACGACACCGCCGCCCAGCGCGCCGGACTGGCTGCCTCGATGAACCACAACGGCTCGATGCGCGCACTGTACGGGCCGGTCTTCAGCGACTCCGTCGGCGGCCTGGTCGCCTGGCGGATGGCCGGCTTCGGTGCCGTCCTCGCCGCGGTGATGAGCCTGCTGATCGTGGTCCGGCACACCCGCGAAGAGGAGGAGACGGGCCGTCAGGAACTGCTCTCCGCCGCCGTGGTGGGCCGCCGGGCACCGCTGACCGCGGCGCTGCTGACCGCCCTGCTCGCCAACGCCCTGCTGGCGGCGCTGATCGCGGGCGGATCGGCGCTGTCCGGCCGGCCGGCCGCCGGTTCGCTCGCGCTCGGCCTGGCCCTCGGCGGCACCGGCACGCTCTTCGCCGCCCTGGCCGCCGTCGCCGCCCAACTCACCGAGAGCGCACGGCTGGCCAAGGGGCTGACCGGCGCGGTCCTGGGCCTCGCCTTCGCGGTGCGCGCCGCGGGCGACGCCGCGACGGACGGGGCCGGCTCCCCGCTCACCTGGGCCTCCCCGGTCGGCTGGTCGGAGAACCTCCGCCCGTACGCCGGCGAACGCTGGTGGGTCCTCCTGCTCTTCCTCGCGGCGACCGCCCTGGCCGCCTTGGCCGCCTACGCCCTGACCGCCCGCCGCGACCTCGGGATGAGCTTCCTGCCCGCCCGTCCCGGACCGGCCGTCGCACCGCGGTCCCTGAGCGGCCCCTTGGGCCTGGCCTGGCGCCTCCAGCGGACCACCCTGCTGGGCTGGACGGCCGGCTTCCTGGGCGTCGGCGCGCTGTTCGGCGGGATCGCCAAGGGCGCCGCCGACCTGGTCGGCGACAATCAGCAGACCCGCGAGATCGTCGAGCGGATGGGCGGCCAACAGGGCCTGGCCGAGGCCTTCCTGGCCACCATGACCGGGCTGCTCGGCATGGTCGCGGCGCTCTATGCGGCCGGTGCGGTGCTCCGGCTGCGCGGTGAGGAGACCGGGGAGCGCGCGGAGCCGGTGCTGGCGGGCGCGGTGAGCCGGCTCCGCTGGGCCGGCAGCCATCTGGCGCTCGCGTACGGGGGCACCGTCGTCATCCTGGCCTCCGGCGGACTGGCCCTGGGTCTGACCTACGGCCTCTCGGTCGACGACCCCGGCGGCCAACTGGGCCCGGTGCTGACCGCGGCGCTCTCCCAGGTCCCGGCGGTCTGGACGCTCACCGGTCTGGCGGTCCTCGTCTACGGCCTGTTCCCGAAGGCCACCCCCGCCGTCTGGGCACTCGTCGGCGGCTGCCTGGCCCTCGGCTGGCTCGGCCCCTCGCTCAAGTTCCCCGCGTGGGCGATGAATCTCTCGCCGTACAGCCATCTCCCGAAGCTGCCCGGCGCCGACGCCACCGCCGCCCCGTTCCTCTGGCTGCCGGCGCTGGCCGTCCTCTTCGCCGCCGTGGGCCTGGTGGGCGTGCGGCGGCGGGACGTCGGCTGATTCCCCCGGCGGCCCGTCGTCCCACGGCCGGCCGCCCCGGAAGACGTGCGCCGTCGGAGCTGTAGCGGACTCCGGCGGCGCACTGCCGGGTGCGCGGTGAGCGGCCCCGCACTGTCCACAGCTTGTGGATACAGCACATGCCGTGACCAATCGCCAGTCACTGTTCGCCATTTCACCTGGCGGTGTGTTAACTCGCAGTAACTCTAGAGCACTTGGTGACCGACCCGTTACTTTCCGTGCGCACGGTCGTGACCACGACCCGCGGCACCGGAGGGGTTCATGCGACGTATCACCACCAAGCTCGGCATTCTCGCGGCAGCGGCACTGCTCGCCGTCACGGTGGCCGGACCGGCCCAGGGAAAGCAGACCAGCGACGCCGGGCGCACCGGCGCCGAAGCGGCGGCCTACTTCGTGATGACCGATGTCAGCCGCGCGGAGTTCGTCATCAAGATCACCGACCCGCGCAAGATCCAGCACGCCCGGGATCTGCTGAGCGGTGCGACCAGCTCCGAGCCTCATGTCGTCGGCCGGATCGACAAGCGCACCGCCCCGTACAACTGGCGCTGGAGCTTCCATCTCCGCCCGGAGACCATCGACTTCTTCGACTTCGCCATCGAGGTCTGTGACGCCACCACGCCCTACGTCGAGGACCATCTGGACGAGGCCGGCGGCCCCTTCCTGCCCGGACTGGTCTGGTGCCCCTGGAGCTCGAAGCTGGTACGGGAGATCCCCCAGCCGTAAGACGGCGTACCGGGCCGCCGGCCGGGGCTCCCCCGCCGGCGGCCCGCGCGCGTCCTGCCCGGGGCTCAGCCCCCCGGCGTCACCAGCCGCGCCTCGTACGCGAACACCGCTGCCTGGGTGCGGTCGCGCAGCCCCAGCTTCACCAGGATGCGGCTGACATGCGTCTTCACCGTCGACTCGGCGACCACCAGATGCTCGGCGATCTCCCCGTTCGACAGGCCCTGGGCGACCAGCACCAGAACCTCGGTCTCCCGCTCCGTGAGATCGGCGATCCGCTCCTGGGCCGGGGCGCGGGGAGTGCCGAGGCGGGAGAACTCGGAGATCAGGCGCTTGGTGACGGTCGGGGCGAGCAGCGCCTCGCCGGAGGCGACGATACGGACGCCCTCGGCGAGCTGGCCGGCCGAGGCGTCCTTGAGAAGGAAGCCGCTGGCCCCGGAACGCAGCGCCTGGTAGACGTATTCGTCCAGGTCGAAGGTGGTCAGCACGAGGACCTTGGCGCCCTCGTCGGCGGCCACGATCTCGCGGGTCGCCTCCAGGCCGTTCATCTCCGGCATCCGGATGTCCATCAGGACGACATCGGGCTTGAGGACGGCGACCTTGCGCACCGCCTCCCGGCCGTCGACCGCCTCCCCGATGACCTCGATGTCCGGCATGGCGTTGAGCAGGACCGAGAAGCCCTCCCGGACCATCACCTGGTCGTCGACGATCAATACCCGGATCATGACCGGTTTCCCCCCGTCTTGGTCTGCCCCGCCGTGTTCGCCACCGGGATGAACGCCGCGACCTCGAAGCCGCCGTCCTCGGTGTGGTCGGCCGTCATCTCGCCGCCCAGCATTTGTACCCGCTCGCGCATTCCCAGCACGCCGTGCCCCGCCCCCGGGGACGGCTTGGCCAGCCGGCTCGGCGCACCGTTGACGATCCGTACGCCCAGCCCGCCGAGCACATACGAGATCTCCACCCGGGCCTCGGCGCCCGGTGAGTGCCGCAGCGCGTTGCTCAGCCCCTCCTGCACGATCCGGTACGCGGACAGCTCGACGCCCTGCGGCAGCGGCCGGGGCGAACCGGTGACCACGGCCTCGACGACCAACCCGGCGCCGCGGACGCTGTCGAGCAGCGAGTCGAGGTTGCCCAGGCTGGGCTGCGGGGCCTCCGGGTCGGCCTCGGCGAAGGCGTCCGGGTCAGCGGAGCGCACCACGCCGAGGATGCGGCGCAGCTCGGCGAGCGCGGCGACGGCGTTCTCCCGGATCGTCGCGAAGGACGTGGCGAGCTCGGGCGGGGTGTCCTTGACGCGGTAGGGCGCCGCCTCGGCCTGGATGGCGATGACGGACATGTGGTGGGCGACCACGTCGTGCAGCTCGCGGGCGATCAGGGCCCGCTCCTCCAGGAGCGTGCGCCGGGTGCGCTCCGCCTCGGTGACGGTCTGCGTCCTGACGACCTGTTGGCGCTCCTCGCGCCAGGCACGGACCGCGGCGGCGGAGATCAGAACCACTCCGCAGAAGACCGCCACCGGCGGCACATCGCCCGGGTCCGCGCCGGTGAGTACCGTCAGGACCGCCGCCACGGCAAAGGTGACCAGCCACATCTCCATGGCCAGCCGCGGCCGGGTGCGCAGCACCACGAGGACCATCACGATGACGTGGGTGGTGAAGGCGCCGTTCGAGAAGAGGTTGGCGTACGGGGAGTCCGCCTCGGCGAACCCCCCCACAACGAACGCGGCCAACGACAGCCAGTAGGCGCCGACCGGGCGGAAGAGGGTGAGCATCGGCGGCACGGCGAGCAGCAGGGAGAAGCCGGCGGCCACCATGCCGTGCAGCGGTCCGGGGCCGGAGCTGGCCAGGTCCACCAGGAAGACGAAAGCCGAGAAGAAGCCGACGGTCACATGCGGCAGCCAGCGCGCCCAGCGTCGCAGCCGCTCGGGCAGCCACGGCACCCACCGGGAGATCTTGGCATCTTCCAGTGGGGGCAGCGGGCGGAAGGCGAAGGCGTCGACGAACAGGTCCTGGCGCAGCCGGTGCAGCACGCCATGGGCTATCCGTGCCTCCGAGTGCAGGGAGCCCTGCGTCTGGGTCGTCTCGTTCACGCTGACAACGGTAAGCAACGGCGGACCCCCGGGCGTCCCCACCAGTGGGGATCTGCGGGGATCCGCCTCAAGTACTACATGGTCAGCTCAGGCAACCGACAAGTGTGTGACAGCTGGGACTGCCGGGAGTGATGGGGGCGTAGTGGCCGACGCCGGGCAGCTCGCGCAGCTCCGTGCTGCCGGGATGCCGCGCGGCATAGCGGCGGGAGAGGTCCACCGGGACCTCCGGGTCCTCGGTGCCGTGCAGGATCGTGACCGGGATGCCCGACGGCGGATGGCGCACCGGGTCGGCCGCGGCGAGGCGTTCCGCGCGGCCGGGGGCGTCGCCCAGCAGCTCGGCGACCGCGCCGTCGCTCAGCCCCAGCTCATGGGCGCGGGCGAGATCGGCGACCGGTGCGACCGCGAGGACGCGGGTCACCGGGGTGCCGGGGCGGGCGGCGGCGAGCAGCGCGAGATGGCCGCCCGCGGAGTGCCCGACCAGGACCACGCCGGGGTCCGCCGCGGTCTTCGCCAGGGCCGTGTGGGCGGCCCCGACGGCCGCCGTGACGTCCTCGAACGTCTGCGGCGCCCCGCCGCCCGCGCCGACCCTGCGGTACTCGGCCAGCGCGACCGGCATCCCGTGCCCGGCCAGCTCGGCGGCGAGCGGCGAGAGATGGCGCCGGTCGTAGGCCGCGCGCCAGAACCCGCCGTGCAGCAGGACGACCAGCGGGCCGCGGGCCGCCCGCCCGCCGTCGCCCGCCCGCGGCTCGTAGATGTCGACGATCTGGTCCGGATGCGGCCCGTAGGCCACCGTCCGGTCCGGCGCCACCGGGGCGAGCCCCAGCAGCGCCGGTTCCTCGTCCGCCACCCTCACCCGGCGGCCCCGGACTCCACATCCGGCAGCGCCCCCAGCACCTCACCGAGCACCCGGGCCGCCCGCTCCGCGTCCGCGAAGGAGGTGTAGAGCGGGGTGAAGCCGAAGCGCAGCACATCGGGGTGGCGGAAGTCGCCGACCACCCCGCGCCGGATCAGCTCGTCCATCACCTCGCCGGCGAGCGGGGTGCCGCCCTGCCGGTCCGCGGCGAGCTTGGGAGAGCACGCCAGCGACACCTGGCTGCCGCGCCACTGATGGTCGGACGGGGTGAGGGAACGCACCCGGCCCGGCGGCACATAGGCCGCCACACACTCCAGGAAGAAGTCGGTCAGCGCGAGGCTCTTGGCGCGCACCTCCTCGATGGCCACCCCGTCCCAGGCCTCCAGCGCCGCCTCCAGGGCGAGCAGCGAGAGGATGTCGGGGGTGCCGACCCGGCCGCGCAGAATGCCGTCGGCCGGTTCGTAGGACGGGTCCATGGCGAACGGCTCGGCATGCGAGTTCCAGCCCGGCAGCGGCGATTCGAACCGCTCCTGGAGGCTCTCGCGGATGTAGAGGTACGCGGGCGCACCCGGGCCGCCGTTGAGGTACTTGTACGTACAGCCGACGGCGAGATCGACATGGTGCGCATCGAGGCCGACCGGCAGCGCACCGGCACTGTGGCACAGGTCCCAGACGGCGAGCGCGCCCGCGGAGTGCAGCGCGTGCGTGATGCCGGGCAGGTCGTTGAGCCGGCCGGTGCGGTAGTCGACGTGGTTGACCAGCGCCAGCGCGGTCCGCTCGGTGACCTCGTCGGCGATCCGCGCGGGCTCGACCGGGCGTACCGCGAGGCCGGTCATCCGGGCCGCGGAGCGGGCGATATAGCCGTCGGTCGGGAACGTGGTGGCATCGACGAGGATCTCCGTGCAGCCCTTGCCGGCCATCCGGACGCCGCCGATCACGGCCTTGAAGATGTTGACGCTGGTCGAGTCGCCGACCACCACCCGGCCCGGACCCGCCCCGATCAGCGGGGCGATCTTGTCGCCGATCCGCTCGGGCGCGGTCCACCAGCCGGACTCGTTCCAGGAACGGATCCGCAGCCGGCCCCATTCGCGGGTGATGACATCGGCTATGCGGTCGGCGACCCCGCGGGGCAGCACCCCGAGGGAGTTGCCGTCCAGGTAGACGTCCGTGTCGCCGGACGCGTGATCGGGCGCGGGGTCCAGGACGAAGCGTTCGCGAACCGCGGCGAGCGGATCGGCGGCGTCCAACTCCGCGGCGCGCACGGCCTGTTCACGGTCCCCGGAGGGCTCGATGCGGCCGGTGGCCTCGGGGAATTCGGGGGTCTCAGACATGGCTTCGCGCCGTCCACAGCTCGGGGAAGACGTTCTTGCGGGCCCGCTTCTCCAGCCAGGCCACCCCCGCGGAACCCCCGGTACCCATCTTCGCTCCCATCGCCCGCCACGTCGCGATCAGGTGGTCGTTGCGCCAGCGCATGACCAGCTCGCCCACATCGGTCAACACCTCGCCGAGCCGGACCAGCTCGGACTCCTGCGAACCGGCGTAGATCTCGGCCCAGACGGCCTCGACGGCCGGATCCGGTTCGTAACGCAGCGCCGGGTCCCGCTCCAGCACGGCCTCGGGGACCGCCCAGCCGCGCCGGGCGAGCATCCGCAGCACCTCGTCCCACAGGCTCGGCTCCTGGAGGGCCTTCGCCAGCTCGGCGTGCTCCCTCGGCGCGCCCCGGTGCGGCACCAGCATGGACGCGGACTTCTCGCCCAGCAGGAACTCCATCCGCCGGTACATCGCCGACTGGAAGCCGGAGCCCTCGCCGAGCGCGCTGCGGTAGGCGTTGAACTGCGCCGGGGTCAGCCGGGCCAGCGGCTTCCAGGCGGCGTTCAGCGCCTCCAGCTCGTACGCGGAGCGGCGCAGCGCCGCCATCGCCACCGGCAGATCGTCGCGGCGCAGCGCCTCGGCGGCGGTACGCCACTCATGGACGATGACCGTGAACCACAGCTCCATGACCTGGGTGGTGACCAGGAAGACCATCTCGCCGGGGTCTTCGGAGAGCGGGTGCTGTAGATGGGTGAGGACGCCCGCCTGGACATAGTCCTCGTACGGGGTCGTGCTGCTGCTGCCGATGCCCAGATCCGGGGCGAACGGCGGGTCCGACTCGGCGGTGCCGGCCGATACGGGACACCCGGCGGGTGCGGTCGATCCGCGGTCCGGGGGTTCGATGGGAGACGGCTGCGACATGAGGGACTCCTCAGGTGCGAACTACCGGGTAGCGGTCCGCCCCTTCCTTGTCGGCTCGGGAGCCCCGGTCCCCTCGGGCGCGGGATGGCCCGGCCCACTGAAATCATCGGTGCTGGGCAGCGACCGCGCAAGGGCCGGCCGCGATCACGGCCGGCCCGTTGACCTGGGCGCTCCCCGGCGGGAGCGCGGACGGCCCCGGCGCGGGGCCCGTCGGCCGCCCGTCAGGAGAGGGTGTCGGCCGCGGTCGGCGAGGAGTCCCGCAGGAAGGTCGTGCAGCGCTCGTACTCGTCCTGCTCGCCGATCGACTGGGCGGCGCGGGCGAGGGCGTGCAGCGCCCGGAGGAAGCCCCGGTTGGGCTCGTGCTCGAAGGGCACCGGGCCGTGGCCCTTCCAGCCGGCCCGGCGCAGCGAGTCCAGGCCGCGGTGGTAGCCGGTGCGGGCGTAGGCGTACGACTCGACGACCCGGCCTCCCTCGAACGCGTCGTCCGCGAGCTGCGCCCAGGCCAGGGACGAGGTCGGGTACTTCGCGGCGACATCGGACGGTGCCGTGCCCGCGGCGAGCAGTTCGCGGGGCTCGGGATCGTCGGGCAGATGGGTCGGGGGCGGGCCCCCGAGGAGGTTTTCGTGAATGGGCATGGGTCCAGTTTGCCAGTGCGCTGCGCGGGCGGCCCGGAGCACGTTTTTCGGCTGTCCCGCCGTTCCGCTGCGCTTTGCCTTCGGCCCACGTTTTTGGCTGTCCCGCCGTGGGGGTTTCTCGCCGTTTCGCCTGGCGGCGGGCCGGGGTCCGCTGCGCGGGGCTGTGGGTGCGGTGACGGGCCTCCGGGGCAGGGTGTCCGGACTGCTTCGCTTTACGTCCGGACACCCTGCCCCTCCGGCCCGTCCCCTCCCGTGGGTGGGTGGGGGAAGGTGGGTGGGGGTGGGCGTTATCTCTCGGGTTCGCGCTGTGCGTCGCTGTCCCGTGCCTCGCCCGGGTCCAGTGGGGGTGCTGTGACGCCGCAGTGGTAGGTCGTTTTGGCGTGGCACGGTTCTTCGGCGCCTGGTTCGGGGCGTAGGGCGTCGGTGCGTACGGTGAGCCAGGCGATCAGTGCGCCGGCCACCAGGACGCCGGCGCACAGGGGCATGGCGCGGAGGAAGGCGGCGGCGAAGGCGTCCGGGGAGCGGTAGGCCTCGGGGCCGAAGCCTGCGAGGAGGGGGAGCGCCGCGACCGCCATCAGGCCCGCGGCCCGTGCCGCCGCGTTGTTGATGCCGCTGGCCAGGCCCGCCCGGTTCACGTCCACCGACGCCAGCACGGTCGCGGTGAGCGGGGCGACCAGGGTCACCATTCCCGCGCCCAGCACCACCAGCGCGGGCAGCACATCGGCGAAGTAGGACGCGCCCCGGCCCACGCGCATCATCAGCAGCAGGCCCGCGGCACACAGGAGCGGTCCGACGGTGAGCGGGAGCCGCGGGCCGGTGCGCTGGCCCAGTTCTCCGGAGCGGGCGGAGAGCAGCAGCATCAGCACGGTGGTGGGCAGCAGCGCGGTACCGGCCTGAAGGGCCGAGTACCCCACCACGACCTGGAGCTGGAGCACGGACAGGAAGAAGAAGCCGCTGAAGGCGGCGTAGACACAGACCGTCACCGCGTTCACGGCGGAGAACTGGCGGATACGGAAGATGGCGGGCGGCAGCATCGGATCGGCCCGGCGCCGTTCGACCTGCACGAAGAGCACGCCGAGCAGCACCCCGGCCACCGCGGGAAGCAGCACGCCGAGCCCGGCGCCCCCGTTCGGTGCGGCGATCAGTGCGTAGGTCACCCCGGCCAGCGCCAGCGCTCCCAGCACCGCGCCCAGTACGTCGAAGCCACGGCGCCCGCGCGCGCCGCGCTCCCGGGTCTCGGGTACGTGCCGCAGCGCCACCGGGACGCACACCGCGGCCAGCGGCACATTCAGGAAGAACACCCAGCGCCATCCGGCGCCGTCCACCAGCCAGCCGCCGATGAACGGACCCACCGCCGCGGCCACCCCGCCGAGCCCCGACCAGGCGCCGACCCCGCGGGCCCGGTCGTCGGGGTGGAGCACGGCCTGGATCAGCGCCAGCGAACCGGGCGTGAGCAGCGCCCCGCCGACGCCCTGGAGCGCACGGGCCGCGATCAGCACCCAGGCATGCGGTGCGAGCCCGCACAGCAGCGAGGCGGTGGCGAACCAGACCACGCCGATCACGAAGACCCGGCGCCGGCCGAAACGGTCGCCGAGCGCACCGCCCAGCAGGATCAGCGAGGAGAGGGTGAGCAGGTAGGCGGTGACGGTCCACTGGAGGACCGCCAGATCCGCGTTGAGGTCCTCGCCGATCCGGGGCAGGGCGACATTGACGACCGTGCCGTCGAGCAGCGCCATGCCGGACCCCAGCACGGCCGTCAGCAGCACCCACCGGCCCTGTGCCGAGGCCAGCCGGACCGCGCCGGGCGCACTCGGTTCGCTCATAACGCGAGCATGCCCGCCCCCGCGCCCGCTCGCCCGCCCTGCGGCCGGCCGGGCGCACAAAGGCTCCGCATCCCGGACGGATGCGGAGCCCTGGTGCGCGGGGGCCGGCGGTGCGGCCCGCCAGTTACTTGATCTTGGTGCCGGTGGAGCGCAGGTTGGCGCAGGCCTCGGTGACCCGCTTGGCCATCCCGGCCTCGGCCAGCTTGCCCCAGCTGCGCGGGTCGTAGGTCTTCTTGTTGCCGACCTCGCCGTCGACCTTCAGCACACCGTCGTAGTTACGGAACATGTGGTCCGCGACCGGGCGGGTGAAGGCGTACTGGGTGTCGGTGTCCAGGTTCATCTTGACCACGCCGTTCTCCAGCGCGGTGGCGATCTCCTGCTCGGTGGAGCCGGAGCCGCCGTGGAAGACGAAGTCGAACGGGGCGGCCTTGCCGTACTTGGCACCCACGCCCTCCTGGAGGTCCTTCAGCAGCTCGGGACGGAGCACGACATTGCCCGGCTTGTAGACGCCGTGGACGTTGCCGAAGGAGGCGGCGAGCAGGTAGCGGCCCTTCTCGCCCAGGCCGAGCGCCTCGGCGGTGCGCAGCGCGTCATCGACCGTGGTGTAGAGCTCGTCGTTGATCTCGTGGGTGACGCCGTCCTCCTCGCCACCGGTCGGGGTGATCTCGACCTCAAGGATGATCTTGGCGGCGGCGGCCTTGGCCAGCAGCTCCTGGCCGATGGCCAGGTTGTCGGCCAGGTTCTCGGCCGAGCCGTCCCACATGTGGGACTGGAACAGCGGGTTCTGGCCCTTGGCGACGCGCTCCGCGGAGATGTCCAGCAGCGGGCGTACGTAGCCGTCCAGCTTGTCCTTGGGGCAGTGGTCGGTGTGCAGCGCGACGGTGATGTCGTACTTCGCGGCGACGACGTGCGCGAACTCGGCGAGCGCCACCGCACCGGTGACCATGTCCTTGTTGTACTGGCCGCCCAGGAACTCCGCACCACCGGTGGAGATCTGGATGATGCCGTCGCTCTCGGCCTCGGCGAACCCGCGCAGCGCGGCGTGCAGCGTCTGCGTCGACGTGACGTTGATGGCCGGGTAGGCGAACTTCCCTGCCTTCGCCCGGTCGAGCATCTCGTTGTAGACCTCGGGGGTTGCGATGGGCATCTGTCCGCTCCTTGTGTGTGCGGGTGTGCGTACTGGGCCCTGACCAGGGGGCGAGGACTTCGCCGAGCACATCTTCCCAGACAAGGCCCTTCGCTCCACATTGCCTGTCCGGCCGTCCCACTCCGTGGGCAGTCGGTTTCACGTGAAACCGACTGCCCCTCGACAAAGCCGCAGGTCAGCGCGGAGGGCTCCTCTCCGGTGCGGCTGTCGCGCCGGTCTCAGCCCAGGCCGAGGTCGCCCAGCTGGTAGCCCGTGATATAGGGCAGCCCGGCCTCGGCGATGGCCGGGGCGGCACCGCGGTCGACGATCGTTGCCACCGCAACGACCTCGGCGCCCGCCTCACGCGCCGCCTCGACGGCGGTCAGCGGCGAGCCACCGGTGGTGGAGGTGTCCTCGACGATCAGGACCCGGCGGCCCTTGATGTCCGGGCCCTCGATACGGCGCTGCATCCCGTGCGCCTTCTGCGCCTTGCGGACGACGAAGGAGTCCAGCCGGCCGCCGCGCGCCGCGGAGGCGTGCAGCATCGAGGTCGCGACGGGGTCGGCGCCGAGCGTCAGCCCGCCGACCGCCTCGTAGTCCAGGTCGGCGGTGATGTCCAGCATCAGCTGACCGACCAGCGGCGCGGCCTCGCCGTCCAGGGTGATCCGGCGCAGGTCGATGTAGTAGTCGGCCTCCTTGCCGGAAGAAAGCGTCACCTTGCCGTGCACCACGGCCTTGTCCTTGATCTGGCGCAGCAGCTCGCCGCGCACGTCGTCACTCATGTGCACGAGCTTAGGCGGTGCCCCGGGACAGGTTCCGCCAGCTCCAGGTCATGGAGATCTCCAGCGGGTCGATCGGTGTGACCAGGCGCGGCAGGGTGTTGAGGCCGTTCGGCGGGCCGGTCTGCGGCTCGACACAGACCGCGGCCTCCTGCTCGTCGTAGACCACGGCCCATTCGGCGCGGCTGGTGATCTTCAGCTCCAGGCGGCCCGGCCAGGTGAGCGTGGCCGCCACGCCCTGCGGCATCCCGAAGCAGTCGTCCCAGGGGCCCGGCTTCGGCGGGATCCGGTGGCCGGTCGGGAGATGGTCCGCGCCCCGCTCCTCCTGCCACTCGGGCCCGAAGTCGAGGTGGACGTCCTTGCCGCCCTCCCCGAGGTTCCGCAGGAACCAGGGGTGCCAGCCGGCCTGCGCGGGGAAGGAGTCGGTGGTCGCCTCGACGCCCATGGTGAGGGTGAGCGAACCGCCGTCCTCGGCGAGTTCGACGAGCTGGGTGACCTGCCCCGGATACGGCCAGGGCGCCGCCGGGTCCTTGAGGTCGTAGGTGAAGATGCCCTCCGTGGCGCTCGTCCGCACCGTGCGCCAGCGCAGGTCGCGGCCGGTGCCGTGGATGGCGTGCGGCGCGGCGTTGAGCGGCATCCGGTGGAGCTCGCCGCCGTTGCGGAACTCCCCGTGGGCGAGCCGGCCGCACCACGGCACCATCGGGAAACAGCCGTATCGGGGGCCCTGCCGCAGCAGCTCCGTACCGCCGATGCGCAGGCTCGCGATCCGGCAGCCGAGGTCCGGCCGGACGGTCAGTTCGGTGTCTCCGGCGGCCAGTCGCACGCCCTCCGGCGTCTGCGTCCGCGCCGTGCCCTGCGTGGTGTTGTCGGTGCTCACGGGACCGAGCCTAGCGAGGCACCGCGCGCAGCGTGGGACGCCGTACGGGCCACGGCCACGGTGGGCCGCGGCCCCGGGTCAGCGGCGCCGGCGCAGCACCCGGCCGACGACCACCGCGGATGCCAGCACCACCGCGGCCGCGGGCGCCGCCCAGCGCAGGGTCACCGAGGTGCCGTTCGACTCGGGCGCGGGCACCGGCGCGTACCGGCCGCGCGGCGGGGCGTGGTCGACCTCTTCCGCGCTGCGGCCGATCATCGTGCGACGGGCGTGCGCGGCCTCGGCGGGGGCGAGCCGGTCCGCCTCGTCGCCGTAGGCGTGCTCGGGGTGCGCCGCGGAGAACGCGTCCGCCGCCTCGACGGCGTCGAGGTCCTCGCCCGCCTCGTCCGCGGCATCGGGATCCGCCGTCTCGCCGTCGTCCTCGTCGCTGCCCGGGTCGAGGGACGGCGGCGGCACCTCGGTGTCGAACACCCGCGACCCGGCCGCGTCCTGGGCGTCACCGGCCGGTGCGGCGGCGTCGTCCGATCCACCGTCGTCGACCGCTCCGGCGTCATCGGCCGGGCCGGCCTCGTCGGCCACCGGCCGCCGCCGCAGGTCCGCCGCCAGGTTCTCCGCGAAGCGGTCCAGCAGCCGGCGGCCGACGGAGGCGGCGGACCGGTCGGTGGCCTCGGCGAGCCGGCCGTCGCGGTGGACCGTGCCGGAGCAGCGCAACGCCGTACCGGGGCCGGGCTCGGTGGCCGGGGAGAGCCGTACGGCGAGGGTGAGCGCGACCGCCCCGTCGCCCCGCGCCTCGGTGCCCTTCGCCTCGACGGTCACCGCGGCCGCACCGTCGTCACCGGTGCCGTCGTCCGCGGCGGCGCCGACCGTCAGCGTGCCGCGATACGTGATGGTGGAGCTTCCGATACGCAGTCGCAGCCGGCCCTCCGGACACCCGGGGGCCGCATCGGCGTCGAGCTGGACTCCGGGGACACAGCGCGCCACCCGCTCCGGCTCGGTGAGCGCCTGCCGCACGGTCCCGACGGGAAACGGAACGTACACCTCATGCTCCATGACATGGGAGCCTACCCAGCGCCCGCGAACCCGTGCCCGCCCACGCGGAACTTTCTGACACCGGGCCGGAACCCGCCCCGCCGCTGCCCCCCGCCCGCGGCCCGCTGCGGACGCGCGCCGACCGGACGCCGCCCCGCGCCGAGCCCGCTCAGTCCTGATACCGCGGATGCATCAGCGTCGACGCCGGCAGCCCGGCCCTCCGCTCACGGATCTCCGCCCGCCGGCCGGCCCGCAGTTCCCCGGCGCTGAGACCGGCCAGCGGCGGAGCGTCCGGGGCCAGACCGAACGCCGGACGGTGCCGCGCGGCCAGCACGAAGCCCCAGTACCGGGTCCCGGACGGCGCCGCGGCGGCCGGGCCGGCGTCAGCCGGGGGAGCGTCCTCGGGCGGTACGGCGCCCGCCGAGCGGTCCGGGCCGCCGGAGAAGGCCGCGGGCCGGCCGGACTGCCGGTACGGCACCGTCGCCAGGCCCACCGACCGGACCGTCGACTCCACCGTCCAGTACAGACGCCCGCGCTCGACCGGCGGCCCGGCGTGCACCACCAGCCGCCCGTCGCGGGCCAGCAACTGCGCCGCCAGGCCGTAGAACTCCTGCGAGTAGAGCTTGGTGCAGGCGGTGATCCCGGGGTCGGGAAGATCGGAGACGATGACGTCGTACGGCGCCGTCCGGTGGCCGGGGCCGCGGACGCCCTGCTGCCGCAGCCAGTCGAAGGCGTCGTCGGTCACCGTGCGCACCCGGGGGTCGGCGAGCGAGTGCCGGTTGAGGCGGGTGAGGCCGGGGTCGGTGCGCGCCAACCGCAGTACGCCGGGGTCGAGTTCGACGACGGTCACCGAGCGGACCGCGCGGTAGCGGAGGATCTCGCGCACCGCGAGGCCGTCGCCGCCGCCGAGCACCAGCACCCGGCCGTGCGGGCCGCCCGCCATCGCCGGGTGCACCAGCGCCTCGTGATAGCGGAACTCGTTCTCGGCGCTGACGCGGAGCCGGCCGTCGAGATACAGCGCCAGCGGTCCGCCGGAACCTTTCCTCCCGTGCCCCGCACCGGCTCCGGCGCCCGTCCCGCCGGTCATCACCACTTCCTGGACGCCGGTCTGCACCGCGACCCGGGCCGAGGAGCCGTACACCGCCAGCCGGGCAGCCCGTTCGAACGGCGTGGCCAGCACCACGCCCGCGGCGAGCAGCGCGAGGACCAGGGCATTGGCGCCGAAGAGCGCCCAGCGGGCACGGGCGCTGAGATCGCGGCGGAACAGCCACAGCACCAGCACGGCGCCGGCCACCGCGTTGACGGCGCCGGTGAGCAGCGCACCGGTCAGCTGGCCGAAGCCCGGCAGCAGCAGAAACGGAAAGGCCAGCCCGCCGACGAGCGCGCCGACATAGTCCGCGGCGAAGAGATCGGCCACCGCGCCGCCCGCGTCCTGCCGGCGCACCCGCTGGATCAGCGTCATCAGCAGCGGTACCTCGGCGCCGATCAGGATGCCGATGGCCAGGGAGAAGCCGACCAGCGCGGAGCGGGACTGCCCGAACCAGGCGAAGCACGCGTAGAGCGCCATCGCGGAGGTGCCGCCGACCAGCGCGAGACCGGCCTCCACCGCGCCGAAGCCGACCGCCGCCCGGCAGCGCAGCCGCTTGGCGAGCAGCGCGCCGACCCCCATCGCGAAGACCATGACGGACAGCACGACCGACGCCTGGGTGACGGAGTCGCCCACCAAGTACGTGGCCAGGGCGACCAGTTCGAGTTCGTAGACCAGACCGCAGGCGGCGCAGACGAAGACGACGGCGAGGACGAGCAGCCGGCCGAGCCCGGCCGGCACGGGCAGTCGCGCCGGCATCATGACGTCCGGCGGGCCGGGAGCGCCGACGCGGGCGGACTCTGGCGGGTCGATCATAAAATGAACGCTACGTGACGATTCTGTGGCGCTCCGTCACCCACACGAGTAGACCTCATGGGCTCCACACCCCTCGGACGGGGCGTTGACGAAGCGTGGGGCGCGAGGGCACACCGCACCACACAGGCCGCGCGCGCCGCACCGTCCGCGCCCTCCCGGACCTCCACACCCCCGGCGCACAGCTTCCGCGCCCCTCGCACCACACACCACCCCACGCCCTCCGGCCGGCCGGACCGGTCACCAGCGACCGGCCCCGCTAGACCACCGCGACCCTCGCCCGTACGCCCACGCGGGTACGGGTGGCCACCAGGCGGCCCTCCTGCGGATACGCGTGCCAGGTCCGCCAGCGCACCTGCCCCTGCTGACGCTGCGCCAGCATCGCGGTGAAGGCGTGCGGCGAGCCGGGGAACGTGCCGGCGAGCCCGTGCGGATGCTCGGCCACCAGCGCGAGCAGCTCCTGTGCCCGCCCGGCGAACGAGCCGCGCGAGAGGGTCTCCACATGGGCGGCGAATTCGTACTCCCAGTCCCCCAGCCGCTTCGCCACCCCGAGCGGCAGCGGTGTGCTGCTGCCCGGCATACAGGCGACCGTTTCGGAACAGGTGCCGTGCTCCTCCTCCAGAAGCACCTGGTGAGAGGCGCCGAGCAGCCTCAACTGCACCTGGGCGTCCTGGAGTTGGAGATCGAGTACGGCGAGGGCGGGCAGGGGGTCCCTGCCCAGCGCCCAGGCCAGGTCGGAGGCACGGGTATCGGTGTACGCCGTCGTCAAAGTGGTGAGCATGGGTCGGCTCCGCAAGCACGCAGTGGAATGGTGGGCCGGCCCGCCCGAAGAGGATCAGGAATGTACGTCTGCCTGCCGGCTCGTGCCCACGTGGGGTCGGAGAACGTGGGGGATTCTCTGGGGAGAGGGAATCATGAAAGCCCCGTCGCCCACAGCGCTTTTACCCATCTTCTCCGGCTTTCCATCCGCTCGGGGGCCTTGCAGTTCAGTTGTTCAACGACCAAGCGCCCGGCGGGTGTTGGCCCTTCGACCAGCACCCACCGGGCGCATATGCGACAAGCAACTAGCCATCCGCACATATGGAGTTGGCGCGGTGCGCCCTCGGCTCAGGAGCCGCCGCCACCGCCACCACCGCAGCCGCCACCGCCACCGCCGCCACCGCAGGAGGACCCGCCACAGGAGGATCCGCCGCCGCATCCGCCGTGGTGCCCACCGTGGTGGTGGCCGCCGCCCGAACCCCCGTCACCGCCGGCCCACCAGCTGCCGCCGCTGTTGCCGCCGGAGCCCCGTCCGCTCCCGCGCCCGCCACCCGAACCGCTCCGCGAGGCCAGGGCCACCAGCCCGATCACTCCCGCGCAGATCACTACGAAAACCACAATCCCCATATGCCTCACACTCCTTCCTTCCCCCGAAGCGAGGCATCCGCTCCGTCCGGCGCCCGGTGCGCCGTTCCGGCGCCGTCCGGCACCGTTGGCCGCCGTCGTCGGCGGCCGTCTCATTCCGTTGTGCGGGGCTGATGCCCCGGCCCCGGCGTCTCAAAGCACAGTTGAGGAAGACCAGAGGTTCGGCGGAGGATGGCGTCCATGGACCGACCGCTGCTCAACCGCCGCCTCGCCGAATTCGGCACCACGATCTTCGCCGAGATGTCGGCGCTCGCCGTACGGACCGGCTCCATCAACCTCGGCCAGGGCTTCCCCGACGCCGACGGTCCGGAAGAGGTCAGGGAGGCGGCGGTGCGCGCGCTGCGCGACGGCCGCGGCAACCAGTACCCGCCCGGCCCCGGCATCCCCGAGCTGCGCACCGCCGTCGCCGCCCATCAGCAGCGCTTCTACGGCCGGCTCGGCCTCTCCCACGACCCCGACACCGAGGTCCTGATCACCGCGGGCGCCACCGAGGCCCTCGCGGCCGCTCTGCTGGCTCTGCTGGAGCCTGGCGACGAGGTCATCGCGCTGGAGCCGTACTACGACTCGTACGCCGCCGGTATCGCGCTGGCGGGCGGCCGCCGCGTCCCGGTGACCCTGCGCGCGGACCCGGAGTCCGGCAGCTACCGCCTCGACCTGGACGAACTGCGGGACGCCGTCACCGACAAAACCCGCCTGCTCCTCCTCAACACCCCGCACAACCCCACCGGCACCGTCCTCTCCCGCGACGAGCTCGCCGAGATCGCCCGCCTCGCCTGCGAGCGCGACCTCCTCGTCATCACCGACGAGGTCTACGAACACCTCGTGTTCGAGGGCGAGCACCTCCCGCTCGCGTCGTTCCCCGGGATGCGCGAGCGCACCGTCACCATCGGCTCGGCGGGCAAGACCTTCTCGTTCACCGGCTGGAAGGTCGGCTGGGTCACCGCAACGGCGGAACTGGTGAGCGCGGTCCGCTCCGCCAAGCAGTTCCTCACCTACGTCTCCGCCGGCCCCTTCCAGTACGCCGTCGCCGAGGCCCTCGCCCTCCCCGACAGCTACTTCACGGAACTGCGCGAAGACCTGCGCACCAAGCGCGACATCCTCGCCACCGGCCTCACCGACGCCGGCTTCCAGGTCTTCCGCCCCGCCGGCACCTACTTCATCACCACCGATATCCGCCCTCTCGGCCACGACGACGGCTTCGCCTTCTGCCGCACCCTCCCCGAACGCGCCGGCGTCGTCGCCATCCCCAACGCCGTCTTCTACGACCACAAGGAGGAAGGCGCGCCGTATGTGCGGTTCGCTTTCTGCAAGGGCACCGAGGTCCTCCAGGAAGCAGCGGACCGCTTGAAGCGCCTGTGACGGCCGGGGGCGGCGCCGCCCCCGGCCCTGAAGCGCGAGCCGCGCCCCCGTCGCCCCCGCACAGACAGACGCGGGCCCCGGAGCCATCAAGCTCCGGGGCCCGCGCAGCAGGGTGGGTGTGGGACGGACGGGGCTCAGGCCTCGTCGTCACCCGGCTTCTTGTCGGAGTCGCCTTCGATCTCGGCTTCCAGGCCGAGCTGCTCGACGATCCACTTGTCGAATTCGATGGAGGCGCGGACCCAGCTGACCGTGCTCGACACAAAGTGTTCGAGCGAGACACCGGTGCCGATCAGCATCGATGCCTCACCGATCAGACGGACCGTGCCGTCGTCATGGGTGTGGGTGTAGGCCTTGGGCCACAGCGTCCGGCGGTTCCAGTCGTCGATCGCCTCCAGCAGCTTCGACTTCTCGTCGATGCCGTGGGCGCGGTCATAGAACGTACGGACGGAGAAGATCTGCTGCTCCTCCTCGCCCCGGAACATGAAGTACGTGCGGAACTGCTCCCACGGGGCGGCGAGGTCACCCTCCTCGTCGACTACGTACTTCAGCTCCATCTGGTCGAGGAGCTGCTTGACCAGGTCCTGGTCTGGCACGACGGGACCATCAGGCCCCGACGGCTCGGGTTCGGGCTGGCCCCCGAAATTCGGAATCGAGGACGGGTCGATGCTCACCGTGGAATTCCCTTCGTATGGTCTCTGCCATCCTCCCCCACATCCGCCCCGTCGTGGCAACCCGGACGGGGAGGATGCGGGCAAGGTGTCGCCCGGGGCAACGATCTGCCGGGCGGGCCGGCAGCAGGAGACACGGCGTTGGTCGGCCCCGGGGCGGGCGGGCCGGCAGCGGGACACGGCGGCGGTCAGCCCGCGGGCCTCCCGGCCGCCTCCACCGACAGCTGATCGCCGTCCACGTCCACCCGCACGGTGTCCCCCTCCAGCACCTCGCCCGCCAGGATGGCGCGGGCGAGCTGGTCGCCGATGGACGTCTGGATCAGGCGGCGCAGTGGCCGGGCGCCGTAGGACAGGTCCGGGGCGGGGGCGTCGGCCACCGGTTCCTGGCCGAGCCAGGCGAGCCAGGTCAGGGCGCGGTCGGTGACGTCCAGCGTCAGCCGGCGGTCGCCGAGACGGCGCTGGAGATGGCCGAGCTGGATACGGGCGATCCGCTGGAGCTGGTCCGTGCCGAGCGGGTGGAAGACCACCACGTCGTCGAGCCGGTTGAGGAACTCGGGCCGGAAGGCGGTCCGCACGGTCTCCAGCACCTTCTCCTTCTTCTGCTCCTCCTTGAGCAGCGGGTCCATCAGGAAATTCGACCCGAGGTTGGAGGTCAGGATGAGGATGGTGTTGCGGAAGTCGACGGTGCGGCCCTGGCCGTCCGTGAGCCGGCCGTCGTCGAGGACCTGGAGCAGGATGTCGAAGACCTCGTGGTGGGCCTTCTCCACCTCGTCCAGCAGGATGACGGAGTAGGGGCGGCGGCGGACCGCCTCCGTCAGCTGGCCGCCCTCCTCGTAGCCGACATAGCCGGGCGGCGCACCGACCAGCCGCGCGACGCTGTGCTTCTCGCCGTACTCCGACATGTCGATCCGGACCATCGCCCGCTCGTCGTCGAAGAGGAAGTCCGCGAGCGCCTTGGCCAGCTCGGTCTTGCCGACGCCGGTCGGGCCGAGGAAGAGGAACGAGCCGGTGGGGCGGTCCGGGTCGGCGATCCCGGCCCGGGTACGGCGTACGGCGTCGGAGACGGAGCGGACGGCCTCGGTCTGGCCGATCAGCCGCTTGCCGAGCTCCTCCTCCATACGCAGCAGCTTCTGGGTCTCGCCCTCCAGGAGGCGGCCGGCCGGGATACCGGTCCAGGCGCCGACCACATCCGCGATGTCGTCGGGGCCGACCTCCTCCTTGACCATGGACTCCTTGGAGGCCTCCTGCTCGGCCTCGGCGGCGGCCGCCTCCTCCAGCTCGTGCTCCACGCCCGGGATCTCGCCGTAGAGCAGCTTGGAGGCGGTGTCGAAGTCGCCGTCGCGCTGGGCGCGCTCCGCCTGGCCGCGCAGCTCGTCGAGCTTCTCCTTGAGCGCACCGACGCGGTTGAGGCTCTGCTTCTCCTTCTCCCAGCGGGCGGTCAGACCGCGCAGCTCCTCCTCCTTGTCGGCGAGGTCCTTGCGCAGCTTCTCCAGCCGCTGGACGGAGCCCGCGTCGGTCTCGTTCTTGAGCGCCAGCTCCTCCATCTTCAGCCGGTCCACGGCGCGCTGGAGCTCGTCGATCTCCACGGGCGAGGAGTCGATCTCCATACGGAGGCGGGAGGCGGCCTCGTCGACCAGGTCGATGGCCTTGTCCGGCAGGAAGCGGGAGGTGATGTAGCGGTCGGAGAGCGAGGCCGCGGCGACCAGCGCGGAGTCCGCGATCTGCACCTTGTGGTGGGCCTCGTAGCGGCCCTTGAGCCCGCGCAGGATCGCCACCGTGTCCTCGACGGTCGGCTCGGCGACCAGCACCTGCTGGAAGCGGCGCTCCAGCGCCGGGTCCTTCTCGATCCGCTCGCGGTACTCGTCCAGCGTCGTCGCGCCGACCATCCGCAGCTCACCGCGGGCCAGCATCGGCTTGAGCATGTTGCCGGCGTCCATGGACGAGTCGCCGCCGGCGCCCGCGCCGACGACGGTGTGCAGCTCGTCGATGAAGGTGATGATCTGGCCCTCGCTGGACTTGATCTCCGCCAGGACGGTCTTCAGCCGCTCCTCGAACTCACCGCGGTACTTGGCGCCCGCGACCATCGCCCCCAGGTCCAGCGCGACCAGCCGCTTGTTGCGCAGCGACTCGGGCACATCGCCCTTGACGATCCGCTGCGCCAGCCCCTCGACGACGGCGGTCTTGCCGACGCCCGGCTCACCGATCAGCACCGGGTTGTTCTTCGTGCGGCGGGAGAGCACCTGCACCACGCGGCGGATCTCGTGGTCCCGGCCGATGACCGGGTCGAGCTTGCCCTCGCGGGCGGCCGCGGTGAAGTCCGTACCGAACTTCTCCAGCGCCTTGTACGTGCCCTCCGGGTCGGCGTTGGTCACCCGCTGCCCGCCGCGGTTCGCCTCGAACGCGGCCAGCAGCTTCTTGGCGGAGGCGCCCTGCTGCTCCAGCAGCTCGCCGGTGCGCCCGCCCTTGGCGGCGATGCCGATGAGGAGGTGCTCGGTGGAGACGTACGCGTCACCGAGCTCCTTGGCGCGCTGGGTGGCGTCGGCGATGGCGGAGAGCAGATCGCGGTCCGGCTGCGGCGGTGCGACCGTCGAGCCCTGCACGCTGGGCAGCGCGGCCAGCTGACGCTCGGCCCCGTTGCGCAGCGCCGCGGCATCCGCCTCGACGTCGGCCAGCAGGTCCATGATGTTCTCGTTGTCCTGCCCGGCCAGCAGCGCGAGCAGGAGATGCGCGGACGTCATGTCCGCGTGCCCGGAGGTGACCGCCCGCTCATTGGCGGCGCTCAGTGCCTCCCGGCTCTTGTTGGTCAGCTCGGCGTCCACGTCCTCGCGATCCTCCTCGACTCGTCCTGCCCGGCCTCAGTGCCCAGTCTTGGACCCACTCCGGCACATCCTGCACATACCAACGTGCGATAAGTTGAGTCTATTCCACTCAATGCTGCGGAAGCGAGCCCCCTCGCCCGCTCCTCGCTCACTCGTGCGAGGGAATCAGGGCCGATCGCCCCCCCGGCGCCCGCGCCACCCGCCGACACTGGCCTTCGACCACAAGGAGGTGCAGCATGACGGCTATGGCACACGAGCCGATGCCCACGCAGGACGACATCCTCCTGGAAGGCTTTCTGGCGCTGGAGACCCCGACAGGTTTCCGGGCCGAGCTCATCGAGGGGGAGATCGCTGTGACACCGCCGCCGGATGGCGACCACGAGGACTACCTGAGTCTCGTCTTCGAGCAGGTGATGCGGATGTCTGCGACTGCCATGCAGTTCTCGGGGCACAAAGGACTCGTCCTCTCCCACGCGGCGGGCCAGCCCGCGGACCACGTGATCCCCGACGCCACCATCGCCCCACGCGCGCTGCGTCTCTTCCGCGGCGCCCCTCCCTGGATGCCCAGCGACGGCGTTGCCATGGTCGTCGAGGTGACGTCGAGCAAGCCCCACAAGGACCGTGTCGCCAAGCGCCATGGCTACGCCCGCGCCGGCATTCCGCTCTATCTCCTGGTCGACCGTGACAAGTCGGCGGTCACACTGTTCAGCGAGCCGGAGGGCGAGGACTACCTCAACACCCACATCGCCCCCTTCGGCAAACCCCTCCCCCTCCCCGCCCCCTTCTCCTTCGACCTGGAAACGGCCGACTTCCTCTGAGTTCCGGGCCCCGAACTACTCTGGCTCCCATGGCCCATGACCTCAGTGCCCTCAGCCCGGAGTACCTCGCCTTCTGGGGCGAGTATCTGATGCCGACCCTCACCACGCTGCGTACGGACGGGACGCCCCATGTGGTTCCCGTGGGCGTCACCTACGACGCCGGGCAGCGGATCGCGCGGATCATCACCCGCAAGGACAGTGCCAAGGTCAAGAACATCCTCGCCGCCGGGGCGGACGGTGCCACCGTCGCCGTGTGCCAGGTCGACAAGGGGCGCTGGGCGACGCTGGAGGGCCGGGCCCGGGTGCGTACGGACGCCGAGTCGGTGGCCGACGCGGTGCGCCGGTACGCCGAGCGGTACGGCCGGACGCCGACGCCCAACCCCGACCGCGTCATGATCGAGATCGCGGTCACCAAGGCGATGGGCCGGGCCTGAGCGCCGGCCCGAGAGCCGCTCCCCTCCCACGCGGTCGCCTCCGGCCCGCTGGCCGGAAACGGCCCCTCCGGATCCGCTCCGGGCCACCCACCTGGTACTCAAGAGCGACGGGAACCGAACAGCTCCGCGCAATCACGGACGACATCGGACCTGTCCCCTGCAAAAGACAGCAGCTGGAGGCCGTATGGCGTCGGCAGTGTGCAAGGTGACGACCGTTCCGCGCCGTCCCTCCCCCGCCCGGCCGCATCCGCACGCCGAGCTCTGCCCGCGCTGTGGCGGCCAGCTCGCGGTCAATCAGGACGGCTGGAAGATCTGCCACGCCTGCGGCTATGCCTCGCCGCCCGGTACAGCCCCTCCTCCACGGGCCGCTCGCGGGGGTATCGTCGCCCCCACAGTCGCCACGCCCCGGAGGGCACGATGAACTCGGTCCGAGTCACGGCGATCGCCTGCCTGATGCCGCTGTCCGAGCTGGACGAGGATCCGTTCCTGGTCGACGACCGCAGCCAGCACGACATGTGCAAGCAGTGGGCGGCGGCCCGTGACTACCACCTGACCTGCCAGCTCAGCCTGCACCAGCTGCGCGCCGACCACAGCGCGCTGTGGCGTGACGTCGAAGAGGGCCTGGTCGATGTGTTCGTGGCGCCCAACCGCCGGGCGCTGGAGAACGCCATCGCCGGCGCGGACGAGTTCACCAAACGGTGCGCCGCGGCCGGCGTCCGACTGGAGACCGCCGACCTCGATGAGCCGGTCTACACCCTGGCGATGAAGTCGCAGGTGCACCGGCGGCTGTCGATGCCGACGGCCGGATACAACGGCTGCTGAGCGGACCGCGGCCGGAGCGCGCGGCTGCCCACGGAAACGCGCGAAGGGCCGGGTCTCCCCGGCCCTTCTCCACATCATGCGCCGGGCGTCCGCGCCCCGGCCGCGGCCGTCACTCCGGCCGCTTGGGACGCCAGACCACCAGCGCGCTGGTCTGCTGCACATCCTGATACGGCACCAGATCGCGCCGATAGGAGGCGTGCACCGCCGCCTCCCGCTGCTGCATCGCGCTGGCCGCGCCCTCCAGGGCGCCCTGGAGCTCGACGACCCGCTGCTGTAGGGCCGTGACCTGGTTCTCCAGCTCGATGATGCGCTTGATGCCGGCGAGGTTGATGCCCTCGTCCTGGGACAACTGCTGCACCGTACGGAGCAGTTCGATGTCCCGGGCCGAATAGCGGCGGCCCCGCCCGGCCGTGCGGTCGGGCGAGACCAGCCCCAGCCGGTCGTATTGCCGAAGGGTCTGCGGATGCAGGCCGGAGAGCTGAGCCGCGACGGAGATGACGTACACCGGCGACTCATCGGTCAGTTCATAGGGGTTACGACGCTGCCCGCCCCGGCTGTCCATCTCAAGCTCCCTTCGCGGCCTGGAACAGCTCCGCCCGCGGGTCCTGCCCCGCGGTCGCCTCGCGATAGGACTCCAGCGACTCCTTCGCCTTGTCGCTGAGGTCACCGGGGACCAGCACCTCTATGGTGACCAGCAGATCCCCCCGTGTGCCGTCCTTACGGGCCGCACCCTTGCCACGGGCCCGCATGGTGCGTCCGTTGGGGGTGCCGGCCGGCAGCTTCAGCGTCACCGGCGGACCGCCCAGTGTCGGCACCTTGACCTCCCCGCCGAGCGCGGCCTCCGGGAAGGTGACCGGCACGGTGATGGTGAGGTTGTCGCCCTTGCGGCCGAAGACCGGGTGGGCGTCGACATGCACGACCACATACAGATCGCCCGCCGGGCCGCCCTGCTCGCCCGGGGCGCCCTTGCCGCGCAGCCGGATGCGCTGCCCGTCGGAGACGCCCGCGGGGATGCGGACCTGCATCGTGCGCGCGCTGGTCGCCCGCCCGCTGCCCTTGCAGACGTCGCAGGCGTCCTGGGCGATCAGACCCCGGCCCTTGCAGTCGGCGCACGGGTCGGTGAGCGAGAAGCCGCCACCCGCGCCCCGGCTGACCTGGCCGGTGCCGACGCAGGTCGGGCAGACCCGCGGGGTGCCGTTCTTGTCGCCGGTGCCGGAACACGCCTTGCACGGCGCCTGGCTGGACATCCGCAGCGGGACCGTGGCCCCGTCGACCGCCTCGGTGAAGCTGAGCGTCACCTCGGACTCGATGTCCTGGCCCCGGCGCGCATGGGTACGGGTACCGGCGCCGCCGCGGTTGAACAGACCGCCGAAGACGTCCCCGAGCCCGCCGCCGAAGCCTCCGCCGCCGCCCTGGCCCTGCGAGCCCCCGAAGAGGTCGCCCAGGTCGAAGTTGAAGCTGCCGCCGCCGCCCGGCCCCGGCCGGTAGCCGCCGTTGCCGAACAGCGTGCGCGCCTCGTCGTACTCCTTGCGGCGTTTGGCGTCGCCCAGGACGTCGTTCGCCTCGGAGATCTCCTTGAAGCGCTCCTCGGCCTTGGCGTCGCCCTTGTTGGCGTCCGGGTGGAACTCGCGGGCGAGCTTGCGGTACGCCTTCTTGATCTCCGCTTCGGTGGCGTCCTTCGGGACGCCGAGGACCTTGTAGTAGTCCTTCTCGACGAAGTCCTTGGTACTCATCCCCGACGTCCCTCCTTCCGCGCGGTTTTCGTTTCTGTCCTCACGTCAGCCCTCTTCCGGGCCACCGCTCTCCTCGTCCGAAGCCTTGGCACCCTTGGCCTCGTCATCGGATCCGGACTTGGTGCCCTGCGCACCCGGCTGCGGCTCGGCGACGGCGACCCGCGCGGGGCGGATCGTTCGTTCACCGATGCGATACCCGGGCTGAAGGATCGCCACGCACGTCGTCTCGGTGACATCCGGTGCGTACGAGTGCATCAGTGCCTCGTGGATCGTCGGGTCGAAGGGCTCGCCCTCCTTGCCGAACTGCTGCAAACCGAGCTTGGCGACCACGGTCTCCAGCGACTCGGCCACCGACTTGAAGCCGCCGACCAGTTCGCCGTGCTCGCGGGCGCGGCCGATGTCGTCGAGGGTGGGAAGGAGCTCGGACAGGAGGTTCGCCGCGGCGATCTCCTTGACCGTGACCCGGTCCCGCTCCACCCGACGGCGGTAGTTCTGGTACTCCGCCTGGAGCCGCTGGAGGTCCGTCGTGCGCTCGTTGAGCGCCGTACGCACCTGGTCCAGCTGCGCCTGGAGCGCTATGTCCGTTACGTCCCCGGCCGGGGCCGAGCCCGCCTTGTCGGCGGACTCGGCCTGCGCCGCGTCTTCGGGAGCGGCGTCGGAAGGGACGTCGGGCTTCTCATCGAAGCCCGGGGTCTCCTCCGTCACGCGGCACCATCCTTCTTCGGCTTCTCGTCGTCGACGATCTCGGCGTCCACGACGTCGTCATCGGCCTTGGCCTGCTCGGCGCCCTCGGCACCGGCGGCGCCCTCGGCGCCGGCCGCACCCTGGGCGTCGGCGTACATGGCCTGACCCAGCTTCTGGGAGACGGCCGCGACCTTCTCGGTGGCGGTGCGGATCTCCGCGGTGTCCTCGCCCTTGAGCTTTTCCTTCAGCTCGGTGAGGGCTTCCTCGACCTCGGTCTTGACCTCGCCCGGGACCTTCTCCTCGTTGTCCTTGAGGAACTTCTCGGTCTGGTAGACGAGCTGCTCGGCCTGGTTGCGGGTCTCGGCGGCCTCGCGGCGCTTGGTGTCCTCGTCCGCGTACTGCTCGGCCTCCTGGCGCATCCGGTCGACCTCGTCCTTCGGCAGCGAGGAGCCGCCGGTGACGGTCATCTTCTGCTCCTTGCCCGTGCCCAGGTCCTTCGCGGTCACGTGCATGATGCCGTTGGCGTCGATGTCGAAGGAGACCTCGATCTGCGGGACCCCGCGGGGGGCCGGCGGCAGACCGGTCAGCTCGAACATCCCGAGCTTCTTGTTGTACGCCGCGATCTCGCGCTCGCCCTGGTAGACCTGGATCTGCACGGACGGCTGGTTGTCCTCGGCCGTCGTGAAGATCTCGGAGCGCTTGGTCGGGATCGTGGTGTTGCGCTCGATGAGCTTGGTCATGATGCCGCCCTTGGTCTCGATACCGAGGGACAGCGGGGTGACGTCCAGCAGGAGGACGTCCTTGACCTCACCCTTGAGCACACCGGCCTGGAGGGTGGCGCCGATGGCGACGACCTCGTCCGGGTTGACGCCCTTGTTGGCGTCCTTGCCGCCGGTCAGCTCCTTGACGAGCTCGGCGACGGCGGGCATACGGGTGGAGCCGCCGACCAGGACCACGTGGTCGATCTCGGACAGGTTGATACCCGCGTCCTTGATCACGTTGTGGAACGGCGTCTTGCAGCGGTCCAGGAGGTCCGAGGTGAGCTGCTGGAACTGCGAGCGCGTGAGCTTCTCGTCCAGGTGCAGCGGGCCCTCGGCGGAGGCGGTGATGTAGGGAAGGTTGATCGTCGTCTCGGTGGAGGACGACAGCTCGATCTTCGCCTTCTCGGCGGCCTCGCGCAGGCGCTGGAGCGCCATCTTGTCCTTGGCCAGGTCGACGCCGTGGCCGTTCTGGAACTGCTTGACCAGGTAGTCGACGACGCGCTGGTCCCAGTCGTCACCACCGAGGTGGTTGTCACCGTTGGTGGCCTTCACCTCGACCACGCCGTCGCCGATCTCCAGGAGCGAGACGTCGAAGGTGCCGCCACCGAGGTCGAAGACCAGAATGGTCTGGTCGTCCTTCTCCAGGCCGTAGGCCAGGGCGGCCGCGGTGGGCTCGTTGACGATCCGCAGGACGTTGAGGCCCGCGATCTCACCGGCCTCCTTGGTGGCCTGGCGCTCGGAGTCGTTGAAGTAGGCCGGAACGGTGATGACCGCGTCGACGACCTTCTCACCGAGGTACGCCTCGGCGTCGCGCTTGAGCTTCTGCAGGATGAAGGCGCTCATCTGCTGCGGGTTGAAGCCCTTGCCGTCGATGTCGATCTTCCAGTCGGTGCCCATGTGGCGCTTGACCGACCGGATGGTCCTGTCGACGTTGGTGACCGCCTGACGCTTGGCGACCTCGCCGACCAGCACCTCGCCGTTCTTGGCGAAGGCGACAACGGACGGCGTGGTCCTGGCGCCCTCGGCGTTGGTGATGACGGTGGGCTCACCGCCTTCGAGAACACTGACGACGGAGTTCGTCGTGCCCAGGTCGATGCCGACCGCACGTGCCATTTCAATTCCTCCAGCTGACTTGAGTGGAACAGGCTCAAGAGTGCAGGACCAAAGAAAACCTGTCAACAGACCTGAGTCGGACGCGCTCAAGTTTTATATCGCGCTTATCGTCACCACGGCTGCACCGCAGGACGCCGGGGCCCCACACAGGGTTGCCTTCGCGACACAGATCACCGGCCGGGCGGCTTCATGGGGCGGAGGAGAATGGGTAACCTCAGCGGCAGACCAAAAAAGTTACTGCTTAGTAGTCCCCACCGTTTTCCGCTCTCGCAGGTACGAGGAGCCTCCCATGCAACTCGCCGCGATCATCGTGTCGCTGGTGCTCATCGCGGTCGCCGTGGCGCTGTTCGGCCGCGCCCTGCTCCAGATCTACCGCCACATGCGACTCGGCCGGCCGGTGCCCGCGGGCACCCGCACCGACGCGCCCGCCCAGCGGACCGTCACGGTGGCCAAGGAGTTCCTCGGCCACACTCGCATGAACCGCTGGGGCGTCGTCGGCGTGGCGCACTGGTTCGTGGCGGTGGGCTTCCTCACCCTGCTGCTGACGATCGTCAACGCCATCGGCCAGCTCTTCCAGGCCGACTGGCTGATCCCGTTCATCGGCGACTGGCTGCCGTGGGAGATGTACGTCGAGGCGATGGGCACGCTGACGACCGTGGGCATCATCGCCCTGATCGTCATCCGGCAGCTGAGCCGGCCCGGCAACGCGGGCCGCAAGTCCCGCTTCGCGGGCTCCAACACCGGCCAGGCGTACTTCGTCGAGACCGTCATCCTCATCGTCGGCTTCTGCATCGTGACGCTGCACGCCCTGGAGGGCGCCCAGCACGGCGTGGACCACTACGAGCCGGCGTACTTCATCTCGTACCCCCTGGTCGTGGCCTTCAAGGGCATGAGCCTGGGCACCGTGCAGAACCTCACCTACCTCTTCGCGGCCATCAAGATCGCGACGTCCTTCATCTGGATGATCACGGTCTCGCTCAAGACCGACATGGGTGTGGCCTGGCACCGCTTCCTCGCCTTCCCCAACATCTGGTTCAAGCGTGAGGCGGACGGCGGCGTGGCGCTCGGCGCGCTTCAGCCGATGACCAGCGAGGGCAAGCCGATCGACTTCGAGGACCCGGGCGAGGACGACCAGTTCGGTGTCTCCCAGGTCGAGCACTTCTCCTGGAAGGGCCTGCTCGACTTCTCCACCTGCACCGAGTGCGGCCGCTGCCAGTCGCAGTGCCCCGCCTGGAACACCGGCAAGCCGCTCTCCCCGAAGCTCCTGATCATGTCGCTGCGCGACCACGCGCACGCCAAGGCGCCGTATCTGCTGGCCGGCGGCGGCAAGGACATGGAGGGCAACGAGCAGGCGACCGAGGAGCAGCTCAAGGACGTCCCGGCGGCCGCGCTGGCCGAGGCCGAGCGCCCGCTGATCGGCACCCTCGAAGAGAACGGCGTCATCGACCCGGACGTCCTGTGGTCCTGCACCACCTGCGGCGCCTGTGTCGAGCAGTGCCCGGTCGACATCGAGCACATCGACCACATCGTCGACATGCGCCGCTACCAGGTCATGATCGAGTCCTCGTTCCCGTCCGAGGCGGGCACGATGCTCAAGAACCTGGAGAAGAAGGGCAACCCCTGGGGCCTGGCCAAGAAGCAGCGTCTGGCCTGGACCAAGGAGGTCGACTTCGAGGTTCCGGTCGTCGGCCAGGACGTCGAGGACCTCACCGAGGTCGAGTACCTCTACTGGGTCGGCTGCGCCGGTGCCCTGGAGGACCGCGCCAAGAAGACCACCAAGGCCTTCGCGGAGCTGCTGCACATCGCGGGCGTGAAGTTCGCGATCATGGGCGGTGACGAGAAGTGCACCGGTGACTCGCCGCGACGCCTCGGCAACGAGTTCCTCTTCCAGCAGCTCGGCGCCGAGAACGTCGCCACCCTGAACGCGGCCTTCGGCGAGGACGACGAGGACGAGTCGACCAAGAAGCCGAAGTCGTCGAAGAAGATCGTCGCGACCTGCCCGCACTGCTTCAACACCATCGCGAACGAGTACCCGCAGCTGGGCGGCGAGTACGAGGTCATCCACCACACCCAGCTGCTCCAGCACCTGGTGGACGAGGGCAAGCTCACCCCCGTCACCCCGGTCGAGGGTCTGATCACCTACCACGACCCCTGCTACCTGGGCCGCCACAACAAGGTTTACACCCCGCCGCGCGAGATCATCGCCAAGGTGCCGGGCCTGCGGAACGAGGAGATGCACCGCCACAAGGAGCGCGGCTTCTGCTGTGGCGCCGGCGGTGCCCGGATGTGGATGGAAGAGCGCATCGGCAAGCGCATCAACAACGAGCGCGTCGACGAGGCCCTGTCGCTCAACCCCGACATCGTCTCGACGGCCTGCCCCTTCTGCCTCGTGATGCTGACCGACTCGGTCAACGGCAAGAAGAACGACGGCAAGGCGAAGGAATCCGTCCAGGTCGTCGACGTGGCCCAGCTGCTGCTGGACTCCGTCAAGACCCCCGTCGACCCGGCAGGCGAGACGGAGCAGGAAGACACCCCGGAGCCCGAGCCGGTGAAGTAACCGCACGGGCAGGAACGTCGGCCGGCGGCCGGTCCCTCTCGGAGGGGGCCGGCCGCCGGCCTTTCCGGCCGCCCGTGGTGGGGGCATTGCGGGGCGGCGGGCCACCGGGAAGCATCGGGCCGCGGTCAACGACACGACAACAGGCTTACGGGTGGGGTGGATACGGCATGGGAAGACGGATCGCCGCGACGGCGGGGCTCGGGCTGGCCCTCCTGCTCAGCTCCTGCGGGCTGCTCTCCCCCTCGGGCGACGCGCGTCCCGCCGCGCCCCACCGCGCCTCCACGCTGCCCCGAGCGCGCCCCGTGCCCACCGGCCACGGCAGCCGGACCGCCCCCGACTTCAACGGCGACGGCCACCCCGATCTCGTCCTCGACAGCCTGCTCGCACCGGCCGGCGGCCATGACGACGACCCGGGCATCGGCATCGTCTACGGCTCCGCGCGCGGACTCGACCCGGCCACCCGGGAGTTGCTCACCCCGGCCCGCCATGCCGCCCCCACCGCGGGCACCGTCCCCGCGTCCTTCGACGCCGAGACCGTCTGCGACCTCGACCGGGACGGCTTCAGCGATCTGGTCGTCACCACCGACCCGCCGTACGACGGCGTCGGCCGCCCGCCCGTCCCCGTCCAGCTCCTCTTCGGCTCACCGCACGGCCTCGGCCCGGCCCGTGCCGTGAAACTCCGTATCCCGGACCGGGCGAGATTCGGCAACGAATGGCCTGACCAGCCGGTCTGCGGCGATTTTGACGGCGACGGCGCACCCGATCTGGCCGTCACCGCCTCCGGCCCCCGGATCAGCTATCTGCGCGGCCCGTTCACCCGTACCGGCGCCCCCAAGGCGGCCGGCGCCCCCGTCGACATCCCCGGGACCGCCCTCGCGCCCACCGCGCCCCTGTCGTCGTCCGACCTCGACGGCAACGGCGCGGACGACCTCCTCGTACGGGCCGCCGACCCCGGCCGCCGCGCCCGTGGCCGGCTCGCCCTCGGCGGTCCCCGGGGCCCGGTCCGCGCGGGCCCGGCCGCCTACCCGCCCGGCTACGCCACGGTCTTCGGCCGCTTCACCAGGGGCGCCCGTGCGGTGACCTCCGTCACCGCCGACACCGATGGTCTGCTCTCCGTCGGCGGCCGCCCCGGCAGAATCCGTACCGGCACGGGCGGGGTCCCCACCCTCGCCACCGGTGATGTGGACCACGACGGAAACCCGGATCTCGTCGTGGCCGGCCGCCGCCCCGTCCTGCTGAGCGGCACCGCGAACGGGCTCTCCACGACCGCCCGCCGGCTGCCCGTGCCCCGCCTGCCCGGTTCCGGGCGCCCGCACGCAACGGTGCTCGCCCTCGCCGACTTCGACGGCGACCACCGCGCCGACCTCGTCCTGCTCACCCGGCGCGACCGCACCCACGACAAGGTGACGGTCCTGCCCGGCGGTCCGTCAGGACTCGCCGCGCGGCCCGCCTTCTCCTTCACCACGGCGGATTTCAGGGCTTCCTGACGGGCCGCCAGCTGTTTGTGGCCGGTGGCTAATACACTTGTCCCGGCGCGGGACGCATCCGAGCATGACGCCATGAACACAGACACGGGCAGGGCCACGGCCGACGATCCGAGCGCGTTCGCACGCCCCGGCCCACGCGAGACGCCGCCCGCCCCGCCCGTCAGGGTCCGGCTCGCCCTCCCCACCGACGCCCCCGCGATCGCCGCCGTCCACCAGGCATCACGGCAGGCCACCATGCCCTACCTGCCGCCCCAGCGCCGTACCCACGAGGAGGTCACCCGCTGGATCCGGGAGATCGTGCTGCCGCAGAGTCACACCCTCGTCGCCGTCCGTGGCGCGGAGCTCCTCGGCTATGCGGCGCTCCAGGGCGAGCTGCTCGAACAGCTCTACCTCCGTCCCGATGTCCGGCGCGCCGGCATCGGCTCGCTGCTCCTCGCCGAGGCGCGACGGTACCGCCCCGACGGCCTGTACCTGCATGTCTTTCAACTCAACACCGCGGCAAGGGCGTTCTACGCCCACCACGGTTTCCGGGTCGTGGCCGCCAACGACGGCAGCGCCAACATGGAGAACCTGCCGGATCTGACCCTCCGCTGGACACCGGCCCCCGGCTCCATACCCCCTCGGGGAACCCCCTAGGGGATGTCACAGGTCAGCAGCAAAGCGGGGCCCGATCCCCCGGCTCCGCCACCCGATCCACGCGGACCAGGTACTTTCGAGTACGTGGCTGGATTCAGGATGGGTCGCGGACGGGATGCCCGCCCCGCGCAGAACGGACAGCAGGGGCAGCAGGGGCAGCAGGCTCCGTACGGGCAGCAAGGGCCGTACGGGCAGCAGCCCCCCTCGCCGCCTGGGCAATGGCAGCAGGCACCGCAGCAGTTCGGCGGCGGGCCGCAGGGGCAGCCGCAGCCGCACGGGCAGCACGGCGAGCCCGAGTACTTCGGCGACGGTGGCTACCAACACCAGCAGTCCTACGCACCGTATTCGAACGACAACAACCCTGGTCACACCCAGCAGTTCAGCGTCGGCGACGCCCCGGACGCCTACGGTGCACCCGCCGGCCAGTACGGCGGCGGCTCCGACGAGTACGGGGCGGGCGACACCTACCGCGCCGGCCAGACCAGCGCGCCCCCGGCCGGCCCCCGGCTGCACTGGAAGCAGCTGCTGCCCGGCATCGTGCTGCGCCCCGACGCCACGTTCTGGCAGATGCGGGACCACCAGGTCTGGGCCCCGGCGCTGATCGTCACCTTCATCTACGGCCTGCTCGCGGTCTTCGGCTTCGACAAGGCCCGCGAGGACGTGCTCAACTCCACTCTCTCCAACAGCATCCTCTGGCTGCTGATCACCGCTGTGATGTTCATCATCGGCAGCCTGATCCTGGGCACGGTCACCCACACCATGGCCCGCCAGCTGGGCGGTGACGGCGCCTGGCAGCCCACCATCGGCCTGGCCATGCTGATCATGACGATCTCGGACGCGCCCCGGCTGCTCTTCGCGATGTTCCTCGGCGGCGACAGCACCCTGGTCCAGGTCCTGGGCTGGCTGACCTGGCTCGCCACCGGCTATCTGCTCACCTCCATGGTCAGCAAGTCGCACGATCTTCCGTGGCCCAAGGCGCTCGGCGCCGCCGCGATCCAGTTGGTCGCGCTGCTCGCCCTGGTGAAGCTCGGCACGCTGTAGGGCCACACCGGCCACGGCAAGGGGCCCGCCCCGGAGCACTCGGCTCCGGAGCGGGCCCCTTGCCGTACGGAGGGTTCACCCCCGGCCGTCCGGCGACCGCTCGGGCTTCCGGCGCTCGCCGCACCGCCCGGCCCTCAGGCGAACCGCTGCCCGGCCGACCCGTCGCAGCCCTGCAACCGCAGCGGCTCCTTCGGCCCGGCCAGCGTCAGGCACAGCGACGGCGCGGCGGCCGGCCGGATGGTGCCGCCGTCGGCCCGTACGAACCGCTGGTTGCCGGCTCCGGAGCAGTTCCACAGCACCAGCCCGGCCCCGGCCGCATACCGCCCGCCCGGCACGTCCAGACACCGGTCCTGGGTCAGCTCCACATGCAGCGACCGCTGCTCCGGGTCGTACCACCAGCCCTGGTTGCGCTGACCGTGGCAGTCCCAGCCGCCGACCACCGTGCCATTACGGCTGGCGCCCCCGGTCGCGTCCACACAGCTCCCCGTCCCGGCGTTCTTCAGCGGCCGGTACGCGTCGTCCCAGGCCCCCGGGTACAGCTTCGGCTGCCCGGTGCTCGCCGGATCGGCACAGGCCGCCTCGCGCAGCCCGGACGCGTACAGCTGGGTCAGACAGGACGCGAACGCGCCGTGGCCGCGGGCGTTCGGGTGGAAGGACTGCCGCACCGAATTCGAGTTCGGCGGGAAGGGGTTGGTGAGGTTCACATACAGCCCGCGGGCCCAGGTGTCCTCCATGCACACCTCGTGCCCGTGGAACAGCCGCGAGGCGTCCAGATAGGTCGCGCCGCTGTCCCGCGCGGCCTTCCGCACCCCCTTCTCGAACGCCGGCACGGCGGCGTTGCGTCCCCAGCCCGCATCGGAGGTGTAGCCCGTGCAGCCGCCCGGCAGCTTCCCCGGGTACCGCGGGTTGTCCTCCACATCCGGCCCGATCGGACTCGGATACGACATCACCACGAGCCGGTAGTCGCCGTCGGCGTACCCCGCGTCCCGCATCACGGCCCGAAGATCGCCGACCGTCCGCTCGACCTTCGGCACCAGCCCGTCGACCCGCGCCTGCCAGCCCGGCTGGTACTTGGGCTCGCAGGTCCCCTGGAACAGGAACCAGCGGGTGACGCAGTCCGTCATCACCGGCCCGAATTGGAGATCGTCATTGGCGCCGGCCACCAAGAGCACCATCTTCAGCCGGGTGTTACGGGCCGCGATGGCGAGACTGTCGCTCTGCACCAGCTCATCGGCGTACTGCTTGCTGCCGCCGAGCACGATGTTGCCGCTGCCCGCACCCGAGCAGGCGGCGTTGTACGTGACCTCCGCGCCGATCCCGGTGCGGTGGATCGCCGCGTCCGGCGACCGGTGGCACCAGTTGTCCGGCCCGTCCGTCCCCGGCTCGTACGTCCCGACGCCCTCTCCCGAGATCTCACTGTCCCCCAGCGAGATCAACGAGGTCTTGCGCTCCCCGAGGGGCCGCTCGGCCGGATCCCCGTAGAGCCGGTCCGCCTCTCGCGCCCGGATCTTCTCCAGCTCGGCCGACAGCGGTTTGGATGCCGTGGCATCGGCGGCGGCCGGGCCGCCCGCGGCCCCGGGGGCAGCGCTCGCCCCACCCACCGCCACGGTGCACACCATGCTCAGGGCCACCGTCGAGGTCACCACGACAGCCCTCAGCCGCCGCCCACCCCCCGCCCGCGACCCGAATCCCGCACTTCGCCCACGTAACGCCCACCGCCCACGTCTCACACGCGCCATGGGGCCTCCCCTCCGGTCTCCTGTTACCGCGGGTTCTACTCGGAGGTAAGCAACGGCGGAACACCCGGAACGCGATTGGCCGAAAGCGACACCACAAAAAGCCGCCCGACTGCCAACTTCCTTACGGAGAACGGCGATCAGTCGGCCGGGGCCACCTCAGGCGCCGAGCGCCTGCCCCCCCCGCACCACACCAGCGGCAGCCGTGCCCCGAGCACTGCCATAAGGTCTGTCCATGCCAACAATGAGTGCCCCGCAGCCCACCGCGGGAGGCCGCGCCGCCGGCATCATCGGCCTGCTGCTGGCCCTCGGCATCTTCGGCGTATCCCTGAACCAGGCCGCCGTCGCCGGCGGACTCCTGGGCACCGGCGGCAAGCTGACCGTCAACGAGTGCCACAGCGGCGGTGCCGGCCGCGGAGGCATGCGCCACTGCTACGGCGCCTTCCACCCGGCCGGGGCCGAGGACGGTGCGGGCGCGCCGAGCGACCCGCGGGCCCGAGTGAACACCCGGGAGGCCCGTCCCGGCGACACGATCCAGGTCCGCAAGGGCAGCGGCGGCTACGTCGTCACCGGCATGGGCTCGGCCTGGAGCCACCTCGCCTTCGCCTTCCTGGGCCTGCTGCTCGGCTCGGCAGCACTGCCCGTCACAGCGAGCGGCGTCCTTCCGCGCAAGGGCACGCGGGGGCAGGATCTCTTCACAGCGCTACGTGGCACCCGCCTCGCCTGGTTCGCCAAGCGCCTGGCGCTCACCTCCGTCGCCGGAACAGCCCTCTCCGCCTACCTGGCCTGGCTGCTCTGACCCCCGGGACGAAACACGTCACGCCACCACCCACGAAGCAGGCGCGAAACACCCGGAACGCGAGGACCCGAAAGCGGCACAACAAAAAGCCGGCCGACCGCCAACTCCCTTACGGAGGGCGGAGGCCGGCCGGCCTACGCCGCCTCAGGCGTCGAGAACCTGCCCCGCGCGCCGTACCACCGGGGGCTCGACGCTCCACGGGAAGTTGATCCACTCGTCCGTGCGCTTCCACACGTACTCGCACTTCACCAGAGACTGCGACTTCTCGTAGATCACCGCGCTGCGGACCTCAGCCACCGTCCCCTGGCAGAAGTCGTGCACGAGCTTCAGCGTCTTACCGGTATCCGCGACATCGTCCGCGATCAGCACCTTCTTCTCCGAGAAGTCGATCGCGTTCGGCACCGGCGCCAGCATGACCGGCATCTCCAGGGTGGTCCCCACCCCGGTGTAGAACTCCACATTCACCAGGTGGATGTTCTTGCAGTCCAGCGCGTACGCCAGCCCCCCGGCGACGAACACCCCGCCACGGGCGATCGACAGCACGACATCGGGCTCGTACCCGTCATCCGCGATCGTCTGCGCCAGCTCACGGATCGCCCCGCCGAACCGCTCGTACGTCAGGTTCTCCCGCACGTCACTCACGTATCTCTCTCAGACCTTCTGTGTCCACACCCTCTGCCACGCGCCCGCCCTGTAGAGCGCGCCGCCCACACCGCCGCGGCTGTGTCATACCTGCGTGCGGTGGAAGTTCTTGAACGACCGGGACGGGGTCGGACCGCGCTGCCCCTGGTAGCGGGAGCCGTACTTCTCACTGCCGTACGGGTGCTCGGTCGGCGAGGTCAGCCGGAACATGCACAGCTGCCCGATCTTCATGCCCGGCCACAGCTTGATCGGCAGCGTGGCGACATTGCTCAGCTCCAGCGTCACATGGCCGCTGAACCCCGGGTCGATGAAACCGGCGGTCGAATGCGTCAGCAGCCCCAGCCGCCCCAGCGAGCTCTTGCCCTCAAGCCGGGACGCGAGGTCATCGGGCAGCGTGATGACCTCGTACGTCGAGGCGAGCACGAACTCGCCCGGATGCAGGATGAACGCCTCATCGCCCTCGGGCACGACCTCACGGGTCAGGTCCTGCTGCTCGACGGCGGGGTCGATGTGCGGGTAGCGGTGGTTCTCGAACACCCGGAAGTAGCGGTCGAGGCGCACGTCGATGCTGGACGGCTGCACCATCGACTCTTCGTAGGGGTCGATACGCACCCGACCAGCATCGATCTCGGCCCGGATGTCCTTGTCTGAGAGAAGCACGCAGACGAGGATACGCGCCCACACGACGAGGGCCCGGCCCCCCACCAGGGAAGCCGGGCCTCGCCCACTCCTCGTCTGCTGCCGGCCACTGCCTCTCGCACGAGGCGGACCGCCGCTCTCAACGAAGTGCCGCGACCTTCTTGGCCGCCACGACACTTTCCTTGATCGCTATCGCTCTTCCTTGATCGCTACTCACTACCGCTTCGCGTGCTCGACGGGCACCGAGTGCCGCAGCCGAGCACAGCGCGGGCAGCGCAACAGCCGTCCGGGACCGAGCCGGTCGGTGGTCTGCATCGGGAACGAAGCGGTGCTGAACACGTGGCCCTCGGCACAACGTACGACGGTGCGCTCCATCAAGTCCCTCTCCCAACTGCGTGGACAACAAAAGCCACATTAGGGGATGAACTGGGCGCCCTCACACGCGGCACTCCGACGCCCAACCGTACGCCCCAACTCCCGCACCCCGCACCCACATCCCACCCCCGACACCACGGGCTCACACCCCGCCCAGCACCCCCACCGAACACCCCTCTCACGGCATCCGGGCATGCCAAATGCACCGCGGGGCGGCGATGGGGTAGAGTGTGCGACGATGTTCCGCTCTCGATCCGAGACGGGATTACGCGGGTGTAGTTTAATGGTAGAACATGAGCTTCCCAAGCTCAGAGCGCGGGTTCGATTCCCGTCACCCGCTCCAAAGCGTGAGCCCCAGGTCAGTGGCCTGGGGCTCGTTTTTTGTGCGGCAGGATCGTCGTCGGCAGACGATCGCGTTCTCAGGCCTACTGCCGCCCGAGGGCGCTCAACTGAACGTCAGCAGCAGCCGATGTCCGACTCATCGCCCCTGAACGGAGGCCGTCGGGTCACTGTCGAAATGGCTAGCCCTGAAGGCGGATCGTTCCTGCTCACGCCGTTCGTAGACCGTCACCCGACGGCCTCGCTCGATGCTGTCCGAGCGAGGCACGAAGTGTTCATCCAGGACACGCTGCTTGGTCAGGTCGCGGGCCGAGTCGGCTTGACGCGGCCCAGGGTCGGTGACGAGCACTATGCGCCGTGCGCGCAGCATGGCCCGCTCTATGTCGTGCGGTCCAGCCTCTATGCCCTTCAACGTGCCTGACTCCACCGGTGCCTGGGCCAGGGCCAGATCACGCAGGCCCGTGAAGTCGTGGGGTGAGACGAGGGCGGTGTCGCGGCGCGCGGCGGGAATGTAGAGCACGCCGTCGGCGCCGCCGCGGAGGCGGCCGACCGTTGCTGCCGCGGTGAGTACGTCGTCGACGCGGCTCTGTTCGGTACGGAGGCGGAGCTCGATCGGGAGAAAAGCCAGAAGAGCCAAGACAACGGCAGCGGGGAGCAGCACACAGGCGTGTGTTCTGAAGCGCGCGGCGATCGTTGCCAGTAGGACGCCGATGAGGAGCGCGAGACCTACGTACGCGAACAGTACATAGCGGGTGATGTAGAGAGGTTTAACGAGGGAGATCAAAGCCAGGCCGACCTGCGGCACCGCACAGAGCGGGAACGCGACGGCTGCGAGGTTCAGGCGTGCATGCGGCGCTTCCTCTTGCATGCTCTGTGACACGCGCGCGTGCGGCAGGCGGGTGGAGAGGGCCGCGATCGTTACGGTGATCAGCACACCGAGCACGGTCGACAGGCCGAGCGGCTTGATCCAGGAGACCTGTGAGACTTGGGCTTGGCTGGTCAAGATCACCGGCAGGGCGCCAACAACAGCCACTGAGGCGGCGAGCGCCCACCCGGCATATCGAGCGCGGTCAGGGCGGATGTACACGATGGTGACGCCGTGCGCGGCAAGCGCGAGCAGCGAAAACCAGTTGAGCCATGCGGCGATCAGAACGGTCGCCGCGTACCCGGCCCACCGCCGACTGTCCGGCCGTTCAAGGGCGCCTACGAGAAGCCTGGTCGCGAGAACCACGAAGGCGAGAACAAGGGCGTACGGCCGTCCCTCTTGGGCGTACTCCTGGACCGCCGGGATGGTCGCCAGGGCGAGCCCTGCCCCCACCCCGACCCAGCACTTTGAGAGCCGGGCTCCGACCAGCGCGGTCAGTCCGCACGCGGTGGCAGCGGCGAGCACCGAAGGCAATCGTAAGGTGACCAGACTGTCGCCGAAGAGGGCGAACACCCCGTGCATCACCGCGTAGTAAAGGCCATGGACGACGTCGACCTGCCCAACCATGTGCCCTATCTCGGCCAGCGATCGATGCGCTGACTGCCAAGTTGCGGCCTCATCACGCCACATGCTGTGCTCGCGCGTGATGCCCCACAGCCCGAGAGCGAGCGAGAGAACAGCCGGACCGGCGAAAATGGATATGCGGCCGTGCCGTATAGCGACCGCACGGCTTCGAGGACGTGGCTGATCGGGCATAGACAGTTGACTGTCCGTGGTTATGGCCTCTCCCCGCTTGTCCGGCTGCCCTTGTACCTGCTGCCGGTTACTCGCCAAGCGGACGCCACAGCGACGACTGATGCTGCGCTGCACGGGAACCCCACCACCAAGTCAGTACGGCAAGCACCGCAAGGGCTCCTGCTGTCGCCGTGAGCATCCCGTTGGAAAGCTCCACACCGTTGGCTGCGCTTACCTGAGGTACGGCCAGCCAGGACGCCACGATCACGCTCGTGGCGATCGTCGCGAGCAGCGGGACGAGCAACGCCCACATGGCCGTGGAGTAGTAGATCTTCCGTTCACCCGTGAGCACGCTCAGGGGCGCGACCATGCGGCTGAACCGAAGGAATTCGGCGAGGTTGGCGAGGACAATGGCAAGGGCGACGATCAGTACACCGGGCAAACCGAAGAAGATGACCCAGCGGCCATGGGCAACTGAATTATTGGCGCCCACCAGCCATGAACCACCTGGCGATTCAACGGTGACCGCGGCCAGAGGCAGGGCGTCCCTCAAGAGCTGGTTGATCTGCGCTTCAGGAAGTTTCTTGCCGTCAGAAGAAGCCAACACGACGGTCCGAGGGGCGCTGCCCATACTGGCCGGCAGCACAGCCCCCTGCCGTACCGCGAGTCGATCGCTATCAGGGCTGGTCCAGCGGATGGCTTCGGTGATCCGTAGGTCGGCACTGTTCACAGCGGCGGTAATGGGCTCCCGCGAGCAGCTGAGTTTCACAGCCCGCAGGGCCTGACAAGACCCCTGAAGCCGAACGGTGGCACCAGAGGCTGACTCCGCAGGCGGATACAGAGCAATCATTTCCGTTCCCTGCGGGAGGCGCTGGAGAACAGGATTCAACTGCTGTCGTGCCAAACTCTGGGTATCAACGTGCATGAGTAGCATGCTGCTTCCGACCCGGTTCACAGCGGCTTGTGCAGCCCTCGCACTCTCACCGAACTGCGAGTTTTTCAGCTGCACTTGACTCACCACTACCAGCACAATGCCAACCCCGGCGACCAGACGAGCAACTACTCCTGGGTGCGCGGCGGAGTGCCGACCGGCAATAAGAGCGCCTGCGCTTCCGGTGCGCCGCGATGAATGGGCCAGCCGAGTGCCGAGAGCCGCGGCGCCGACTGCGACCGCGCACGGCAAGGTCGCCAGAGCCGCTACCACACCGCCGTTGTACAGCTTCATTCTGAGATCGGAATACTGAGCAGGGTCCAGCTGAGCTGGCCCCCAGACGGTGGCAATCACCACCAGTGGACAGGCAAGAGCAGCCCAACGCACTATCTGTCCCTTGTGGGCAGCAAGCCGCGTGGAGCGTGTCCTCCGACGCCGTCCTGTGCGGTGCAATGCGCACACAAGCAGGAGCAGGGCAACAGCAGCGACACATCCCGCCATGGGAAATGCCCACCACCAGCGTTGCAGATCGACTGACGAAACAAAGTAGTTGATCCAGGGAAGCCGGAGGTTCCCTGCGGCCATCACGCACAGGCCCGGGAGCGTCCCCAGTACCGCGCCGATGAGTATCGGCGTTGCCGATTCCCCGACATTGAGCAGTACCCGATGCCGCCGGCCACCGCCCAGAGCACTCACCAGCGCCGTGCGCTTGTCGCGTCCTGTCGATCCCATGCGTGTAGCGATGACAGCAAGAGCCCCGGCTGGCAGCAAGATCAGGTACAGGGCTGTCAGGAACTTTCCTTCGTCGGAGATAAAGAGCGGATCGCCGGTCTTCATTCCTTTCTCTTCGCCGAATCCGACGATGGAGAGTGCTGCCTTCCTGTCCAGCTGCTGATCGGTGGGGTTGACGTAGCCGTACCGTTCACCCGGGCTGGCCAGCCCCTCGTCGCGAATCGTTCCGACCAGCTTGCCGTACCGGTCCACTGCTCCCTCGGAGCCCAGAGCCTGCACGAGCCCCGGAGACAGCAACGCTTCGCCCGGAGCCGGCCACCGATCAACGCCTGGAGGGAGCGGCATGTTCTTGGTCAGCGGGCGAAGATAGATCAGGCTGAATTGCCGGCCCTGCATCTCGTCAAAGTCGTTCTTGCCCAGAGCCACTGGAGGCCTGTCGGGGAAGGCGTCCTTGAACTGCAAGGCCCGGCTCGCCGAGCGGAGCTCGATACCTTCGTACGTGGCGTGGACCGCGATCATCGACGTCAGGCCAAGTGCCAGTACTGCGGTGGCCAGCAGCAGGGCAACCGCTCGGACATGACCGCCACCGGCCCGCAGTTGCGAGGCCCACCCCATGCGCAGAAGCTGCCAGGACAGCGAGGGCTGCCTCATGACAGGACTTCCAGACCACGCTGTACGAGTGCGGCGTCCTTGAGCTCCCAGCAATGGTCTGCCTGGTCGGCCACCTCGGCATCATGTGTGACCACGACCAGGGCACAGCCACGGCGTTTGGGTACCGCGAACAGCACGTTTGCCACGCTGTCGCGGGTGGCGGCATCAAGTGCCCCAGTCGGCTCGTCGGCCAGCAGTACCGTAGGTTCATTGATCAGAGCTCGCGCGACCGCGGTGCGCTGCCGCTCTCCGCCGGAGAGCTGGCTGGTGGGCACTCCCTGGTACGGCACAGCGAGTTCACTCAGCAGTTCCTCGGCGCGCTGGTACGCCTGATGGGCCCCCTTCCCGCTCAGTAGGGCCGCCAACGCGACGTTCTCCACCGGGGTCAGTTCGGGTAGCAGCTCCCCGAACTGGAACACCACTCCCATGTGCCTACTGCGATGCCGTTCCAACGTCCGTTGCCGCATCTTGACGATGTCTGAGCCGGCTACCTGCACCGACCCCGCCGACGGCCGGATCAGCCCGAGAATGCAGCCGAGCAGCGTGCTCTTGCCGCTCCCGCTTGACCCCACTACTGCGGCCGACTCCCCTGCAGACACCCGTAGGTCTACACCGTCAAGCAGCACGCGATCAGCGACCTCGTACCGAAGACCGGTTACCGCCAGCATCGGATCGTCCGTTGCTGTGCCGTCCATTCCCTGCCCCCTGGAGCAATCCTCGCCAGGCAATAACCCAGCACGGCAAGGCAGGAGGGGCGGCGGAATCCGCCGCCCCTCCTGCCCCTTGATCCTTAACCCCTGTATCGGGTGTTGAAGCCACCCGATACCGCGTCAGCCGCGGTTGAACTTGCTGCAGTCATCGTCGTTGTCCGGCACCCAGTTGCAAGTGCGGAGCGACGTGACCCTGCCCCCATGACCGCTGTAAACGGTGCTCTGATTGATCCCCGACTTGTTCCACAAAGTGTAGTACTCGGACGGGTCAGTAGTCCGGTAATAGTCAGCGTGGGCCTTGACGTTCCTCTCGTGCAGCTTCAGGCCGACCTGGTCATTGTTCGAGCGCGTGTAGGAGTACGCCTTACCCGAAGGCGACCACGCGTCGAGAGCCGACGCCGACGTAGCCCCCATCAGCGCCGCGCCAGCAACAACAAGGCCCACAACCGTCTTCTTCATTCTGCAACCCCTCCCTGGATGAACGTTCCAGCACTGCCGCCGGAACGCTTCCTTGAACGCGCCGTAACGTACAAACCCCACCCGTAAGCGATCAAGCGTTCGACAGATGGGTGACCGGAACCCTTCGTTGTACTTCAGGTGTGAGATAGCCATAGAGGCAGATCTAATACGACAGATGCGCATGATCCGGACAAGGGTTCCAAGGCAGAGGATTGGCTGATTTTAGTGGCAAGAGCGTCCGCCAGTAGGCCAACGGGGGCGTGGGTGGGCGTCACAGTGGCAGGTGTGCCGAGGTCGACGGCTCAGACTTCGGGACGCGATGACCACTGTGGCCAACTGATGAAAAGCTCCACACAGGACGCGCGTTGTTCGGTGCAGCAGCGGAGCCTGCCGAAGGAGTTGGTCCGCTCGGTCACCCATCGGCCGCCGACTTGGATTGGGGTGCGGGTACCCGCGTGTGGCGATGTTGGGGGTGACGGCCCTCCCGGACACATGGGGTGGGCGGCATGCACCCAAGGGCTGTGATCCTCTCCATCCGTCGGTGGAGTGGGGCAAACGATCCGACGACGGGCAGGCACGTCGCCCCATTCGGCTTTCTTCCTTCCCATCTGCGTGGACTCGCTGGAGGCGAGGCGGGAGTGGTCGTCGACGGCGGTGTGGATGTAGCTGTAGCCGACCCCGGAGCGGGTCATGCGGCCCGCCTGGACGATGATGAGCTTGTGCAGCATTTCGAGGTCGTGACAGCCGTCGCCGCACCGCCGGACCAGGTCTTCGCGGTGTGCCTGGACGTGGAGGCGCATACCCGCTCGATGGCCGATTCGTCAGAGCGCGCCGTTGATGGCAGGACCCGGGGCGAACTGTCGCTCGGTGACACGGTGACCTTCCAGGCTCGCCATTTCGGCCTCACCTGGCGGCTCAAGGCCCGCATCACCTCCTACGATCGGCCCCGACGTTTCGTGGACGAGCAGGAGTCCGGGCCCTTCAAACGATGGCGTCACGCCCACCACTTCGAGCCGGACGGCGACGGTGGCACCATCATGCGAGACGTCATCGACTTCGCTTCACCGCTGGGGCCCGTCGGACGCATCGTCGACAGAATCCTCCTGAGCCGGTACATGCCTCACCTCATCAGAATCCGCAACGCCTACCTGGCCGGCACCTTCGACGTCGGCGGCAGCCGATAGGCGGGATGCCGCGCACGAGCGGTCCGGGGCCGGCAGCTGCCGCCAGGTACAGCCCGACGTGGCCACGAAGTGACTTGGCGCCAGGGCCTCGCGGTCACCCGCCCGACTCCGTCCGGCCAGTGCCGGGGGCCGGGCCGGACGGACCTGGTTCCGCCGCAATCGGGGCCCCCAAGCCGGACTTGCTCTTCGCCGGTCACGGCCGTTCGTCCGCCGTGGGCGGGGCGGGTTTCGCCTCACGCACGGCGCCGCGCTCGTGCCCACAGATGCGGAATCCGTGCATCGGTCACTCCGCCGCCGGTCCGGCCTGCCGGGTCGAATCGCTGTGTCCCCGGCCGCCCTCGCGGTCGTCCGCGGGGCTCGTGCTCGCTGGGGTGGTGCCCGTGTCGACGAGGATCTGTTCGGCCTCGGCGACGTTGTCGGCTTGGACCGCCCTGGCCATTGCGGCGGCGGCTGCTTCAGGCGTCGCCTGTGGCGGGACCACCAACAGGGAGAAGTAGTCCTGATCGCCGCGGGTGATGAGCACCGTGTCGTCACCCACCGGGAACGAGTCGATGTGCACGACCCGGTCATCGATGATCAGCCGCGTCGGCAGTTCCTCCCACGCGTTCGTATCAAGGCCCACGCGCAGGACGGGGCCGAGGTGCTCGGTCAACGCGCTGATCAGACTGGGCAGCTCGGCCCCGATATTGCGGGAACGCGGCCACCACGCCCCGTCGAGAATGCCCTCGCGGGACCGGGTCGTCTTAAGCCTCAGCAGTGCGGTCCCGGGTTTCACCGACTGATGGATCGCTTCCGGCAGAAGCTTGGAGAGGTCCGGAGTTTCGGAGTCGGCCATGATCTGCTCTCTCGTCTGCGGTGCGTACGTCCGCTGATCGCCCGTGGCGATGTCGGCGTGGCTGCCGATGTGGGGTGGCCGCGTGGTTTCACCGTACTCCGCGGGCCGGCATCGGGCCCATGCACGGGGCCGACGCGTGCGCGCTGAGCTCACAGAATGGAAAATACCTGGTCAGACGCATGATCGGCGGCCTCGGGCCGGAGTAGGCGGAAGAGACCGGGAGTATGTCGCGCACCGGCTCCCTGCCGGTGCCGTTTCCGCGGCGGCCGCACCTCCACCTACCGCCGGCAGGCTGCCGGCCGGCGAGGACGCGGCCCGTGACGCGCGGGAGAACATCCGCTGCACGATCTGCCGATGCGACTCCGGTGAGCCCGTACCCGCCACGGTCGCCACCCGTCTGACCTTCGACGACGCCTTTACCTCACCCGCCGTTCTGGGCCTTGTGGGTTACGGCGTTTTTGGCCTCCTGCTCGCGGTGGGGGCGAGCCGCATCCTGGAGACACTAGGCGCCAAAGCAAACAAACAGCGATTTCTGGATGATCTCAGCAGTCAATCCGCATATCTGGTCGTTTGGGTGGACCTGTCGAGCACCAGATTCCTCCTTGCAACGTTCGCGCCAAGGAGGGGACACGAACATGGCTGACTGGAAGCAGATCTCCGGTGGTCTCACGACGATCTC
>NZ_BBNO01000002.1:380981-730447 GCF_000829715.2 Streptomyces lydicamycinicus | reverse complement strand
AATCAACTCCCTGGGCCAGATGTACCGGTACACCGGACACGACACCAACCCCTGGATCGGCATCCCCGGCAAAGCCGAGGACATCGGCGTAGCCGCCGACGGCACCGTCTGGCACGTCAACTCCGCCGGAGGGATCTACCGCTACACCGGAGACCAGCCGAGCTGACTCTTCACAAGGCCGGCGGAGGCTGGGGTGCCGGGTCGATGGGCGGCAATCAAGCTGATGGAGCGCCCCGGCCGTCCTTCGTCGAAGCAACAGGCGGACGGGGCTGGAGGGTTGAACGTTCACGCCTCTGCCCCTCCTCCCAGGAGTGCGCCCCTTCCGGCCGCTCGACCCGTCCAAGGTTCATCGACCACCTGGCCCTGAAGAGGCGTCAAGGCCCCTTCAGGGCCAGGGCTGTCACCAGCAGAAACGGCGGTTGCGCGAGCACGACGGTCGATGCGGACGTCGTCCCGGGCCGTGCCTGCGGAAGCTGATGAGCAGCAGCGAGCACGGACGCCGCTGGGAGCACGCCGCCGACATGCGCAACGCCCTGTCGGATTTGCGGGAGGGGCCTGGCCGACAGGGACGGCGGAAGAGCGCTGCCATCGCTCCGCCGTGCCGGCTCGCCACCGCCCTCACCGCCGGCACGGGCGGGGCCGGCCGGCGCTGCCGAGGTCAGCGACCTGATCATCGCCGAGCCCAAGGGAGCGCTCACGGCCCCCGGCATGGTCGGCCGTGCCGTCGGCGCGCGGTCCGACGCGGCGGTCGTCGTCAGCGTCGGCGGGGGTGCGCCTGAGCGGCGCACCGCCCGCCTCCGCGAACGCCTGGTCTCGTACGGGGTCGGTGGACCTCCGCCCGGAGTACGGTGAACACGTCAGGACATTCGAGCGTTGCCCCCTTGCCGGAGTCGAAAGTCCGGCGGTGGGGCAGGGCGGCTCATCTCCTCGCCCGTCGGCGATTCGCGACGGACAGCATGAGAAGAGCGGCAGAACGCCAGCCGTTCCATGACTGGCGGCGGTAGGTGTGAGCATGCGCCGATGGGCGCCTCGTACGCCTGACAGAGAGGCCGGCATGAGACCTGTAGAACCGATGCCCTCGGCAGGGATGGCCGAGGTCCGTATCGTCGCCGCATCCCCCGAGGCCGCGCGCCGGGTCGCAGAAGTGCTCCGGCACTGCTTCCCCGCCACCGAACAGCGCAGCTACCCCGCCGGCCACGACGGCGGGACCCGGCTCCACATCACGGTGGACACCACGCATACCCCCGAGCCCGACGCGACGGCCGCGCCATGGCTCGTGACCAGGGAGTCAGCCGCGCGTGACCGGCCGCATGCGGACGAGGTCTGAGGAAACCGGGCCTCAGACGCGCGTCTGCGCCAGGGGCGTCCCCTCGACCGGGCGCCCGCCACTTCTCCGCCGCGATGAGCGCGACACAGTTCTCCCCAGAGGTAGCAGTCATGGCATCACTGACCGAGCGGAAGGCGTACCGCGAGAAGATCATGCAGGCCCTGTACGAGGCCACTGAAGGCAACCGCCTCCTGGGTGTCACCGGAGCCAAGCTGGCGCAAGATCTCGCGATCCCGGCAGAGGATCTGGCTGCCGCCTGCACGTATCTGGTGGGCGAGGACCTGATCACGGTCGACTGGACCGCGGGCAATACGCCGGCCATGGTCACGCTGACGCACCAAGGCATCCGGCGCATGGAGGCCGAAGAAGAAGAGCACGATTGACGCCCTGCTCAGGCGGCGTCCGCACCTTTCGACCGCAGGCGGAGGCCGGAGGAACAACCCATCCGGCCGTTAGTGCAGTTCCTCCGGGATGGGTACCGGTGAACCATGGCTGGCACCTTCACCACCCGCACCCTCACCATGGCAACCGGCGCCACTGAGACCATGCACGACCTGACACACGCATGCTCCGCGTTCCTCCGGGAGGCCGCTCATGGACGAAACGGACTGCTGAACGTCTTCACCCCCCACCCGACGTCCGGCCTGGCCATCATCGAGACCGGCGCGGGCAGTGACGATGACCTGCTGGCGGCGCTTCGCGGCATTCTTCCGGCGGACGGCCGTTGGCAGGACCGTCACGGCAGTCCAGGCCACGGCGGCGGCCACGTGCTCCCGGCTCTGGTCCCGCCCCACGCCACGTTGCCCGTGGTCAATGGTGAGCTGGAGCTGGGGACCGCGCAGTCCGTTGTACTGGTGAACACCGGCCGGGACAGCCCCGAACGCCAGGTCCGGCTGTCCTTCCTCGGCTGACCGGATGCCCCCGCGTTCCTGCGGCCGGCAGCCCCCGTGGGCACACTCGCTCCGGATCGGCCCGGCGAGCCTTACCAGGAGTAAGCTGGGACTACCGAGGGCATTCCGTACACCAGCCTCCACGCTCGTGTCGTTTTCGGCGATTCACGACACCGGGCCGGTCGCGGTCGGCCCGGGGCAAGGTCCGCATCATGACCACGACCCTTCCGTATACGCCGGCGGTCGAAGACCGGACCTCTTCGCTGCCCCTGCGACTCATGCTGGCACCGGCCGGCTCCGCTCCAGCTCTGCTCGACGGTGCGTGGTGGCCCCGCTCCCGTGACCTCACGGCGGAACTTCCCGCACTGACGGCCGTCCTCGACCCGCTGTGGGGGCGGATCACTCACGTCACGGTGAACCCCACGTTCTGGCCGGTCATCCCACGGAAGGTGCCCGTCGACGGGCATGTGGTGGGTGTCGGCTGGTTCAAGGCCGAGCAAGACCCGCACAAGCTGCTGCTGCTCTCCTACAGCGTCGGCCGTTGGGACCTCCTGGTCATCCCCCCGGAGACCGGCCCGGCCACCGCCGCCCGGCTCATGACGGAGGCCGCCGATCCGCTGGGCACCCTCACCGCGAGTGCCCTGATGAACGAAGCGGAGCAACGCCGGATCGCGGAGGAGATGGAACTGTCCCTGGTCTCGGTCTGGGACTCCGAAGGCGGCCATGGCGCAAGGCTGCCGACCTCACGTTCCCCCGCCCGAGCCGTCATTGCTCAGGTATCAGATGCGACGAAAGGTATCTGAGCGTCGCGTCGGTCCTCGCGAGCGCGACGCCGGTCCCGCAGCCCGCTCCGGAGGAAAGCCCCAGGCCGACAGCCTGGGGCTGATCTCTTGTCCGGATCCTTCCACCGCACGCCGTTCAGCCAGGTGCCCTGAAGGAGCCTGACACGCCGCCGCTGGCTCAATGCGCCCTTCGGCCCGGTTGGCCGGGTCACGCTGTCCGAGTTGATCACGGTGGTTTCAGGAGCCCGTGTGCACCGTCGCATGAGAGTCGTCTGCCAGGGGGTCCTTGTGCGGCCGGGGGCCGCCGAGCAGGGCGTGAACGTGTGCTCCGGATCCTCACCGAGCGGGAGGAGCCGAGGGGCCGCAACGGACTCGAACACTCCGACCATGGTGTGCGGCAAGGCCACATTGCCTCCCGCCTGCGCTCAGTCATTCGCGGACCGGCTCGCCTTCCCCTCACCCTCATCCAGCCCCGCGCACCGTGCTGCCGGCGCCGAGCCACCGCAGTTGAACGCCAGGCCGCCCAACGGCTGACCCGTGGAAGACGGCGGGCCCGGCGGGTGACGTCGCAAGGAGGCTGCTTGGTGAAAGGGCATGGGTATGGCGACAGGTAAGCGGCCGGCGGACACGGGCGCGGTGGACCGGTCGGAAGGGTTCGGCGAGCGACTGCTGGGGGTGCTGCTGGATCGGGCGCACGAGATGCCGCCGCAGTTGGTCGCCCCCCTGATCGCGGAAGAGGTGGCGAGGGTCGGCGGCCGTCACGTCTCGATCCTCCTCCAGGACTATGCGCAGCTGCTGCTGGTGCCCCTGCCGGGCAGGCGGCTGACCGTCGGCCGGCCCGAGCTGATCGGTGACTCGCACGCAGGCTCGGCCTTCCTGTCGGGGGCCCCTGTCGAGGTACCGCAGGACGACGGCGTGCGGATGTATCTGCCGTTGCTGGACGGCAGCGACCAGGTGGGTGTGCTGGCCCTCACCCTGGACTCCGTCGATGACGACGACCGGCGCTTGTTGCGCAGACTCGCCGGCCTCGTCGCCGACATGCTGGTCACCAAGCACAGCTACACCGACCAGTTCTTCCTCGCCCGGCGCCGCGAACCGATGAGCTTGGCCGCGGAGATCCAGTGGTCCCTGCTACCGCCGCTGGCGATGTCCGTCCCGCAGGTCGCGGTGGCGGGAATCCTGGAGCCCGCCTACAACGTCGCCGGCGACAGCTTCGACTACGCCCTCAACGAGGACATCCTGCATGTGGCCATGGTCGATGCGATGGGCCACGGCCTGGATGCCGCCACCATGGCGACCGTCGCCATCGGCGCCTACCGGCACGCCAGACGCGCCGAAGTCGGCCTGTCCGAGATCTACGCGTTCATGGACCAGGCCATCTCCGATCAGTTCGGGCCCGACCACTTCGTCACCGCGCAGATGATGCGCCTCAACATCACAACGGGCCACCTGCAATGGGTCAACGCGGGCCACCCCGCACCGCTACTGATCCGCAACGGCCAGGTTGTCCAGCAGCTGGAGAGCCCGACCACCTTGCCGGTCGGCTTCGGTGGTGAAGAGCCCCGGATCAGTAAGCAGAAGCTCCAACGCGGCGACCGGGTGCTGTGCTTCACCGACGGCCTGATCGAGGAGCACGAAGCCGGCGAGGAGCAGTTCGGCGAGGAACAACTCATCCACTGGGTCAACCGCATCGAGCACACGGAGAAGGGAGTGCGGGCGGTGGTGCGCTCGCTCTCCCACACCCTGAAACAGGAGCGGGGCGGGAGCACCAGCGACGACGCGACCCTCTTCCTGATCGAGTGGCGCGGAGGCGCCGCCGACCACCTCGCCGTCCTGGACTGAGCCGACAGCCGCACCACCGGGTGTGCGCACCCGCCTCCCCGCGGTGCCGCGAACGTGCCCGCTCTCGACGACGCGGGGTCCAGGCGATGGGTCACCTCGGCGCACGGGAGCCCAGGGGCGACCACGGGCACCGTTGCCCCCCGGCCGTGGCGCCGGGCGGTCGAGGCGCCCGTACGGCCACCGCAGGGAGCTGCACTAGCTTGCACGGCACTACCTTGCACGGCACTAGCTTGCAGTGCACGACTCATGCTGTGTAAGGTACTGGCCATGGAGGAGACATCCACCCCGCGCGCCCAGTGGCTACGAGGGGTGCTGGATATGTGCCTGCTGGCCTTGATGGCGGAGGCCCCGGTCTACGGGTACGAGATGACCGTCCGGCTCGCGAAAGCGGGGCTCGACGTCGCGGACGGCTCGATCTACCCGGCGCTGGCGCGTCTGCGTAAACGCGAGCTGGTCGAGATCGAACGCCGCAGTGGGGGCGGCGGTCCCGCCCGCACCTACTACAGGCCCAGCGAAGCGGGCGTGCAGATGCTCCGGTCGTGGAGCCGCGACTGGAACGAATTCGCCACGAGCATCGGCTCCATCATCAGCCAGACCACGCGGGAGGAATCATGACGCTGACGGTCGAGGACGCGATACACCAGGCCATGGAGACGTGGCGCCGCCTCGGAATCGAACAGGACGCGACCGATGAGATGGCCGAAGAGCTGGCGGCGGACCTGACCGCCGCCGCCTTCGACGGCCGGTCGGTCACCGACTACATCGGCGGCGACGTCGACGCGCTGGCCGCCTCCTGGGCGGTCGAACGCGGTCTGCTGCCCACGCGCCCGAACCTCAAGGAGACCGCCACCGCGGCGGCCAGGGGCGCCGCCATACCTGCCGTTGCCGCCATCATCCTCTGGTGTGCGGGAACACCCGGTGGCCTGCTCGACCGCGACAGTGAAGCGATGACCACGCAGTTGCACGGACCGCCGGTGTGGGAGGTGCACCACTACCCCAATCCCGGCACTCCCTTGATGTGGGTGGGCTGGGCCGTGTGCCTGGTCGCCGCCTTCTTCCTCATCCGGCGCGCCGTGGCCGCGAGGCTCCAGCGCCGGCACGACCCCGCACGCGAAGAGACCACGCGGGCCCTGACCAAGGCCCTTCCGTTCATTCTCCTGGCAGCGGCCCTGCTGGGCACCGCGATCAACTTCCTCGGGGAGTACGCGTTCCCGTACTTCCAGGCCATCGTCACCATCCTGGTCGCGCCGGTCGCGATGATCGGCGCCGTCGCAGCGGCCGCCGCCTGGGTCCGCGACCGCGCCTGCCCGCCCCTGAACTCATCCCGGGTGAAGTACCGGCTGCCGGCCGCCTGACCGCCCCGCCGGCAAGAGCTCCTGTTCCCGTCGCCCGCTCCACGATCAAGGCCCAGGTCAGCGACCTGGGCCTTGATCGTTGTCCGCAAGTGGTCAAGCCTGCCCGTCAGGGGCGATCTCGTCGAGCAGTCCGCGGATCCGCTGCTCGATGTCCTCGCGGATGGGCCGTACGGCCTCGACGCCCTGCCCGGCGGGGTCGGGCAGCTGCCAGTCCAGGTACCGCTTACCGGGGAAAACGGGGCAGGTGTCGCCGCAGCCCATCGTGATGACGACGTCGGATGCCTGCACGGCCTCGACGGTGAGCACCTTGGGCACCTCGGCCGAGACATCGATGCCCACCTCGGCCATCGCCGCGACAACGGCCGGGTTCACGGCGTCGGCGGGGGCGGACCCGGCGGACCGCACCTGTACGCGGTCGCCCGCAAGGTGCGTGAGCAACGCGGCGGCCATCTGCGAGCGGCCCGCGTTGTGGACGCAGACGAACAGCACGGAGGGCAGATCGGTGTCAGGCATGCGCGGGGTCTTCCTCGGTCAGGGGTGCGGGGGTGGTGAAGTAGCGGCGGGCGTACAGCGCGACGTACACGAGGCCGATCAGTACCGGCACTTCGATGAGCGGGCCGACCACGCCCGCGAGGGCCTGTCCGGAGGTGGCGCCGAACGTGGCGATGGCTACCGCGATGGCCAGCTCGAAGTTGTTGCCGGCGGCCGTGAACGCGAGCGTCGTCGCACGGGAGTAGTTGAGTCCGACGGAGCGTCCGAGTGCCATGGAGCCCGCCCACATCAGGGCGAAGTACACGAGCAGCGGCAGCGCGATACGGGCGACGTCGAGCGGTTGCGAGGTGATCGCGTCGCCTTGCAGCGCGAAGAGGATGACGATCGTGAAGAGCAGGCCGTACAGGGCGAACGGGCCGATGCGCGGGATCAGTTCGGACTCGTACCAGGCGCGTCCCTTGGCCTTCTCCCCGATCCGGCGGGTGAGGTAGCCGGCGGTGAGCGGGATCCCGAGGAAGATCAGCACGCTGCGGGCGATCTCCCATACGGACACGCCCCCAAGCTCTCGGCTCTGCTCAAGCAGGTGAGAGCCCATCTCGCCGGACTGCTCAAGGCCGAGCCACCCGGGGAGCACGGAGAGGTAGAACCAGCCGAGCGCCGAGAAGGCGACCACCTGGAACACCGAGTTCAGCGCGACCAGGACGGCGGCGGCCTCGCGGTCGCCGCACGCGAGGTCGTTCCAGATGATGACCATGGCGATACAGCGGGCCAGCCCCACGATGATCAGCCCCGTGCGGTACTCGGGCAGATCGGGAAGGAAGAGCCACGCCAGCGCGAACATGAGTGCCGGGCCGACGATCCAGTTCAGCAGCAGAGAGGGCAGCAGCAGCCGGCGGTCACGGGTGACGGTGTCGAGCCGGTCGTAACGCACCTTGGCGAGGACCGGGTACATCATCACGAGCAGGCCGAGGGCGATGGGGAGGGACACCCCGGTGACGGTGACCTCGGCGAGCGCGTCCCCGAGACCAGGGACGACGCGGCCGAGACCGAGACCGAGCGCCATCGCGGCGAGAATCCACACGGCGAGGTAGCGGTCGAGGAACGACAGCCGGCCAGCGACCGCCTGCTCGGGCGCGGCACTCACGCGCTCCCCCCGTCCGCCGCGACACGGGCAGGCAGCGGCTCGCCCGCGGGACGCGTGAGGATGCCCGCGAGGCGGTCCGTCATCTCGGGCAGCAGCCAGTAGTAGACCCATGTGCCGCGCCGCTCGCAGTCGATCAGTCCGGCCTGCCGAAGCAGCTTGAGGTGGTGCGAGATCGTCGGCTGCGACAGGTCGAAGGCGGGGGTGAGGTCGCAGACGCAGACCTCGCCGCCGGCCCGCGAGGCGATCATCGACAGCAGGCGGAGCCGCACCGGGTCACCCAGCGCCTTGAACACCTTCGACAGTTCCACGGCCTGGCCCTCGTCGAGCGGGGCCGAAAGCAGGCCGGGGCAGCATGCACCGGCTTCGCTGGTCTGCTCGATCACCACGAGCTCTTGATTCGACATTCCTCTATGTTGACGCTTATCGATTCAGGAGGCAACCTTGAATCGACAGACATCAATGCAAGCCGATCGGAGTCTCGCCATGTCACGTGCACAGCTCGCCCTGCGCGTCAGCGACCTGGAAGCGTCGATCACCTTCTACTCGAAGCTGTTCGGCACCGAACCGGCCAAGCGGCGCGAGGGCTACGCCAACTTCGCCCTCACCGAGCCGCCGCTCAAGCTGGTACTGATCGAGGGCGAGCCCGGCCAGGAAACCCGCCTCGACCACCTCGGCGTGGAGGTCGGGTCCACGGACCAGGTGACGGCCGCCACGACCCGCCTCAAGAACGCCGGCCTCGCCACCTTCGAGGAGAACGACACCTCCTGCTGCTACGCCCTCCAGGACAAGGTGTGGGTGCACGGCCCCGGCAAGGAGCCCTGGGAGGTCTACGTCGTCAAGGCCGACGCCGACACCCTGGGCAAGAGCGCCGACCCGTCCGCGACCAGCGGCACCGGCGGCTGCTGCGCGAGCGGGACGGCCGACGCGGATCCCGTACCGGGCTGCGCCTGCGGAGGCTGATGCGCCGGCCGGCAGCCAGCAGTGGTCCAGGGAAAGCGGTCACGGCCAGGGTGGCCACCCCCCACAGGAGTCACCCCGGCCGTGATCGCGTAGCAGGGCGATTGCGCGCCCGTATGCGGTTCTGCGTCGCGGGACGCCGCCGCGTTACCCGGGCCGAGCGATACATCCGATACGCGGGGCTCTGTGCGGCAACGTCCAGTGGGACGGGCCAAAGGTCCAGATGCCTCCGACGTCGAAGGGGGAAGGGTGAGCCTTAAGCTTTGCGCTTCAACTACCCCGTCTGCCCGTTCGGCGGGGCCTCTTGTCACTCCGTGAAGGAGACACATGCGCAAGCGCGCTGCCTTTGCCGTGCTCACCGCCGTCGCCGCGCTGGCCGGCTTCGCCATCCCCGGTGCCTATGCGGGCGAGAGCCCGGGGGAGGTCCAGATAAGCGACGTCGTCCTCGACGGCGGCAAGGACGTCGTGGTCGACACCTACGACAAGACGATCACGGTTTCGGGGACCTTCACCCATCCCTCGGGCATCCAGGACGCGGACTTCGTCCTGTGGCGGGGGCCGGACGGCGCGAACCCCTATGCGACCTACGACGACCGCATCATCTCGAACGAGTACTACGTCCACGCGGACTGCGTCGCCTCAAGTGCCACGACCTCCACGTGCTCGCAGACGTTCACCTTCGAACCGGACTGGACGCTTGCGAACGCCGACGCCGGCACCTGGAAGGTCAGCGTGCAGGGGGTGGCCAACGACGACAGCGGGACCCACACGGCGGACTACACCACGACCCGCTTGCAGCGGCACGCCGAACTGACCGTGAACGCAGGCCCGGAGCCGGTCGCCCAGGGCAAGACCCTCACGGTCACCGGCAAGCTCACCCGGGCCAACTGGGACACCCTCGACCACCGGGGCTACACCAACCAGCCCGTCCGGCTCCAGTTCCGCAAGGCGGGCACGACGACCTACACCACCGTCAAGACCGTGAACACCTCCAGCACCGGCGGCCTGACGACGACGGTCGCTGCCTCGGAGGACGGTTACTGGCGCTGGAACTTCGCGGGCACCTCCACCACTCCGGCCGTAAAGGCGACCGGCGACTTCGTGGACGTGCAGTAATCCCACGCCGGACCGGCCTCTGGCGCTCAGGGGGCACGGGGCGGGCTGTGCCCCCTGAGCTCGGTGGAAGCGCGGTCAGAGGCGTCGCAGCCAGGCGGCTGCGCCATGGCCGACGGCGAGGTAAACCAGCGCGGGGAGGGCGTAGTTGAAGAAGACCCGTAGCCCTTCCGTATCCATCATGAAGATGTCCTGCGACCAGCCGGCGAGCCAGTCGGCCATGCCGTGCACGAAGTCGACGAAGACATTCGCGTGATTCGCTTCGAGCAGATACAGCAGGATCCACAGCCCGAGAAATCCCGCGGCGATATCCGCGAGGCTGTGAATGATCAAGGCGAGCCGATCCGCTCCGACACCTCTTCGGTTTCCTCGCCCGCTCCCGCTGCTGGCGTGGGGGGTTGGGGGCGGAGCGGCGTGGTACGGGTCGGCCGGTGCGGGATGGTACGGCGAGGGTGAATTGCTGGGATACGGAGCGTGCGCCCCGACATTCGGCAGCGGAGCCGTATCGCCACCCTCCGGAGAGTTCGATCCGCCGTGGTAGGGAAAGTTTGCACCGGAGCCGTATGGACGATTTTGCGGTATGCCGTCATTGGGGTAACTCACGGTGCCGCCCATTTCCCGTCGAGCGATTCCGAAACTCCCTTCACCGCTATTTCACATCGTTGTCCTCGGTCCGCCACTTCGCGGTCCGGACGGGACCGGTGGCGGGGGCGGCCGGCTGCGGGCCGTCCGAAGCCACGCGCGGCGCGGCCCGCCAGGCCCAACTCTCCCGCTACGCTCCCTCGTCAGCCGCGTACGGGTGGACGAAGCACCCCGCATCGAATGGCGCGAACCAGCGATTTACGTCCAACGACCCGACTTCTGACGTCGTGGCGCCAGTTTCCCCGCCATCCTCGGCCATCTCGTACCACAGCTCGCCATCGGCCCCTTCAAGCACCTTTTCGGTAAAGGCTTCCCAGGCGGCGGCGACCCCGTCGTGCAAAAGGCCGTAGCCATCCAGCACCACTCCGGCCTCACGCAGCAGGAAATTCAGCAGGAACTCCTCGGCCACACAGCCCAATTGCACGGAGTCATCGCGGGTGAGGCGTCCGGTGAGCGAGACGGCCGTGACGAGAAAGCGGCGGGCGAAGAGGACGGTGTACTGCGCGGCGAACTGCGCAGGCAAATCGTCGAGGTACCACAGAAGCCCGTCGCATTCCTCCACGGACTGCTTCGCTTCGCTGAGCGTCTGCACATCGTGGAAGAGCTGGTCCACCAGGAGATCGATGGCGTACACCAGGGCGCCGGCGGCCAGTTCCGCGTGTTCCCGGTCGACGCCGAACTCTTCGCCGTTCTCGCACCAGCCGAATGCGTCGAGTCCGAATGCGGTGAGGCGCGGCGCCATGGCCCGCACCGTGCCGCGCATCGCCTCGACCTCTTCGCCGGGGAGCCGCGCGGCAGTGGCTTCGGCCCTCGCCTCGGCGTGCTGAGCAGCGCGTACCACGGGATCGGCCGGCGGCACGTCCGGGCCATCCGCGGCATCCAGACTCTGCTGAGCGAATTCCGGGTGCAGCTCGACCTCGCACTTGGTGATCTGCCATTCGCTGAGCAACTCCGCCTGCTCCAAGACCTCGCCGACGACTTCTCGCATGGCGTCCTCGGCGACCTCCAGCGCAGGCGCATCCACGAACAGCTTCAGCAGGACCCCACCAGGGTGAGCGGCCAAGATGGAATCGAAGATCTCGATTTCCACATCGTCCGGCCCCTCGACGGCCTCAATCGCATCGAGGCCCTTCCGGAGCAGGAAGATGACACCCTCCCGCTGAAGAGCGTCCAGTTCCGCCGCACCGGCCGGAAGGCGCGTGTCCACGCTCACCACATACGTCACGCGGCCCATCGTGCCGGAGCGCCACTGCCCAGCGGGTGGGAATTCAGCTCTTCCACCATCGGGATCCGCGGCTGCCCGGCGGCACTTCACCTGGCGGGCGCCTGCCGTCGCCCAGGGGCGCCGCCGGGCCAGGGTCCCTGCCCGCCCTCGGCCGCCCGGCCCTGGCCCCTTCCCCGTTTTCCGATTCCCGTCAGGCCGTGGCGCTCGCCGTTCCCGTCACCGTCGCCTCCCACTCAATGCGATGGAAGTGGAGCGGGCGGAGCATCTCGTCGAGGCTGGGGAACGCCGGCACGGGAGCGTCGCTCTTGCCGGACTTGACCTTGTTCACGGCCGCGGCGTTGCGGCCGATCGCCTCCACACGCGGGCGGCGCAGGGCCTCGTAGGCGGCGAACGCCTCGCCCGGCGAGGGAAGATCGCGCAGGCAGCGGGCCAGTTCGACCGCGCTCTCGATGGCGAGCGAGGCGCCCTGTCCGGAGCTGGAGGACGGGGCGTGCACCGAGTCTCCGACCAGCACCATCCGTCCGCGGTACCAGTGCGGTACGGACGGCATGCGCTCCATCCGCCCGACCACCATCAGGTCGTCGGGGCCGGTGTGCCGCAGCAGCCGCTCACCCGGGACATGACCGGTGTAGAGATCACGCAGCCGGCTCAGCCACTCGGCGCCGGGTACTCGTGCCAGGTCGGCCGGGCTGGGCGGGGTGTCCGTGGGCAGGCCGGCGAACCAGATCATCCGCCCGTCCGGGCCCCGCCAGTAGCCCATGAAGGCGCGGCCGAAGGCGAAGTACATGGTGCCCGGTGCGGCCCCGGCCTCGCTGCCCACCGTCGCGTAGCCGCCGAAGCTCAGCACGCCGCCGTACTCGGGATCGGGTGCCTGCGGGTCGATCACGGTGCGGACGGTGGAGCGGATGCCGTCGGCACCGATCAGGATGTCGGCGGTCGCGGAGGTCCCGTCGGCGAAGTGGGCGGTGACGCCCTCGCGCGTCTCCTCGGCGGCGACCAGCCGCTTGCCGTACGCGAAGCGAACCCCCGCGGTGACCGCGTGGTCGGTCAGCGCACGGAACAGCCGGTCGCGCGGCAGCGTCATCGTGGCGGGCAGTTCCGAAAAGCCGCCGAAGCCGGCGAGCTGATTGCCGAGGCCGTCCGCCATCACCATGCCGGGCACCGGCTGTCCGACGGCCGTCACCGCCGCGTCGGCACCGACCGTCGCCAGCGCCGCCTGACCGTTCGGCGCCAGCCCCAGCCAGGCCCCGACGCCGTCCGCCGCGCTCGGATACGCCTCGTAGACGGTCGCCGCGACGCCCGCCTTGCGCAGTGCGAGCGCCGTGACCGGGCCCGCCACACCTCCCCCGATGACCAGTGCCGTCCGTACGCCGGAGCCGTGGCCGCGGTTGTCGCTCATAACCCCTCCCGTGGGTCATGTGGATGCGTCGTGTGAACGCCGCGCTCATAGTGGCAAAGGAACTAGTAGCAATGCAACTAGTTTCGGATTGCCTACGATGCCTGCATGACCGCCTCCGTGAAGAGCTCGCCGCTGGGACTGGCCGTGCTGGCGCTGCTGCACCATCGGCCGCTGCACCCGTACGGCATCCAGCAACTGCTCAAGCAGTGGGGCAAGGAGCAGGTCGTCAACGTCGGCCAGCGGGCCGGGCTGTACCGCACCATCGAGCGGCTCCAGGCCGGCGGGCTGATCACCGTCCGGCAGACCGAGCGCGACCAGCAGTACCCCGAGCGGACCGTCTATGAGGTCACCGATGAGGGCCGGGCGGTCACCCGCGAGTGGCTGGAGCAGATGCTGGCGGTGCCCAAGGCGGAGTTCCCCGTGTTCCCGGCGGCGCTGTCGAACATGCTGCTGCTCAGCCCGGAAGAGGCGACGCCGATCCTGGAACGACGGGCAGCGCGGCTCGCCGGCGAACGCGCCGAACTGGAGCGCCAGTCCGCCGAAGCCCCCACCGGACTGCCGCGCATCACGCTGATCGAGAACGAATACCGGCTCGCCGTCCTCGACGCCGAGGAACGCTGGCTCCAGGGGGTGCTCCGCGATCTGCGGGACGGAAGCCTGACCTGGTCCCCGGAGATGCTCGCGGCGTTCCAGGAGGCGTCCGCACCGGGTTCGGCCGCGACCTGACGAGGGCGCGGCCGGGAGGCCGGACGTGGTTCCGGAGCGTGCGTGTGGGTCGTGCTTGTGGGTCGTGCTTGTGGGGGCCGCTGGCGCGTGGCGCCACCCGGATGGAATTCCTCAAGGACCACGGCGCGTATGACGACGTCCCGCGTGGGACTACGTCCCCTTCGGCTCCTGTTGAAGGGGACGCGCGCCAAGTGCCCCGGGGTGTTCGCCGACCGCGGCGCGGTGGCGGGCAGCGGGGCACCGGCCGATGAGCCCCCGGCCCGACCTGCACCGGATGGAGAGGACGTTCTTCCACCATGGCCTGGATCTACTTGTCCCTCGCGATCGTCTTCGAGATCATCTTCGCGCTCGGCGCGAGCGCCTCACACGGCTTCACCAAGCTGAAGGTGTCCGTGATCACCGTGGTCGGCGTCGTGGGCGGCATCTACTTCATCAGCCTTGCCCTCAAGACTCTGGATGTCGGGGTCGGCTATCCGATCTGGACCGGGGTCGGGGCGGTCGGCACGGTGATCTTCGGAGCGCTGATCTTCAAGGAGAAGATCACGCCGGCCAAGGTGGTCTGCTTCGTCGCCATCATCGGCGGGGTCGTCGGTCTCAAGTCCCTCGCGGGGGCGTGACGATGACCAGGGAGAACACGGGCGCGGAGCAGAAGCAGAGTCTCACGGTCGCCTGGGCCTGGCTGTTGGTCGCCGCCGTCTTCGAGGTGATCTTCGCGCTCGGCTCGGCCGCGAACGGCGGCTTCACCAAAGCGGTCCCGTCCGTCATCACCGTCGTAGCGGGCGGCGGCGGGGTCTATCTGCTCAGCCTCGCCCTGAAAACCATCGATGTCGGCATCGGCTACACCGTCTGGACGGGCATCGGCACCGTCGGCTCCGTCCTCTTCGCCGCACTGCTCTACGGCGAACAGATCACGCTCGGCAAAGTGCTCTGCATTCTCGCGATCATCGGCGGCGTGGTCGGACTCCACCTGACCTCCGAGAAGCCGAAGGACGACGACACCTCCGACACCACCGGGTCCGCCGACGACGAAGGACCGGAGTCACCGGTCGCACCCAGGTCGGCGTCGTAGGCCCGGGGCGCCTCTCGCACGGCCCGGGTGGGCGACGTCGCACGGGTGTGGGCAGGGGCAGGTGGGGCCCCGTACGGAAGCCCCACCTGAAAGGATTCGGGGCCGGTCAGAAGCGCACGGTGCGGTCCCGGGTGACGGTCGGGACGGCGATGACGGCATCGAACGCTTCCGGGACCCGGGTGCTCAGGGAGGAGCTCTGGGACCGGATGCTGTGGAGCAGTGGCGCGCCCTGGGCGTCGCGGGGGGTGTGGCGCAGGTCGGTCAGGGTGATCCGGTCGGCGAGTCCGGCGTCGGTGAGGGCGCCCTCCACGCTGCCGGGCTCGGCGGGTTCAAGGCGGGCTTCGGCAAGGGTGAAGCCCACCGCGGCGCTCTGGTCGGGGTACATCTCCGGCACATGGTCGGCGGTGTGGACGAGGGCCACGGTGCGGTAGTCCTGGCCGAGCATCCGCTGAAGATGCCGGCCCATGGGCAAGGCGGTGAGGCCGCCGCCCAACTTCATCTCCGTTTTGTGGATGTGACTGTTGTGTGCCGCGAGCACGATCCGGGCCCCCGGTTCGGCGCGCTCCAGGTGCCAGCGCACCGATTCGGCCATGTAGATCTCGCGCACCGACAGATCCGCCGTGAGGCCCCGGCCGGAGAGCAGGGCATGCATCGCCTGGAACATGTAGTCGGTGTGGCAGGCGGCTTCCACCCGGCGCCTGGCGATATCGAAACGGCTCTGGCCGCTGTGGGAAACATAGAGCGGTTCGGCGGCGCGCAGCCGTAGCAACAGCCGCGCCAGTGTGGCGGTCAGCTCGTTCTGCTCGGCTTCCGGGAGGCCCGCCCACGCCGGCCCGCCGCGGCGCCGGATCCGCAGCCCCTGAGGAACCGGTCGCTGACCTCCAGGGCCGTATCGACGAGGCGCAGTGCGTCGGGGTCGACCTCGCGCAGATAGTCGGCCACCGGCTCCAGGGCGGGGCGTAGCGCCCCGCCGGCTTCGGGGACGTCGATGCCGGCGAAGCGCAGGGGGTGGGCGCTGGTGCGGTTGTGGTGGCGCAACCAGTGCAGGAGATCCGCGGCGCCCCACTCGGTGGCGGCCCGGCTCACGTTCACCAGGTCTCCGTCGTCCCCCTCGCCCCGCAGCCACCGGTCGAGCGGGAAAGCTTCGCTGAAGCCGAACTCCATGGCAAAGACGGTGAATCCGCAGCGCTCGGCGAGAAAGCGCAGCACCCGTTGACGCGCACGGGAGAACTCTTCGACGAAGTGGGCGCCCTCGCCGACCGCGACCACCCGGGCGTCGCCGACGATCTCCCGGAGACCTTCGAGGTCGTCGAGGGGTTGTTCCGGATCAAGGGTGGTCAGGGGCGTGCCGTGCTCGCGGAACCACTCGGCGAGCACGGTGCGGGAAGAAGACTGAACAGGCACAGCTTGAGCTCATTTCTCGGCTCGGAGGTTCAGACCGCCGCTCGTCCGCACAGCGGCGCACGCAGCGACGCGACGACGCGCAGGCGCGCCAGCAACGCCGGGCCACTGGCCAACGGCGCGCAGCGTCTGCCCGACGAACCCCGTCAGAGAAAATTGCTGAAGATTGCCATGCCCGAGAAGCTAGCAACGCGCGCCGCTCACCCGCATGTGGGTATTGCGGCGCTTGCTCCCGGGACGGGCCCCGCTCCCCGTCCGCCTCTCCACGACACCGGCCCCAGGTCAGTGACCTGGGGCGGGTGTGTTCTCGGCCGGGGAGGTGGCCGGGTGTGGTGAGGGCTCCTGTTTACCGGTGCAGGCTCGCGATCTGCACCGGGTCGGCAGGCCCTCGCCCCGAGTTGGGGCCGTTCACGGAATGCCGGTGACCGCCGGATCCCGCGCCAACTGGGCTAGCTGGGGCTCGTGTTGCCGCAGCGGTTGGTGCGCTCTTCGTCGGTCATGGGGCGGGACTGGATCCTGATGATCTTGTAGGTGATGTCCCCCTCGACATCGGTGAAGTCGTGAGGACCATGGAAGTTGTGCTCGTTGACGGGAGCGAAGGGGTTCGACTGGTCGACGCCGTTGAGGTGCCAGTTGCCCTTTGCCTTCCGGGTGACCGACACCTCGTCGACCCAACCGATCTCGCCGGGCTTCAGAGTGCCCGTGGTATCGCTGCTCTCCGTGTTCTGCTTGAACCAGGTGTGCTCGATCTTCGGCAGCACCGAGACGGGGTTCGCGCCGACCGACATGCCGACCACCGTCGATTCGCCGGTGGTCTCCGCCTCGCCCTGCTTGAAGTCGGCGTTCTCGGTGGTGCAGTTGTCGCGATAGTTCCCCAGCATCGTCGGCGTGCCCTCGGTCGGCTCACTGACCCATGCGGTGGGGGTGAAGGTGCAGTCCTGGCCGCAGTCGGCGAGGAACTCCGCGACTTTCTCGGGGGTGCTCCAGATGCCCTCGCCCTGGGACACGGGCACGTCCGGCGGGTCGGTCACCCAACCGCCGCCACCGCCGTCCGCCTGCGCCGGGGTGATGGACAGGCACAGCGCCGCCGCGAGGGCCATCGATCCCACCGCGACCGCCTTTGCCCGCCGGCCTCTGCCGGACGGGAGAACATTGCGCACTCGTATGTTCATCTTTCGCGTCCCTTACTTTCCACCTGAAGCGCGGATTGCGTCCTGCGATTCCGTTCACGACTCCGGGTGTCGCCGTCCCGGGAAGGCGGCACCCGTCGTGAACGAGGTGTGCGTCAGCTCCGAACCGGCCAGGAACGGAGTGCCGCCGGCCACGCGCCCCTCAGGGACTGCCGCTGCGACCGGCACAACACCGAGATTCGGCCATATGGCTCATGTTCGGCTCACAAGCCGCTCATAGGTGGCAACCGCTACGGAGCCGGAGGTACCGGCCGTTGAGGGAATCAGGCCCCCCTCCCCCGGTCGCGGCAGGTGGTGTCGTAGCGGCCCCGGCGTTACAGGTTGTCGCCCCAGCCGCCCTGAATCATGGTCTGGAAGGCCCACTTGCCGTCCCGCCTGACCAGGATGTCGGCATAGCGCAGCTGCTGGGTCTCGCCGTCCATCGTCATGGTCGAGTCGGAGAAGACCACGGCCAGGGCGGGCGAGAGGAAGACGGGCGTCCGCGTGGACTCGAAGGTGATGTCCTCGCTGCCGTCGCCCATTATCTGCGTCATCGTCGCGAGGTACTGCTCGCGGTCCCACTGTGCCGACCGGGCGTTGCCGGCCGTGTCGTCGCTCACGAGATTGAGGGGGAACACCGCCATGTCGGCCATGCGCTGGACGTCGCGCTTCGCGCTCTGTGCGTCGTACTCCGCGAACCAGGCGGCCAGGCTCGCGCGGTCCTCGGCGGTCGGGACGTAGCCGGCATCGGGCAGGAAGGTCATACGGACTCCTCGTCGTCGTTTCGGCAGCCGGGGATGGCGCGCGGACGAGAGCCCGCCCCGGCCAAAACCAGTCGTCAAGTTTGACTAGTGCGCGAAGTGTGGAGGGTATGCCCCGCGGCAGCTTTAGTCAAACTTGATTAGCGTCTTCGGTTCCGTTCGGGCGGCTGAAATTCGCCCCCTCGACTGGGGGGCGCGTCGTGACATGTCCGGAGTGCGGGAGGGGGCACCCGGGAATCTGCACCGAAGCGTCACATGGCCTTCGCGTGACCCTCGACGGGTGTCGTTAGCGTTACTGCCCGCTCGATCCCGCGTGCGAACTGGATCAGCTCGATCAGGTCGCCGGCGTCCCTGGCGGCGCAGCCAGCACAGAAAGATCGCAGATGGACTACTGCACGTCGTGCCGTCGGAGTCTCAACGGGGCGCTCGTATGTCCGGGATGCGGCGATTACGCCCCGGACATAGCCCCGCCCACCCACCGTCGGCAGAGCGCGACGGCCGCAGCGATGTGGGAGTCCTGGCCGTCGGAGGAAACCCCGGCCCCGGGGCCCCGGCAGGGTCGGTACGCCGATGCCGCGCCGCTCGCCGGTGGCGCCTCCGAAGCCGCGTCGGCGGAAACGGCGGAAACCGCTGCCGTCGCGGACGCGGATGCGCCCGGCGACGCCGAGATCCCCGCGCCCACCGGTCAGGGCCGGGCGGCCCGGCGCCGGCAGCTGGCGCGATGGAAGAAGCACCGGCGCCGGGCCGCGGCCGCCACTGCCTTCGCGCTGGTCGGCGGTGGTCTGACCGTCAGCATGCTCCAGAACAAGCCGGCCACCAACGGCACCCACGCGTCCTCGATGCCGGAGCCGGAGAGCGTGTCCACGCCCCGGACGGAGCCCGCCGCCTCGTCGACGGACCGGTCGGACAGCCAGGCGTCCCGGCACCCCGGTGCCCGCGCGTCGCTCCCGTCCGGTCGCCATGCGCGCCGCGACGCGAGCACTCCGCCGCCCGCCACGACGGCCCGGCAGCCGGAGTCCGTCACCCCGTCGCACACCGCCGCACCCCCGCGCCCGGCCGCGCCCACCGAGGCCACGCGGGACAGGGCGGCGCACCCCGCCCACACCGACGCCGCGGCTCCCGCGACGAGCGCCCCGGACGCCTCCGGAGGCTCCAGCAGCTCGGGAGGTTCCGGCGGCTCCGGCAGCTCCGACGGGGACACCTCGCCGTCGCGCACGGCACCGACCAGCCCGTCCGCGCCGGAGGCGGGGTCGTCCACGCCGACGGATGTGTGTCTGCTGGGGCTGGTGTGCGTCGGCTGAGCTGACGGCTAGCCGATCCGCTGCCTTCCGCGGCCCCGGGAGACCACTGCGGCCGGGGGTACGGCGCCCTCGCGGGGGTCGGCGCCGGACGGCCCGGGCGCGCCGCCGTCCCCCGACTGCGACGCCCGGGTGCGGGTCTTGAGGACCTGGGCGCCGATGGCGAGCGTGACGGCCAGGAGCAGGACGTAGAAGACGCCGATTTTGCGAAGGTCGTCGAGGAAGAACCAGACGGCGGCCAGCGACGTGAACCAGAAGGCGATGAGCGCGAAGCCGCCGGTGTGCTCGTCCTTGTAACCGGCGGCGAGGCACAGTGCGGAGACCGCGCCCAGGACCAGGGCGATGATGACGAAGTGGGTTTCCCAGCCGATGTTGGCGCGGGCCAGCTCGGACCACACGGCCACCGCCTCGGCCACCGGGCCCCAGGCCACCGCGCAGGCGAGCCGTGCCGACCACAGCAGCAGCACCGATCCGGCGACGGCGGCGAGCAGCGCGACCCGGGAGAACTGGCCGACCTCGATCATGTCGGCCCGGGATATGACCAGGCACAACAGGCAGCCGAGCAGGGCGACCGCGCCCTCGGCCGTCGGCCGGAACACCACGCGTCCCGGTCGTCGGCGGACGGGCCGCGGCGACGGTGCGCTCCCGGCGGGGGCGGGCGGAGCCACCGCCGGGGCGGGGCCGGTGGAGGGGGCGGGGTCCGCGGTCGGAGCGGGAGCCATCGCGGGGCCCGCGGCCGCGGGATCGAGTGCGGTGGGGGTGGGAGTGGAGGCCGCGGGCGACGGTGCGGCGTGGGGGGCCGCGGTGAGGGCCGTGCGCATGGTGGCGGCGTCCGCGAAGCGGTCCTCCCGGCGCTTGTGCAGTGCGCGGATGATCACCGCGTCCACGGCGGGCGGGAGTTCCGGGCGGAGCCGGGAGGGCGGTACCGGTTCCGCGGCCAGATGCTGATGCATGACGGAGAACGGTGAGTCGCCGGTGTACGGCGGACGCCCCGTCAGCAGCTCGTACAGCAGACAGCCCACGGCGTACAGATCGGTGCGGTGGTCGGTCGCGGCGCCGTTGATCTGCTCGGGGGCGAGATAGGCGGGGGTGCCGACCGCCACGCCCGTCCCGGTCAGCCGGGTGGCCACCTCGCTCAGCGCCTTGGCGATGCCGAAGTCGACGACCTTGACCGCGCCGGAAGCGGTGAGCATGACGTTCGCGGGCTTGATGTCCCGGTGCACGATGGCGTGCCGGTGGCTGTGGTCCAGCGCCGCCAGCACCTGCCCCGCGACGTCGACGGCCTGCGCCACGGCCAGCGGGCCGTCCCCCAGCACCTGGCTGAGGGGCCGGCCCGCCACGTACTCCATGACCAGATAGGGCTCGGCCGCACCCCCGCCGGAGTCCTCACCCACGTCATGAACGGTGGCCACACCGGGGTGGTTGAGCGCGGCGGCGGCATGCGCCTCCCGCTGGAAGCGGGTGAGGAACTCGGGCTGCATCGCCAGCTCGGCGGAGAGGGTCTTGACGGCGACGGTGCGGCGCAGCCGGTGGTCGACGGCGCGGTACACCGTCCCCATCCCGCCGTGCCCGAGCTGCTCCACCAGCTCGTACCGCTGCCCCAACATCCTGTGTTCCACCGGGTTCCTCCAAGGACCGACCATGCCAACACGGCGGAAGACGTACGGGAGAGCGGACGGGTTCCCCCGCCCCGCGGCGGGGCGGCGGCATGCGAAGCGGTGCCGGACTACCGCTCGTCCGGGGGCGAACTGCCCGCGCCGTCCTGCTCGGTGGCGGTGAGGGCGGCGGCCGGGCAGAGTCCGGCCGCCAGCCGGGCCCTGGCGTGCAGCCCGGGTGGTGGCGCGGCGGTCCGGAGCACGACCAGGCCGTCCTCGGCGTCCTGGTCGAACACCTCGGGGGCGGTCAGGGCGCACATCCCGGCGCCGATACAGCGGTCACGGTCGATGCTCAGATGCACCGGACTACTCCTTGTCCCAGGTGACGGGGAGTTGGTGCACCCCGTGGATGTTCATGGCGTCGCGCAGCGGTACGTCCTCGGGCGGGACGGCCAGCCGCAGCGTCGGGAAGCGGCGGAACAGCGCCGGGAAGGCGACCCGCATCTCGACCCGCGCCAGCTGCTGGCCCAGGCACTGGTGGGCGCCGTGGCCGAACGCCAGATGCCCGGTCGCCTTCCGCTGAAGATCGAGGGTGTCGGGGTCGGGGAACTTCAGCGGGTCGCGGTTGGCGGCCGCCACGGACACGGTGACGGTGTCGCCCGCCTTGATCAGCTGGCCGTCCAGCTCGATGTCCTCCAGGGCCGCCCGTATGCCGGTGTGGGCGATGCTCAGATAGCGGAGCAGTTCCTCGACCGCCTGGTCGGCGAGGCCGGGATCACCGCGCAGAGCGGCGGCCTGCTCGGGGTGGCACAGCAGGGCGAAGGTGCCGAGCCCGAGCATGTTCGCGGTGGTGTCGAGACCGGCGGCCAGCAGGAAGCCGCCGATACCGGCGAGTTCGTCATCGGTCAGCTCAGTGGTGGTCAGATCGCTGAGCAGGTCGTCGGTGGGGTGGGCGCGCTTGGCCAGCACCAGTTCACGGACGCATTCGGTGAGCGCGGTCATGGCGGCCATCTGCGCCTCCGGGCCGGCGTCCGGACTGCTCAGCATCGCGGTGTGCGTCTGGAAGCCCGCGCGCTCGGACTCCGGGACACCGAGCAGTTCGCAGATCATCAGGGCCGGGACCGGGTGCGCGAACGCCTGCACCAGATCGACCACGGGTCCCTGACGCTCCATGGCGTCGAGGTGGTCGGCGGTGATCTCCTCGACGCGGTCGGTGAGCCGGCGCATCCGGCGGACGGTGAACTTGCCGGCGAGCAGCCGCCGGTAGCGGGTGTGCTCCGGTGCGTCGATCCCGGTGAGGTCGCCGAGCGGTGCCGGAGGCAGCGGACCGGAGGGCCCGCCCGGCAGGGGGTAGCGCAGCAGCTCGTACCGGGAGCTGAAGCGGGGGTCGGCGGCGATCGCCCGGGTCACGGCGTGGCCGGTGGCCAGCCAGCCGACATGCCCGTCGGGGTACCGCATGGGGCGCAGCGGCTGCTGCTCGCGCAGTTCCGCCAGCTCGGCGGGCGGGTCGAAGGGGCAGCCCGCGGCGCGGGTCAACGGCAGGGTCACCGGCTCGGGCTGCGCCGGCGCTTCCTGAGCGGTCTGCCCGGTCGTGTGGGCGGACGGTGCGGATGCGGTGGACGGCGCGGATGCGGCGGGCGGTGCGGATGCCGCGGGCGGTGCGGACGGTTCGTGCTGCATGAGGTCCTCCGGTGAAGGGTGACGGCACGGCGAAGCGTTACCGGGCGGAGTGCGGAGTGGTGTGCAGGGTGAAGTGCGCGGTGCTGCGCGCGGTCAGGTGCGCGGTGAAGTGCGGTGCTGTGCGCGGTGAGGGCGGGCTGTGTGCCCGTGGTGAGCCGGGCCGCGAGCCGCGGTGCGTACGCGATGAGACGCGATAAGTACGCGATGCCTGACGGGTGCAGTGGCCCGTGGAGCGTGTGCGGCGTCCGGCTGCGTGCGGCGTGCGGCGTGCGGCGAGGCTTGTAGAACGGTCTGTCGAGCGAGCTGTGGAGCGGCCGTTCAGCGGGTGGCGCTGCGGCGGAAGGCCGTACGGGCCCACAGGTAGCCGACCAGGGTGAGGCCGACGCACCAAGCCACGGCGCCTATCGCGGCGCCGCCGACCCCGGTGCCCATCAGCAGGCCGCGCAGCGTCTCGATGACCGGGGTGAAGGGCTGGTACTCGGCGAACCAGCGCAGCCCGGTGGGCATGGACTCCGGAGGGACGATCGCGCTGCCGAGGAACGGGAGGAACTGCATCGGCAAGGGGATGTTGCTGGCCGTCTCGACATTCTTGGCCACCAGACCGATGGCGGCCGACAGCCAGGTCAGCGCCAGGGTGAGCAGGGTGAGCAAGCCGGCGGCGGCGAGCCATCCGAGCGGGGTGGCGTGCGGCCGGAAGCCCATGAGGAGCGCGACGCCGATGACGAAGGCGATGCTGACCAGCGTCTGGAGCACACTGCCGACGACATGCCCGGTCAGGAACGAGGCCCGGGATATCGCCATCGTGCGGAAGCGGTTGACGATGCCCTCGGTCATATCGGCGCAGACGCCGACCGCGGTGACCAGGGCGCCCGAGGTCGCGGCCATGAGGATGATGCCGGGGGCCACATAGTCGATGTAGTCGGCGCTGCCGCTGGTCGTCCCGCCGATACCGGTCCCCAGGGCGCCGCCGAAGACATAGGTGAAGAGCAGCAGCATCAGGACGGGCATGGCGACGACCGAGACCGTCATGGAGGGGTAGCGCAGGGCGTGCTTCAGATTGCGCCGCAGCATCGTCCGGGCGTCGCGGGCCGCGTAGGCCAGGGTGGTCATCGGGCGTTCTCCTTCGGAGAGTTGGCCTCGCTGGCGGACCGGTCGCGGCCGGTGAGGGTGAGGAAGACATCGTCGAGATCGGGGGTGTGCACGGTCAGTTCCTCGGCGCGGACCGACGCCCGGTCCAGGGTGTCGAGGACGGCACGGAGGGCGGGGACGCTGCCGTCGCCGGGCACGTGCAGGGTGAGCGCTTCACTGTCGTGTGCGGTGGCACTGAAGAGGGCGGCGGCCGCGTCGAGTTGGGACGTGTCGGCGAACCGGAGGCGGATATGGCCGCCGGGGATCCGTCGCTTCAGCTCGTCCGCGGTGCCTTCGGCGACCAGCTTTCCGTGGTCCAGGACGGCGATACGGTCGGCGAGTTGGTCGGCCTCTTCCAGATACTGCGTGGTCAGGAAGATGGTGACGCCGTCGTCGGCGACCAGGCTGCGGATGATCTCCCACATGGTGCGCCGGCTGCGGGGATCGAGCCCGGTGGTCGGCTCGTCGAGGAAGATGATGCGCGGATTCCCGACCAGGGTCATCGCGAGATCGAGCTTGCGGCGCATACCTCCCGAGAACGTGGCGACGGGCTTGGTGGCGGCCTCGGTGAGATCGAAGCGGCGCAGCAGCTCGGTGGCGCGCCGTCGGCCTTCGCGGCGGTCGAGATGGTGCAGGTCCGCCATGAGGAGCAGGTTCTCCCGGGCGGTGAGCAGGTTGTCCACCGCGGCGAACTGGCCGGTGACACCGATCGCGGCGCGTACGGCGTCCGCCTCGCGGACCAGATCGTGGCCGGCGACCCGTGCCTGGCCGGCGGTGGCGGGGATGAGGGTGGAGAGGATCTGCACGGTGGTGGTCTTGCCCGCGCCGTTGGGCCCGAGGAGGGCGAAGACCGTGCCTTCGGGGATGCGCAGGTCGATGCCGTCGAGCACCACCTTGTCGCCGTAGGACTTGGATAACCCCGTGGCGTCGATCGCCGTCGCGACGGCGGTCGTGGACGTCGTGATCATGAGTGCCCCGTTTCTGGATGTGGTGGTGGCCGGCCACCATCGGCCGGACCTGGTCAGGAGCTCAGGAGCGGCGGATCAGGATGTCGCCGATGCTGGTGTGGGCGCGTACCTCGACGGTCTCGGCACTGTCCCCGGGGCCCTCTGCGGCGCCGAGGTCGTTGTGCACCCTGCCGAGGCCGGTGGTCACGTCCAGCCAGGCGGCGGTGGACGCACGGATGCCGACCTCCAGATCACCGGCGGCGGCCTGGAGGACGACCTGGCCGCGGGCCACTTCGCCGATCCGGATGGCACCGTTGGCCGACTTGGCGTCGACTCCGGCGTGGGCTACACCAACGGAGATGAGGCCGTTGGACGCGCTCGCCCGCAGGGCGCCGGTGACCTCGCCGATCGTGGTCGCGCCGTTGCCGTTCTTGACCAGCGCGGCGCCCGCGATCTCGCCGACCTCGATCCGGCCGGCGCCGAAGATCTCGGCGTCACCCGCCACGCGGTCCAGCCGGATGTCGCCGTACTGGGTCCGCAGGTTGACGGCCTCTGCCACGTCGACCTGGAGGTCACCGAGCGAGGTCTTGAGCCGGCACTCGCCGAGCCGGCCCTCCACGGTGAAGTCCGCCATGGGCGAGGTGCCCAGGACGTCCGACCCGGTCGGCAGCTCGATGGTGACGGCGACGGAGCCGGACTTACCGAAGAGGGAGCGCTTCTTGGGGCCCTTGACGAGCAGCTTGCCGCCGGAGCAGGTGACCTTGGTCTGCTGTGCGGCTCGTACATCGGCCTCCGTGGTGGCGTCGCCCGGCAGCACCTCGACAACGGTGTCGGTGCGCTTGCTCGCGGCGATCCGGACGGAGCCGAGGTCGATCTCAACGGTGACGGAGAGCGGTTCGGGTGTGTCAAAAGCAGGCATGGCTGTGCCGTCCTCATGGCTGGTGTGAGTTCCCGCCGAACGGGCGGGTGAAGGAGTGGAGCAGTGAGTGAGTCAGCGGGTGGGGTGAGGGGGCGAGTGAGAGGTGGTGCGGTGCGTCGGCGCAGGACCGGGCCGGCCGCCGGCCTTCGGGTGACGGGCCGAAGCCCCTGGCCCCGGCAGCGGCCCGGCACCCCCGCCCCGGGTACCGGCCCGCCCTAGCGGACCCACCCCGTATAGCCCTGCTTGCCCGCATAGCGGGGGCCGCGGCCGGCCGGGCGGCTGGGGGCGCCGGGTTCCAGGGCCGCGGCGACGGCCCGCACCAGCCAGGCGTTGACCGAGAGGCCTTCCAGTCCCGCGGCCTCCTCGACCCGGGCCTTGAGCGGGGCGGGAAGGCGGAAGTTGATGCGCGCGGTGCCGCCCTCGTCGGCGTCCGGAGCGGCCGGGGGCGCGACCGCCCGCGGCTCGCTCGCCGCCGCCTCGGGCAACTCCGGCTGCCCGTACGGCTCGTGCGCCGGCGGTGCGGTCACCACGAACTCGGGGTCGAGCCCGCGCAGCCGCAGATCGACCGATCCCGGGGCCAGATCGCGGGTGATCTCGGTCATGGCGGAGGAGAGGGCGTTCAGCAGCGTGAGCCGGACGGCCGACTCCAGGGGGGTGGTGAGCCGCTCGGCCAGGGCGCGGGCTTCTTCTCCGCCCGTGTCCGCGGCGACCGCGAGCTCGTGCCGGAGATTGTCGACGTAGGGCGTGAGGTCCATGACGCCATCATGGCATCACGATGGCGCCACCGCAAGCCACCCTGGCGCATGAATGGCATCACGGGCGCCATCGTGGCGTCACGCGAGGCACCATGCGCCTTCCGCCACCGCCCTTCGCGCGGCGCCGGCGGTCGCCGTGCCGGTCGGCCCGACGGCGAACGGCGGCGGCTCCTGCGGCAGTTGCCACCGCGCCCGGCGGCCTCGCCGGGCAGGCCACGCCCAGGGCTCCGAATCCCGGGAACGCCGCCCCTCGGCGCCCTCGAACGGGCGGGCTATGGTGCTTCCGCAGACTGTTCAACCCGTGCGGGGGAGGCGAACTCACGGTGTCCGATCTGGGACGGCTCGTAGCCGAGCGGTACCGGCTGGTGGAGCGAGTCGGCCGTGGCGGCATGGGCACGGTGTGGCGGGCCGAGGACGAGCTGCTCGGGCGTCCTGTCGCCGTGAAGAAGCTGCTGGTGCCGCCGCATCTGAACGACGACGAGATCGAGACGCTCTACGAGCGCACCCGCCGCGAGGCCCGCAGCGCCGCCCGGATCACCCACCCCCATGTGATCGTGGTGCACGACGTCGTCGATGACGAGGGCCTGCCGTGCATCGTCATGGAGTACATCCCCTCGGTCACCCTGGGCGACCTGGTGAAGAGCAAGGGGGCGCTGCCGCCGGGCGAAGCGGCCCGGATCGGCGCCGGCATGGCCGCCGCGCTGCGCGCCGCCCACGACGCGGGAGTGCTGCACCGGGACATCAAGCCCGCCAATGTGCTGCTCGGGAACGACGGGCGGATCGTCCTGACCGACTTCGGTATCGCCGTGCAGTCCGGCACGCCCTCCCTGACCCGGACCGGTGAACTGGTCGGGTCGATCCAGTACCTCGCGCCGGAACGCCTCCGCAGTGGTATCGCCGAGCCCGGCCCGGCCTGTGACCTGTGGTCCCTCGGGGCGACGCTCTACCAGGCGGTCGAGGGGCGGCCCCCGTTCAGCCGGGACACCGCCATCGAGACGGCGTACGCCATCGTCACCGAGGAGTACCCGCCCCCGCGCAACGCCGGTGACCTGGCCCCGGTGATCGCGGGTCTGCTCGTGAAGGAACCCGGGGAGCGCATGGATGCCCGCGAGGCCGAGCGCCTCCTGGGCGGCCATACGACCGGCCCGGGGATCCTTCTCGACGACCAGCCCACCAGGCCGCAGCGCGCCGAGGTCCCCGCGGTTCCCGCCCGGAAGGGCAAGCGCGGCCGCCGCACGGCGCTGTGGAGTGCCGCGGCCCTGGCGGTCGCCGCTTCCGTGACCGGTGGCGTGCTGCTGTGGCCCTGGGGCGGCGCCAATGCGACGAGCGCCACCCCGCCCAAGTCCAAGACCTCCGGCCACCCGTCGGCTCCCCGCCCCTATTCGCCTCCGCCGGTGCCCTCCGGATACCACCTCGAAAAGCCGGGCGAGGGCTTCTCCCTCCCCGTACCGGACGGCTGGAAGCAAAAGCACCCTCCCGGCGGTGACATCGCCTACGTGGACCCGTCCGAAAAGGTGGGCCTGCGGATCAACATCGTCCCGTTCGCCGGCGCGAAGGATCCGGTCCAGCACTGGCGGGAGACCGAAGAGGACCAGACGCGCCGGGACAACCCGGGCTACGAGCGGGTTCGGATGGACCCCACGACGTTCCGCGGCCGACCCGCGGGCTACTGGGAGTTCACCTTCAACGGCTCGGCGCGGGAGTACCGGGCCGTGGAGGTGGCCTTCAGCAGCGCCGACGGCACCCAGTACGTGGTCTATCTGTCCGCGCCGAACGAGCAGTGGAGCCGGTACCGGCCGATCTTCGACACCGCCCTCCAGGGCGTCCGGCTCCGGGCCTAGGCCCTGTCCGGCGGACCGGTCCGGCCGCGGGCTCAGTCGGCGCAGCGGGTGTCCTTCTGCGGGCGGCGGCCCGTCGTCAGGAAGGCCGTGACGGTGCGGTCGCCGCAGACGGGGCCGTTGGCCAAGTAGGCACCGTGGCCCCCGTGTTCGAGCGTGAGCAGCCGGGCCCGATCGCCCAGGGACCGGCGCATCTTCAGCGCGCCGAAGTACGGGGTGTTGGGGTCCCGGCGGTTCTGGACCATCAGGATGTTGGACGGGCCGTCGGCGGTGATCCGGGTGGGCGGCTCCGCCGGTGCCTGCCAGAAGCCGCAGGGCGTGATGTTGACCGGCATCCCGGCCGTCAGCGGGTGCCGGGCGCGGTCGGCGGCCACCGCGCGCCGGTGGGCCGGGACCGATGCCGGCCAGCGCACATCGTTGCAGACGGTGGCCATCGTGGCCGCCGCGTCCTGGTCCGGCAGCGGCCCCGCGAGGGTGTCCGGCAGCACCGGCTCGGCGGCCGGGTCCTGGGCCTGCTGGATGAGCCGGGCCACCTCGGCGAACAGGCCATCGCTTTCCAGGGCGTCCTGAAGCGCCTGCCGCAGCCGGTTGCCGGTCAGCGGGACGCCCGGCGTGCTGGACCCCTTCGGCTCGCGGTCCAGCTTCGCCGCCAGTGCGAGGAACAGCGGCCGGACGTCCGCGGGCCGCCGCGCCAGTCGCAGCCCCTCGCTCTCCCGTGCCGGGTCGGCGGCCCAGGCCGCGAAGTCGGGGAAGCGGTCGTCCGCGCCCGTCGCCGTGTTCGCCAGCCATCCGCGCCCCACCCGGGCCGGGTCGGGGTCGCCGCTGCTGTCCAGCACCCAACGGTCGGTGTGCCGTGGGTACTTCTGCGCATACACCGCTCCGACGTACGTCCCGTACGAGTGCGCCCAGGCCGACAGCTTCTCCTCGCCCAGGGCCCGGCGGAGGCGGTCGATGTCGCGCGCCTCGTTCACGGTGGTGAAGCTGCGCAGCACGGCACCGCCATGGCGGCGGCACGCCTCGGCGATCCGCCGGGAGCGGGCGGCATTCCCGCCGATCTCGCCGTCCGGCCCCGGCCAGGACCGCAGCGTCACCAAGTGCCGGTCGGCCGGGTCGAGTTCACAGCCCGCCCGGGTGCTCCCGCCCACTCCCCGCGGGTCAAAGCTGACCAGGTCGTACGCCCCCGCCATCGCCTTCCGCAGCGCCGGCCCCTTCGTCGCCAGCATGCGCACCCCGGAGCCGCCCGGCCCACCGGGGATCACCAGCAGCGTCCCCCGGCGCGCCGCGGGCCGCTCGCTGCGTACCCGGGTCACGGCGAGGCCGATCTGCGGGCCGTCCGGGTCGCGGTAGTCGAGCGGTACGGGCAGCCGGGCGCACTCCTGCCCGCTGAGGCCGCCGGGCTCGGCACAGGGCCGCCAGGTGAGGGCGGGCCCGTTGGTGCCGGGAGCGTCGGCGCGGGCCACCGGGGCGGCCGCGGTCACCGTGGTGGCGACGGTGGCGACGGAGAGCGCGAGAAGAAGGGTGCGATGGGCGTAAGTCGTCATGGGGCAAGGGTGGTTGAGGGGTTCCCCGCTGCCCATCCGGCAGCCCTGATACCGGGGGTGGGGTTAGCCCGAGGATGCCGCGCCGCGCCCTGTCAGCCATGGGGCGCTGCGGCCCGGTCCCTCCGTGTTACTCGCCGATGGCGATCAGCGCCAGTGTGATGTTGTCGGGACCGCCCGCCTCGATGGCGGACTTCCACAGCTCGAAGGCGGCCCGGCCGCCGCTGTGAAGTTGCAGCAGGTCGTTGAGGGCGTCCTCCGGGACGGGGTCGGTCAGCCCATCGGTGCACACCAGGTAGCGGTCGCCCGCGGACAGCGGCGCTTCCCGGACATGCGGGGTGATGGCGCTGAAGTCCGGGGTGCCGCCGAGCGCCTGGGTGACGAGCGAGGTGGTGCGCCGCCCCGGCGACAGCGGCGGGCTGTCGTCCACGCTCACCTGGCGCAGCCCGTCCGCCGTCGCGTCGAGCACCCGGCTGTCACCGACGTTGAACACCAGCAGCGACTCCGCCAGGACGACGGCGCCGGCGACCGTGGTGCCCATGGTGTTCAGCTCCGGGGCCCGGCCGGCCGCGTACACCGCGTCATTGCAGAGGTTCAGGGCGTCCCTGACCGCTTCCTCGGTGTCCAGTGACGGGCCCAGTGCCGCCAGTTGGCGCACGGCCAGGGCGCTGGCCACTTCACCGGCCGGCTGCCCGCCGATGCCGTCGGCGACCGCGACGACCAACGGGGTGCCGAGCGGGAAGACCAGGGTCTGCGGGTTCTCGGTCATGGTGCCGCAGAGCGTCCAGGGGCCGGCCACCAGGCTGTCCTCGTTGTGCTCGCGGAGCAGCCCGGGGTGGCTCAGCGCGGTCACGGTGACGTACTCCATACCCCTGTCCCGTTCCGGGCCTCCGCTCCGGCAGGCCCCGTATCCCCCGGGGGCGTTCCGTACCACCATTGTGGGCGCCGAGGGGCGGCGGCGCGCGCCCGCCGCGATGCCCCGGGGACCGGGTCAGGCGCTCTCTTTGCCGCCCAGGGTCTCGCGCTGCATCAGACGGGAGATGTCCTTCCCGGTGACGATCCCGACCAGATGCCCCGAGTCCACGACGAGGATGCGGGCGCCGGTCCGCAGGCTGAGCTTGTCCAGCGCCTCGGTCAGCAGGTCGTCCGGCGCGGCGACCGCGCACTGGGACAGCGGGGTCGCCACCTCGCGCACCCGCAGCGTCTCCCGGCCGGCGGCCGGTACCGTCGCGAGCCGGCGCAGCTGCACGATGCCGCTGGGCCGGCCCTCGAAGTCGAGCAGCGGCAGCGCGGAGTACCGGGAGTGCACGGCCACCTCGTCGATGAAGCGCTGGACGGTCAGCCAGTCGGCGCCGGTGGCCACCGGACCGGTCATCGCCTCGCCGACCCGGAGCCCCCGCAGTGCCCGGTGCAGGGCCGCGCGGCGCCGCTCCGCCCCGGCGACGATCATGATGAAGAGTCCGATGAACACGATCCACAGCCCGCCCGGCGCCCCGCGCAGCACGGAGATCCAGCCGGCGGCCACAAACAGCAGCCCCATGATCTGGCCGCCCCGGGAGGCCGCCAGGTCCGCACGCTCCCGGTCCCCCGTGCGCCACCACAGCACCGCCTGCACCACCCGGCCGCCGTCCAGCGGCACCGCGGGCAGCAGATTGAACACGCCCAGGAACAGATTCGCCCAGCCCAGCCAGGCCAGGACGACGGAGGGCACCGCCCAGCCGGACAGCCCGTGCAGCCCGATCCCCGCCCCCAGGGCGATACCGCCGATGACCAGGCTGATCAGCGGTCCGCTGACGGCCACCGCGAAGGCCGCGGCCGCGGTCGGCGGCCGCCCCATCCGGGTAGTCCCGCCCAGCGCCCACAGCGTCACGTCCTGCACCGAGATCTTCTTCCGCAGGGCGGTCGCGGCGTGCGCCGTCTCGTGCAGCAGCAGGCTGCCCATCAGCAGCGCGGCCCCCACGACTCCGCCGACGGCGTACACGGCGTCCGAGCGGCCCGGCGTCCAGACGGGCAGGCCCTGCCGGTCGAGTCCGTACGCGAACAGGCCCACCAGCAGCGGCACGCTCCAGTGCATGCGCAGCGGTACCCCGACCACTTGTCCCACCCGGACCGAGCCGTTCATGGTCGTCTCCTGCCGGCCCGGCGCCCGGTTTCCCCGGGCAGGCCTCGCCGACCCGCGCTCCGTGAACCGGCCGCCCGGCACTCACCCCAATTGTCGCTCGCGGAACCCGGGGGGAGTCCCCTTACGCTGGAAGAACGGACCGGCTCGCGGTGGGTACCGACGGCGCGGCCGGTCGTGACCGACGAACTGCCGGAGGTCGTCATGGGGCCCAGACACCACTTCCATCTGGATCAGGGGGACCACTCGATCACCGTGAACGTCGGACCCGGCCGCTCCGGCGAGATCGAGCTCCTGGTCGACGGCAAGGTGGTCGCGTACCAGAAGGAACACCGCGCCGGAATGAACGTGCTGACCGGCGAACTCCCCGAAGAGCCCGCCCACCCCTTCCGGGTCCTGCTGCGCCAGCCGCATCTCGTCCCCTCCGTGCCCCGGTGCACGCTGGAGCTGGACGGTGTGGAGCAGCCCATGCCGGAGCGGCTGGTGCTCTGAGACCCGGTGTACCGGCCGGCGGATGACCGGCCGGCCTCCGGTGGCCTGCCCGGCCGCGGCCCCGCCCGCCCCGGCAGCACCACCGGTGATCTTCGCCTGCCCACACCCGGCCGGGCGGCTGCCCGCCCCCGGCCGCACCGTCCCCCGCAAGCCCCACGAGGTGTTGGGCCACCCGGCTGATTGTGGCCGCCGGGGGTTTCGCTCCCGCGGGTTGAACGCCGATGCGGACCGACCGCGGCAGCACGATACGTCTGGCATCCGAAGGACGAAGAGGCGAGGAGCGACGTGAGAAAAATTGCGCAGGCGGGCAGCATCGTCGGGGCGTGCGGGCTGGTGCTGCTCGGCAGCGGGGTGGCCCGGGCCCAGGCGATTCCCAGCGACTCCCTGCTCGCAGCCGTCGTGGGCGCCGACGTCGGCACCGTGGCCGGCATGGTCTCCGGGGTGGTCTGCAACAACCGGCTCGCCGACTTCAACTACAACTCGCCGGTCTTCCGTTCGCCGCACCCCTGCATCAACGGGCCGGTACACAGCGGGAACAGCCTGAACAGCGGCAACTTCCTCAACCACGGCAACCCGAACGCCAGCGGCAACATCGCCAACACCAACGGGTCCACCAACAGCGGCAACGCCGTGACCGGCTCCGCGTCGGGCAGCGGCAACAGCGTGCAGCGCATCGTGAAAGGCATCCTCCACTGACAGGGACCGGCCCCTGACACGGCTACGGCCCACGGCCCTCTTCGACAGCCGTCCCCCGAGCGCCCGGCGGATTCCGCCGGGCGCTCGCCGTGTGCCCCCCGGCCGTGCGGCGCCCCAGGGCCGGCCCGTGGTCCGGACACGGCTCCGGCCCCGGACGCGCCGGGGCCGGAGGACGGGTCAGGACCGGGTCACAGCTTCTGCTTGCCGCCGCGGCCGATGTGCTGGAGGTTGTTGCTGGTCTTGTTCTCGGCTCCGGTCGTGCCGCCCGCGTCGTCGTTGGTGTTGCCGTTGACGTTGGTCGGGCTACCGCTGTTGCTGTTGTTGCCGGACAGGTGAACGTTCTGCGAGTTCCGGACGTTTCCGCTGTTCAGCGGCCCGTTGATGCAGATTCTGGCTCGGTTGCGGCAGCTGAATCCGGCATGGAAGTTGGCGAAGGTGTCGCTGTTCCACACGCCGTCCCCGTCGAACGGCCCGTCCCAGGCCTGGGCGGGCGACGCCCCGCCGACGGCCAGGAGCAAACCGCAAGCTCCTGCAATCACAACATTGATGCGTGCCATGTTCTTCACTGTGTGCTCCTGCACCTCGCGGTTGATACCCCGCGGTCTTGCTACCGGCCACGCCCCCGTCCACCAAGCCTGAGCAACGGCCCGTCCCGCGCATTCACCCGCACCGATCAGCGGATTCACCGTGACGGCCCTCCGGAGCACCCGGCGGCGGAGTGCCGCCCCGTCCTCAGGGCCGCAGCCGCAGCCGCTGTCCGGGGTAGATGTGGTCCGGCCCCTGGTCGAGGGTGTCCTTGTTCAGGTCGTACAGGGCCTTGGTGCCGCCCGGTGTGTGGGTGCGTTCGGCGATGACGGAGAGGCAGTCGCCGGGCTGCACCACATAGGTGCGGGCGGCGGTGTGGCCGGGGGAGGTGAGGCTACGGGTGCGGGGGGCCGCTTGCGGGGCCGGATCGTCCGGCGGGGTCTGCTCCGCGGCACGGGAGGAGCTGTCGTCGCTGTCGCTGGTCCGGGCGCAGTTGGGCCAGGCGGACAGCCCGCGGTCCCGGACGATGCGCTCGCCGATGGCGATCTGCTCGTCGCGGGTGGCGAGGTCGGCGCGCGGGGCGTAACGACGGCCCCCGTAGGCGCGCCAGGTGGCGGGGTCGATCTGCAGCCCGCCGTGATAGCCGTTGCCGGTGTTGATGTGCCAGCGGCCGTTGCTCTCACAGGCGGCGATCCGCTCCCAGTCCGGCGCCGGGCCGGCCGGGGAGCCGGCCGCCGCGGCACTCGGGCCGGCCGCCCCCAGGACACTCAGCACGACCAGCAGCACGGACAGGAGCGTTTCGACGGACCGTTTGGCGAGGGGCGACGGCATGACGGCAATCCTCCGCGGTGCTCCGGCAACGCCGTGACGCGGTACTCGCCACGACCGGTGGGCACGCACCAACTAACTGGGCAATATGGTTTTTGCCGTGACGGGGCGCCGCGACATGCGGAGGTTTCACCCGGGTGGTCGCAGGGTGTCTGCGGAATCCGGCAATTACCCCGCCGAATAGCAGAAGGCCGGGGTGAGCGCGAGGGATTCCGGGACGGCCACGGCGCATTCGTACGCGGGGGAAACGGCGAAGTTCCGTACCGATACCAGGACTTCGCCGCCGTGGAAACCGGGGACGCGGACCGTTCCGTGGTCGCCGGGGAAGCCCGCCTCGATGCGCTCGGGCGCGAGGGACAGCCCACGGCCGACCGCCTGGAGGGCGGCGTCCTTACGGACCCAGAAACGGGTGACGAGGCGGTCCCGCCCGGCGGCGGGGCAGCCGGCCACGAGACCCGTCTCATGGGCGGTCAGCACCTCGTACGGGGTGTACGGGGGCGAGGTTTCCGGGCGGACGGATTCCACCGAGAACCCCATCCGGCGGGCGTCGTCGCCGCAGGCCACGACCAGCAGACCGCGGGTGCCGTACAGCTCCCAGTGACCGGCGGCGGCCATCGCGGCGCTCACCTGCCCGGGGAGCCGGTCCCGCAGCCGGCGGCCGGCCGCGCCGTCGAGCGTGGCCCGGGAATGGCCGTTGAGGCCCGCACAGTCGTCGGGGGAGAGCCCCGTGCCCGAGCCGTGGGCAGCGGCGGCGGGTCCTACGGGGACGACGAAGACCGGGACGGGGGTGGCGACGGGGTCCGGGTGGCCGGGTGCGGGAGCGAGCGGGACCGGGCGGGCCCGGCCGGGCTGTGGCCGGGGGGCGACCACGCCTTGGTCAAGGGATTGGGGACAGAGTTCGAGAAGAGCGGCGTTCGTTTCCACGTACTTTCCGTCCTCCGCAGTTGAGCGGTGCCGAGGCCATACCGGGTCAGTGACTTCCCGCCATATCGATGGCCCCTCTCCCCTCTTCCGCCTCCATCGACCGGACGGGACAGCCCCAGGTTTCCAGCCCCCCGGAGCGTTCGGGTCATCCCTCCTGCTGATGTCGGGCTACATACTTCGATGTACGGCGGACCGGCCCGAATTCCGGCGCCAGGGCCAGGAGAACGGGTCATGAGCCGTCGTACTGTCCTGGTGTGTGGTTACGTCCCTTCACCAATACGCACGCGCGCGGCCGCCCCCTGCCGCTCCGTGACCTGCGCCTGGCAGTGGGCTTCTTCGCCGGCTGCCTGATCCTGTATGTCCTGGGCGGGCCACGGGTCATGGGGGGCGATCTCCCCGTGTGGCGGGCCGTGCTGCCGGTGCTCGTGCTGTGCACCGCGACGGCTTTCCGCAGCACCGTGCCGCTGGTCGCGGTCGCCGTCGGCACACTCACCGTCGGCGTGCAGATGGCCGCCGGGGGCGGCCTGGGCCCCCTCCTCGTCTATACGGATCTGCTCTATGCGGCCGCCCTCTACGGAGCCCCGTGGCTGTGCCGGGTCCTTCAGTACGGGACCGTCGCGGCCACGGTGGCGGCCACCGTCGCCCTGGTCCTCATAGGCGACCGCTCCGAGGGCGTGACGAGCGGTGTCCTCATCGCCCTGGTGCTCATCTCGCCCGTATGGACCGCGGTGCTGATCCGGAACCACAAGGAGCGGGCGGATGCCGAGCGGCAGCGGGCCGCCCAGATCGACCGGCTGGCGGAGCTGGACCGCAAGACCGTGCTCCAGACCGAGCGCACCCGGATGGCCCGTGAGCTGCACGATCTGGTGGCCAACCACCTCAGCGCGATCGCCATCCACTCCAGCGCGGTGCTCTCCCTGACCGAGGCCCAGCGGGAGAAGGACGGCACGGCCGGGGAGGATCCGGTGCTCCAGGCGCTCTCGGTGATCCGGGAGAACAGTGTGCAGGGGCTGGCCGAAATGCGGCGGATGGTGGTGCTGTTGCGGTCCGACCGGGGGGTGGCCGACGACTGGGACCGGCCGCAGTTGAACGCGCTGGGGGCACTGGTCGAACAGGCCCGGCCGGCCGCCGACGCGGCGGCCCTGACCCTGCACACCGACCTCCCCGAGAGCTTCCCCGAGGTGTCGTCGGTGATCGAGGTGACGGCGTACCGGATCGTGCAGGAGGCGCTGACCAATGTCCTCAAGCACGCCTCGGCGGGGCGGGTGCGGATCTGCTGCCGGGCCGGCGCCGAGCAGCTGACCATCTCGGTCGACAGCCCGCTGGCCCGGCCCGACGGCCGGGCCCGGCAGCGCCCCGTGGAGCAGCTGATGACCGGTGCGGGCGCCGGGCTCGCCGGGATGTCCGAGCGGGCCGCCCTGGTCGGCGGCAGCTTCGACGCGGGCCCCGACCGCACCGCCCCGGGGCGGTGGCGGGTGCGTGCGGTGCTCCCGCTGGCCCAGAACCCCTAGGAGATGAGAAAGGTGGCGCAGCCAGTGAGGGAGTCAGCGGCGGACGAGCCGAGGGGCGGGCCGGCGACGGCACCGGCGGACGGTCCGGCGAACCGGCCCCCGGGCATCCGGGTGCTGGTGGCCGACGACCAGGCGGCCGTACGGTCCGGGCTGGTCCTGCTGCTGCAGACCGCCCCGGACATCACGGTGGTCGGGGAGGCCGGCGACGGTGCGGCGGCGGTCCGTCTGGCCGAGGAACTGCGGCCCGATGTCGTGCTGATGGACATCCAGATGCCGCGGCTCAACGGCGTCGCCGCCACCCGCGGCATCGTGGAGCGCGGCCTCGCCGAGGTGCTGGTGCTGACCACCTTCGACCTCAACGAGTACATCTACGGGGCGCTGCGGGCCGGGGCCGGCGGCTTCCTGCTCAAGAACGCGGAACCGGCCGTACTGGTCGGCGCGGTACGGGCGGTGGCACACGGGGAGGGGTTCCTCACCCCGGCCATCGCCCGGCGGCTGATCAGCGAGTTCGTCGGCCGGCCGGCCTTGGACCCCACCCTCCCGGACGACGCGGCACAGGCCCTCGACACCCTCACCAAACGGGAGTTGGAGGTGCTGGCCTGTATCGGACGCGGGCTGGCCAACAGCGCCATCGCGGAGACCCTCGATCTCGCGGAGGGCACCGTCAAGACCCACACCAGCCGCATCCTGTCGAAGCTGAAGCTGCGCAGCCGGGTGCAGGCGGCGATTCTCGCGCAGCAGCACGGGATAGCCGGGCGGGGGCAAAAGGGAGCGCTCTCAGGGGAACGGCCCCCCACCGGCCCCTGATTTTCCCCGCACCTCCCCTATCCGTCCCCTAGCCGCCCCTGACCGGAGCGGGAGTACATAGAAAGTGACAGACGGCGGGCGGAAAGTGCCTACCTGCGGATGATCCGAATGTTCCGGCGGGACGGGACGCTGGTCCGTACAAGGAGTCCGATGCGGAGCCCGACACGGAATCCGACCACGGAGTCCGAACACAGAGTCCGACATCATCACACGGGACGGGGAAAACCCATGAAGGGCATTGCCATCGGCATTGTCGTGACGATCGCAGGTCTGGCCCTCTGGCTGAGCACAGAGGAAGTGGAGAACTCGGTCATCTCGCTCCACAAGGCCGGGATGATTTTGGCGATCATCGGCGCAGCGGAGGCCCTGTTCGCCTTACTGGCACTCGGAAAGAAGACGAAGAAATAGCGCGCATTACACGGAAGGAAGGAATATGTGCCGCTGCGGCGTCTTGGCCCCGGCGGCCTCACTTCCGCATTTCGATGAGCTCCGTCAGTCGTTCCCGGGCCCGCTCGGCATGCCGGTACGCCTGGGCCCGCCGGAAGAGCTCCGCGGAAGAGCGGAAGTATCCGACGGCCCTTTCCCGGTCGCCCGCCCGCGCACACGCCGCCGCGATCTCTCCGAGCGCGGCGGCCTTCTCATGGCTGCGGCCGGTATCGGGGAGCGCGGCCAGCTCCTCGCCGAGGGCGAACAGCCGGGCCAGGTCACCGGCCGCCTCCGCCCCGGCCGCCTCCGCCGTCGTCAGCCACAGCGGAAAGCCCGGCTCCTGGGCCACCGAGGCGACCACCAGACCGCGCTCGACGAGGCTGCGGGCCGCCGCCGGCTCGCCGCGGCGCAGCAGCAGCAGCGCGTAATGACCGTTGATCTTCTCCCACAGCGGGAATCCGGCGGCGGGGGTGACCCGGCGCGCACACTCGCCCAGCAGCGCGGTGGCGCGCTCCGGCTCGCCCCGGTCGCGCAGGTCGAGGGCCCGGTGCAGATCGACCGAGGCACGCGGTCCGGGGAGCACCCCGTCCGCCGAGGGCCGGCCGTGGTCGGCATCGGGCGCCCAGTCCGGGCAGCCGCTCCAATAGGCGCAGCGGGTGAGCACATCGAGCGCGAGCAGCGAGTGAAAACCGGTGCCGGGGCGCCGGGCGGTGCATTCGAGGTGGCCGGTCAGCGCATAGCGCAGTCCGTCCTGGACCCGGCCGGCCGACTCCAGCAGATCGGCGAGCGCGATCAGGGTGCGCAGCCGGGGCTCCGCATACGGCTCGGGGGCGAGCTCCGTCAGCATCCGCTCCAGGACCTCGGCGCCCTCGTCGGGGCGGCCGAGCGTGCCGAGGATTTCCGCGATGGCGAGCTGGGCCTCGGTGAAGACATCGTCCTGCCGATGGGCCGGCTCCGTGTCGGCGAGTGCGCGGAATTCCGACAGTGCCCCTTCGACATCGCCGCCATCCCATTGCCTGCGGGCCGCCACCAATCGTCCGACCAGGTCGAGCCGGCGGACACCGGTGTTTTCGGCGGGCACCGGGTCTCCGGATATTTCCGCCACGCCGACTCCGAGGCGTTCGGCCAGGATCTTGAGCGCCCGGCCACTGGGAATACGCTTCCCGTGTTCGACCAGCGAGATATAACTGGATGACATTTCGGCCCCGGCCAGGTCGTGCTGGGTCATTCCGGCACCGACCCGCAACTCTTTGATTCGCCTCCCCGTGTCCGCCAGCTCAGGCATTCCACAAACCCTCCGGTTTTCGAACGGTGGATGACCACGGGCGGCTGCTTCAAATCGCCGAGTCACAATGAGTGCTCGGACTTTACCAAGCGGTCAAGAGGAAGTCGACCAATAGGGGGATTCCACCACCGGCCTTCGCCGGGCATGCGGAGATCATTTAGCGGGGATGCGCGCAATGCGGACACCACCCGCAAGGGGTCGGCGCACCGCAGCGAAAAGCCGGGTCAGCCGCTGCGCGCGTACCGCACGGTCGCCGGGGCCCGCGGGGGCACTCATCGGCGTCGTATCGCCGCCCGGAGACACATCACGGGCTCGCGGAGGTGCGCAGCGAAGGTGCACAACGGAGGCAGTTCCCGCTCACTGCCGACGGAAGCCCGACACGCATGCGGCGCGTGCGGAGCTCGGGCGGGAGCTGGGAAGGGGCCCAGGGACCGGTGCCCCGGCCGGGGGCGGAGCGGCTGAACTCCGGTGGTGTGACAGGTGATTCAGGTCTGTGGTCGTGCGCTCTCTCAGGTGATCACTGCTGCACTGGCTACGGCTGTCGCTGGCCGGGTCGCCCGTTGCTGCGGGTCTTCGTCCGTCCCGGCGCCTTCGGGTCGTTCACCTCTGCGTAGGTTTCACGTGGAACATATCGGCTTCCGCACTCTCGTCCACACCTGCATCCAGGTCTGCGTCCGAGCCGGCGTCTGCCACTGTGGCTGCCGCTGCGCCTATCTCAGCGCGTGCGTCTGCCTCTGTAGCTGTCGCTGCGCTATCCCTGCGCGTGCTTCAGCTTCTGCTTCTGCTTCTGTCGCAATGTCTGTCTCTGCTGCTGCGTCCGTCTCTGCTTCAGCGTCAGTTCCTGGGGATCACCGCTGCCTGCTGCTGCGATGACTCATACCTCCGGGCTGCCGCGTGGTGTGCGTACGCAGCCGTGTGGACCACGCCGGTGTGTGCGCCGCCCGACTCAGACGTAGCGGGCGGTGTGCGCACGGTTGCGGGCCGCCGGAATGACCGCGGAGCGCGCGTGCGCGTCGGCACGGTCGGCGCCCGGCGTGGTCCCGGCCGGGTCGGTGTGACCGGGGGCGGTCAGCGGCTCGGTACCGGAGGCGAGGCGACTACGCATTCCCGGCGAGGTGCCATGCGCTTCGGCCCTGATGCGCTGCTTGATCGTCGGCGGCAGTTCCGGACGGGCGAACCCCCGTCGGGCCGGGGTGGCTTGGCCGTACAGCGGTACGGTGCGCGGGCCGGGCACGGCGCGGGTCCGCCGTTCCGGATGAGGCTCCGGTACAGCGGGGCGCTCCGCCTCCGAGGCATCACCGCCCGGGGTCTCGGCGCCCGCGTTCCCCTTGCCCAGGGTCCGCTCGTACAGTGCGGCGTCCCGGCGCGCGGCCGACGCCGCCGCGGAGACTCCCAGTGATGCCAGCAGCTTGCCGAGCACGGCAAGGCATACCGCCCAGAACTTCATGACCTTGGTCGCAGCCATGGCCCCTCGCTTTCGGTCGGGATCTCCCCGAGAGATCCGTTGCGTCTACTGCGTCGTGCTTCCTCTGTTGCTTCGCTTCAGTTGCGCCGCTACCGGTGCACCACTTGGATGGCGTCGCTTCTGTTGCGTTTTCTTATGATGAGTACGTAATGGGCAGATTCACGGACCGACGCCCCCGGGTCGGCGTTCTTCTGATGAACACCACCCGTACGCAGTAGGCGAGGCCGTGGCCGGGGGCGTGGGCATGGCCGTCAGGGACCGGCCTCCGAGGCCGAACGGTGCTCTCGCCCGCGGTCTCCTCACGCCGCCCCGTATCACCCCGTCGCGCCTCGGGCCGCCTCGCATCGCCTGAGGCCGCTGGGGCGGTTTCACGTGAAACGGCCGCAGATGAAGGCGAGTTGGCGGTTTCCCGGGACCGCGCCCCGCTTCTCCGCTCCTCCCCCTCAGGCCGGTGTCGGCTCCCCCGTGCGGGCCATCTCCGCCATCATGCGGACGGCCTCGGGCTCAGGGGTGGTGGGCGGGATGATCAACAGGTCCCAGCGACCGTGGCCGGAGGAGACCAGGCAGATGGTGTCCGGGCCGGGGCGGCCGGTGGTTCTGCGGAGGCGGACGACATGGCCGGCGACGAGGGTGTGGGAGGGGAGCGCGGGCCAGCCGGCGCCGTTCACCGTGGCATGGGTGATCCGGGGCCAGTCGAAAGGCAAGGCGGTCAGCAACTCCGGGAGTTCGGCCAGCAGATCCGTCGAGTGCGGCCACCAGAGACCATCCAGGCGCCGTGTCGTCTCGGTGTGCGGGGCGATGGTCAGGCGGGCGACGGGCGGTGGCGCGTGGTGCTCGGCGTGAGCGGGGTGGGGAGGGTCCCCGGCGGTGGTCATGCGGTGCTCCTGAGGCGGCGGGCCGCCACCCGTTCAGGGTCGGGCCAGCGCACGTCCCAGACCCAGCCGAGACGCTCGAAGAGCCGGATGACGGCGGCGGATACATCGACCTGGCCACGGTCGACGCCGTGCCGGGCGCAGGTCGGGTCGGCGTGGTGCAGGTTGTGCCAGCTCTCGCCGAACGACAGCAGGGCCAGCGGCCACAGATTGGTCGCCCGGTCATGGCGCCGGGTGCGGAAGGGCCGCTCGCCGATGACATGGCAGAGCGAATTGACGCTCCAGGTGACGTGGTGCAGCAGCGCGATCCGGATGAACCCGGCCCACAGCAGGGCGGTCAGCGCGGTGACCCAGGAGCCGCCGAGCGCCCACCCCAGCGCGAACGGCAGGCCGAGCGTGAGCAGACACAGCACGGGGAATGCCCGGTCCACCGCGCGGATGCCGCGGTCGGCGAGCAGATCGGGCGCGAAGCGGCGGTGCGACGTGGGGTCGTCGCCGAACAGCCAGCCGATGTGCGAGTGGACCAGGCCGCGCAGCTGTCCGCGCAGGCTGGTGCCGTAGCGGTAGGGGGAGTGCGGATCGCCGGGGCGGTCGGTGTAGGCGTGGTGGCGGCGATGGGTGGCGACCCAGTCGATGACGTTGCCCTGGAAGCTGAGCGAGCCGGCGAGGGCGAGCGCGATACGCAGCGCGGGCGCGGCCGTATAGCTGCCGTGGGTGAGGCCGCGGTGGAAGCCGATGGTGACGCCCAGGCCGCTGACGACGTAGAAGACGGCCAGGAGGACGAGGTCGGTGAGGTGGACGACGCTGCCCCAGAGGAGAGGAATCCCGACGGCCAGGCCGACGAACGGGGCGACGACGATGATGCCGGTCACGGTGACATACATCCGCCGGCCACTGCTCGGCGGGGACTCGGTGCCGTCGTCAGGGAACGGGGAGGTCCCGTCGTAGTCCTGGGCCGACGGGACGGAGCGGGCGGTGGACGTCACAGGTCGTTTCCCGCCTTGCCGGAGGGCGGCGGCGGCCCGGCCGCAGGCGCTTCGGAGCCGGCCTCGTCATGCGGCCGCTTGCGCCTCCGCTGCCGTACGGACTGCTTCCAGTCCGCGTACCGATGGGTCTGCATCCGCCCGGCCCCCTGGGCATTGACCCGGGCGATGAACAGCGCTCCCAGCGCCACCAGCGCCAGCAGCACGACCACGGTCCACAGAGTCTGCATGGTGCTCACCTCACTCGGGCGGGCCGCAGCAGCGACGCGCCCGGTGTTGTGGTCCCCGAGTCCCTTGGTGTCTTCACGGTACCCCGCACCAGCCGGGCAAATCCCCTTATAGGTGGTGATAGCCCGGCACCCTCCGGCGAAAGGGCCGCGGCCAGGCATCTTCTACAGGGTTGTAGACGGCGCTCGCCCTGAGTGCGGAACCTCCCCTGAATTCCGGGTGAGCCTCAAAATCTACAGAAGTGTAGACGTAAAGCACCGGGGAACGACGCCGCAGGCTCCGGGCCAGAGGAGCCACCGCCCGGATTCGGCCGCTCAGTAAGATGCCGGGGTCCCGGGCGGCGGGACACCCGGCGCGACGGGAGGCGACGACAGTGGGCGGGAAGTCCTTCGGGAAGGCGCCGGACGGTGGGGAATCCCCTGGGCGGGGGGAATGCGACGGCTCCGGACGGGAGCGCGCGCGCCGGCGCGGCCAGGGCCAGCTGGAGGCCCAGGTGCTGGCCGCGCTGCACGAGGCGCCGGGCCCGGCCACCGCGGCCTGGGTACAGGAACGGCTCGGCGGCGACCTCGCGTACACGACCGTGATGACGATCCTGTCCCGGCTGCACGCCAAACAGGCCGTCACCCGTGAGCGGTCCGGCCGCGCGTACGTCTGGGTCCCGGCCGCCGACGAGGCCGGTCTCGCGGCGCTGCGGATGCGCCGCGTACTGGACGGCGAACCGGACCGGGACGCCGTACTGACCAGCTTTGTCTCCGCGCTCTCCGCGCACGACGAGCAGTTGCTGCGCGCGCTCCTCGACCGCGCCACGACCGACGGTCCCGCCCCGGCCGACGCCCCGGCGACCACCGGCCGCCCTGCCGCGCCCATGGAGCCCGGCACGGGCCCGGCCCCCCGCCGGCACCACACCTCGGACGAAGCCCGCGGAGGCTGACCGGTGGGCGGGCGTATCTGAGCCGCCGTCACCACCGCCCCCTGCTCGTCGTACGCCGGGCCGGCTGCGTCAACCCGCCGCTGCTGCCGCTGCGTTCCGCGGTCACTTCCACCACCGAGCGCCGGGCGGACGAGGAGGTGGCGCGGGTGGTCGGCGACCGGCGGCTGACCACCCGTGCCGTGGGCCGGGCGGCGCCGGTCGCCGCGGCGGGCACGGCCGCCTCCGCGCTCCGCGCGCTCAACGCAGCGGTTGCGCTGTTCGTCGTTCTGAAGGCGGCAACGCCGCTCTGAGGGCACACTGATCCCTGACCTCACCGGGCCGGACACGGCCCACCGGACCGTGCACGCTCCACATCGGACAACTTCTACAAGGCTGTAGATGTTGCCGGTAGAGTGCGCGCACATACGCAACGGGCGTGGCCGGAGGGGGAGATGGCGACGAGGTGCGGACTCCTGACCAGGGACTGCCCGCCTCCAGAGGCGGAGGTGCGATGGGTCTATCAGCCGGTGGAGGTCCAATACCCGGACGGCGGATGGACGTTGGGCCGGATCAACGCCTGGTGGACGGACGGCGCCGGCCAGCTGTGGTGCCGGCTGCGCACCCTGCCCGGCGCATGTCCGCAGTGGCGGCGTTACGACCCCGAGTCCATCCTGCTGCTGCCCAGCGCCGGTATCTGATCCGCCACGCCCCGACGACGCCGCCGGTCCCGCCGACCGTCGTGGCCGGAGCCGGGGGCATGGACGGGATCACCCCCTCCTCCGTACCGCACCGCCCGCATCACCAGCATCAGAAGGACCAGAAGGACCAGAAGGGCCATCGGCGTGCATGACAGGAAAACGCACCAGCAGACGGCCCGAGGGGGCGCCGACGGCGCACCCGGCTCGTCCTCTCCCACCGGCGACGACTCCCGCGCGTCCGGCGGCTCTCGCGCGTCCGTCCCCGGCGCGCGCCGTAAAACCTCCGGCTCCGACCGCCGGGCCGGGGAGGGCTCCCGTAAGGCAGGCCGGAAGGGCACGCTCCGGATCACCCGGCGGGGCCGCATCCTCGCCTGGACCGGCGGTGTGCTCGGCGTCCTGGTGCTCGCCACGGCCGGCGTCGGGGCGTGGGTCTACCAGGAACTGGACGGCAACATCCGCGGTGTGGACATCGGCGTGGACGGCGACCGGCCGGTCAACCTCAGCCCCGGCTCCAAGAACGTCCTGGTCGTCGGCTCCGACAGCCGCGCGGGCGCCAACGCCAAGTACGGCAGGGACCTGACCACCATGCAGTCGGACACGCTGATGGTGCTGCACATCGCCGCCAACCGTAAGTGGGCCACCGCGGTGTCCTTCCCCCGGGACTCCTGGGTGCAGATTCCCGCCTGCACCCGCGGCAACGGTTCGAAGTCGTCGCCCCACCACTTCAAGATCAACGAGGCGTTCTCGATCGGCGGTGACTCCGGCGATATCCGCAAGGCCGCGGCCTGCACCATCAAGACCGTCGAGAAGAACACCGGGCTGCGGATCGACCACTTCACCTCGGTCGACTTCCAGGGCTTCAAGGGGATGGTCAACGCCCTGGGCGGCATAAAGGTCTGCCCCGAACACGCCATCCACGACAAGAAGGCCCACCTCGACATGGAGGCGGGCTGCCAGAACGTCCGGGACGAGAAGGCGCTCGGCTACGTCCGCACCCGCTACAGCGTCGGCGACGGCTCCGACCTCGGCCGCATCGGCCGCCAGCAGGAGTTCATGAAGGCGCTCGGCGCCAAGGCGCAGTCCAAGCTCACCAGCCCCGGCGAGCTCTATGACTTCCTCAAGGCGGCCACCGAGTCCATCACCACCGACAAGGACCTGGCCGGCCTCAAGCCGCTGTACGACCTGGCCGCGACGGTCAAGGACATCCCCAGCGACCGCCTCACCTTCCTGACCGTCCCCAACTACTCCCGCGAGGCCGACGTCCCCACCGACAAGGCCAATGTCGTCTGGCAATACCCGCAGGCCGGCGGGCTGTTCAGCGACCTCGCGCACGACCGGGAGATCGGCGCCGCCGGGAAGAAGAAGCTCGCCGAGGCCGCCAAGAATCCGGTGACCGCCCGTTCCGTGCAGGTCCGGGTGCTCAACGGCACCGGCACCCCCGGCCGGGCGGCGGCCGCCGCCGAGCAGCTGCGTAAATTCGGCTTCACGGTCATCGCCACCGGCAACGCCCCGGCGACGGACAAGACCACACTCACCTACCCGCCCGCCCTCAAGGACCGGAGCGCGGTCCTCGTGGGCCGCCTCCCCGGTATCAAGGCGAAGGAATCCGCCGACGCGGCTCCGGGCGCGGTGACCCTGACGGTCGGCCCGGACTTCGCGGCGGGCACGCCCTAGGGAACGGGCACGCCCTAGGAAAACGGAAGGGCCGCTGGGGGTGTCTCTTGATCTGCGCAGGCCCACGGAGATCGGAGAGCCCCCCTAGCGCTTGCCCCCCGGCTGCCGGGAACGATGGCGCATCACCGCTTCGGTGTTCCCGCAGCGTGCCGTGCAGTACCGCCGCCGGCCGTTCCTGGACGTGTCCACATAGGCGCGGGAGCACTCGGCGCGCAGGCATCGCCCGAGCCTTGCTCCTCCTTCCCAGCACAGGACGAAGGCAAGGCCGCCGGCGGTGACCGCCTTGACCCTGGAGATCACGTCGGCGGAGTCGGGGACGAAGTGAAGATGGGGCTGGAGGCCGTCATGGGTGGTCACCCAGGGACGGATGGTCGCCGCCACCAGCAGGTCGTTCACGGCTGAGCACTGCTCGGCGGCATCGGTGGAGCCGAAAACGCGGGCCAGTTGGTCCCGCCAGCTTCGGAAGCCCTCCACTTCGGCATCGCCGACCGCCGGGCGACGGATGTCATGCGCCTCCAGCAAGCGCTGCACGCTCGCCGCGCTCATCTCGGGCAGATTGATCAGGTCGGCCGACAGCACGGCCCCGAGACGGCCGTAGTGATTCTGCTTCACGGGACCTGCCCGGGCGTTACGGAACCCCACCGTCCACGGTGTGGCGCTCTCCCTCCGGGCTCACATGGATCAGCTGAACGTCGGAGCAGGCGATGAGCCATCCAGCGGTGTGGCACCACAGGTACCGCACCATTCCCTCGGACGTGAGGTGTTCGGATATCGGTCGGCAGGATTCGGAGGACAGGCCGCATGCGGGACACCACCACGGTTCACACTGCGCATCTGGGATTCGTGCCATGTCCGCCAGCGTGCGGTCATGGATCAAATACATTCAACCATTACAAGAACGGCGGGCGGTGGGCGTCAGGCTCTGCCGGCAGGGGGTGCGTCTCCGGGTGCGTGGCGGCATGCCGGCGGGACGCCGGCCGGTCTGCCGGACGGCGCCCGATGTGCCGAGGGCTCAGGCGCGCAGCCGTTCCACCGGCCGGGCCGTGTGCACTTCGATGTCGTGCGCGGCCCGCTGGAGCAGCTGATGGCTGAGGTCCGACATCGCCCGTGCCACCGCCAGCTCGTCGCCGATGGCCGGGACGTTCTCATCGGCGGGATTGCAGCGAGCCGCTCCCTGGCCGACCATCTGCCCGCCTTCCTTGCCGCGCAGCCTGGCCTCGGCTCTGACCTCGCTGTCGGTCTCGGTGATGCTGATCTCGGCGTTCCATGTCTTCGTGGCAGTCACCGGAAGCCTCCTCGTCCACCCCATGAGCAGCACAGGAACCACCCCCACAAAAATCGTCGCACCGGCGCCCGCGGGTCGCACCTGGGGCTCTCCACACCACGATCCGGGGGTTTTCCTCATGGTCCGGGCTCGATCGCGGCCATAGCCTCGACATAGCGGGGAAGCTCGCGGGGCAGGGGCCCGCACCTCGCCAACCAGCGACTTTTTCCGGGGGAGTTCATGCGTAAGCGGGTCCGTTTCATCGGCGTCGTCGCCTTGGCCGGCATCGGGGCGGGGGGCCTCAGCGCCTGTGGGCTGCTGCCCGGAAAGACCTTCAAGGACGACGCCACGGTCTCGAAGAAGATCACGTCCGTCCGGCTGGACACCGGCTCGGGCGGGCTCACGGTGCACGGCGGCAAGGGCGGCGGCACGGTCTCGGTCCACCGCGCGGTCTCGTACCACGGCGACCGGCCACAGGGCGCCACCCACCACGTCAAGGACGGTGTGCTGGTGCTCTCCGGCTGCGGCCGCAACTGCACCGTGGACTACACGGTCGAGCTGCCGGCCGGTATCCCGGTGAGCGGGAAGACCTCGTCCGGTGCGGTGGAGCTGGCCAAGGTGGGCCCGGTGAAGCTGACCACCAGCTCAGGGGACATCCAGCTGGACGGGGTGAGCGGCGCGGTCGATGCCCGGACCACCAATGGCCGGATCACCGGACGCGGGCTGTCGGGCGCGCAGATCGCGGCCGAGACGTCCAACGGGGATATCGACCTCACCCCCGCCACCGCGCAGAACGTCCGCGCGAAGACCTCCAACGGCGCCATCAGGCTGCAACTGCCGAAGGGCCCGTACCGGGTCGCCGCCGAGACCAGCAACGGGGAGGAGCACATAGGCATCGCCCAGGACCCGGCGGCCCGCTACCGCCTGGAGCTGACCACCAGCAACGGGGACATCACCGCGAAGGCCGCCTGACGGAGCCGGCGGTCCGGTCCGACGGCCGGCCCCCGCGCCGGTCAGCTGCCGGACCCCGGCCGCAGCCACACGTCGTGGCCGGCCGCGGCCTTCCGCCGGGGCGGGCCACGGTCGGCCCGCCCCGCCGTGGGTCAGTCCTCGCCCTCCAGCTCCCCTTCGGTCTCCAGGAAGGCCTGGCGCAGCGCCGCCAGCGTCTCGGCGTCCGGCTTCTCCCACATGCCGCGGGATTCCGCCTCCAGGAGGCGTTCGGCGATCCCGTGCAGGGCCCAGGGGTTCGCCTCCTCCAGGAAGGCCCGGTTCTCGGGGTCGAGGACGTAGGTCTGGGCGAGCTTGTCGTACATCCAGTCGGCGACGACGCCCGTGGTGGCGTCGTAGCCGAACAAGTAGTCCACGGTGGCGGCGAGTTCAAAGGCGCCCTTGTAGCCGTGGCGGCGCATCGCCTCGATCCAGCGGGGGTTGACCACCCGGGCGCGGAAGACCCGGGAGGTCTCCTCGACCAGGGTGCGGGTGCGGACCGTCTCCGGGCGGGTGGAGTCACCGATGTACGCCTCGGGGGCCTTGCCCTTGAGCGCCTTGACGGTGGCGACCATGCCGCCGTGGTACTGGAAGTAGTCGTCGGAGTCCGCGATGTCGTGCTCGCGGGTGTCGGTGTTCTTGGCGGCGACCGCGATGCGCTTGTAGGCGGTCTCCATCTCGGAGCGGGCCGGCCGGCCCTCCAGCCCGCGGCCGTAGGCGTAGCCGCCCCAGACCGTGTAGACCTCGGCCAGGTCGGCGTCGGTGCGCCAGTCACGGGAGTCGATCAGCTGGAGCAGACCCGCACCGTACGTCCCCGGGCGGGAGCCGAAGATGCGGGTGGTGGCGCGGCGCTCGTCGCCGTGGTCGGCGAGGTCGGCCTGGGTGTGGGCGCGGACGAAGTTCTCCGCGGCCGGCTCGTCCAGTCCGGCGGCGAGCCGTACGGCGTCGTCCAGCAGGCCGATGACATGCGGGAAGGCGTCCCGGAAGAAGCCGGAGATGCGCAGCGTGACATCGATACGGGGGCGGCCGAGCTCAGCGAGGGGGATCGGCTCCAGCCCGTTGACCCGGCGCGAGGCGTCATCCCAGACGGGTCGGACACCCAGCAGCGCCAGCGCCTCCGCCACGTCGTCGCCGGACGTCCGCATGGCGCTGGTGCCCCACAGCGACAGGCCGACGGACTGCGGCCAGTCGCCGTTGTCGTCGCGGTAGCGCGTCAGCAGGGAGTCGGCGAGGGCCTGGCCGGTCTCCCAGGCGAGGCGGGAGGGCACGGCCTTGGGGTCGACGGAGTAGAAGTTGCGGCCCGTCGGCAGCACGTTGACCAGGCCACGGAGCGGGGAGCCGGAGGGGCCGGCCGGGACGAAGCCGCCGTTGAGGGCGTGCACGGCGTGGTCGATCTCGTCGGTGGTGGCGGCGAGACGCGGTACGACCTGGCGGGCGGCGAAGTCGAGGATGTCGGCGACCGCGGCCGGGTGCCCCTCGGCGGTCTTGGCCACCGCTGCCGGGTCCCAGTCCGCGTCCTCCATCGCCTGCACCAGGGCGCGGGCGGTGGCCTCCGCCTCGTCGGCGGTCGTGCGGGTGGCCGCGGACTCGTCCAGTCCGAGCGCCTCCCGCAGACCGGGCAGGGCGGACGTACCGCCCCAGATCTGGCGGGCGCGCAGGATGGACAGGACGAGGTTGACCCGTGCCTCGCCGGTCGGCGCGCCGCCCAGCACATGGAGTCCGTCGCGGATCTGGGCGTCCTTGACCTCGCACAGCCAGCCGTCGACGTGCAGCAGGAAGTCGTCAAAGCCGTCGTCGTCGGGGCGTTCGTCCATCCCCAGGTCGTGGTCGAGCTTGGCGGCCTGGATCAGCGTCCAGATCTGGGCGCGGATCGCGGGCAGCTTGGCCGGGTCCATCGCGGAGATGGCCGCGTACTCATCGAGGAGCTGTTCCAGGCGCGCGATGTCGCCGTAGGACTCGGCGCGGGCCATCGGCGGGACGAGGTGGTCGACGAGGGTGGCGTGCACCCGGCGCTTGGCCTGGGTGCCCTCGCCGGGGTCGTTGACCAGGAAGGGGTAGATGAGCGGCAGGTCGCCGAGGGCGGCGTCGGGGCCGCAGGCCGCGGACAGGCCCGCGTTCTTGCCGGGCAGCCACTCCAGGTTGCCGTGCTTGCCCAGGTGGACCATGGCGTCCGCGCCGAAACCGCCGTCGTCGGCAGAGGCCGCGATCCAGCGGTACGCCGCCAAGTAGTGGTGCGAGGGCGGCAGATCGGGGTCGTGGTAGATCGCGATCGGGTTCTCGCCGAAGCCGCGCGGCGGCTGGATGAGGATCAGGAGATTGCCGCGGCGCAGCGCGGCCAGCACGATGTCGCCGTCGGGGTTCCGGCTGCGGTCGACGAACATCTCACCGGGCGGCGGCCCCCAGTGCTGCTCGACGGAGTCCCGGAGTTCCTGCGGCAGCGTGGCGTACCAGCGCTTGTAGTCGGCGGCCGGAATGCGGACCGGGTTACGGGCGAGCTGTTCCTCGGTGAGCCACTCCTGGTCGTGGCCGCCGGCCTCGATGAGGGCGTAGATCAGCTCGTCACCGTCGCCGGACTCCAGGCCCGGGACCGGCTCGGCGGTCTCGTCACCGAAGTCGTAGCCGTCCGCCCGGAGGCGGCGCAGCAGGGCCACGGCACTGGCCGGGGTGTCCAGCCCGACCGCGTTGCCGATGCGGGAGTGCTTGGTCGGGTAGGCGGACAGCACCAGCGCGAGGCGCTTCTCCGCGGCCGGGATGTGGCGCAGCCGGGCGTGCCGGACGGCGATCCCGGCGACCCGGGCGGCGCGCTCGGGGTCGGCGACGTAGACCGGCAGTCCGTCCTCGTCGACCTCCTTGAAGGAGAACGGGACGGTGATCAGCCGGCCGTCGAACTCGGGGACCGCGATCTGCGAGGCGGCGTCCAGCGGCGAGAGCCCCTCGTCGTTCTCCTCCCAGGCGCTGCGCGGCCCGGTCAGGCACAGGGCCTGAAGGATCGGCACGTCCAGGGCGGCCAGCGCGCCCGCGTCCCAGGACTCGTCGTCGCCGCCCGCGGAGGCCTCGGCGGGCTTGCTGCCGCCCGCCGCGAGGACCGTGGTGACCAGGGCGTCGGCGCTCCCCAGCGCCTCGATCAGCTCCGGCTCGGGGGCGCGGAGGGAGGCCACGAACAGCGGCCGGGCGCGCCCCCCGGCCTCCTCGATCTGCTCGCACAGGGTCCGTACGAAAGCGGTGTTGCCGCTCATGTGGTGGGCGCGGTAGTAGAGCACGGCGACCAGCGGGCCGGTCTCGTTGCGCCCTTCCCAGTCCAGCGGGCCCCAGGACGGAGCGGGCTCCGGCGGCTCGAAGCCATGGCCGGTCAGCAGCACCGTGTCGGAGAGGAAGCGGGCGAGCTGGTCGAGGTTGGCGGGGCCGCCGTGCGCGAGATAGGCGTGCGCCTCGGCCGCGATGCCGACCGGGACCGTGGACTGCTCCATGAGCTGGGCGTCGGGGGCCTGTTCACCGGTGAGCACGACGACCGGCCGGTGCTGGTCCTCGGCGAGCAGCACCTCCAGGCCCTCCTCCCAGGCGCGGATGCCGCCGAGGAGACGCACGACGACGAGGTCGGTGCCCTCCAGCAGCGCGGGGAGTTCGGCGACGTCGAGGCGGGCGGGGTTGGCGAGCCGATACGGCACGGGACCCGTGGCCGCGCGGGCACTGAGCAGGTCGGTGTCGGAGGTCGACAGCAGCAGAAGCATGCGGGCGCAGGCCTTCCTCGGGGTATCCGCGCCCCGGGTGGTCGTATGGACGGCGGGAGTTCCTGGCTCACCCGGCAGCTGCCGGGTTCACAGTGGCGGGACCGCGCCGGATTCACACCGGGCTTCCTCCCTGGGGCCGTAAGGCCCTGCGCCGTCGCTGGCGTCGGCGGGCCGTCCGACCCACCGACCTGCATAGTAAGGGCTGCGGCCGAGCGAGGTAAGCGGGCCTCCGGACCTGCCGTATCGGTACGGGGGCGTGCGCCTCCGTACGCGGATCGGGCCGCGAGCTTGGCCGGATCCGGCCCGGATGGGCCACCCACCTCCGTGGGTATGCTCGCGGCCATGCCGCCCTCCCCCTCGACACGGCCCCACGGGTCCGAACCGCCCATACGGGACCGCGGTGACGCCTGCCCGGGAGCGCTGCGGCTGCACTCCGCCGCCGACGGACACCTCGCCCGAGTGCGACTGCCCGCCGGAGACTTGACGGTACGTCAGGCCGAGGCGCTGGCCGATGCCGCGGACCGGCTCGGGGACGGCCATCTCTCCCTCACCTCCCGCGGCAACGCGGAACTCCGCGGCCTCCCGGACGACTGCGGCGGCCGGCTCGCCGCCCTGCTGCGCGACGCCGGTCTGCTGCCCTCCGAGCGCCACGAACGCATCCGCAACATCCTCGCCTCCCCCCTGGCCGGACTGGACCGGCACACCCCTTCTGACGTGCGGTTGTGGGCTCGTGAGCTGGACGGACTGCTCTGCACGAGCGAGTCCGCGACCGCGCTGTCGGGCCGTTTCCTCTTCGTCCTGGACGACGGCCGGGGCGATGTGGCGGCGCTCGGCGGCGATGTGAGCTTGGTCGCAGAACCGGCCGGGACCGAGGCACCGGCGGACCACGGGGACCGGTCCGGGACCGGACAACCGGCCCGGCCCGGAGGCAGTGCCCTGCTGCGGGTCGGCGACGACCCGGCGGCCCTGCGGATCGCCGGCCCCGACGCCCCACGCGCCGCCCTCACCGCCGCCGAGGCATTCCTCTCCGCCGCCGAGGCGAGCGGCGCCTGGCGGGTGCGCGAACTCCCGGCCGGACATGGCCTGACGGCCCGGGCGGTCGCGGAGCGGCTGCGGGGGGCGGGGGTTGAGTGTGTGCTTGTGGCCGGGGCCACGGATGTGGTCGGGGCGGCGGACGTGGCTGCTGCGGCGCAGGTGGCTGGGGCCGGCACTGAGGCCGCGCCCAGCACCAAGGCCGTGGCCGAGGCGCCCGCCGCCAACGAGGCATCCACCCCCACTCCCTACGCCGACTCCTCCGCCCCCGGCATCATCGAGGGCGGCGACGGAGCGCACGCGCTCTCGGTCCTCGCGCCGCTGGGGCGGCTGTCCGTTGCGCAGTGGCGGCTGCTGGTCGCCGTCGCCGCGGCGGACGGAGACGGCGTTCTCCGGCTCACTCCCTGGCGCGGCATCGTCATCCCGGGGCTGTCCGCCGACGCGGCGGCCGCCCGTCTGCGTGAGCTGGCCGCCGCCGGGCTGATCACCGAACCTGACTCCCCCTGGCACCGCATCGGGGCCTGCACCGGCCGCCCCGGCTGCGCCAAATCCCTTACCGATGTACGGGCCGACGCCACGGCCGCGGTCACGGCGGGGAGTCCCGTCCCCACCCCCGTATCCGTATCCGTATCCGTATCCGACCCCGACACCTGCCCCGATCCCGTCCACCTCCCCGGCAAACCAGAGCGGGGGCCAGGGACGGAACCGGAGCCGGGGCCGAAGCCGAATCCGGAGCCGGGGCCGGGACCGAAGCCGCAGCCGGGACTGGAGCCGGGACCGGACAACTCAGCCCCCCTCCACCACCTCCCCGTGTACTGGTCCGGATGTGAGCGGCGCTGTGGGCACCCGCACGGCGCCTGGGTCGATGTGCTGGCGACGGCGGACGGCTACCGGGTATCGGTCGTCCGGCCGAAGACCCCACCCGCCCCGGCAGCACCCCCCGGCGCCCCCTGCCCCACCTCATGAAGCGCCGGCCCAGAGGCCCCTGCCCCACCCCAGAACCGCCCGACCCACAGCGCCAGGCCCCACCTCATGAACCACCCCCGAACCACAGCGCCATGCCCCACCTCCAGAACCGTCCCGTACCCGACAAACCCGAGGCCACAGTGACCGCGTTCGACTACGAGAAGGACGGTGCGGCGATCTATCGCCAGTCCTTCGCCACCATCCGCGCCGAGGCGGACCTCGGCGGCCTGCCCGCCGACGTCAGCCGGGTCGCGGTCCGGATGATCCACGCCTGCGGCATGGTCGACCTGGTACGCGATCTCGCCTTCACCCCCGAGGTGGTGGCCCGCGCCCGCGAGGCGCTGCGCGCCGGTGCGCCGATCCTCTGCGACGCCAACATGGTGGCCAGCGGCGTCACCCGTAAGCGGCTGCCGGCCGACAACGAGGTGCTGTGCACCCTCGCCGACCCGTCGGTGCCGGACCTGGCCGCCCGGATGGGGACGACCCGCAGCGCCGCCGCCCTGGAGCTGTGGCGGGACCGGATGGAAGGCGCGGTGGTCGCGTTCGGCAACGCCCCGACCGCCCTCTTCCGGTTCCTCGAAATGATCGAGGAGGGCGCACCCCGCCCCGCCGCCGTCATCGGCATACCCGTCGGCTTCATCGGCGCCGCGGAGTCCAAGGACGCGCTGATCGCCCACCCGTCGGAGCTGGACCACATCGTCGTGCGCGGGCGCCGGGGCGGCAGCGCCATGGCCGCCGCCGCGATCAACGCCCTGGCAAGCGAGGAAGAGTGAGCGTGAGCGAGCAGCAGCTGACCGGTCGCCTCTACGGTGTGGGCCTCGGCCCCGGCGACCCGTCCCTCATGACGGTCCGGGCGGTTGAGGTCATCGCCGAGGCCGACGTCATCGCCTACCACAGCGCCCGGCACGGACGCTCCATCGCGCGCTCCATCGCCGCAAAGCACCTCCGCGCCGACCACATCGAGGAAGCGCTGATCTACCCGGTCACCACGGAGTCGACCGATCACCCCGGCGGCTACCGGGGCGCGCTGGACGAGTTCTACGAGACCGCGGCGGCCCGCCTCGCCGCGCACCTCGACGCCGGCCGCACGGTCGCCGTCATCTCCGAGGGCGACCCGCTCTTCTACGGCTCCTACCAGCACATGCACAAGCGGCTGGCCCACCGCTATCCCACCGAGGTCATCCCCGGCGTCACCTCCATCAGCGCCGCCGCGGCCCGCCTGGGCAAGCCGCTCGCCGAGGCCGACGAGGTCCTGACGATCCTCCCCGGCACGCTCCCGGAGGAGGAACTGACCGCCCGCCTGACCTCGACCGACACCGCCGTCGTCATGAAGCTGGGCCGCACCTTCCCCACCGTCCGCCGCGCCATGGAACGCGCCGGCCGCCTCCCGGAGGCCCACTACGTCGAGCGCGCGACGATGTCCGGCGAACGCACGGAGCGGCTGGCGGACATCGACGCGGAGACGGTCCCGTACTTCTCCGTCAGCGTCGTACCGAGCCGCATCGCGGACCTGCCACCGGCGGGCACGACGGCCGCGGGTACGGCCACTGCCGCGGGTACGACTACTGGCGCGGCCACGACTACGGCCCCGGACTCGGCTACGACCACGGCCGCCGCCACGGCTGAGGCCACGCCAACGCCCACGGCCGACGAACCGTCCGGCACCGCCGCTGTGGCCCCCTCCCCCCGTGAGGCGGAGCCCTCCCCCCACCCCGGCGAGGTCGTGGTCGTCGGCACCGGTCCGGCCGGTCCGCTCTGGCTGACGCCGGAGTCCCGTGGCGCCCTGGCGGCCGCCGAGGACCTCGTCGGCTACACCACCTACCTGGACCGCGTCCCGCTGCGTCCCGGCCAGCGCCGCCACGCCTCCGACAACAAGGTCGAGTCGGAACGCGCCGAACTCGCCCTCGACCTGGCCCGGCGCGGCCGCCGGGTGGCCGTGGTCTCCGGCGGCGACCCGGGCATCTTCGCGATGGCCACCGCCGTCCTGGAGGTCGCCTGCCAGTCCCCCTACCGGGCCATCCCCGTACGGGTCCTCCCGGGCGTCACCGCCGCCAACGCGGCCGCCGCCCGCGCCGGCGCCCCGCTCGGCCACGACTACGCGGTCATCTCCCTCTCCGACCGCCTCAAGCCCTGGGAGGTCATCGCCGAACGCCTGCATGCCGCGGCCGGCGCCGACCTGGTCCTCGCCCTCTACAACCCCGGCTCCCGCAGCCGCACCTGGCAGGTCGGCAAGACCCGCGAACTCCTCCTGGAACACCGCGCCCCCGACACCCCCGTCATCCTGGCCCGCGACATCGGCGGCCCCGAGGAGTCGGTCCGCACCGTCCGCCTCGCCGACCTCGACCCCACCCAGGTCGACATGCGGACCCTCCTCATCGTCGGCTCGTCCCAGACCCAGGCCGTACGGCGTGAGGACGGGACAGAGGTCGTGTGGACACCGCGGCGGTATCCGGAGGGGTGAGCCGACCGGCCAGGTAGGGGCTCCGGCTCGCGCCATGAGAGGTGCCGGGGCCCCGTCCGGGCGTGGGGCCGGCGCCGGACCGCGCCTCCAGCAGCCCTTTTGCAACCCCTCCCGTCACAGACGCGTCTTCGGCAACATGCACGCGAATCCGGCCCGCGTACAGCAACTACTGATCTTCACCCGGCTTCAGACGAGCAGCTGCGCGTTCGCCGTCGCGCTGCTCGCGGGGGTCGCGCTGTCCACCGTGCTGCCGCAGTTGCCGGTGGCCAGGTACGACCTGTTGCTCGTCTACGGACTGCTGCTGACGCTGGTGTTCCGCCTACGCGGGTGGGAGAGCAGCAGGGATGTCCTGGTCATCGCCGTGTGTCACGCGATCGGGCTGGCCTTCGAGCTGGTGAAGGTCTCGCTCGGCTCCTGGAGCTATCCGGAGCCCGCGGTGTTCAAGTTCGGGGGCGTGCCGCTGTACGGGGGATTCCTCTATGCCGCGGTAGGCAGCTACGTCTGCCGCGCATGGCAGCTGATGGACCTGGAACTCGTCCGCTACCGCCCCCGCGCCACCACGGCGCTGGCCGTGGCCATCTACGTGAACTTCTTCAGTCACCACTGGCTGCCCGACCTGCGCTGGCCGCTCGCCGCGCTGCTCGTTGCGGTCACCGGAGGCACATGGGTGCGGTTCAGTGTGGGGAAGGCGCGCTACCGCATGCCGCTGGCGCTGTCCTTCGCGCTGATCGGCTTCTTCTTGTGGCTGGCCGAGAACATCGCCACCTACCTGGGCGCATGGCGCTACCCGCACCAGCTCCACGGGTGGCAACCCGTCGCCCTGGAAAAGTTCGGCTCCTGGGCGCTGCTGATCAGCGTCACCTTCGTGATCGTGGCGGCGACCCGTCGGCGGGGCGGCCCCGGGTAGCCCCGAAAGATATGCGTCGAAGGGTCGAAAGGCGCGGTCAGGCGTTGAGATCCAGGACGCGGACCGACTCCCCGTGCCACCGTTTCGGGGAGGTGGTGGCGACGATCGCTCCGTCGGGACGGTCGGGCGTGGGCTGGGCTGCGTGGTGACTGTGGGCCGCGGCCCAGGTCTCCTGACCCGCTAAGGCCAAGGCTGCGGGCAGATCCAGGTCCAAGACGGTGACGCCGGGTAGGGCAGCGAGGTGCTCGGCCGTGCCAGGTCGTACGCGATCGGCTTCGACGAGTGCGCACGTCGGTGCGTAGAGGTACCAGCCGGGTTCGGCGTGGGCACGGTGAATGAGGCGGGAGGCGAGGACGTTGCCCTGGCCGGCGGCGATCATCGCGGTGTCGTCCAGGACAATGTGCAGGGCGTCGCTCATCGGCCGGTCACCTGGGCCAGACGCCGGTCGAGCTCACTGTCCAGGTCCTGCTGCTGGGTCGAAGTGGGGGCATACCCGTTCCAACTCTTCAGCGCCGCGAGCGCCTTTGCCGCGCGCTCAGCGCGCTCAGCCGGTGTCAGCAGGGTCTCGGCCAGGCGCGCCAGGTAGGCGCGCAGCGAGAGGCCCTCGGCGGCCGCGATCGCGGCGAGCCGGTCCCTGGCCTCCTCGGGGATGCGGACATTGGCGTCGGACATCCTCGTGCTCCTTTCTCCCACCGCTAGGGTACGGGTACGTACCCGTACCCTAGCGGCTGACTCAGCCGAGCCGCCCCTCCTTCAGGCTGAGACGTTCGCCGTTCTCCAGGCGGTGCAGGTACGTGCGGTCGTAGTTGGCCTCGTCGGCCAGCTGGGCCAGTGATCTGCCGGACGACTCCCGTAACCGCCGGAGTTCGCAGGCGAGGACCCAGCGGGCCGAGCCCGCGTCCTCCTCGGAATTGTTTTCGACCATTCACCGAACCCCCTGTTGCCCGTGTCGACGACAACGCCAACTCCCTTTCGAGAGCGGCCCGGAGTGACAACTCCAGGACTGGGAAAGGGCCTTGACGGGCCAGTCAGGACTCGAACGGAGAAGAGGAATGGGAATGGCGGAGCGGTCTCCGGCGGCCGGGAGGATCAGGGATGCCGAGCAGGCGCGGGACGAGCTGCGGGCGGCGCTGAAGGGGGCCGGCATCACCTTGCCGTCCCTGGCCCTGGACGGGGTGTCGCTGGTGGGGGACTTCCCGCGGCCGCTGGTGGACCTCGGGCGATGTACGCCGCAGCTCGCGCGACGGCTCGCGGAGGCAGTGGGGAAGTGCGTCACGTGAGTGAGGAGACGGCCGGGCCCTCCGCCGCCCGCGAGGCCGGCAGCGAGGAGGCGAAAGAGGAATCCGCGAAGCGTCGGGAGGAATTAGTGGAAAGGGTCCGGGAAGCCAATCGGCTCAGTGTGAATCGGCCGCGCTGAATAGCCCCCGTACCCATTCCGCCGCCGCCTCCGGGCCTTCCGCCACCGGCACCCCGTCGGGCACCGGGGGGCGCCGTACGACCACTACCGGGATCCCGGCCTCCCGGGCCGCCGTCAGCTTGGCGGCGGTCGCGGCGGCGCCGCTGTCCTTCGTCACGAGGACGTCGATGCGGTGGGCGCGGAGCAGTGCGCGCTCGCCCTCCACCGTGAAGGGGCCCCGGTCGAGCAGCACCTCCATACGGGGCGGATGCGGAGGCTCGGGGGCGTCGACGGAGCGGACCAGGAACCAGGGGTCGGTGAGGTGGGCGAAGTGGGCAAGGCCCATGCGGCCGGTGGTGAGGAAGATGCGGCTGCCGAGGGCGGGGAGGGCGGCGGCGGCCTCGTCCAGGGAGGTGACCTGGTGCCAGTTGTCGCCGGGTCCCGGCACCCAGCCGGGCCGGCGGAGGACCAGCAGGGGAACATGGGCGGTGGCGGCGGCCAAGGCCGCATTGTGACTGATCGTGTCGGCGAAAGGATGGGTGGCGTCGATGAGCGCGTCCACCGCGTGCTCGCGCAGCCAGCGGGCGAGGCCCTCGGGGCCGCCGAACCCGCCGATGCGTACCTCCCCGGCGGGCAGCCGTGGCGCGGCGACCCGGCCGGCGAGCGAGGTCGTCACGCGCAGGACCGGCTCCGGCGCCTGGGCGGGCTCCGGCGACGGGACGTGCTCCGCCCCCTCGGCGGGCTCCGGCGCCCCGGCGGCCCCCGGCACCAGGGCGGCGGCCAGGCGGCGGGCCTCCGTGGTACCTCCGAGGATCAGTACATGGCGTGGCGGGCGAGCTGCGTCGGGCATGGGATGTGGGTTCCTCCGTGGCTGAAGCGCAACCGCAGGGTACGGGGCCGCAGGGTACGGGCAAGGCCGCGGGCGGGCGTAGTGCGCAGCTCGCGCACACCGGGCTGCGGCCCGGCTGGACGACCGGTGCCTGTGCGACGGCGGCGAGCACGGCCGCGTACACGGCACTGCTGACCGGCGAGTTCCCCGATCCCGTGACGATCACGCTGCCGAAGGGGCAGACGCCGTCCTTCGCCCTGGCGGTGGAGGAGCTGGCGCCGGGGCGGACGACGGCCATGGCGGGGGTCGTCAAGGACGCGGGCGACGATCCGGACGTCACCCACGGGGCGCTCGTCCGGGCCACCGTCCGGGCGCTGCCCGCGGGCTCGGGCGTCGTCTTCAAGGCCGGGCCGGGCGTCGGGACGGTGACGCGGCCCGGGCTGCCGCTGGAGGTGGGGGAGCCGGCGATCAATCCCGTGCCGCGGCAGCTGATGCGGGAGCATCTGGCCGAGGTCGCCGCGCGCCACGGCGGTACGGGGGCGACGGCCGATGTCGAGGTGGAGATCTCGGTCGATCACGGGGAGGAGATCGCCCGGAGCACCTGGAATCCGCGGCTGGGGATCCTGGGCGGGCTGTCGATCCTGGGGACCACCGGGATCGTGGTGCCGTACTCCTGCTCGGCGTGGATCGACTCCATCCGGCGGGGGGTGGACGTGGCGCGGGCGGCCGGCCGGCGGCATGTGGCCGGGTGTACGGGGTCGACGTCGGAGAAGGTGGCCGTCGCCCTGCACCATCTGCCCGAGGACGCGCTGCTGGACATGGGCGACTTCGCGGGGGCGGTGCTGAAGTACATCCGGCGTCACCCCGTGGAGCGGCTCACCATCTGCGGCGGGTTCGCCAAGCTGTCCAAGCTCGCGGCCGGGCATCTGGATCTGCACTCGGCGCGGTCCCAGGTGGACAAGGGCTTCCTGGCGGAGCTCGCCCGGCGGGGCGGCGCGGACGAGGCGCTGGCGGAGGCGGTCGCGGAGGCCAACACGGGCCTGGCGGCACTCCAGTTGTGCACCGCGGCGGGGGTCCCGCTGGGGGATCTGGTGGCGGCGACGGCGCGGGACGAGTCGCTGGCCGTGCTGCGGGGCGCGCCGGTCGCGGTCGATGTCATCTGCATCGACCGGGCGGGGATGGTCGTGGGGCGGGCGGAACCGCGGGGTCCGGGAGAGGACCGGCAGGGAAGCCCGCGGCGGTGACGGGCTTCCCCGTGTCAGCCCGAGCCGTCAGTCCCGGTAGCCGTGGCCGAACCGGTCGCCCATGCAGTCGTCCGAGCTGCCGGTGAGCGATCCCAGCGCCGTGCCGAGGGCGCAGGTGGTCAGCCGCAGCGGGTTGTCGCGGAACCGTCCGGGGCGCTCGTAGCGGCCCTCCCGGCGGTCGTAGCGCCCTTCGCGGCGGTCGTGCAGCCGGCCGGGCCGGTCGTTCGTCCGGACCGGGGTGTCGTGCATCCACGGCGAGCTGTCGTGCGCCTGCCCCGGGGTGTCCTTCGCCTGTGCGACATGGTCCTTGCCGTCGGCCGCGGCGACGTTGCCGCCGAGGAGCGTCAGCAGGGCTGCGGCGCCGACGACGCCGGCGGCCAGTCTGGTACGCATCGTGGCGTACTCCTTTGCTTCGGCCCCCCTTGGGTGTCGCAGCTTCCTTACCGGCCCCGGGTGGCGGGATAACGGGTATTCACCCTGATGCGGTCGCAGAGCCATCCGGACGGGCCCGGAGGAGGCGGGGCCGGCCGGACGGCGTGCCGGGTGACGTCGTCGGTGTGCCGCCGCGGTGGCGCGCCGTACCTGCCTGTCGGCTGCCGAGGCGGAACAACTAGGGCGCCGGGTGCGGCGGATGCACCGGCGGCGGGGGCTCAACCGGCTGCGGCGGCTCGACCGGCGGCGGGGGCTCCACGGGGGGCGGCGCTTCCGGAGGGGGCTCCTCGGGCGGCGGTGCTTCAGGAGGGGGCGCTTCCGGTGGCGGGGCCTCAGGAGGCGGTGCCTCAGGGGGCGGCTCCCCGGGAGGGGGCGCCTCAGGGGGCGGAGCCTCAGGAGGGGGCGCTTCGGGTGGCGGGGCCTCGGGAGGCGGTGCCTCAGGGGGCGGCGCTTCCGGTGGCGGGGCCTGCGGAGGCGGGTGTCCGGGACCCGGTTCCTGCGGGCCCGGCACGGTCGGTGGCCTGGGCGGGTCGGGTGTGTTGTAGGCGCTCCACGCATAGGCCCCGGCACCCACCAGCGCGAGCGCCCCGAGGGCCACGACGATCCCGGGCACGCCCCCGAGGGAGCCCCGGATGACCGTGGTGACGAGCGTGCCGACACCCGATCTCGCCGCCCGGAGGACCGTTCCCACCGCGGACAGGACCGTCCGTGCGTTGTCCCTGACAGGGGGCCAGACCGTGTTCCACACGTACGAGATGCCGTTGCCGAGGGCCGTCAGGCTCTGCCGGCCCGCGCGCACGATCTTCTCCGTCACCTGCGCCGCCGCGTCGCGCACCGGCGGCCCGAGACGCTGGAGCCACTGCGGAACCATGTTCCAGAGGCGCTGCCCGAGCGATACCGGAGCCTGGGCGATCTCCCCGGTCACCACTTCCGCGGCTGCGGCCCCGGCCTGCCTCACCTGCTGGAGCACCTGCTGGCTGTTGTGGATGTTGTCGACCGCGGCCTTGGCGTTCGAGAAGAGCCTCCTCGCCTCGTCCTGCCGGTCGATGATCGCGCGGCGCGCCTCCGGGGTCAGGGCCAGGTTGAGCTGCTCCTCCAGTGCATTCCACAGCGTGTGGGACCTCGCCATCTGGTTCCGGGCGGCACTCAGCGCACTGCTGAGGTTGGCGGACAGGCTGTCCATTCCCTGCGAGCCCAGGTGCGCCATGTCCTGCGCCGCCAGCCGCGCGGTCTGCAACTGCTCCGGCGTCAGATTCGCGGTATCCGGTGGAACCGTCATGATGACTCCTCCCTCTCGGGTCGCCCGTTCCCGCAGCACGTCCAGGGGGCTTCCGCGGCGCGCCATGCCTTCCCCGCGAGTACGGACAGCGGCAGGCCGGTCACCGTGTGCCCCACGGCGGCGACCGGCACGGCGGCGACCGTCCCGAGCGGCCCTGAACTGACGGGCGTTCCGGCCACGTTCCGGTCCGTGGCGCCGGTGCCGCCCACCGGCCGGATGAATCGCTCGCCGGTCACGACATCGGTGAGCACCAGGGCGTCCAGGGGCTGGTGGGCGGGCAGCACCCGGACCGTGCCGCCGGCCTGGAAGCCGCGCCAGCTCCGCCCCGTGTAGACGACCTTCTTGGTGACCGCGGCAGGCGGACGCAACGGATCGCCGGTGGCACAGCGCACCCGCGGCACGCCGTACCGGTCCAGCAGGACGGCCGTACCCGCCTGAAGCACCGCCTGGTGGGGCCTTGCCCGGCCCTCGCGGTAGTGGTGGCCGGTGACCCGGGTGTCCACGATCACCACGGCGGGGGTGAGCCCGGTGAGGTACGGGCGGAGGTCCGCGGTCGTCAGGCCCAGCGTCCCGGCCCACGCCTGGCTCTTGTGCGGGTCCCGGAGCAGGAGGTTCGCCAGGCGGCGGGCGTCACAGGTGGAGGCCTTTACGGTGCCGCCGAACAGCCCCGGTTCGCTGCCGTAGTGGCCGGCCACCCGCACTTTTCCGGATTCCGGGGAGGGGGCCGGGGGCGGGGGTACGGCCCGGAGCGCGGGAACCGGCCCGGCCACGGACGGGGTGAACGGATCGGGGGCGATCGCGGCGGCCGGCTGGAGGCGGACCGCCTCCTGCTGCTGGGCCTGATCGGCCTGTCTGCCCAGGAAGAACAGGCCGGTCGCGATGGCGAACAGCGCCAGCCCGACGATGAGCAGGACCGGGCGCCGGCCGCGCCGGTGCGGATCTGTCGAGCCCCCTTCCGGCGGTGGCACCTCCGGCGAGGGGCCAGCCGGTGAGCGGGGCAGCGGACCGGGCGGGGGTCCCCGCGGATACGGATCCGGCATGAGCGGCGGCTTCACGGAGCGGTTGCCTTCTACGTTTCGCCGCACCTCGGCCCGTGTCAAGCAGCTCGGTCCCGCACACCGCACACAGGTCATTGACGGTTCAACAGGAACGCCGGCTCACCAAGGGTCGGCCACCGGCGGTGAGTTGGTCACGGCGGCTCGTCGCGGGGCGACTCGCGAAAGGACGCAAGCCCTTTCCCGCACCACAGCACACCGTTTCCGGACCCGAGGGAATTGACACCCCCGATGGAGAGGAAAGCAGGGAAGGTAGACATCTCACCCCATCACACTCACCGCGGACCCGTCGGACGGTAACCGCAGATATACCCGGAGGGCGTGCATGAAGGACTTTCCCAGGATAGTTTTCCGATAGCCGCCGCACGGTCGGTTCATCGCCAAGAAGCGGGCAAACTTGCAGGTCAGGGCGATTATGGAGCCCAATTGCATACCGGTTGAAAACCGAACGGTAAGTTGCCCAGGAAAGCTGTGACGTGATTGCATTCTGCGAGCACACGGACCGCCATTATGGACGTCACATTTCCGGCATCCGAGGCCCCGCTACGGCCGTATTCGCCCCGTCGGCAATTCGGCTTTATCGGCAATTCAGTCCGCGTGAGTTCAGAACCCCGTAACCCTGAGGGAAGGGCACGCCATGCGTAACGGCTTCACCCCCGCGATCGACACCTGCGAGATCGCCGACAACGAGCTGGACAACATTGCCGGTGGGCTCGCCAGCGCCGGTGCCGAGGTTGCCGGCCACGGTGCCGCCGTGAGCGTCGGCGGTGTCGTCGAGACCGCCGGCTCCCTCGCGTCGAGCGTGCCCGTCGGCCAGGTCTCCGGTATGGCCACGGTGGAGACCACCGGCTTCTGAGAGCGGCTGACCGCGGCTGATATCGACGCCGACGGCACGGCTTGACGGCCGGCAGAATTCCTCGCGCCCTACCGGTGCTTCGCCATCGCGGCAGGGCCGGCCGGAACCCCGGAACCTCCAGTTCCGGGGTTCACGCATGTCGGGGCCACAATCCAGGCGGAATTCCGGGCGGAAGAACGTCCGCAGCCGCGGGCCACGGCCCGTACGCGCCGGCTACGGGGTCTCCGGCGCCCCGGCGCACGGCAGATGCGGCCGCTCGCGGTCCGCCGAGTAGAGATGGCTGTCGCGGAACTGCTCGGCGCCCAGGGTGCGGCCGACCATGATGACGGCCGTACGGACCACGCCCGCGGCCTTCACCTGATCCGCGATATCGGCGAGGGTGCCGCGCAGGACGAGTTCATCGGGGCGGGAGGCCATCGCGACGACCGCGGCGGGGCAGTCGGCGCCGTAGTGCGGCAGGAGTTCGGCGACGACCCGGTCGACGTACATGGCGGCCAGGTGGAGCACCAGCAGCGCACCGCTGCGCCCGAGGGTGGCGAGGTCCTCGCCCTCCGGCATGGGGGTGGCCCGCTGGGCGACGCGGGTGAGGATGACGGTCTGGCCGACGGTGGGGACGGTCAGTTCGCGCTTGAGGGCGGCCGCCGCCGCGGCGAACGCGGGGACGCCCGGCACCACGTCGTACGGCACACCGGCCGCGTCCAGCCGGCGCATCTGCTCGGCGACCGCGCTGAAGACGGACGGGTCACCGGAGTGCAGCCGGGCCACGTCATGGCCCTCCTCATGGGCGCGCACCATCTCGGCGGTGATCGCGTCGAGGTCCAGCTGCGCGGTGTCGATGAGCCGGGCACCGGGCGGGCACTCCGCGAGCAGCTCCCGCGGCACCAGGCTGCCCGCGTACAGACAGACCCCGCAGGACGCGAGCGTACGGGCGCCGCGCACGGTGATCAGGTCGGCGGCGCCGGGACCCGCGCCGATGAAGTGGACGGTCATGGTTGCTCGGTCTCCTGGGGGACGGCGGTCGGGGACGGGGAGGTGGCCGGCGGCTTCACGGCGGACCACTGGGTGACCGGCATCGCCTGCCGCCAGCCGGTGAAACCGCCGACCGGCACGGCGTGCGCGACCGCGAGCCGCACCAGCTCGCCGCCGTGCCGCCGGTACCAGTCGGCGAGCAGCGCCTCGGACTCCAGCGTCACGGTGTTCGCCACGAGCCGGCCGCCCGCGGGCAGCGCCGCCCAGCACGCGGCCAGCAGGCCGGGGGCGGTCAGCCCGCCGCCGATGAAGACCGCGTCCGGCGTCGGCAGACCGTCCAGCGCGGCGGGCGCGGGGCCGGTGACGACGCGCAGTCCGGGGACGCCGAGCGTGCGCGCGTTCCGGCCGATCCGCTCGGCCCGTACGGGGTCACGCTCGACGCTGACGGCGCGGCAGCCGCGGTGTGCCCGCAGCCACTCGATGGCGATGGAGCCGGAGCCGCCGCCGATGTCCCAGAGGAGTTCACCGGGGGCGGGCGCCAGGGCGGCGAGGGTGGCGGCGCGGACATGGCGCTTGGTGAGCTGGCCGTCGTGCTCGTAGGCGGCGTCGGGGAGACCGGGGACGGTGGAGAGCGGCGGGGTGCCGGGTGCGCGACGGCAGTCGAGGGCGAGGACGTTGAGGGGATCACCGGGCGGCAGGTCCCAGTCCTCGGCGGTGCCCTCGGCCGTCTTCTCCCGCGGGCCGCCGAGCTGCTCCAGTACGCGTATCCGGGTCGGGCCGAAGCCGTGGGCGCGCAGCAGGGCCGCGACCTCGGCGGGGGTCCGGGCACCGGCGGACAGCACCAGCACCCGGCGGCCGTCGTACAGCGCGCGGAGGAGGTTCTCGGCGGGCCGTCCGACGAGCGTGACGACCTCGGTGTCCTCCAGCGGCCAGCCCAGGCGGGCACAGGCGTGGGAGACGGAGGAGGGGTGCGGGAGGATGCGCAGCCCGGGGGCCGGGGGCCCGCCCGCCGTCTCTCCCGCGCCGGTGGCCGCCTGCTCCTGGATCACCTCGGTCAGGGTCCGTCCGATGCCGTAGAACATCGGGTCGCCGCTGGCCAGCACGCACACCCGGCGCCCGGCGTACGCGGCGAGCAGGCCGGGGACGGCGGGCCGCAGCGGCGACGGCCACGGGACGCGCTCGCCGGTGCACTCGGCGGGCAGCAGCGCGAGCTGGCGGGCGCCGCCGATCAGCACCTCGGCGGCGCTCAGGGCCTGCCGGGAGACGGGCGGCAGTCCGTCCCAGCCGTCGGCCCCGATGCCGACGACGGACAGCGGTTCAGGAGCGGCCGGGGCGGGTGGTGCGGGGCTCACTGCCGGATACCTCAGAGGTCGGGAGGGGACGGGGACCGGTCCGGGGGACGGGAGCCGAACTTTACTGACCGGTCGGCTCGCCCCGTCCCTCGGGGAGGCCCGCCGCCCTCACGCCAGCAGGGCGATCAGGAACTGGCCCGCGAACAGGAACGCCGCACAGAAGCCCACCAGCGCCGGCAGCCACTGCCAGATGCCGCGCGGGGAGTCGAAGCAGGCCAGGTAGCCGAGGACGGCGACGGTGCCGAGCAGGGCGCCCAGCCAGAACGTGAGGCCGTCGTGGTGGGTGGACAGGATGGCGACGGCGGCCAGCAGGCCGAGCGGCGCCAGCAGCTGCCCCGTGCCGGGTGCGGGCCGCCGGGTCTCCCCCGTAGCGTTGCTCATGGCGCCGGATGCTACCCGGCAGGAGGGGCCGCGGCGGCGCACCGCGCCAGCCGGGAGCGGATGGCCGAACTCCGTTTCCCGGTTCCGGTCCCGCCCTCCTCCGCACCGCTCTGACCAGGCACGATCGTCCGTTCGACGGTAATGACAACGGTCACCGGTGCAGCCTTTGGATCTTTCGCCGAAGTGCGGTTTGCTTCGCAGCGAGGAGCCAGGAAGGAGCGCGCCGATGACCGAGCACGTCCATAGCCACGGGCACAGCCACAGCCATGCGCACGGTGTCTCACCGGACGCGGACCGGCGCTGGCTGCGGGCCGCGCTGATCCTGCTCACCGCGTACATGGCGGTCGAGGTCGTCATCGGTGTGGTGGCCCAGTCCCTGGCGCTGATCTCGGACGCCGCCCATATGCTCACCGACGCGGTCTCGATCGTGCTGGCCCTGATCGCGATGCGGCTGGCCGCGCGGCCGGCCCGCGGTGGCTACACCTACGGGCTCAAGCGCGCCGAGATCCTCTCCGCGCAGGCCAACGGCATCACCTTGCTGCTGCTGTCGGCCTGGCTGGGGTACGAGGCCGTCGAGCGGCTGATCTCGCCGCCGAAGGTGGGCGGCGGGCTGGTGCTGGTGACCGCGCTGTCCGGGATCGTGGTCAATCTGATCTGCACCTGGCTGCTGTCCAGGGCCAACCGCTCCAGCCTGAACGTCGAGGGTGCCTATCAGCACATCCTCACCGACCTGTTCGGGTTCGTCGCCACCGCCGTCGCCGGTCTGGTCGTGCTGACGACGGGCTTCGAGCGGGCCGACGCGATCGCCACGCTCGTGGTCGTCGCGCTGATGCTGCGGGCCGGTACGGGGCTGGTGCGGGAGTCCGGCCGGATCTTCATGGAGGCCGCGCCGGCCGGCATCGATCCCGACGCGCTGGGCGATCATCTGGTGGCCGCGGACGAGGTCGTCGAGGTGCATGACCTGCACATCTGGCAGATCACCTCCGGGCAGCCGGCGCTCTCCGCGCACATCTTGGTGGCGCCGGGCGGCGACTGCCACAAGGTCCGCCGCAGTCTTCAGGAGCTGCTGAGCGGGGAGTACGGCATCACCCACGCCACCCTCCAGGTCGATCATGTCGGCGAACAGGGCGCACCCGATGAGCTGCTGACGCTGAGTCCGCGGCCCGGTCCCGGCCCGGAGCAGCCGGCCGGCCACTGCGAGGACGCGCACGGTCCGGTGCACCGGCCGGGGCCGCACCGGCACTGAGCGCCCGGGCCGCGACGGCCCGGGCGGTGGGTGCGCCGCGGAAGCCTGAGCCGTGCGCCGCTCCCGCGGCCCCCTCACTCGGGTGAACCCGGCCCGGGAGCGGGCCGCCTGCCGCCCGTCGAGACGGCCGCGATGCTCGGATGACGGCATGAGAACCGCCGTTGTCTGCGCGCTGCTGTGCGCCGCCACGCTCCACGCACCGTCCGCCGCCGCGTCCGCCGCGAAGGCCCCGCCCGCCGTCTCGGTCACGGTGTCGGTGACCGACGGCGCCGACGCCCCCGAGTCCGGCAAACGGCTCGACTACCGCATCACCGTGCACAACCTGGGTGCCTCGGAGGTGCACGACGCCCGGATCGAGCAGCGGATGCCGGCCACCACGACCTCGGCGACCGCGCCCGGCGGCCGGGTCGAAGGGGACGGCGTGGGCGAGCAGAAGGTGATCTGGCGCTCCGATCTGCCCGCGCACGACATCCGGGTCTTCACCGCCACGGCCGTGCTCGGCGGCCACGCAGAACCCGCCGCCTCCGCCGCCCCCGGCACCCGGCGCCCCGCCGCCACGGTCTGTGTCTACGTCGGCGAGTCCTTCGCCCCCACGGCCTGCTCGGGCGATGTGGACGACCTGCCGGAGAGCACCCCGGAGAGCGAGGGCGACAGCTGGATGGGATGGGCGGTGGGCGCCGGGGCCACCGCGCTGCTCGGGCCGGGGGTGGTGCGGGCGGTCCGGCGGCGGCGCGTGGCGCGGGCGGGCTGAGGCGGGGGCACGGGCGGGCCGGGGCGGTTGGCCGCACGCCCGGTCACCCATTGGCACCGGCCCCGGTCGCGGGCGACGGAGGTTCCCATTTGCCTGGGAGATGGCCGTAGCGCGCGTCCTGCGGAGCTCCGCCGGCCCGGCCGGTCCGTGGAACGCGCCCCAGTCCGCCGTGCAGGAAGGACCGGACGCGATGTCAGCGAGCGCACCCGTACGCGCGGGCGGGCGAATGACACCGCGGTCCTCGCACGGGCCGCGACGACGCGGACGGGCGCTGGCCGGTGGGGTGTTGCTGCTGGTGGGGGCGTTGCTGCTGCCGTTGAGCCTGGCCGCGATCTGGGCGCGGGCCGAGCTGACCGAGACCGACGGCTATGTGGCGGCGGTGGCGCCGCTGGCCGGGAACGCCGCCGTCCAGGAGGCGGTCGTCGACGATGTGACGGACGGCGTGATGGCGCACGTCCGGCTCGACGGGCTGCTGAAGGCCGTACCGCGCGCCGAGCGTCCCGCGGTGCGCCGGCACTTCACCCGCGGGATCCGCCAGTTCGTGGAGAAGCAGGTGCGGCAGGTCGTCACCGGGCGCGGCTTTCGCGCGGTGTGGAACGGGGTGCACCGGACCGCCCACCGGACGCTGGACGGCCGGCTGGCCGCTTCCGGCCGGTCCCCGGTCACGCTGGACCTCACCCCGGTCGTGGAACGCGTCAAGCGTCAGCTGTCCCACAACGGCATGGGGCTCGACCTCCTGCGGCGGGTGCCGCGGGCCGGGGTGGAGATCGTGCTGCTGAAGGCCCCGGACGTGCCCCGGATCCGGGCCGTCTACGAGGTCGTCCGCACCGGGGCGCTGCTGCTGCCGCCGGCCGCGGCCCTGTGTCTGACCGGCGGGCTGCTGCTGGCGCGGCGCCGGCGGCGGGCGCTGATCTGGGCCGGGCTGGGCTGTGCGGCGGCCGCCGGGCTGCTGGCCGCGGCGCTCGCGCTGGTCCGCAGCCGCACCCTGGACGCGCTGCCCGCCATGGTCTCCCGGCCGGCCGCGGGAGCCTACGCCGACGCGCTCACCGGACCGCTGCGCACCGGGGTCTGGCTGGTCATCGGCGCGGGGACGCTGACCGCCGCGCTGGCCGCTGCGGGACCGCCGGCGGTCCGGGCGCTGCGTGCCCGCCGGTCCGCGGCGCGCATCGGCGCCGGCTCCTGACCGCCGCTCAGATCGCCAGGACGGTCTTCCCCTGTGCCCGGCCGGTGCGGCTGGCCGCCAGGGCGTCCGGCGCCTCTTCCAGGGAGACCTCACGGCCCACGAGGACCGTCAGACGGCCCGCGTCGACCTGGCCGGCGAGGATCTCCAACAGCTGCGGGGAGGGGCGGTTGACGAAGTTGAAGCCGCGGAGGTTGTGCTCGGTGAGTTCGTCCGCGTCGGCCGATCCGATCAGCGAGACGGCGGTGCCCCCGTCGCGCACGGTCCGGGTCAGTGCGGCGAACTCGGTGGGGCCGCTGGTCATGTCGATCAGCACATCGACACCGTCCGGATGGATCGCGAGGACCTGGTCGGCGATCGGGCCCGCGGTGTGGTCGACGGTCTCGGCGGCGCCCAGCGTACGCATCAGCTCCGCCTTGGCCGGGCGGGCGGTGGCGATCACCTCGGCACCGCGGCCGGCCGCGAGCTGGGTGACGAAGGTGCCGACGCCGCCGGTCGCGCCGACGATCAGCACCCTTCTGCCCTCGGCGATCCGGGTCTCCTCGACCAGGTTGTACGCGGTCATCCCGGCCGTCGGCACGGCCGCGGAGGTGGCGTAGGTGACGCTGCGGGCGGCGTGCGCGATCCGCTCCTCGTCGGCAACGGCGAGCTCGCAGTACGACCCGCCGCCCTGCTTCGGCCGCTGGAACTGGCCGAACACCGCGTCGCCGATGGTGAACCGCCGCACCCCGCTGCCGATGGCGAGCACCTCGCCCGCCCCGTCCGACCCCAGGACGAGGGGGAAAGCGGCCGGCACGGCATCGCCGAACATCCCGTCGGCGAGCTTCCAGTCGACGGGGTTGAGTCCGGCGGCGGCCAGCCGCACCAGGACCTCACCGGGCCCTGGTTCGGGCTGCGGCAGCTCCATGAGCTGCGGCTGTTCACCGAATGCGCTGACTGCTACGGCTCTCATCGTGGCGCTCCCTTCCACCTTCCGACCGGTGGCCGAAGTGGATCGTAAGCACGCCGGCCGGGCCGGAGGCGGCAGGAGGAGAGGCGGTGCGGCGGAAGCAACTCGTACGGCCCCGCGCCCCGGGGCTGTCCGGCCCAGGTTCGCCGTGGCGCGGTCGCACGGGCCGCAGCGACCCGGTCGGCGGTCCGCGTCACCGGCGCGGCCCAGGGGCCCGCGCCGGGTGCCGCTCGGCGCCAGCCTGGTGAATTCCCCGGCCCCGGCGTCGCGGCGCACGGAGTTCGGCTCGCCAGCGGCTCCGCCTCGGGTACACATGACGCCATGCGCGTTCTGGTGGTGGAGGACGAGGAGTGCCTCGCGGACATGATCGCCGCGGAGCTGCGCCGCGCCGCGATCGTGGTGGACATCGCTCACGACGGCCGCGCGGCACTGGCCGGACTGCGGCTCGGCGGGTACGACGTGCTCGTCCTGGACCGCGAGCTGCCCGCACCGCACGGTGCCGCCCTCCGCCGGTATGTGGTGGCAGAGCGGCTGCCGACCCGGGTGCTGCTGCTCACCGCGGCCGGTCCGGACGACCGGGCGGCGGACCCGGCACCGGCCGCGGACGACTGGCTGGCCAAGCCCTTCGTCCCCGAGGAGTTGCTCGCCCGGGTCGTCTCGCTGGGCCGGCCCGCCCGCCGCGCCGAGCCGCAGATCATCGAGCGGGCCGGCGTCACCGTCGACACCGCGCGCGGGCTGGCCGCCCGCGACGGCCGCCCGCTGGCGCTGTCGCGTACGGAGTTCGGGGTGCTCGAAGTGCTGCTGCGCGCACAGGGCGCGGTGGTCAGCGGCGACGAGCTGATCGAGGAGGTGTGGGAGGAACACACCAGCTACGGCGGCAACGCCGTACGCGTCACCCTCGGCGCCCTGCGGGCCAAGCTCGGCGACCCGCCGGTGATCGAGGCGGTGCCGGGCGGCGGGTACCGGATGGCCGACGGGCCGGGGACGGAAGGGCCGGGGGCGGGCGGCGAGCCGGAGCCGGGTGCCCGGCGGGCGGGGGTCTGAGGGGCAGTCACTCCGGATCCGGTGGCCGGGGCAGGGGACTGGGGGCTGGGCGCGGGGGCCAGGCAATGGCCGCCGGGCCCGCCCCACCCGATTGCCCGCATGACAGGTCCGGGCGGGGGCCGCGGGATTCAATGGGGCGATGATCCGGTTCGACTCGGTCACCAAGCGCTACCCCGACGGGACCACCGCCGTCGACGGCCTCTCCTTCGAGGTCGGCGAGGGGGAGTTGGTGACGCTGGTCGGGCCCTCGGGCTGCGGCAAGACGACGACCATGATGATGGTCAACCGGCTCATCGACCCCACGCACGGGCGGATCTACGTCGACGGTGCGGACATCGCCGGCGTCGACCCGGTCACCCTGCGCCGCGGGATCGGCTATGTCATCCAGCAGACCGGCCTCTTCCCGCACCGCACCGTCCTCGACAACACCGCGACCGTGCCCTTTCTGACCGGCTGGAAGAGGGCCAAGGCCCGCGCACGGGCCGCCGAACTCCTGGATCTCGTCGGTCTGGACCCGGCCGTCTACGGCCCGCGCTACCCCGAGCAGCTCTCCGGCGGCCAGCGCCAGCGGGTCGGGGTGGCCCGTGCGCTCGCCGCCGACCCGCCGGTGCTGTTGATGGACGAGCCGTTCGGCGCGGTCGACCCGGTCGTCCGCGACCGGCTCCAGAAGGAGTTCCTGCGGCTTCAGGCCGATCTGCACAAGACGGTGCTGCTGGTCACCCATGACATCGAGGAAGCCATCCGGCTCGGCGACCGGATCGCGGTCTACGGAGCCGGCCGGATCGAGCAGTACGACACCCCCGCGAGCGTCCTCGGTGCCCCCGCGACCCCCTATGTCGCCGAATTCGTCGGTACCGACCGTGCGTTGAAGCAGCTCTCGGTCACCGGGATCGACCGTGGTGACCTCGAACGCCCGCCGTTCGTCCGGCTCGGCGAACCCGCCGCGGGCGCCAGGGCACGGCTGCGGGCCGAGGGCGCCCGCTGGGCGGTGGTACTCGACGAGGACGGCGCACTGCACGGCTGGGTGGCCACCGAGGAGCTGACCGGCGGGGAGGGCACGGTCGCCGGTCACGCCCGCCGGATGGAGGCCTGGGTGCCGGTGACCGGCACCCTCAAGGCGGCCTTCAGCGAGATGCTCAAGCACGACGCCGGCTGGATCGCGGTCCTGGACGGCCACCGGTTCCTGGGCGTCCTCACCCCGACCAAGCTCCATGAGGCCTTGCGCCGCACCATCGGTTCGGACGAGCGAGGAGTACCGCGGGAGCGGGCCGAGGTGGACTCGGTCCCCACGGAGTGAAAGCGCCGGGAGGGGCGTTTCACGTGAAACGCCCGGCCTGCCTCCCTGCGCGGCGTTTCACGTGAAACACCGGCCCTGTCACCGCGCGCATCACAGGCACGGTCACCGCGCACCGCCCCCCCCCACGCCGCCCGCGCGGTGTCAGCTCTTGGGCAACAGCCCTTTGGACTTCAGGTAGTTGCGCGCCACGTCCGCCGGCAGCCGCCGCCAGCTGTCCACCTGCTCGTTGAGATACGCCAGATCGGCAGTGGACAGCACCTTGTTGAGGCGGTTGAGCGCGGCGGCCGGCCCCGCTCCGCCCGCACGGGCGCGGTTCACGACGGGGAGGACGTAATCGGCGTTCTGAAGCTTCTTGTCGTCGGTGAGCAGCACCAGGCCGAACCGGTCGAGGGTGGCATCGGTGCTGGTGGTGAGCACCATCTGGTCCTGCCCGTTCTGCACGGCCTGTTTGGCGGGTGTGGTGCCGACGCCCTTCGGGTCGATGGCGGTGATGTTGATCCCGTAGCGCTTCTTCAGCCCCGGCGCGCAGAACGGCCGCTGGACGCATTCATCGCCCGCGGCCAGCCGCACCGGAAGCTTGGCGCGGCCCAGATCGCTGAGGGTCTTGAGGTGGTGCTCGCGAGCGTAGGCGGCGCTCACCGCGAAGGCGTTCTGGTCGACGGCCCGGCCGGCCGGGAGCACGGTCAGACCGCGCGGGCCGGCGAGCCGGCGCAGCGCGGCCATGGTGGCACCGATGTCGGGCGAGGCCACCGGCGCCGCCTTGGAGCCCTTGTTCTTGGCGTTGAGCCAGTCCGCGAAGGTGGCGGCGTACTCGGGCACGACATCGATCTGCCCCACCTCCAAGGCGGGTTCGTACAGCTCGCGGTTGCCGACGGTCACGACATGGGTCCGGTACCCGGCGTGGTCGAGCAGCGCCGCGTACATCTGGGCGAGCAGCTCGCTCTCGGTGAAGCCGGCCGAGCCGATGGTCAGTTCGTGGCTGTCGCCGGGGGAGGCGGTGATCGCGGCGCGGGTCTCCAGGGAGGGGCCGCTGGTGCAGGCCGCGAGCCCGAGGGCGATGACGGCCGCAACGGCGGCGGCAGTGACCCTCATCGAGCCCGTCCGCGGGCCCACCCCGGTGCCCACCGCTGGGCCAGCTCGAAGGCGGCCTCCATCAGCAGCGCGAACACCGCGACCAGCACCGCTCCGGCGACCACCTGCGGGGTGCTGGCCAGGTTGAACCCGGCGGTGATGATCCGGCCGAGCCCGCCGCCGCCCACCAGCGCGGCGAGCGTGGCGGTGGCCACCAGCTGCACCGCGGCGATCCGGATCCCGGTCAGGACGAGCGGAAAGGCGAGCGGCACCTCGACCCGCCACACCAGCTGGGTGCCGGTCATCCCCATGCCCCGGGCGGCTCGCACCACGTTCTGGTCCACCTCACGCATCCCGACATACGCATTGGTCAGCAGCGGCGGAATCGCGAACAACACCAGCGCGATGATGGTCGGCCACTGCCCGTGCCGTCCAATCGGGGTGAGCAGCAGCAGGACGAGGACGGCGAAGGTCGGCACCGCGCGGCCGATGTTGGCGAGGTTGACGGCCAGCGCCCCGCCGCGGCCGAGGTGGCCGAGGGTCAGGGCGACCGGCAGCGCGATCAGGGCGCTGATGACCAGACAGCAGAAGGTGAGCACGAGGTGCTGTTCGAGGCGGTGCCAGACGCCGTTCTCACCGGACCAGTTGGCGGCGGTGGTCAGCCATCTCCAGACCGCGGAGACGGTGTTCATGTCCGCCGCCCGAGGGCCGCGACCAGGCGCTTCGGTCCGGTGGCGGCCCGGGCCCGCACCGCCCGCCGGCTCGCCCGGCGCCAGGGGGTGAGCAGCCGTTCCACCCCGAGCAGCAGCAGATCGAAGGCCACCGCGAGAAGCACACAGAGCACGGACGCGGTGAGCACCTGTGCCTTGAAGAACGCGTTCATGCCGGCGTAGATGAGGTTGCCCAGTCCGCCGTATCCGACGATGGCGCCGACGGTGGTGAGCGCGACCGCCGAGACCGTGGCGATCCGCAGCCCGGCCATCGCCGCCGGCACGGCCAGCGGCAGTTCGACGGTCAGCAGTTGGCGCATCGGCCCGTACCCCATGCCCCGGGCGGCTTCCGTGGCCTCGGCGGGCACCCCGTCCAGGCCCGCCAGGATGTTCCGCACGAGCAGGGTGAGCGAGTAGAGCGCGAGGCCGACCACCACGAGGGTGGCGGAGAGCCCGTAGACCGGCAGCAGCAGCGAGAACATCGCCAGCGACGGGATCGTGTAGAGGACCGTGGTGATGCCGAGCACTGGCCCGACCGTCCAGCGTCTGCGCCGGGCGAGCAGCGCCAGCGGGACCGCGATCACCAGCCCGAGCGCCACCGAGAACACCGTCAGCTGGAGGTGCTGGAGGAGCGCGTCGAGGAGGATCTGCCGACGGGTGCTCAGGTAGTCGCCGCAGATCCAGTCGTTGTGCGCCAGGCAGTCGTCCGGCGGCGGTGCGGTCACGGTACGAGTCCACCGCGGTGGGGGCGGGGTGTCGCGGCGGACGCGTCCGATCGGGGTGGGCGCGAGACGGCCTCCGTCGCCGTACGTCCCACCCGCTCCCGCCACCCCTCCGTCCGCACGTCCCTTCCCGTACACACCCCACGTATACACGCAGTGTGTACTGCCTATGTATAGTCCCCAGGATCCCTACGACAGCTGCTCCCGCGGGTCGGCGCGGCGGGGCCACGCTCCGTACGCGTCGACTTCGTCATGCCCGAAAGCGCAGGTCGCGGGCTCGCTGTCGCACCCCTCGCACGCGAAGAGAGACCCGTATGCCGAAGTCGATATCCGCGGCCCGCCGCACCCTCCTCGCCGGGCTGCTGACGGCCACGTCCCTGGTCCTGGCCCTCAGCGGCTGCGCCACCTACGACGTCACCACCCCGGCCGACGCCCGCGCCGACGCACCGGCGGCCGACGTCCGGGCGAAGGACACCGCGGACGCCGCGGCCGAGGACGGCAAGGCCCCGCGGGGCACGGCCGGTGACGCCGTCGACTGCCGCAAGGCCAAGTGCGTCGCGCTCACCTTCGACGCGGGCCCCAGCGAGCACACCAACCGCCTGCTGGACATCCTCAAGAAGGAGAAGGTCCACGCGACCTTCTTCATGCTCGGCGAGAACCACGTGGTAAAGCGGCCCGCCGAGGTGAAGCGGATCGACGCCGAGGGCCATGAACCGGCCAACCACACCTGGTCGCACCAGATTTTGACCGACATCCCGGCCACATCGGCCAAGCGCGAGATGTCCCGCCTCCAGGACGCGGTCCGCAAGATCACCGGCAAGACACCCCGGCTGATGCGCCCGCCGCAGGGCAGGACCGATGAGACGGTCTCCGAAATCAGCAAGGACCTCGGCCTGGCGCAGGTCCTGTGGAGCGTGACCGCCAAGGACTACCAGACCAACGATTCGGCCCTGATCACCAAGCGGGTGCTCGAACAGACCGAGCGCGACGGCATCATCCTGCTGCACGACATCTACCGGGGAACCGTGCCGGCCGTCCCCGGCATCCTCAAGGAGCTGAAGAAGCGCGGCTACACGATCGTCACGGTCTCCCAGCTGCTCTCCCCGGCGAAGCCGGAACCAGGCATGGTCTACCGCCCGTAGCGCGGCCGGGGCGCGCGGCACGAGGTGCGCGCCACGGCCGGAATCGGCCGGGCCCTACGTCACGCCGACCCGGCCCCGGGGGCCTTGGCCGGCCCCGCCGTCCCCTTGCCGCCGAGCCGGTGCCACCAGTGCCGGCGCCGCGGATGCACGGCCCGGCCCAACCGCCGCCCCAGCAGCAGATAGCCGAGCAGCGCACCGGCGCAGTTGAGGATCACATCGTCGATGTCGAAGGCCCGGCCGGTGATCAGCGCTCCCTGCACCAGCTCCACCAGCAGCATCACCAGCGCGGTCGCCGCCCCCACCCGCAGCAGCCCGCGGGCCCGCGGCTCCAGCACCGGCAGCAGCACCCCGAACGGCAGACCCAGCACGACATTGCCGCCGAGCTGTTTGACGGTGTCGGCCAGGTGCGGCTGCGCCAGGTAGCCCCGGATCGAGTCGCCGGGGCGGAGGTTGGGGTGGGTCAGCGGCACCGACGCCGCCGACGGGGTCAGCGTGACCCGTGCCAGCGCCGCCGCGAACGCCACCATCGCGGCGAACGCCAGTACCAGCAGCAGGATCCGGACGGCCAGCGGGGCCCGCGCGGCCGCTGGTGACCAGGCCGCCTCCTCGCCCTCTCGCGTACGCGCCATGAGAACTCCCCGGTGTGCGTGACGGACGGTGCGTCCAAGGGAATGGCGGTTACCCGAGGCACCCCGGATCATGCGGAACGGTCCACTCCCCGCCCGCCGCCGGCTCTCGGCACACACATGCGACAGGGGCGCCGGACAGCTCCGGCGCCCCTGTTCAGCTCACTCGCGGCTCACCTCTGGGGGCGCTCCGCCTCCACCCGTCGGCGGCCCTTGTTGTCGTCGGACGCCGACGGTGCCGGGGACGGCGTGGTCCGCTGCCCCGGGGCGCCGCCCTTCCCCACACCCGGCTTGCGCTGCGGGAGCGCCTCCGTGTCCTGGGGGAACGTCAGCTGCTGGCTCTGCCACTGAAGGGCGGGCACGACCTCCCGCCGCCAGGTCGTGAACTGGTGGCTGCCCTGCGGCAGGATGATCGACTCGGTCGTCATCGGCGACTTGGCCGCCCGCAGGAACTTCATGGTGTCGCCGTAGTCCGCCTCGCCCTTACGGCTGCTGGCGACCAGCGCGGAGATCTGCGGCGCGGGCAGGTGCTTCAGCCGCCACAGCAGGTCGTGCTCGCGCTCGCGCCGGGCGCCCTCCGGACCGGGGCCGAAGAGGCTGCCGGTGGTCAGGTCGTCCTTGATCGCGTAGTCACCGGAGAGCGAGACCGCCGAGGTGTAGACCTTCGGGTTCCGCATCGCCAGCTGCAACGAGCAGGTGCCGCCGGACGAGTAGCCGAACGCGCCCCAGGCGCTGGGGTCCCGGCCCACCCGGTAGGCCGACTTCATGGCGTCCGGCAGGTCCTTGGTGAAGAACGTCTCGGCCTGCGGCCCGCCCGGCACATCCACACACTCGGTGTCGCGCGGCGGGGCGATCGTCGGCCGGACCATCACGATCACGGTCGGCTGCATCTTGCCCTGCGCGATCAGCCGGCCGGCGTTCTGCGGCACCTGGAGGTGCTGTGCGAGGTTCATGATCCCGCCGGGGTAGCCGCTGATGACGACCATGACGGGGAACCGCTGCCGGCGGAACTGCTGCTGGAAGTACTGCGGCGGGAGATAGACGAAGCCCGGGTTGATGGCCCGGCTGCGACGGCCGATGATCTTCACGGACTCGACCTTGCCCACCCGGTCGGCGGGCCCCTTGGGCAGTCCGGTCACCCGGTCGAGCCCCTGCGGACCGGCCGGCTGGACCAGTCCGCCCTTGAGGTTGCCGACCGAGGTGTACTGGCCGCCGCCCTGGCTCAGGGAGGCCGGCGCCTCATCGGTGTTGCCCAGGAGTTCGTCCCAGTTGCCGTAGAACTCGTAGTTCGTGTTCACGGCGAGGGCGAGCGCACACACGATCGACACCTGGGTGACCACGATCGCGCCCAGCCGGCCGAGGACGGCCGCCACGCCGCGCCGCGCCAGCCGGGGCCAGAGCCAGACCGTGGCGGCGACACAGAGCACCGCCAGCACGATCACCGTGTATTCGAGCGACTGACTGGTCAGCCCCATGCGCCCACATCTCCCGTCACCCTCGGAAGGGTTCTTGCCTTCTTAACCGGCCGCCTTAGGCACAACGGACGGCTCCGGACAATGGTCACCGGAGAAGACGGGCACACCTGCGCATCGGATACCTGAGCGACACACTTCTTACCCTGCTCTTGCCACATCGTTTCCGCGGCGTGATGTGGCGGGGCGGGAGGAACCGCCGGGGAGCCTCGCGGGGCGGGCACGGGGGTCACGGGACGGGACGGCGCCCATGGGGGCAGGAGCCGGTCCCCGCCCCCATGGGCACCTGCCCTTCCCTCACATGCCGATGTCCCGCCCGTCCTTCCGCCACACACCCACCACGGAGGGTCGGACCAACTCCCCTTCCCCGTCCGGCCATTGCGACGCGGGCCGCTCCACACTGGCCCCGTCCACCTCACCCGGGTGCTGCACGGCGACCAGCACCCGCCGCTCCTGTACGACCGGCCCGCAGGTCTCGGCCCCCGTGGGCACCGTCAGGAACTGCCGGACCTCACCCCGCCGTTCTCCTGCGGTCGCCACCCCGAACAGTCCGTCATGGCTCCCCAGCGCATTTCCGTCGGTCGATATCCAGAGATTTCCGTGCACATCAAAGGTGATGTTGTCCGGGCAGGAAATCGGGCTGACCTGGTCCTTGGGGAATCCGCCGAAATAGGTCGCCGGGTCCTCCGGATCACCGCAGACCAGGAAGAGCCGCCAGTCGAAACGGTCCGCCGCCGGATCGTCCCACCGCTCACTCAGTTCCAGGACCTGCCCGTGCTTGTTCTCCTTGCGCGGATTGGGCTCGTCCGCCGGAGCCTTGCCCGTCTTCCCCCGGTCGCTGTTATTGGTCAGGGCGATATAGACCCGCCCGGTCCGCGGGCTGGGCTCGACATCCTCCGGCCGGTCCATCTTCGTGGCGCCCACCTTGTCGGCGGCCATCCGGGTGAAGACATAGACCTCTTCCGCCGTCATTCCCGGCACATGCGAGGTGTCGCCGCTCGCCAGCGGAATCCACTCCCCCGACCCGTCGAACTCGCCGTCCTTCGGCAGCTTGCCCGACCCGTCGATCTCCCCCGCCGCACTGTCACCGGTGAACCTGGCGACATAGAGCGTCCCCTCGTCCAGCAGCGTCCGGTTGTGCTCCCGCGCGGCCCGTGACGTCCCGCGCTTCATCCGCCGGGCGGAGACGAACTTGTAGAAGTAATCGAACTTCTCGTCATCGCCCATGTAGAGAACGGGCCGGCCGTCCGCCGTCAGCCTCGGTTCGGCCGCCTCGTGCTTGAACCGCCCCAGCGCCGTCAGCTTCCGCGGTGTCGACTCGGGATCGTACGGGTCGATTTCCACAACCCAGCCGAAGCGGTGCGGCTCATTCGGCTCCCGCACGACATCGAAGCGCTTGTCGAAACGCTCCCACTTGCGCTGGCTCGCCCCGCCGGTGATGCCGTACCGCTTGAGCCGGGCCACCGCCGTCGGATCGGTGACACTGCCCCCGTTGGCGAAATACTGGTTGAAATTCTCCTCGCCGGACAGCACCGTCCCCCACGGGGTGATGCCACCGCCGCAGTTGTTGAGCGTCCCCAGAATGCGCGTCCCCTCGGGGTCGGCGGACGTCTTCAGCAGGTCGCTGCCCGCCGCGGGGCCGGTGACCTCGAACGGCGTGGTGCCGGTGATCCGCCGGTTGAGCCGGTGCCGGGACACCGCCGCCAGCCGCCCGCTGTGCCGCTCCTCCTGGACGACCAGTACGGACAGCCCGTGGGCCGCCCAGCCGATCTCGGCCTGCTCCCGCGTCGGCGCCTCCGCGTCGTACCCGGCGAACATCAGCTGCTCGTCGGTGTACTCGTGATTGATCACCATCAGCTGCCGGTGCCGCTCGCCCGGCACGTCCAGCACGGCCATGTAGTCGTTGTTGTAACCGAACTGCCCCGCCTGCGCCTTCGCCGACTGCCGGTCCGGGTCGAAGGCCGGCGCCCCGCGCAAAATCGGGTCGCCCCACCGGATGACGATGTTCTGCGCGTGCCCCTCGGGGACGACCACCGCGTCGGCCGTGTTCGGCGCCACGGTGGCGAACCGCAGCCCGCGCGCCGCCTTGTGGCCCTTCCCGCCCCGGGACTCCTGACCGGGCTTGGACGCCGCGACGGCCGGCGGCGCCCCCACGCCGCCCACCGCGCCGCCGGCCGCCGCCGCCACTGTCACGACCGCGGCGGCCCGCACCATCGAACGCCGGGACAGCGCACCGGCGATGACCTCACCGACGTAGGCGTTGTCGCTCGTGTTCGGCGTCTCGTGGAAGCAGGCGTCACCACAGCGGTACCGGCACGTCATGGCCGAACGCCCACCAGGATGCGAGCCGATCAACGGCAGGAACTTGCGCACATTTCCCCCTCTTTAGCGGAGTCGAACGAGGTCGAACGGTGTGCGGCGCGGACAAAAGGATGCGCGCCGTCGTTCGGTTCGCGGTCATGGTTCGCCGTGACGCTAAACGGGCCGATCCGCCGCATGACGACGCAAACATGAACAGACGGTGAATCCAAGGGGACGGCAGGCCCGCCCGGCACCGTACGAGGGGTCAATCCCAGTTCCAGAGAGGGCAAAACGACGCAAACGACGGCGGCCCGGAGCGCGGTAAGGATTCAGTCCGGTATCGAAAATTCCGCACCGGGCCGTGCGCCGCGGAGGTGTGCACACGGCCGATCAACCTCGTACGCAGGACCGATGTCTCCCCGGCGGAACTCCGGCGCCCCGGCCGAAACCCACTGGCCCGTCACAGCCCCCGGATGGCCCACCACACAAGGCGCGGGGTCCCACGATGAGGCCGGTCCCGGCCGCTACCCTTACGTATCCGTCCTGGTCAGGGACATGTCCGTGCGTCACGGACATACGCCGCACCCAGCACCCGCAAGAGAGGTTCGCCGATGGGCATTCGGAGTCTGCTGCGCAACGCTTTCGGTCGCTCCAAGGCGACCCGTGAAGAAACCGGCGCGGCCCCGAGCGGCGCCGACAAGCCGGAGTCCGCGACCATCCCGGAGGCCCGCGAGGAGTCCACACCGGCCCCCGCCACCCCGGAAGCCGAGGTTCCGGCCGCCCGGACGGCCCCCACGGAGGCCCCCGCCGCCGACCCGGCACCGACGACCCCGACGCTGCCCGCCCAGGGCAGCCGCGCGGACCGTGCGGAGCGGGCGGCGGAGAGCTCCCCGGTCCGGGAGGAGCCCGCGGCGGCCGAGGAGGCCGCCGGTCGGGACGCGGCCGGGGTACGGGAGGAGCCGGCGGCCGACGACGCGACCGCGGCGGCCACCCCGTCCGCACCGGTCGAGGCCATCGAGACGGCCGAAGCGGTTGAGGACCCTGCGGCGGAGGCCGCCGGGGAGGCGGCTGCGGCCGAGACTGCCGCTACCGAAGAAGCCGCCGAGCAGGCCGTCGCGGCCGGTACGAGCGACAAGGACGAGCCCGCGGCGGACGTCTCACCGGCCCCCGCCACCGAGCAGGCCACCGGCGACACCGTCGCTGATCTCGTGAGCAAGGCCTTCGACAACCCGGGCGCGGCGGCGGCCGGCACCGAGGCGGAGGCGGAGGCCGCTGAGCCGGAGGCCGAGGCAAAGGCTGAGGTCGAGGCGGAGGCGGAGGTCGTCGCGGAGGTCGAGGCGAAGCCGGCCGCGAAGGCCGAGCCGGCGGCCGACGCCGTCGAGCCGGAGCCCGAGGTGGCGGCGGAGCCGGAGCAGAAGGGGGCGGCCACGCCGGAACCCGTGAAGGAGCCGGAGGCCGAGGCGAAGCCCGCGGCCGACGCGAAGCCCAAGGACGAGCCGAAGGCCACGGACCTGCCCAAGGACGAGCCGGAGCCCAAGGACGAGCCGAAGGCCACGGACCTGCCCAAGGACGAGCCGGAGCCCAAGGACGAGCCGAAGGCCGCAGCGCCCAAGACGGACGCCCCCAAGACGGCGGAGCCCACGAAGGCCGAGCCGGAGCCCGCAGCACCGAAGGCCGACCAGGCCCCCGCCGACCAGCCCCAGCCCCAGGCCGAGGCCGTCACCGCTTCCACCGCCGCGGCCTCGCTCCCCACTACCGCCCCCGCCCTCGTCAGCCTCTACAAGGCCGCGGGCAGCACCTTGGAGAAGCACGGCCTCGCCACCCAGCGCGCCGCCGTCTACCTGGTCCTGGACCGCTCCGGCTCGATGCGTCCCTACTACAAGGACGGCACCGTCCAGAACCTCGCCGAGCAGGCCCTCGGCCTCTCCGCGCACCTCGACGACGACGCCACCGTGCCGGTGATCTTCTTCTCCACCGACATCGACGGCACCGCCGACCTCGACCTCACCAACTACGAGGGCCGTATCGAGGAACTGCACGCCGGTCTCGGCCACATGGGCCGTACGAACTACCACTGGGCCATCAACGCGGTCGTCGACCACTACAAGAAGTCCGGCGCCACCGCCCCGGCCTTCGTCATCTTCCAGACGGACGGCGCCCCGACCTCCAAGCCGGCCGCCGAGAAGGCGCTCTGCGAGGCGGCCGGGCTCCCCATCTTCTGGCAGTTCATCGGCTTCGGTGACCCGGACGCCAAGGGCTTCGACTTCCTCCGCAAGCTCGACGACCTGGCCGTCCCGGAGAAGCGCGCCGTCGACAACGCCGGCTTCTTCCACGCCGGCCGCGACCCGCGCAGCCTCTCCCACGACGAGCTCTACCAGCAGCTGATGGTCGAGTTCCCCGAGTGGCTCACCGAGGCCCGCGCGGCCGGCGTCCTCAAGGACAGCTGACCGCCTCGCCACCACCACACCCGACACCTCACCGGCCGCGGCCGGGCTCCCACGGGCCCGGCCGCGGCCGCTGTCGTGTGCGCACTCCTGACCTCGGCGCCGATGCGCACCACAAGAGGCGAGGCCCCGCGCCCCTCCCTACGCTGAATGGGTGAAGTGCTCCGTTTGATCCGGTTGCTCCGGGCGGGAGCGGCGGGGTGGCCGGGGTGGCCGTACCAGCCGAGCGAGGCGGGTCGTGATGAGTGACGCGAGCCAAGAGGGAGGACCCGCTCCCCCTCCCCGGACCACTACTCCCCGCTGGGCCGCACCGGCGAAGCCCGATCCACGGCGCTGGTGGGGCCTTGTGGTGATTGCGATCGCGCAGTTGATGGTGGTGCTGGACGCGACCATCGTGAACATCGCCCTGCCGTCGGCCCAGCGGGATCTGGGGATGTCGGACGCCAACCGGCAGTGGGTGATCACCGCGTACACGCTGGCGTTCGGCGGGCTGCTGCTGCTCGGCGGGCGGATCGCCGACCTGGTGGGACGGAAGAAGACGTTCATGATCGGGCTGGTCGGGTTCGCCGTCGCGTCGGGGCTGGGAGGTGCGGCCACCGGGTCCGGGCTGTTGTTCGGGGCGCGGGCGCTGCAGGGCGCCTTCGGTGCGCTGCTGGCACCGTCCGCGCTGTCGCTGCTCACCACGACGTTCACCATCGGGAAGGAGCGAAGCAAGGCCTTCGGGATCTACGGGGCCATCGCGGGCGGTGGCGCGGCCATCGGACTGATCGCCGGCGGGCTGCTGACCGAGTACCTGAACTGGCGCTGGTGCCTGTACGTGAACGTACCGATCGCGGTGATCGCCTTCCTGGGCGCTTCGGTGTTTCTGCACGACAAGCCGGAGCGGGACCGCGTACAGCTGGACATTCCGGGTGCGGTGCTGGGCTGCGGCGGTCTGGTCGCGATCGTCTACGGGTGCAGTGAGGCGGAGCCACGGGGGTGGGGAGACGGGCTGGTCATCGGTCTGCTGGCGGGCGGGGTGGCGCTGCTGGCCGTCTTCGGCTGGTGGCAGTCGCGGGCGCCGCATCCCCTCCTGCCGCTGCACATCGTGCGGGACCGCAATCGCGGCGGCGCCTTCCTGACCATGGCGCTGGCGGTCATCGCGATGTTCGGGATGTTCCTGTTCATGACCTACTACCTCCAGACCGTGCTCGGCTATTCACCGGTCCGGACCGGGATGGCCTTCCTGCCGATGGTGGCGGCGATCGTGGTCGGCTCGACGCAGATCTCGGCGCGGCTGCTGCACCGCATCCCGCCACGCTTCCTGATGGTCCCGGGCGCGCTGCTGGCCGCCGCGGGGCTCTTCACCCTGCGGTATCTGACGGCCGAGCCCGCGTATGTGTCGCATGTGCTGCCGGCCATGCTGCTCGTCGGGCTCGGCATGGGCCTGATCTTCATGCCGGTGATGGCGACGGCCACGTCCGGGGTGGCCCCGCACGACTCCGGAGTCACCTCCGCGACCGTCAACACGGCGCAGCAGGTGGGCGGTTCGATCGGTACGGCGCTGCTGAACACCATCGCCACCTCGGCGAGTGCGGTGTTCATCGCGGATCATCTGGCGGAGGCGGCCCGGAAGGGCGACGGGCTCGGGCTCACCCCGGCGGTGCGGGACCAGATCGTCAAGGACGGGGTGGTGCACGGGTTCAATGTCGCCATCGGGGTGGCGTCGGCGATCATGCTGCTCGCCGCGCTCGTCGCCGGACTCCTGGTCAACGGCCGGGCGGCGAAGCCCGGCCGGTCCCCGGCGGCGGACGGCGCCGAGTCGGCGGACGCGGCCGTGTGAGCGCGGGCCGCGGCGGACGGCGGAGGGGGTGAGCAGGGACTCGGTCCGGCGCCGAAATACCCGCGCGGTCACCCCTGCCCCGTCCAGTACGATATTGACGTTCCGTAAAGCAAATCCTCACTCACCGTAGCGACTTGGGAGCAGCCGGCAATGGCTCGACACCTCATCACCAGCGCCCTTCCGTATATCAACGGGATCAAGCACCTGGGCAACATGGTGGGGTCCATGCTCCCGGCCGATGTCTATGCCCGGTATATGCGGCAGCGCGGGCACGATGTCCTCTACATCTGCGCGACGGACGAGCACGGGACCCCTGCGGAGCTGGCGGCGAAGGACGCGGGCCAGTCGGTCGACGCGTTCTGTGCGGAGCAGCACGACAAGCAGAAGGCCATCTACGAGGGCTTCGGCCTCGAATTCGACTACTTCGGCCGGAGCTCGTCGCGGGAGAACGTGGAGCTGACGCAGCACTTCGCGCGCAAGCTGCACGAGAACGGCTTCATCGAGGAGCGGGCGATCCGCCAGGTCTTCTCGATCGCCGACGACCGCTTCCTGCCGGACCGCTACATCGTCGGAACGTGTCCGCACTGCGGCTACGACAAGGCGCGCGGCGACCAGTGCGAGAACTGCACCCGGGTGCTCGACCCGACCGACCTGATCGATGCCCGCTCGGCGATCAGCGGCAGCGGTGATCTGGAGGTGCGCGAGACCAAGCACCTCTTCCTGCTCCAGTCGAAGCTTCAGCACGAGGTCGAGGGCTGGCTGGAGGGCAACGGCAGCAAGGAATGGCCGACGCTGGCCTCGTCCATCGCGCACAAGTGGCTGACGGAGGGCCTCCAGGACCGGGCCATCACCCGTGACCTGGACTGGGGCGTTCCGGTGCCGGCCGATGTGTGGCCGGAGCTGGCGGCCGAGGGCAAGGTCTTCTACGTCTGGTTCGACGCGCCGATCGAGTACATCGGCTCGACGAAGGAGTGGGCGGACGTCGACCCGGAGAACCGCGACTGGAAGTCGTGGTGGTACGAGGCCGAGGACGTCCGGTACACGGAGTTCATGGCCAAGGACAATGTGCCGTTCCACTCCGTGATGTTCCCGGCGACCCAGCTGGGCACCCGCGAGCCGTGGAAGAAGGTCGACTTCCTCAAGGCCTTCAACTGGCTCAACTACTACGGCGGGAAGTTCTCCACCTCCCAGCGGCGCGGCATCTTCACGGACGCGGCGCTGGAGCTGCTGCCGGCCGACTACTGGCGCTACTTCCTGATCGCCAACGCCCCGGAGTCCGACGACACCTCCTTCACCTGGGAGCTGTTCGCGTCCTCGGTCAACAAGGACCTGGCGGACACCCTCGGCAACTTCGTCAACCGGGTGCTGTCCTTCTCCCGGAAGCGGTTCGGTGACGAGGTGCCCGCGGGCGCCGAGGCCGGGGCCGCGGAGCAGAAGCTGGGCGAGGAGATCGCCGGGCTGCTGGCGGAGTACGAGGGCCACATGGAGGCCCTGCAGTTCCGCAAGGCCGCGGCGTCGCTGCGTGCCCTGTGGAGCGCGGGCAACTCCTACCTGGAGGAGAAGGCCCCGTGGCTGGAGATCAAGACCGACAAGGACGCCGCGGCCCTGACGCTGCGTACGGCGATGAACCTGATCCATCTGTACGCGATCGTCTCCGAGCCGTTCATCCCGTCGTCGGCCAAGGCGATGCGGGGCGCCTTCGCGCTGGAGAACGACACGGCGGTGTGGGTCTCCCAGGAGGAGGCGAAGGCGCTGGCCTCGGTGCCGGCCGGAACTCCCTTCACGGTGCCGCCGGTGCTCTTCGCGAAGATCACCGAGGACGACCTGGAGGCCTACCGCGAGCGCTTCGGCGGCGCGGAGCAGTGATCCCCGCCTGACCGCGGCCGGCTCCGCGGCCAGAGCAGCAAGCAAGCGCGCCCGTCCGGCCCTCAGGCCGGGCGGGCGCCCGCATGTGTGGGGCCCTCAGCGGCCCGGACGCCGCGGCTCAGGGCCGGGTCGGCGGGGACACAAAGGCGTGCAGTGACGTCAGGCCCGGCGCCGGCGGCAGCGGGACCGGGCGCCAGCCACGGGCGTAGGCCGGCGGCTTACGGCCGTCGACGAGGACGGCGGCGGGCCGGGACGCGGCCAGCCGGGCCAGGCCCGCGGGGGTGATGCCGGCGTCGTGGCCCTGCGGCTGGCGGGACGCACAGCCCGCCAGGTACGCCACCCGTACCGCCTCCTCGCCGCTCACCACACAGGGCGGCCGCAGACCGGCCTCCTTCAGCGTCTCGGAGATCCGGCCGATACCGGTCTGGGCGCGTGCGGTGCTCCGCACCATCTTGTGCAGAATCGCCAGCTGGATGGCCTCATGGCCGGTCAGCGCGAGGACGAGGAAGGCCACCGCCCAGGCGTGCCGGCGGCGCGGCAGCCGGGTCAGCCAGTACAGGAACCACGCGGCGGGCATCAGCAGCAGGGCGTACGCGGGCAGCAGGAAGCGCGGCGCGGCGTAATTCACCGTCAGCAGGTAGGGAGCGGCGAGGCAGAGGCCGGCCAGCGCCGGGACGACGAGCGGTGCCGGTCCGTTGCGGTGCAGCGGGCCGACCGGATCGCGCAGCCGCACCGCGGGCCACACCGGGCCGTGGTGGTCCGGCTCACCGACGGGCTCGCGGCTGCCGGGCCGGACCGGTGCCAGCCCGAGCGGCTGCGGGCCACCGCCGCGCTCCGCGGACGCCCACGCCGGACCGTACCGGTACAGCGCACGACCGGAATCAGGGGCCCGCAGCGCCACCCATACCGCCCCGATGACCGCCAGGGGCAGCAGGAACCACCACACCGCCGTCACCGGGTGGTCCCAGGCCAGCTGGCAGGGCCGGCACAGCGTCTTGCCCTGAAGCGAGCGGGCGTGGTCGTCGAAGGACAGATGCCAGCCCAGACCGCCCTGGATCCGTCCGGCCTGCCGCAGCCGGGCCACGAGCCCGCCGTAGGACAGATACGCCTCCGCGACCCACTCGGCGCATCCCAGGGCCAGTCCGGCCGGCAGTGTCAGCAGCACGGCGGGGCGCCGCCAGGACGGGACGCACAGTGCCGCGGCGAAGAGCGGCACGGCCAGCCAGACGGCGTCGGTGGGGCGCATCAGCGCGGCCAGCGCCCCCGCGACGCCGAGTCCGGCCGCCGCGCCCCAGCCGGCGCGGGGGGCCAGTTGCCTGGACGGCTGCCGTACGGCGCGCAGAAAGCAGCCGGTGGCGACGAGCGCGGCGTAGGCGACCCACAGGTTGGGCATCGCCTGCGGGCCGTAGAAGAGCGTGATCCACAGACCGGCGAACAGCGCGCCGCCCAGCGCCGGTACGGGGGCGGGCAGCAGATGCCGCCAGACGCACAGGCTGATCAGGAGCCCGGCGCCGGAGAGCACCGCCAGGTAGCAGTGCAGCACGGTGGCCGAGGTCGTCAGCGCGGCGGCCGGGGCGAGGAGGAAGCTGACGCCGCGGGCGCGGGGCGCGCTGAAGAACGCGGCCGGCGTATGGCGGTCGACCTGGCTGACGTAGACCGTCTCGTCCCATCCCAGACCGGGGGTGGTCAGGGCGCCATAGACCAGGAGGGCGGTGAAGACGGCGGCCACGGCGATGAGCCACCACAGGTCATGGGCCGCGACGGAGCGCGTCGCGCGGGTCCGCGGCCCCGGGCCGGCCGGAGCGGAGAGGAGGCTGGCTTGCTGCATGAGCACCACAGTGCGGGCGCCGCCGGAGCCCGGCCACACGAGTGGAGCGGTCGGGGCACCCGGGCCGGCCCGCGGCGTCCGTCCCCGCCCCGGGATCGCCGGGCCGCCGAGGCCGGTCCGGCAGCACAGAGGCCCCGAACGGGCCAGGGCGGCGTTTCACGTGAAACGCCGCCCCTCAGCCTGTCCGAGGCCCCTCGCCGTCAGTGGCGCCTACTTCACCGGCGGCTTGCGCAGGGAGAGGTGCAGCTCCTTGAGGCGTGCCTCCTCGACCTCGCTCGGGGCGCCCATCAGCAGGTCCTGGGCGTTGCCGTTGAGCGGGAAGGCGATGGTCTCGCGGATGTTGGGCTCGTCGGCCAGCAGCATGACGATGCGGTCGACGCCGGGGGCGATGCCACCGTGCGGCGGGGCGCCGAACTTGAAGGCCCGGAGCATGCCGCCGAACTCCGCCTCGACCGTCTCCTTGTCGTAGCCGGCGATCGCGAAGGCCTTGTACATGACCTCGGGCTCGTGGTTACGGATCGCGCCCGAGGACAGCTCGGTGCCGTTGCAGACGATGTCGTACTGCCAGGCCAGGATGTCCAGCGGGTCCTTGGTCTCCAGCGCCTCCAGGCCACCCTGCGGCATGGAGAAGGGGTTGTGCGAGAACTCGATCTTGCCGGTGTCCTCGTCCTTCTCGAACATCGGGAAGTCGACGATCCAGCAGAAGCGGAACTCGTCCTCGACGAAGTGGCCGGCACGCTTGGCGACCTCGACGCGGACCGCACCCATGATCTTGGAGACCTCGTCGAACTCACCGGCGCCGAAGAAGACGGCGTGGCCGGGCTTGAGGTCCAGGGCGACGACCAGCGACTTGATGTCGTCCTCGGTGAGGAACTTGGCGATCGGGCCGGTCAGCGCGTTGTCCTCGCCGACGCGGACCCAGGCCAGGCCCTTGGCGCCCTGCTGGACGGCGAAGTCGCCCAGCTGGTCGAAGAACTTGCGCGGCTGGTCCGCGGTGTCCGGCACGGCCAGGGCGCGGACGTGCTTGTCGGCGAAGGCCTTGAAGCCGGAGCCCGCGAAGACGTCGGAGACATCCACCAGCTCCAGCTCGGCGCGCAGGTCCGGCTTGTCGGAGCCGTACTTGAGCATCGCCTCGCGGAACGGGATGCGCGGGAACGGGGAGGTGACCGTACGGCCGTTGCCGAACTCGGTGAACAGTTCGGTCATCAGCTTCTCGACGGGCTGGAAGACATCCTCCTGCTCGACGAAGCTCATCTCGACGTCGAGCTGGTAGAACTCGCCCGGCGAGCGGTCCGCGCGGGCGTCCTCGTCGCGGAAGCAGGGCGCGATCTGGAAGTAGCGGTCGAACCCGGCGATCATCAGCAGCTGCTTGAACTGCTGCGGGGCCTGCGGCAGCGCATAGAACTTGCCGGCGTGCAGGCGGGAGGGGACCAGGAAGTCGCGGGCGCCCTCGGGGGAGGTCGCGGACAGGATCGGGGTCGCCATCTCGTTGAAGCCGAGGGCCACCATCTTGTGACGGATGGCGGAGATGACCGCGGTGCGCAGCATGATGTTGCGGTGCATCCGCTCGCGGCGCAGGTCGAGGAAGCGGTATTCGAGGCGCTTCTCCTCGTTGACGCCGTCATCCGCGTTGATCGTGAAGGGGATCTGGTCGGCGGCGCCGAGCACCTCGACGTCGGAGACCTCGATCTCGATCTCGCCGGTCGGCAGGTCGGGGTTGACGTTGTCGGCACCGCGCGCGCTGACCTTGCCGTCGATGCGGACGACGGTCTCCTTGGTCAGCGAGCCGAGGGCCTCGTTGGCCGGCGTACCGGGGCGGGCGACGAGCTGGACCAGACCGTAGTGGTCGCGCAGATCGATGAAGAGGATGCCGCCCAGGTCACGTCGATTGTGCAGCCAGCCGCTGAGGCGGACGTCGGTGTCGACGTCCGTGGCTCGGAGCTCGCCGCAGTTATGGGACCGGTACCGATGCATCGCTCATCCAAGTCGTCGCGAGTGTCGAGGTGAGGAGTTGTCGGGAGAGGGAGAGGAAAAGGAGTACGGGCTCATGCGCCCGGTCGCTCTCCCCGTGGATCACCCGAAAGGCCACCCCAGGATTGACATAACCGCTCCAGGTTACCGTCCCGGCCCGCACGCCTTCGTTGACATATACGCATCAGCGCCATGGGGACCGGCCCGGGGCCTCCCGACTGGGACGATGGTCACGTTCCGGCTCGCTGGTGGGGCGCCGCCAAACGCACCTAAAGTGAGGCAATGCGCACCGAGGATCTCCTGGCCGCCATCGCGACCGGCCTGTGGCGCTGGGACCACGCATCGGGACGGGTGACCCTCGACGCCGAAGCGGCCCGGCTGCTCGGGCTGCCCGCCGCACCGGCGGAACTGACCCAGGCCGCGGTGCGCTCCCGTTTTCATCCCGTCGACTTCGCCGAGATCAACGGGATCGTGCAGCTCGCGGTCGCCGAGCAGACGCTCGCCGAGGCCCGGCTGCGCATCGTGGACGAGCACGGGCGGGTGCAGCGCATCGTCCGCTCCCGCTCCCGCCCCCGGATCGTCGACGGCGACTTCGAGCTGGTCGGCACCCTCCAGGAGGTGCCCGAACCGCAGCCCGGGACCTCCGCCGCGCACACCCCGATAACCGGTGACTGGCGCCGCTCCCGGGAGGCGTTTCTGCTGGACGCGGGCCGGGCGCTGGCCGAGGCACGGTCCACCGCCGAGGTACTGCGGGTCGCGGCCGGGCTGTCCATGCCGGGGTTCATGCCGGACGGGCTGGCGGTCTTCGGCATCGAGGGCGACCGGCTGCCGGTCATCGGCCAGCACGGCTACGCGTCCGGCGACGAGCGGCCGTTCGCCGACATGACGCTGACGGCCGACCACCCGGCGGCCGAGGTCGTCCGCACCGGCCGGGCCAGCTATCTGCCCACCCCGGAGGACTACCGCCGCCGCTACCCCGCCACCTGGCCGCTGGCCGCCCGTTTCCGCCGGACCTCGTGGGCGTTCCTGCCGCTGGTGAACGCGGGCCGGACGATCGGCGCCTGGATGGCGGCGTTCGCCCAGCCGGTGGCGTTCACCCCCGATGAGCGTTCAGTGCTGACCACCGTCGCCCGGATGCTGGCCCAGGCGCTGGCCCGGGCCGGGATGCAGGAGGAACAGCAGGAACTGGCGCTGGGACTACAGCGCAGCATGATGCCGACCGTGCAGCCGGACATCCCCGGGATGACGGTCGCGGCCCGCTATGTCCCGACCGGCGGCGGACTGGAGGTCGGCGGCGACTGGTACGACATGATCCCGCTGCCGTCCGGCCGGATCGCGCTGGTCATCGGGGATGTCCAGGGGCATGACGTACGGGCCGCGGGCCTGATGGGGCAGCTGCGGATCGCGCTGCGGGCCTACGCGTCCGAGGGCCATCACCCCGATGCGGTGCTCTCCCGCGCCTCCCGCTTCCTGGCCGGCATCAATGAGACCGAGCTCCGCGGCCACGGCGAGGACCAGCGCTTTGCGACCTGCCTCTACATCGAGGTGGATCCGGCGACGGGGCTGCTGGACATCGCCCGGGCCGGCCACCCCGAACCGGCGATCCGGATGAGCGACGGCACGACGCTGGTCCGGCCCACCGCCGGCGGGCTGCCGCTGGGCATTGTCCCGGACACCGACTACCCCACCACCCGGCTCGTCCTGGAGCCCGGCGAGACCATGCTGGTGTGCACCGACGGGCTGATCGAGACCGGCGGCCACGATCTGGAGACCGGCTGGGCGCGGCTGCGCGACGTCCTGGAGGCATGGGAGGCCGACGAGGACGGCGAGAGTCTGGAGCGACTGGCCGACGCGCTGGTCCAGGCCGTGCACGGGCCGCCGTCGCACCACACCACCGGTCCGCTGGTGGACCGCCGCGAGGACGACATCGCCGTACTGCTGCTGCGCCGCGAGGGCGCCGGCTGCGGGGTCGGCACCGGCGGCCTGCTGACGCCGCAGCCCGTGCGGCGCACCGTGCTCTCCGTCGCCCAGGCCGAGCCGGAGCGGATAGCCGAGGCACGCCGGCAGGTCCGGGACGTGCTGCACGACTGGGCCGACCCGGACCAGGTGGACTCGGCGGTGCTGATGGTCTCCGAGATGGTCACCAATGTCCTGCTGCACACCGACGGGGATGCGCTGCTGGTCGTCGAGATCACCGGTGAGCGGGGCACCCGGCGTATCCGCGTCGATGTCGCCGACAGCAGCGATGAGCTGCCGCACCGCCGCAGCCCCGGCGAACTGGCGTCGTCGGGGCGCGGTCTGATGCTGCTGGAGCTGCTGGCCGGGGCGTGGGGCGTGGATCCGCGCGGGGACGGCAAGTCGACGTGGTTCGAGCTCTACGAGGAGGCGGCAGCGGAGGCGGGCCCGCTGTCGTCGGAGTCCGAGTCCGCGGCGTAGTGCACCCGTAGCTCGTGGAGCACGCCGGTCGCGGCGGCGGTCAGCGGTACGGACAGCAGCATGCCGAGGATTCCGGCGACGCTGGCGCCCGCGGTGATCGCCAGCATCACGGTCGCCGGATGCATCTGGACGGTACGGCTCTGGATCATCGGCTGGAGTACGTGCCCCTCCAGCACCTGCACGGCCAGGACGACGCCAAGCGCCCACAGCGCGATCACGAAGCCGCGGTCGGCCAGCGCCACCAGGATCGCCACCGCGCCGGAGATGAAGGCGCCGAGGTAGGGGATGTAGGCGCCGACGAAGACCAGCGCACCCAGCCCCACGGCGCCCGGCACCTGAAGGATCAGCAGTCCGACGGTGATGCAGATGGCGTCGATCAGTGCGATGAAGGTGGTGCCGCGCATGAAGCCCTCGATGCTCTGGAAGCCACGGCGGGCCATCCGCTCCAGCTGCGGTGCCGAGGCACCGGGCGCCCAGTCCCGCAGGGCGCGTACGGCCTTGTCGGAATCGCGCAGGAAGAAGAAGGTCAGCAGCAGGGCCAGCACCGAGGCGGCGAGGAACTGGCCGACGACGCTGACACCGGCCAGCAGCCCGGAGGCCGCGGTGCCCCCGAACTTGGCAACCAGCTCCTTGGACTTGGCGGCGAGATCGTCGAGCGAGGTACCGGCCGCCCCGAAGTGCCGGGAGAGGTCCTGGGCGGCGTTCCTGAGCGAGGCGATGATCTGGTCCCCGGTGTCGACCAGCGCGCTGACGACGATGTATCCGGCGCCGCCGACCACCACCACGAGGACCGCACAGGTCAGTCCGGCCGCCAGGGACCGGTTGAGCTTCATCGCCACCAGCCGCCGGTAGAGCGGCCCGAGCAGCCCGCTGCCGAGCAGCGCCAGCAGTACGGGCGTCACGGCCGCGCTCAGTTCGACGCACAGCCATACCCCGACGGCCAGCACAGCCGCGATCAGCAACGCCACCAGACACCAGGCCGCGGCACGGCGGGCCGCGATCGGCAGCAACGGGCTGGAAGGCTGCGGCCGTTCACCCTCGGCGCCGCGCCGGTTCTCGTCCGAGTCGTTTCGCACCCGGACAGTCCACCATGGCCGCAGGCCCGGGACGGCTCCGGGAAGGCGTCGGGGGCGGCGTTTCACGTGAAACGCCGCCCCGCTGCCGACGTGGCGTCAGCGTTCGCCGGCGGGGATGGTGCCGAGTCGGCCGGCCTGGAAGTCCTCGAAGGCCTGGGCCAGTTCGGCGTGGGTGTTCATCACGAACGGGCCGTAATGCATCATCGGCTCGCGGATCGGCAGCCCGCCCAGCAGCACCACCTCGAAGTTAGGGCTGCGCGACTCCTGGGACTCGTCCGCCCGGATCGTGAGCGAGTCTCCGCTCCCGAACACGACCGCCTGTCCCATGCGGAACGGGCGTCCCTCCGCACCGGCCGTACCGCGTCCGGCCAGGGCGTAGGCGAGGGCGTTGAAGTCCTTGCGCCACGGCAGGGTCAGCTCGGCGCCCGGGTTCACCGTCACATGCATCATCGTGATCGGCGTATGCGTGATGCCCGGACCCTGGTGACCGTCGAGGTCACCGGCGATCAGCCGCAGCAGCGCGCCCCCGTCGGCCGAGGTCAGCAGCTTCACGTTGCCGCCACCGATGTCCTGGTAGCGGGGGGCCATCATCTTGTCGCTCTTCGGCAGGTTCACCCACAGCTGGAGGCCGTGGAAGAGACCTCCGGACATGACGAGCGACTCCGGCGGTGCCTCGATGTGCAGCAGCCCCGAACCGGCCGTCATCCACTGGGTGTCACCGTCGTTGATGACGCCACCGCCGCCGTGCGAGTCACGGTGCACAAAGGTGCCGTCGATCAGATACGTCACGGTCTCGAAGCCCCGGTGCGGGTGCCAGGGCGTGCCCTTGGGCTCTCCCGGCGCGTACTCCACCTCACCCATCTGGTCCATCATGATGAACGGGTCGAGGTACGTGTAATCGATCCCGGCGAACGCACGGCGCACCGGGAACCCCTCGCCCTCGAACCCGCTCGGAGCGGTGGCTACGGCCCGCACGGGACGGGCCTGCGCCGCGACGGGCGCCGCCACACGCGGCAAGGTCAGCGGATTCTCAACGGTCACTGCGGGCATGACGGCCTCCTCGGTCGCGACCAACTTAGTTGAATGGTGAACAACCCGCAAGGCCCACGGTATTCCCGCCCGCATTTCCCCAGGTCAAAAGGGCTCCTTGAGTCCGCAAGGGCCCCGACACACCTCGGGCCGGCCCCTCCGAGGGACCGGCCCGTGACTCAGCGGCGACAGCGGGCATCGGCCCGCCGTACGCCAGGACGGCTAGCCGTACATCCGCCGCATCGCGAAGTCGACCATCTGCTCCACGGCCTTCGCGTCGAAGACCATCCGGTGATCACCCTCCATGTCGAGGACGAAGCCGTAGCCGGTGGGCAGCAGGTCGAGCACCTCGGCACCGGTGATCACGAAGTACTTGGACTCCTTGCCCGCGTACCGCCGCAGTTCCTTGAGCGAGGTGAACATCGGGATCACCGGCTGCTGGGTGTTGTGCAGCGCCAGGAATCCGGGGTTGTCACCGCGGGGGCAGTAGACCTTGGACGTGGAGAAGATGCCCTGGAAGTCCTCGGCGGACATCGAGCCGGTGGTGAAGGCGCGCACCGCGTCGGCGAGGGAGGGCGGGGACGGCTCGGGATACAGCGGCTGCTCGCCGTAACCCCCGGGGGCCGGTTGTTGCGGCGGGGGCGCTCCGTACTGCTGCTGCCCGGCACCCGCGTTCTGGTCGTAGCCGTACATGCGCCACAGCGTACTGAGTCAGCGATTCGCCGGGGGACGCTCGTCACAGATGGGCGGTAGGGGTTGATTCTTATTACCGGTGGGTAGCATCATCGTAGGCACTTGCTACTTGCTGGTATTGCGTTTGAGGTCCTCCCTCCCGAACCCTTACGGAGCCGTATCCATGGGGCACTACAAGTCGAATCTCCGCGACATCGAGTTCAACCTCTTCGAGGTGCTCGGCCGTGACAGCGTGTACGGCACCGGACCGTTCGCGGAGATGGATGTCGACACCGCCAAGAGCGTCCTGTCCGAGATCGCCCGGCTGTCCGAGAACGAACTGGCCGAGTCGTTCGCCGACGCCGACCGCAACCCCCCGGTCTTCGACCCGGAGACCAACACCGCGCCGGTTCCGGACACCTTCAAGAAGAGCTACCAGGCCTTCATGGACGCCGAGTGGTGGCGTCTGGGCATCCCGGAGGAGCTCGGCGGCACCACCGCGCCCCGCTCCCTGCTCTGGGGCTTCGCCGAGACGATCCTGGGCGCCAACCCGGCCGTGTGGATGTACGCGTCCGGCCCCGCCTTCGCCGGCGTCCTTTACGAGGAGGGCACCGAGGAGCAGCACCGCATAGCCCAGCTGATGGTGGACAAGCAGTGGGGCTCCACCATGGTGCTCACCGAGCCGGACGCCGGTTCGGACGTCGGCGCCGGGCGCACCAAGGCCGTGCAGCAGGCGGACGGCACCTGGCACATCGAGGGCGTCAAGCGCTTCATCACCTCCGGTGAGCACGACATGTCCGAGAACATCGTGCACTTCGTCCTCGCCCGCCCCGAGGGTGCCGGTCCGGGCACCAAGGGCCTGTCGCTCTTCATCGTGCCGAAGTACGACTTCGACTGGGAGACCGGCGAGCTGGGCGAGCGCAACGGCGCCTACGCCACCAACGTCGAGCACAAGATGGGCCTGAAGGCCTCCAACACCTGCGAGATGACCTTCGGCGCCAACCACCCGGCCAAGGGCTGGCTGCTCGGTGAGAAGCACGACGGCATCCGCCAGATGTTCAAGATCATCGAGTTCGCGCGGATGATGGTCGGCACGAAGGCCATCGCCACCCTCTCCACGGGCTACCTCAACGCGCTGGAGTACGCCAAGGAGCGTGTGCAGGGCCCGGACCTGGCGGCCTTCACCGACAAGACCGCGCCGCGCGTCACCATCACCCACCACCCCGATGTGCGCCGCTCGCTGATGACGCAGAAGGCGTACGCCGAGGGCATGCGCGCCCTGGTGCTGTACACCGCCACCGTCCAGGACGAGATCCTCGTCAAGGAGGCCGCCGGCGAGGACGCGAGCGCCGCGATCCGCCTCAACGACCTGCTGCTGCCGATCGTGAAGGGCTACGGCTCGGAGAAGTCCTACGAGCAGCTGGCGCAGTCGCTCCAGACCTTCGGAGGCTCCGGCTACCTCCAGGAATACCCGATCGAGCAGTACATCCGGGACGCCAAGATCGACACCCTCTACGAGGGCACCACCGCGATCCAGGGCCAGGACTTCTTCTTCCGGAAGATCGTCCGTGACCAGGGCCAGGCGCTCACCGCACTCTCCGACGAGATCAAGAAGTTCCTCGCCGACAACACCGGCGGCGAGGAGCTGGAGCAGGCCCGCGGCGAGCTGGCCAAGGCGGCCGCCGACCTGGAGGCGATCGTCGGCGCCATGCTGACCGACCTCGCCGCGACCGAGAAGGACGTCAAGTCGATCTACAAGGTCGGCCTGAACACCACCCGGGTGCTGATGGCCTCCGGCGATGTCGTCATCGGCTACCTCCTGCTCAAGGGTGCGGCCGTGGCCGCCGAGAAGCTGGCCGGCGCCTCGGCGAAGGACAAGCCCTTCTACACCGGCAAGATCGCCGCGGCGAAGTTCTTCGCGCACAACGTCCTGCCGGGCGTCGGCGTCCAGCGCGGTCTGGCCGAGTCCGTCGACCAGTCGCTGATGGAGCTCGACGAGGCCGCGTTCTGAGAGCGAATTCCGCGGCCCGGCTGCGGCGTTTCTCTTAGAGGTCTCTCAGATTGACCGTTCAGACTGGCGGGGCCCGCCTCTCTTCCCCCGGAGAGGCGGGCTCTGTCATGTCCGGGAAGGCGGGCCACATGCCAGGACATCGCAGCGGGCGCGCCTCCGCATGCCGGGACCGCGGCCCATTACACCCGGAATCCACCACTCCGCAATGCTTCCCGGTCCGGAAGGCAGAAATCCTGGCCGGAAGGGTGCGCAGTCGCACCGCATGCACACGGGGAATGGGGGGTCCGGCTCCTTATGCTGAATCCATGACCAACTCCGCCCGCTTCGATCGCGGCCACACCGACGACCTGATGTCCTATCTCGCCGCCAGTCCGTCGCCGTACCACGCAGTGGCAAATGCGGCGGAGCGGCTGGAGAAGGCCGGTTTCCGGCAGGTCGCCGAGGTCGACGCATGGGACGGCGAGAGCGGCGGCAAGTACGTCCTGCGCGGCGGCGCGATCGTTGCCTGGTTCGTTCCCGAGGGCGCGAACGCGGCCACTCCGTACCGAATTGTGGGGGCTCACACCGACTCTCCCAATCTGCGGGTCAAACCGATTCCGGACACCGGCGCCCGCGGCTGGCGGCAGATCGCCGTGGAGATCTACGGCGGCACCCTGCTCAACACCTGGCTCGACCGCGATCTGGGGCTGAGCGGGCGGGTGACGCTGGCCGACGGCACCCATCGGCTCGTCCATGTCGACCGGGCGCTGCTGCGGGTGCCACAGCTGGCCGTGCACCTCGACCGCTCGGTGAACTCCGAGGGTCTGAAGCTCGACAAGCAGCGCCATATGACGCCGATCTGGGGCCTGGGCGAGGTGGCCGAGGGCGATCTGATCTCCTTCGTCGCCGAGGAGACCGGCCTGTCGGCCGGCGACATCAAGGGCTGGGATCTGATGGTCCACAGCATCGAACCACCCGCCTATCTGGGCCGCGACCGCGAGCTGATGGCCGGCCCGCGGATGGACAACCTGCTCTCCGTGCACGCCGGTACGGCCGCGCTCACCGCCGCGGCGGCCGCCGGCAGCGCCCTGACCAGCATTCCGGTGCTGGCCGCCTTCGACCACGAGGAGAACGGCAGCCAGTCCGACACCGGCGCGGACGGTCCGCTGCTCGGCACCGTCCTGGAGCGCTCCGTCTTCGCCCGCGGCGGCTCGTACGAGGACCGGGCGCGGGCCTTCGCCGGCACCCTCTGTCTGTCGTCCGACACCGGGCACGCCGTACACCCCAACTACGGTGAGCGGCACGACCCGGGCCACCACCCGATGCCCAACGGAGGACCGATCCTCAAGGTCAACGTCAATCAGCGCTATGCCACGGACGGCAGCGGACGGGCCGTCTTCGCGGCGGCCTGCGAGCGGGCCGGGGTCCCGTGGCAGAGCTTCGTGTCCAACAACTCGATGCCGTGCGGGACCACCATCGGGCCGATCACCGCGGCCCGGCACGGCATCTCGACGGTCGACATCGGCGTGGCCATCCTGTCCATGCACTCGGCGCGTGAGCTGTGCGGCGCCGAGGACCCGTATCTGCTGGCGAACGCCCTGACGGCCTTCCTGGAGGGCTGAGTTGGAGTTCTCACTGCTCGGCCCGATCGCCGTGACGACCGGCTCCGCGGAGCTGTCGCTCGGGCCCGCCAAGCGGCGCAGTGTGCTGGCACTGCTGCTGTTGCAGCCCAACACCACCGTCCCACTGGAGCAGTTGATCGACTCCCTGTGGGAGGACGAGCCACCCGAACACGCCCGTACGGTCGTCCAGGGTCATGTCTCGCGGCTGCGCGCCACGCTCGCCGAGGGCGGTGCGGAGGCGTACGGCATCGAGCTGACCACGCACGGCTCCGCCTATCTCCTGCGGCTTCCGGAGGAACTGATCGACGCTCACCGGTTCGGTGAGCTGGTGGCGCTGGCGCGCCCGGAGGCGGCGCCCGGCGATGCCGTACCCCTGCTGCGCGAGGCGCTCGGCCTGTGGCACGGGCCCGCGCTGACCGGCACGGTCACCAGCCCGCCGTTCGCGGCCGCCGCCCATGCGCTGGAGGAGCGGCGGCTGACGGCCGTGGAGGCGCTGGGGCGGGCGCACGGCGCGCTCGGCGAGCATGAACAGGCCGCGGCCATCCTCTACTCCGCGGCCGTCAACAACCCGCTGCGGGAGGGCCTGATCGCCGGGCTGATGCGGGCGCTGTTCCGTACGGGACGGCAGTCCGATGCGCTGGAGTGGTTCCACCGCACCCGCCGGCTGCTCAACGAGGAGCTGGGCGTCGATCCCGGCGAGCGGCTGCGCGGCGCCTACGAGGAGATTCTGCGCGCGGAGGCGGCCGGCGGGGGCCGGGCCAAGCCGGCGGGCGGGGCGCGGCCGGCGGGCGCCGCTCCCGCCGGGGCCGCCGGGGCTCCCGGAGGAAGCCGTTCCGCGGCGGACCGTGGGCCGCGGCCCGTTGCGGGCGCGGACCGGGGACCCGTACCGGACGGCACCGGCACGGTGGACGTCCCTGGTGCCGTGCCAGGCGGCGACGGGGCGCGGACGGGCGCGACGGACGGCACCCGGGCCGGCTCGGGACGGGCCAGTGCGGCGCCGCGGCTGCTGCCCCGGGCTCCGGCCCGCTTCCTGGGACGGGAGCAGGAACTCGCCGCCCTGACGGCCGTGTTGACGGACGGTGGGACCGGGGAGAGCCCGCTCGCAGTGGTGGCGGGACCGGCAGGCGTCGGCAAGACCGCCTGTGCCGTGCAGTGGGCGCATCTGCGCGCCGACGCCTTCCCCGACGGCCAGCTCTTCGCCGATCTGCGCGGCTTCGGCGAGGGCGACGAGGCAGCGCCGGCCGAGATCCTGCGGGACTTCCTGCTGGCGCTCGGCACACCGCCGGAGCGGGTGCCCGGTTCGGCGCAGGCCGCGTCCGCGCTGTTCAGATCGCTGGTCGCGGAGCGCCGGCTGCTGGTCGTCCTCGACAATGCACGCAGCTCGGCGCAGGTACGGCCGCTGCTGCCCGGCGGCCCGCACTGCGCCACGGTTGTCACCAGCCGCAGCCGTCTCGACGGGCTGGTCGCCACCGACTGCGCCCGGCCGGTCGGCCTCCAGACGCTCGGCCACGAGGAGGGCGCGGCGCTGCTCGGTGCCATGCTCGGCCCGGAGCGGGTCGCCGAGGACCCGGCAGCCGCACGTGAGCTGGTCGATCTGTGCGACGGGCTGCCGCTGGCGCTGCGGGCCGCGGCCGCCCAGCTGACCGCCCGGCCGCGCTGGCGGCTGGCCCGGCTGGCCGCGGCGCTGCGGGACGAGCGGCGGCGGCTGGCGCTGCTGTCCGCGGAGGACACCGGCATCGCGGCGGCCCTGCGGATGTCCGTCGCCCGGCTGTCGGCCGACGACGCACAGTTGCTCAGCGCGCTGGCGACCAGCGCGGACGGACACCTCAACGCGTCGCTGGCGGCGGCGCTCGCCGGATACGACCCGGAGCGCACCCAGGACGGTCTGGACCGGCTCGCGGAGATGCATCTGGTGGACGAGGAGGCCACCGATGTCTACACGATCAGCACGCTGACCCAGCTGTTCGCACGGGACGAGCGCGGGGAGAGCGGCGAAGGGGGCAAGCACGGTACGGGTGACGGGAGCAAGGAGTGACGGGCGCGGCCGAACCCGCGGCCGTCCTTGTGCGGGGGCGTTAGGCGCACGTTAGTGGCACGCCAGCGGCGAGCGGCAAGGTGGTGGTCACACCGCAGGACAGACCACAGGCCAGACCGCAGGGCGTAGCGCCGGCGCGGCACGGGCCACCGACCGGGGGAGACCGGAATGCCGCGCAGCCACCACCGCTCCGAGACCGTCATCGAGACCGGCGCCTCCCGGCCGTCCCGTGCGGTCCGCCGCCGTACGCTGCGGGTCGCCGCGGCGGGCCTCACCGCCGTCGCCGCGCTCACGCTCACCGCCTGCGGCGGCCAGGACAACCCGCTCCAGACCGGCGCCGCCAAGCCGTACAACCCGGCGCCGCAGGGCGCCGAGGAGCCGGTGGCGAAGGGCGACGGCGACCCCCAGGGCGGTACCCGGCCCGACGGCGGCCGCGCGGAGCAGACCTCGGCCCGGCACGGTGGCTCCGAGGCGGGTGCCGGAGCCAGCGGCACCGGGGCGAGCGGCACCGGGGCGAGCGCCGGCAAGGCGGGCAAGAGCGGCAGCACCGCCGGCACCCGGCACACCGCCTGCGACGCCGCGAAGATCCAGATCGTCGCCAAGCCGCTGAAGCGGCCGGTCAACCATCTTCTGCTGGAAGCCACCAACACCTCCGGCGCCACCTGCGATCTCTACTACTCCCCCTACCTGCGCTTCGACGAGGCCCAGAGCCCGCTGGCCGAACTGCCGGACAGCAAGCCGCAGTCCGTGGTCACCCTCGCCCCCGGCCAGTCCGGCTACGCCGCTGTGATGACCTCGTCCGCCGACGGTTCCGGCACGAACGGCCACACCATGACCTCGCTGTCCGTCAGCCTCCCCGGCCGCGACGGCAAGGGCAGCATCGGCGGCTCGAAGACGGTGGCGCTGCCCGGCGGCTCCGTGTACCTCGACGACAGCGCCTGGGTGACCTACTGGCAGTCGGACGTGAGCGCCGCGACGGCGTGGTGAGCCCCGTCCGGTGACGCGTCACTTCGCGCTCTGCGAGCCGTGGCCCGGTCACCCCGTGCCCGGCAGGCCGTCAGCCGTCTGACGCAGGCTGAAGAGACCGGCCGCAGAGCCCCCTTGAACCAGGGCGCCCGCATCCCCCAGCGGGCGCCCTTTTCGTTGTCCGCCGCCGCTGTCCCGTCATGTCTCATCCCGCGCCCCGCCCTGTCCCGGGCTCCTGACGTCTTTGCAGGTCACAGGTGTGCGTACGGCTGGGACATCCCAAGGGACGAGGAACCTCCGGGCCGCCGCGATGCCCCGCTCCACGCTGGTCCCCGTCGCCGTGAGCAGACCGACCGGCGGCGTACCGACCGGCCAACCGGCCCTAAACGGAGGGGAATCGGCATGTACGAGCACAGCAGCACGCACCCGGCGGACACCACCACCCCCACGGACCAGACCGCCCGCACGACGCGTCGGCGGTCCCCATTCCGCAGGACCGTGTGGCGCAGGGTCCTGCCCACGGTGGCTGCGGCCGGCATCGGCGTGACCGGGTTCGCGGGGCTCGCCCACGGCAGTGACGTGGGCAGCGCGACCACCGGCGGGCAGTCCGCCGCCACCACCGGGCGCGCCCACGACGGCCCCGCCCGCGCCCACTCCGTACGGCAGGCCGCCGCTGCCGACTTCCCCACGTGGGGCACCCGTTGGGTGGTGCACGCCACCGCGGACACCGGCTCCCCCGCCGTCGGAATGATCAACAAGACGGCGCCGGGTCAGGACCGGATCACCGCCGACTACCAGGTCGACACCGGCCGCAAGGTGTGCGAAGGCAGCTCCTGCTCGACGTTCATGGCACACCTCACCGGGCCGGTCAGCGGCTTCCTCAGCGTGGTCGCGGTGGACATCGCGCAGGACCGGCTGCCGGGCGTACCGGTCCAGGGCGGCGGGCAGCCGCAGCCACAACCCGGCGGTTCGCGCGGGGAGATGCTGAACCGCGCCGCCACCTGGCTGACCGCCAACAATGGCGCCCAGGTCCCGTACAGCCAGGCCAAGGTCTGGAAGGACGGCTACCGCCAGGACTGCTCGGGCTATGTGTCGATGGCGCTCGGGCTGCCGACGCCCGGCACCAACACCGTGGGGCTGGCCACCGACCGCGGCATCACCCGCCCGATCTCCCTCGACGAGCTCAAGCCCGGTGACCTGCTCATCGACGCCTCCGGCGACAACAACACCCGCCATGTAGTGATCTTCGAGAAGTGGAACGACGACGCCCACACCTCGTACACCGCCTACGAACAGCGCGGCGACCACGGCACCGACCACCGGACACTGACCTACGGCCTGCCCGGCGGCGACGCCGAGTTCAAGCCCTACCGTCCGGTGAAGTTCGGCGACTGACGCTCACCGGCGGCGCGAGGTCTGAGGTCCGAGGGAAGATCTCACGCTGTTTCACGTGAAACGTCACCATCTGATCCGGGCGCGATCCGGATCGTGTAACGAGGGGCACTTCCGGCACAGGGGAGCGGAAGTGCCCCTCGCGCGCGCATGCCCGCTGTGCTGGAATGCGAGACGTGCCTGGCCACCAGAACCACGCCGATCGTGTCCGCCGTAAGCCATTGGCCCCTCTTCCCGACGAACTCTCCGGCCCGGTACGGGACTTCGTCAGCTCCTTACGCCGTATGCACGGCGAACTCGGCTACAGCCTGAAGGAGTTGGAGAGCCGGCTGCCCGCCAGCCGCTCCTCCCTCTCCCGCTATCTGCGCGGTCAGAGCCTGCCCGACGAACGGCTGCTGGTGCAGTGGTGCACACTCTCCCTCACCGGTGAGGACCGGCTGCCCGCCCTCGTCGACCTGCTGCACCGCGCCCAGGAAGCAGCGGACGCGGGAGCGCGGGCGACGGAGCGGGGCGGTGCGCCCGGCGGGAAGGCCCGGGCGGGCGCCGACGATTCGGCCGACGTGGAGACGCAAGGCGGGGCCGCGGCGACGGGCGGGCGGCGCCGGCGGCTGGTGCTCGCCGGGCTCGGGACCGCCGCGGTGCTCACCGCCGCGGCGCTGGCCGTACCGGCGCTGACCAGCTCGAACGGGTCGCCGGAGAGTGGCAGTGACGGCCGGGCGCCGGGCGCGAAGAGCGCCGCGTCAGCCACCGGTTCCGCCCGGCTCACCGTCCACAACGTCGAACGGGACTGTCAGCACCGGCGGACCGAGAACTGCGCACTCGGGCTGGCCCGCGATCCGTACCGGCTCTATCGCCGCTCCAATGTCGTGGGCCATGTCTGGCACGGCGAGGTGCTGCGCGCGGTCTGCCGGATCGCCAACGGGATCACGGTCACGGATGAGGTGGGCGGCCACAGCAGCATGTGGTTCCGGGTCGAGCACGACGGCGATCAGGTGTGGTTGCCGGCCATCCGCATCCGCCCGGAACAGGTCGAGAACACCACGCTGCCCGGCTGCCCGGACTGACGTTTCGACGCCCCGTTCGGGACCGGAGCTTCGCCACCCAGAGGTTGATCTTCACCCCCGTCGCGGGCCGGCGCCGACCCTCATACACCCGCTATGACCTGCGATAACGCCATATCGCCGGGGCCTCCGACAAACCCACCCTGGCGCATCCACCGGCAATGGATATCGTGGCCGTGCCATGACAGACACACCTCGCTGATACCGCAGCAACTCACTGGGGGAACCACCCATGACCGCACGCCGCTCCCGCCACCGCTCCGCCGCATACGCCGCGCTGGCCCTCGGGCTGGCCGGCTCGCTCGCGCTGACCGGCTGCAACAGCCACTCCTCGAAGAAGTCGAAGAAGTCGTCCTCCTCGTCTTCCAAGAGCAAGAAGCGCAAGATCATCGGTGGCGGTGCGGCCGCGGCGGGCGCGGGAGCGGCATCGCAGCGGGTGCCCGACTGCTACCCCAGCACGTACAAGGTCACGTTCTCCCAGCAGACCGGCCCGAAGAGCCATGTGGCCGTGAAGTTCAAGAACTCCACCAGCCGCGACTGCAAGCTCTACAACGCGCCGCTGCTGCGCTTCAACAACGCCAAGAAGCCGCTGCCGCTGCTCCAGGGCACGCCCGGCCACCTCGACGGCACCCGCATCACGGTGCCCGCCCACGGCTACGCCTACGCGGTCATTCCCACCAACACCGCGGCCACCAAGGGCACCGAGCAGAAGTCGGTGACCATCGACTTCATGGGCATCTCGGCGAGCTCGGTCACGCACGGCCCGGTCACCGTCGACTTCGCGGAGAAGCGGCTCCACATCTCCGTCGGCAAGAGCAAGGTCACCAACTGGAGCTCCAGCATTCACGGGGCGCAGCTGGCGGGCGGCGTCGGCAAGTAGCCGCGGCGCCGACCGGCCCCGGATGACGGCCGGCCGGCTTCGGCCCGGGCCCGGTCGACGGTCCCGGGGCGCTCGCTCCTACTCGGCGTCCAGCCCGGCCAGGACGAGACCCAGCCGGGCCACCCCGCCCTCGGCGATCTCGACCGGGACGCCCCAGTCCTGCTGGTGCACATGGCAGGCGGGGTACTCGATGTCCGGGGCGTCGTCACAGGACGCGGCCATCGCCGAGACATGCAGCACGCCCTCGGTCATACCGTCCGCGAGCACCAGATCCCGGGTGAGGTCGGTGCCGGCACCCGCGCCCTCGGCGAGCAGCTCCGGCGGTGTCGCACTGACCAGCAGCCGCGTCGAGGGACCGTAGCGCGTGTCGAGCTTCTGGCCGGCCGGGGCCTGGAAGACCACCTCCAGCCGCAGCGCGCCCGGAGCGACCTCGGTGGCCGCGCGCTGGGTGCGATGCGCCACCGACTCGACGCGGATCGCCTCCTCCGGCAGCCGCAGCCGGGTCAGCCGGTGCCGCGCCGACTCCACCACCACGAGGTCGCCGTCGACGAGCACCGCGTCGGACGGCTCGCGCAGATCCTTCGCCAGCGTCGTCACCTCGCCGCTCGCGGGATCGAAGCGGCGCAGCGCGTGGTTGTAGGTGTCCGCGATGGCGACCGAGCCGTCAGGGAGCGCGGTCACCCCCAGCGGGTGCTGTAGCAGCGCCTGGTCGGCAGCGCCGTCGCGGTGCCCGAAGTCGAACAGGCCGGTGCCGACGGCCGTCCGGATGACATAACCGTCGCCCGTTTCGGCGGGCTCCACCCAGCGGACCGCGCTGGTCTCCGAATCCGCGATCCACAGCCGGTCGCCGGCCGCCGCGAGCCCGGACGGCTGGGCGAACCACGCCTCGGCGGCCGGGCCGTCCACCAGGCCCTCGTTGGTGGTGCCGGCCGCGACCTCGACCGTGCCGGCAGCCGGGTCGTACGTCCACAGCTGGTGCACCCCGGCCATCGCGATCCACAGCCGGTCCTCCCACCAGGCGAGGTCCCATGGCGAGGAGAGGTCCACCTCGCGCGCCGGACCCGAGGTCGGCGAGCCCTGCCACCACTGCTTGCCGGTGCCGGCCACCGTCTCCAGTGCGCCGCTATCTGGGTCGAGGACGCGGATGGCGTGGTTGACCGTGTCGGCGACGGCCACCTTGCCGTCCGGCAGCAGCGCCAGGCCCTGCGGCTCGTTGAAGGAGTCCGGGGTCAGCCCGCGCTCGCCGGTACCGATCCGGCGCAGCACCCGCTCACCGTCCGCCGCCAACTCCACCAGCTGATGCCGGGTGGTGTCCGAGACGAGGAAGCTGCCGCCCGGCAGCCGGACCGCCTTGCCCGGGAAACGCAGATCGGTGGCCACCGGCTCCGGCGGTACGTAGGGACCATCGCCGCGGTGCAGGGTGCCCTTCGCCTCGTGCTCGGCCTCCAGCTCCTCGACGAGCTTCTCGATGGCGTGCGCATGGCCCTCGCCGGCGTGCTGGGCGACGACATACCCCTCGGGGTCGATCACCACGAGCGTCGGCCAGGCCCGTACCGCGTACTGCTTCCAGGTGGTGAGCTCGGGGTCGTCGAGGACCGGGTGCTCGACGCCGTAGCGCTCCACGGCGTCCACGACGGCCTGGTGCTCGGCCTCGTGCACGAACTTCGGGGAGTGCACGCCAATGATCACGACGGTGTCGCGGTGCCGCTCCTCCAGCTCCCGCAGCTCGTCCAGAACATGCAGACAGTTCACACAGCAAAAGGTCCAGAAATCCAGGACGACAATGCGTCCTCGCAGGTCGGAGAGGGTCAGATCCTTGTTGCCGGTGTTCAGCCAGCCGCCCTTGCCGGTCAGCTCGGGGGCGCGGACGCGTGCACGTGAAGCCATGTGGACATTCAACGTCACTCCAGTGCGTGCGCATTCCGCAGGGCCCCGGGGGAACACGTCAGCCATGCAGCAATCTCCCGGGGACGGGTCCCCGCGCAGGGGTAAGTACGTGGTTCGTGACCGCATCTTCGGCATCGGTGACGACTACTGGATCGAGGACGAGCACGGACGGCACGCCTACCTGGTGGACGGGAAAGCACTGCGGCTGCGGGAGACCTTCGAGCTGAAGGACCCCGAACGGCGGGTGCTGATCACCATCCGCAAGAAGATGCTCAGCCTGCGCGACACGATGACCATCGAGCGGGGCGACGAACCGCTGGCCACGATCCGGCGCAAGCGGCTCTCGCTGCTGCGCAACCACTACCGCGTCGAGCTGGTGGACGGCACCGAGCTGGACGTCAGCGGAAAGATCCTGGACCGGGAGTTCGCCATCGAGTACGAGGGCGAACTGCTCGCCGAGATCTCGCGGCGCTGGCTGACCGTGCGCGACACCTATGCGGTCAATGTCGTCCGGGAGGACGCGGATCCGCCGCTGTTGATCGCCATCGCGGTGTGTGTGATCCGGCTGGCGGAGCGGGAGCGCGGGGAGGACTGAGAAGCACGCGTTCCGGGCGTACGGCGCACCCCTCTGCGGCCGGGAAACATCGGCCTACGATGGTCGTCCGAAAGCACTGCCGGGGTGCCCGTGCGCAGCGTAACTTAACTGCACAGACAGCAGCCCGCGTACGAACCGTCCGAGGGGTCCCGTGACCGTCCATCCCAGCCTTCAGTCCTCCATCGATGCCTGGACTCACTCCATAGAAGCGATAACCGAGCTGGTGACTCCGCTCGTCGAAGGCGAGTGGAACAGGGCGACGGGCCTCCCAGGATGGTCCGTGCGTGATGTGGTCTCCCATGTCATCGGCCTGGAATGCGAAATGCTGGGCGACCCACGGCCGATTCACACGCTGCCGCGCGATCTCTACCACGTACGCAGCGAGTCGGCGCGGCGGATGGAGGTGCAGGTCGACGTCCGTCGGCACCACACCGCGCCGGAGATGCTCAGCGAGCTCGAATACACCGTCATCCGCCGCTCCCGGCAGCTGCGCAACGAGACCCGCCAGCCGGACGCCGAGGTGCGCAGCCCGCTCGGCGAGGACCGTACGCTGGAATTCGTGCTTCAGCAGCGGGCGTTCGATGTCTGGGTGCATGAGCAGGACCTGCGCCGGGCGCTCGGAAAGCCCGGCAATCTCGACTCTCCCGGCGCGCATGTGACGCGCGATCTGCTGGTGAAGGTGCTGCCCGGCATCGTCGCCAAGCGGGCCCAGGCGCCCGCCGATTCAGCGGTGGTCTTCGACGTCAGTGGGCCGCTGGAATTCCTGCGGACGGTCCGGATCGACGGCGAGGGCAACGCCACGATCGACGGCAGTGTCTCGCTCGGCCCGACCCTGACGCTCGCCCTGGACTGGGACACCTTCCACCAGCTCGCCTGCGGCCGGGTGCGTCCGTCGGCCGTCACCGAGCAGATCAAGATCGATGGCGATGCCGAACTGGCCGCGGCGATCCTGGACCACTTCGCGGTCACGCCGTAGCACCAGAGGTGGGCGGACGGCCTCCCGGCGGGTATCCGCCTCTCCGCGCCGCTGCCCGTCAGCCGGCCGGAGAAAGAGAGCCGGCCCCGGAGTATGAGCCGTTTCACGTGAAACAGCCCTGTCCGTTTCACGTGAAACGGACTCGGCCGCCGACCGCTCGGCCGCCTCAGGCCGGCACGTGAACTGCCTCGACCCGGCTGACGACCAGCCGTTCGCGCTCGCGTCGCGCCGCACGCCGGCGCAGCCGCAGGATCTGCGAGACGCCGAGCGCCTCCAGGACGAACACCGAGGCAAAGGCGATCCGGTAGTTGTCGCCGGTCGCGTCCAGCAGCACTCCGACGGCGAGCAGGGTCGTCATCGAGGCGGTGAAGCCGCCCATGTTGACGATGCCCGAGGCGGTGCCCTGGCGCTCGGGCGGGTTGGCGGGCCGCGCGAAGTCGAAGCCGATCATCGAGGCGGGGCCGCAGGCGCCCAGCACCGTACACAACGTGATCAGCAGTGCCATCGGGGCATGATCGGCCGGCCAGGCCAGCACGAGCGCCCACATCAGCGCCGTGGCGCCCACGGTGCCCAGTGCCAGCGGCGTACGGGCCGCGTGGTGGCGGGCGATGATCTGGCCGTAGACCAGCCCGACCGCCATGTTGGAGAGCACCACGAGAGTGAGCAGTTCACCGGCGGTGCCGCGGGACAGCCCCTGTGCCTCGACGAGGAACGGCAGGCCCCAGAGCAGCAGGAACACCATCGCGGGGAACTGGGTGGTGAAGTGCACCCACATGCCCAGCCGAGTACCGGGCTCCCGCCAGGCGTCCGCGATCTGCCGGCGCACGAACCCGGCGCCGGTGTGCGCGGCGGACGCGGGCGGCGGCTCGAAGCCCTCGGGGTGGTCCTTGAGGAAGAGCAGCAGCACGATCAGCACGACGATGCCGCCGGCCGCGCTGGCGGCGAAGGTCGGGGTCCAGCCGAAGGAGTGCAGGAAGCGGGCGAGGACGAGCGTGGAGACGAGGTTGCCCGCCATCCCGACCAGCGCGGCGATCTGGGCGATCATCGGGCCGCGGCGGGCGGGGAACCACCGGGCGCCCAGCCGCAGCACGCTGATGAAGGTCATCGCGTCCCCGCAGCCGAGCAGCGCACGCGAACCGAGCGCCATGGCGTACGACGAGGAGAGCGCAAAGCCGAACTGGCCGACGGTGTAGAGCACAACGCCGAGCGTCAGCACCTTCTTGGCGCCGAGCCGGTCGACCAGCAGACCGACGGGGATCTGCATCCCCGCGTACACCAGCAGCTGGAGGATCGAGAACGTCGACAGCGCCGAGGCGTTGATGTGGAAGCGGTCGGCGGCGTCCAGCCCGGCCACGCCGAGGCTGGTGCGGTAGGTGATCGCGACGAAGTAGACAGCGACGCCGATGCCCCAGACCGCCATCGCCCGGCGGCCGCCGGGCGGGTCCGCGGGCATCAGCCGGGCCGTGCCGCCGCCTATACCGGAGCCGCCGGCGCCGTCCGAACCGAGGGAGTCACCGGCGCTTCCGCTGCCGGCGCTCATCGCACTTCCCCCTGCGCGAGGTTGCGCACCCAGCTGACGTGGCGCTGCACGACGTCGGTCGCGGCGTCCGCGTCACCGGCGCGCAGCGCCTCCAGGATCTCCGCATGCTCGGTGATGTTCTTGGCGATCCGGTCCGGGTGGGCATGCATCACCGCGACGCCCATCCGCAGCTGACGGTCGCGCAGCTGCTCATAGAGCCGGTCCAGGATCTGGTTGCCGGCGCTGCGCACGATGGCGGCGTGGAAGGCGCGGTCGGTGACGGACACGGCGGCCAGATCACCGGACGCGGCTTGCTCCCGCATCGTCTCCAGCAGTTCCGTCAGCTCACCGACCAGCGCCTCACTGGCGGGCACCGCCTTGGCCGCGGCGTGCTTCTCCACCAGCAGCCGGGTCTCGACAACATCGGCGATCTCCTGCGCGGAGACCGGCAGCACCAGCGCGCCCTTCTTGGGATAGAGCTTGATCAGCCCCTCGACCTCCAGCCGCAGCAGCGCCTCGCGCACCGGAGTCCGCGACACCCCCACGGCGTCGGCCAGCTCGCCCTCGGTGAGCAGCATGCCGCCCTCGTAGCGGCGCTCCAGGACGGCGTCCTTGATATGGGCGTAGACCCGCTCGGCAGCGGGTGGCTGCTTGGCGGCGGACTCTCTGGCAGGAGCGGTGGGCGTGGGCGCTGAGGGCATGCACACAGGATAGATACAACAGGTATGCGTTCGACACCGCAGTCCGCGATCCGGACAGGACGGGCACGTTTTCGCTGGTGGAGGCTTTGTGGGGCGTCATGGCGGCGGTGGGCCGGTCAGCGCCCGATGTGCGCCCCGGCCCGTCCGCCGCCGGGGGCCTCAGCCCGGCATCCGCCCCTGCGCGACCAACCGGTTCACGACCTGCGCATGTGCGGGGGCACAGCGCTCCCGCGCCTCCTGGCGGTCGAACCAGGCGTACTCGGCGATTTCCCGGCCGGGGGCCGGTGCGATGTCCTGGGGCCCGCCGGTGAAGCAGGTCATGTGCAGTCGCCGCCCGTTCTTCCCGTGGGCGACGGCATGGATGACAAAGGCCTCCGACAGCTCCTCGGCGGGCACCTCCAGGCCGAGTTCCTCACCGAGCTCGCGCGACAGCGCCTCCCGGGCGGTCTCGCCGGGCTCGTACTTGCCGCCCGGGAGATAGAAGGTGTCGTTCCCACGCGTCCGTACGCTCAGCAGCCGCCCCTCGCGCAGATGCAGCCAGCTCACCGACTTCAGCGGTGCGCCGCGCTCCAGGGCGATCAGCGGATGGCCGGTCTCCTCGTCCGTCCGCCGCCCGCGCTCCGTGAAGCCGAGGTGCGCGTAAAAACCGCGGGCCCGGCCGTTGCCCTCGAAGACCTCCAGGGTCAGCGCGCCGTGCAGGGCCGCCGCATGCTCCAGCAACTCCCGCCCGGCTCCGCCTCCTTGGGCCTCCGGCGCCACGAACAGCCCACCGACCTCGGCCCCGGCCAGGTCCCCGTCCCCGGGCCGGCCGGTCAGCAGTCCGAGCAGCCCGATGACGCGGCCCTCGCGTTCGGCCACCCAATTCTCCGCTTGGACCAGGTACACCTCACGGAGGAGCCGGGCCCGTTCGCCCGCGCCCTCCCTGTCGAGGAACGGGTGCGCCTCGCGCGCGGCCCGGGACCACAGATCGGTAACCACTTCCTGGTCGGAGGGGCGATAGGGCCTGATGATCATTTCGCTGCTCATTTCGCCGACCGTAAACAGCGCGGCCGACCGCGGCAAACCCTTTCCCGGGCACCGGCGCAGGGGAACTCCAGAGGGATGTCGGGTCCACCTCAAGTCGGAGAGGAGTCCGTACCTGGCGCGTACGGACCGCGGTGAATCTCATGGGTGAATAGAGGCAGGGAGCCGGGGAGGCTCCGACACCCAAGGGGAGTGGACCATGCAGCCCAGGACGAACGCCGGCCGCCGTACGCGGAACACCGTCGTGCTGGCATTGATCGTCGCCGGCCTGTGGGCGGGCATCGCCCTGACCCGCGGCGCCGCACGCGCCGATGGATCCGGTCCGGGCGGGCCGGTGGGCCACTTCAGCCGCGCGGTGGAGCTCATCCGCGGCTGACCGGCCCGCCGGTCGTGCACGGCCCCGGCTACACCTTGCGCGGCTCGCCGCGATACGTACCGAACGACCAGAGGTTGCCCTCGGGATCGCGGGCGCCGAAGCCCCGCGAGCCGTAGTCGGTGTCGTTCAGCTCCTCGATGATCTCCGCTCCGGCAGCTCTGGCGCGGGCGCACAGTTCATCGGGGCGGTCGGTGACGACATAGCCCCCGAACGTCCCGGGCCGCAGCGGCCAGTGGTCGTCCTCGGCCTCCCTGACGGAGCCGAGCATGATGCCGCCACCTTCCGGCCAGGAAAGCTGGGCGTGCTCGACGCGCTCGCCCGCTCCGTGGACCACGGTCTCCTCGAAGCCGAAGGCCTCGACCAGAAAACGGATCAGCCCACGGGCATCGCGAGCCCGCAGCGTCGGCCATACCTGGGGTGCGGGGGTGGTGTCGGACTGGTTCTCGGGCATATCGCCGGACCTCCTGGGTCGGTGGGCGGCCCCCGGTGGGCCGCCGACTTCAGCGTTCCCCGAGGGCGTCCCCAGCGGCTTGGACGTTTCGGAACTCCTCGGCGAGCCACTGGCTGGGCGGACAGCCGGCCAGTGAGCGGAACTCCCGGGCGAGATGGGCCTGGTCGAAATAGCCGCAGCGCACGGCCAGATCGGCCAGCAGCGGTGGGCGGCCGGTACGGGCCTCGGCGCCGAACAGCCGGCGTGCGTGGTCGAAGCGGATGACCCGGGCGGCAGCCTTGGGCGTCAGACCGGTCTCCTGCCGGAAGCGGGCGGTCAGATGGCGCGCACTCCAGCCGACGTCCTCGGCGAGCGTCGCGACCGGTGCGGCGCCCCGCGACCGCGCCAGCAGCTGCCAGGCGCGGACGACTTCGGGCGACGGTCCGGGGCCGGGGCCGCCCGGTTCCCGCGACAGGCGGCGCAGCAGAGCGGCGTCCAGCAGCGCGAACCGCTCCGGCCAGCCGCGGGCCGTCCGCAGCCGCTCACCGAGGTCCGCGCCCCATCGTCCGAGGACGGCTTCCGCGGGGAGGTCGAGGCTCGCCAGCTCGCCGGCCGGCAGCCCCAGCAGGGCGCGGGCGCCCAGCGGATGCAGACCGATCTGGATGCCGGACTGGCGGCCCTGGTGGTCGATCAGCGCAGGGCGGGTGTGCAGACCGCCGATGAGGGTCTCGTAGGTGCCAGGGGCCTGCCCGGGGTCGGGGTGACCGGCCAGCGTGAGCGGCTCATCGAGGGTGAAGATCAGGGTCAGCCGGGGTGAGGGAAGCCCACGGTGCCGGCCCGGCGGCAGCCCGGCCTGCCGGTATCCGGCGTACTCGCTGACGTATGGCTGGAGCGGCGACGCGGGGCGCACGCACGACTGCTCGTCCACAGGGCCGGCGCGGACCCGAGGCGGCGTTTCACGTGAAACGCCGCTCCGAACCGCCCGGCCCCGCATTCCGGCTCATCCCCAGGTGATGAGCCGCTTGGGCCGCTCCAGCACCGCCGCGATGTCCGCGAGGAGCTTGGAGCCCAGCTCGCCGTCGATGAGCCGGTGGTCGAAGGACAGCGCGAGGGTGGTGACCTGGCGGGCCTTCACCTTGCCCTTGTGGACCCACGGCTGGAGCTTGACCGCGCCGAAGGCGAGGATCGCCGACTCCCCCGGGTTGAGGATCGGCGTACCGGTGTCGACGCCGAAGACGCCGACGTTGGTGATGGTGACCGTGCCACCGGTCATCGCCGCCGGCGAGGTCTTGCCCTCGCGGGCGGTGGCGATCAGATCGCCCAGTTCCGCGGCGAGTTGGGGCAGTGTCTTGACTCCGGCGTCCTTGATGTTCGGGACGATCAGCCCGCGCGGGGTGGCCGCCGCGATCCCGAGGTTCACGTAGTCCTTGTAGACGATCTCCTGCCGCGCCTCGTCCCAGGCCGCATTGACCTCCGGGTGGCGCTTGAGGGCCACCAGGAAGGCCTTGGCGACCAGCAGCAGCGGATTGACCCGCAGCCCCGCCATGTCCGGGTCCTGCTTGAGCTCTTGGACGAGCTTCATCGTGCGGGTCACATCGACGGTGATGAACTCCGTGACATGCGGCGCGGTGAAGGCGCTGGCGACCATCGCCTGAGCGGTGGCCTTGCGTACGCCCTTGACGGGCACCCGCCGCTCACGGGCGGCGGCGTTGACGACCCCGGTCTCCGCCGGGGCGACCGCCTCGGCCACGGTGGCCGGAGCCTCGGCCGGTGCGGCCGGAGCCTGGGCCGGGGCGGCGGCCGCGTGCACGTCCTCGCGGGTGATGATGCCGTCCGGCCCGCTCGGGACGATCGTCGCCAGATCGATCCCGAGGTCCTTGGCCAGCTTGCGCACCGGCGGCTTGGCCAGCGGCCGGCCTGCGGACCCGGCACTCGTGCCGTTGGCAGCCGGCGCCACGGGCGCGGCCGGTGCGGGCGCCGTGCGCGCGTTCAGCTCCGCCTGGAGCGCGGCGCTCACGGGCTCCGGCTGGGCCGGAACCCCCGGCTGGGGCTTGCGGGCCCGGCGCTTGGTCGAGGACGGCGCAGCGCCGTAGCCGACCAGCACCGCCTGCCGGCCCTGCGGCTCGGCCTCCTCCTCGGCCTTGGCGGCCTCCTGCGGCGCCTCGACCGCCGCCGGTGCCGTGGCGGGCCCGGCACCGGGGTCGGTGTCCACGGAGATGATGACGGTGCCGACATCGACGGTGACGCCCTCGCCGAAGTTCAGCTCGTGCACCACCCCGTCGTAGGGAATGGGCAGTTCGACGGCGGCCTTGGCGGTCTCGACCTCACAGACGACCTGGCCGTCGGTGACGGTGTCGCCGGGCTGGACGTACCACTTGAGGATCTCGGCCTCGGTCAGCCCCTCACCGACGTCGGGCATCTTGAACTCGCGGAAGCGCTGAGCGTTGGCGGTACTTGCAGTCATGGTCACGAACTCTCCTCAAACCCTCAGTACGCCAACGCACGATCAACGGCGTCGAGCACCCGGTCCAGTCCCGGAAGGTACTCGTCCTCCAGACGGGAGGGCGGATACGGGGAGTGGAAACCGCCGACCCGCAGGACCGGGGCCTCCAGGTGGTAGAAGCACCGCTCGGTGATCCGGGCGGCGATCTCGGCACCGGCGCCGAAGAAGACCGGGGCTTCGTGGACGACGACCAGCCGGCCGGTCTTCTGCACCGAGGACTGCACGGTGTCGAAGTCGATCGGGGAGAGCGAGCGCAGGTCGATGACCTCGAGCGACTTGCCCTCCTCGGCCGCGACATTGGCGACGTCCTGGCAGACCTTGACCATCGGACCGTAGGCGGCCAGCGTGAGGTCGGAGCCGCTCCGGGCGATCCGGGCCTTGTGCAGCGGGTCCGGGATCGACTCGGTGTCCAGCCGCGACTTGTCGTGGTAGCGGCGCTTGGGCTCGAAGTAGATGACCGGGTCGTCGCCCGCGATGGCCTGCTGGAGCATCCAGTAGGCGTCGGAGGAGTTCGAGGGAGAAACGATCTTGAGACCCGCGACATGCGCGAAGAGCGCCTCGGGGGACTCGGAGTGGTGCTCGACCGCACCGATGCCGCCCGCGTACGGGATGCGGATGACGACCGGCACCTTGACCTTTCCCAGCGCGCGGGCGTGCATCTTCGCGAGCTGGGTGACGATCTGGTCGTAGGCGGGGAAGACGAAGCCGTCGAACTGGATCTCGACGACCGGGCGGTAGCCGCGCAGCGCCATGCCGATGGCGGTGCCGACGATGCCGGACTCGGCGAGCGGGGTGTCGATCACCCGGTCCTCGCCGAAGTCCTTCTGCAGTCCGTCGGTGACGCGGAAGACGCCGCCGAGCTTGCCGACGTCCTCGCCCATGACGAGGACCTTGGGGTCGGCCTCCATGGAGGCACGCAGCGACTCATTGATCGCCTTGGCGATGGTGATCTTCTCGAAGACGGCCATGGTCAGTTCCCCTCCGCGACAAGATCGGCATCGGCGAACGACGCCTGGTACGCGGCGAACTGCGCGCGCTCCTCATCGACGAGCGCATGCCCGTCGGCATAGACATTCTCGAAGATCGCCATGGTGTCCGGGTCGGGCATGGCGCGTACGGCATCGCGGACCCGCTTGCCCAGGGCCTCGCTCTCCTCGTCGATCGACGCGAGATACGCCTCGTCGACCAGGCCCTCGGCCTCCAGGTACGTCCGCAGCCGCAGGATCGGGTCCTTGGCCTCCCAGGCCGCCCGCTCCTCGTCCGCCCGGTACTTCGTCGGGTCGTCGGAGGTGGTGTGCGCGCCCATGCGATAGGTGAACGCCTCGATCAGCATCGGACCCTGGCCGGTGCGCGCCCGCTCCAGCGCCGCCTTGGTCACCGCCAGACAGGCCAGTACGTCATTGCCGTCGACCCGTACGCCGGGGAAGCCGAACCCGCGGGCGCGCTGGTAGAGCGGCACCCGGGTCTGCTTCTCGGTGGGTTCGGAAATCGCCCATTGGTTGTTCTGGCAGAAGAAGACGACCGGGGCGTTGTAGACCGCGGAGAAGGTGAAGGATTCCGCGACATCACCCTGGCTGGACGCACCGTCACCGAAATAGGCGATGACCGCGGAATCCGCGCCGTCCTTCTGCACACCCATCGCATAGCCGGTGGCATGCAGCGTCTGGGAGCCGATGACGATCGTGTACAGGTGGAAGTTGTTGCTGTTGGGGTCCCAGCCGCCGTGATTGACCCCGCGGAACATGCCCAGCAGGTTCGTCGGGTCGACTCCGCGGCACCACGCCACACCGTGCTCGCGGTAGGTCGGGAAGACGTAGTCGTCATCGCGCAGCGCGCGCCCGGAGCCGATCTGAGCGGCCTCCTGGCCCAGCAGCGAGGCCCACAGACCCAGTTCGCCCTGGCGCTGGAGGGTGGTCGCCTCGGCATCGAACTTCCGCGTCAGCACCATGTCGCGGTAGAGGCCGCGCAGTTCTTCGGCGGAAAGGTCGATCGAGTAATCCGGGTGCTCGATCCGCTTGCCTTCGGGCGTCAGCAGTTGTACGAGCTGATCCTGCTCCGCCTCGTCCGGCCGGCCGGAGTTCCGGGCCTTGGCCGGGGACGCCTTCTTTGCCGACGTCGCCTTTTTGGCGGTGGTGCGCTTGCTGCTGCCGCGGGCGTTTTTCCGCTGCGCAGTGCCTTCCACGGTCACGTGCTGCTCCTCCGTCTGTCCGGCCCCCGGGGTCCGCCGGTGGCCGTATTGCGGCTCACCCGGTATCCGATACGGCGCACGGGGTGTGTGCGATCGCGGCCGGCTCCGGGTGGAACAAAGCTCCCGGACAGTGGCCTGCTCATTGCACGTTACCCATTGTCAAAGCCGAAGTGGAAACGGCGCTGACCTGCGATTTTGCTTGGATTTCCAAGTAAATCGCGAAGGTTTGGAACAACTCCTGGTCACAGCGTTGCAGGCCGCCGGGACAACGGCACGTTATATCGGTGACCTGGAGCACGGGAAGGGTTGATGTGTGAGACTGGTGGGGTGCACGAAGACGGAAAAATCACGGTATTCCTGCTCGACGACCACGAAGTTGTCCGGCGCGGCGTCCACGAAATGCTCTCGGTCGAGGAGGACATCGAGGTGGTCGGCGAGGCCGGCACTGCCGCAGATGCCCTGGTCAGGATCCCGGCGACCCGTCCGGACGTGGCGGTGCTCGATGTCCGGCTGCCGGACGGGAGCGGGGTCGAGGTCTGCCGCGAGATCCGTTCGCAGGACGAGGACATCAAATGCCTGATGCTCACCTCGTTCGCGGATGACGAGGCCCTTTTCGATGCGATCATGGCCGGTGCGTCCGGATATGTCCTCAAGGCCATCCGGGGGAACGAACTGCTCTCCGCGGTACGCGAGGTGGCGGCCGGGAAGTCACTGCTCGACCCCGTGGCCACCGCCCGGGTGCTGGAGCGGCTGCGCGACGGCAACGCCGCGAAGGGCGATGACCGGCTGGCGAGCCTCACCGACCAGGAACGCCGGATCCTCGATCTGATCGGCGAGGGAATGACCAATCGCGCCATCGGCGAACGGCTCCATCTCGCCGAGAAAACGATCAAGAATTACGTTTCCAGTCTGCTGTCCAAGCTCGGAATGGAGCGCCGTTCCCAGGCCGCCGCCTATGTCGCCCGAATGCAGGCGGAACGGCACTGAACAGCTCGCGGAATGACGGCGCGCACCCCGGCGCACCATCCCGCGGATTCCCTGCGACCACAGCCACCGGCACACCCCGCAGAATGCGAGCCGAGGCGCCTTCCGCCCCCACGCGCACTCTGCGTAAGGCCTTCCGGCACACCCACTCCGACGGGCGTAGTTGATCTAACATCTGGCGCGTGCTGCGCTCATCTGTAGTCCGGACGGCGGCGACGCCCGACAGAGACACCCTCGGATCCCTGCTCCGCCACTACGCAGGCGCCGGTGCGCCGCTGTCCTGTGAACCCGTCGCCGAGGGCCTGCTCAACCACGGCTACTTCCTCGCCACCACCCGCGGCCGCTACTTCCTCAAGCACCACCTCGACGGCGACCACGCAGCCCTCACCCGCCAGCACCGCGCCACCTACCGCCTCGCCGCGCTGGGACTGCCGGTCGCCCCACCCGTCGCCCATACGGACGGCCGCACCGTCACGGTCCTCGACGGCCGCTGCTACGCGCTGCACCCCTGGGTCGAGGGCCGCCACCTCGGCGGCGCCGCGCTGACCCGCGACCAGTCCCGGCGGCTCGGCGCCCTGCTCGGGCTCGCACACACCGCACTGGAGGAGGTCATGGCGGACGAACCGCATCCGCCCCGGCCCCCCTGCGCGGACGCCGGCGCCGACCCCGAGCGGACCTTCGAAACGATCGACGAGCTGCTGGCCCTGGCCCGTGGCGCCCGGCCGCGCACCAGCTTCGACGAGCTCGCCGAACACCGCCTGCTGGAGCGCCGGGCCCTGCTGGCGCAGCAGGCACACCGCCGGCCGGCCCCGGGCGCGGAACCCCCCGCCGGCTGGGTGCACGGCGACTTCCACCCGCTCAATGTGCTGTACCGGGGCACGGAACCCACCGCGATCGTCGACTGGGACCGGCTGGGCGTCCAGCCGCGCGCCGAGGAGGCGGTACGCGCCGCCGCGATCTTCTTCGTACGCCCCTGCGGCACGCTGGACCTGGGCAAGGTGGCGGCGTACGCGGGCGCCTACCGCAGGGCCTGCGGGGCCGGTGCCGAGGAACTCGCGGCGGCCGTCCACCGGGTGTGGTGGGAGCGGCTGAACGACTTCTGGATGCTCACCTGGCGCTACCAGCTGGGCGACCGCCGCACCGATCCACAATTCCCGGCGGCGGCCGCCCTGGCCATCTGGTGGACCCGCGAGTACCGGGCCGTACGGAACGCGTTCACCCGCTGAAGCGGGGGCCCGTCAGCCGGTCGCGCCCGCGGTCACGCCGGCGTCCGCACCACCGTCGGCGGCGCCTCCGTCGCCGGTGCCCCCGTCATCGGTCCCGCCGGTGGGGTCGGTGGGATCGGTGGGGCCGGTCGGCGGCTCGGACGTCGGCGGCTCGGACGTCGGCGGCTCCGAGGTCGGCGGCTCCGAGGTCGGCGGCTCGGACGTCTCCGGTGTGCTGGGCTGCTGGGTCGGCGGCTCGGAGTAGGTGCCGCTGTCACCGGTGTCTTCGGGCTCGGTCTCCGGAGTGCTCGGCTCCTCCGTCGGCGGCTCGCTCGTCTTGTCGTCCTCCGACGGCGTCGGCGACTGCGAGGTGGGGGTCTCGTGCTTCTGGCCCTCACCGCCGGTGTTCCGCATCGCGAAGGCCACGCCCACCACGATGGCGATCACCGCCAGTGCCGCGATCAGCCAGATCTTGCCGCGGCCGCTCTTGGTCCCCCGGGGCCCGCCCTCGAAACCGCCGTCGTCGTCCCGCATACCGGGCGTCAGGATCGGCTGCGCCGTGGTCTGGCCGGCGTCGGGGTGCGGCAGCGCCGTGGTGGCCGCGGTCCCCATGGCCGGAGCGAGGCCGCCCTCGTGCACGGCGACCGGGCCGGTGCTCCAGGTGCCGGTGTGGCCGCCCTGCTCATGCAGCATCTGGAGCGAGTACTGGACCAGGCCGCGCATCTCCTCGGCGGACTGGAAGCGGTCATCGGGGTCCTTCGCCAGCGACCGCATGACCAGGCCGTCCAGCTCCGGCGGCACCGCGTCGGCGACCTGGGACGGCGCCACCGGCATGTCCTGCACATGCTGGTAGACGACCGAGAGCGGGGTCTCGCCGGTGAACGGCGGCCGCAGCGTGAGGAGTTCGTAGAGCAGACAGCCGGTGGCGTAGAGGTCGGAGCGGGTGTCGACGGTCTTGCCGAGCGCCTGCTCCGGGGAGAGGTACTGGGGGGTGCCCATGACCATGCCGGTCTGGGTCATGGTCGACTGGGCGCCGTGCAGCGCACGGGCGATGCCGAAGTCCATGACCTTGACGGCGCCGCTGTTCGTGATGATCACGTTCGCGGGCTTGATGTCACGGTGCACGATGCCGTGCTGGTGGCTGTAGGCCAGCGCCTCCAGCACACCGGAGACGATGATCAGCGCCTGGTCCGGCGGCGGGGCGTCGGCGTTGAGCAGCAGATCGCGGATGGTGTGGCCCTCGACCAGCTCCATCACGATGTACGGCACGGTATTGCCGCCGACCAGGTCCTCACCGGAGTCGTAGACGGCGACCACGGCGTGGTGGTTCAGTCCGGCCACGGACTGTGCCTCCCGCGTGAACCGGGCCTTGGAGACCGGGTCCTCGGCGAGGTCTGCGCGCAGCAGCTTCACGGCGACGGTACGGCCGAGACGGACGTCCTCGGCTGCGAACACCTCCGCCATGCCGCCGCGGCCGAGCCGTCGCGTGAGCCGGTAGCGGCCGTCGCCGACCAGCCCGCCGTTGCCCCACATCTCCGGTGCGTCGGGGATATTGGAGCCGGTGGCCTCAGGGTCGGACGGGCCCTGGGGGCTCTGCGTCGGTGCCATCGGTCCTCGCCGTCGAATCGATCCGCATGAGAGCGGTAAGGTCATCGGTCTTCGCTAGAGCACGCTACAGGTTCCGCGACACCCACCGGTCCGTCGTGGACCGGTCATCACACCCGCCGGAAGCCACAGATCGCAAGTTCACCAGGGGTAATCAGGCGCCAAAACGTCGCACCGCCGTGACGGGATCTTGCACATCTGGTCACGGAACGGGCACACGGCTTGACGTGTCCGGGGCCTGGGGCAGACTTGGCTGCGAAATTCCAGATTTTGATCGCTATACGTACGGGTAGTGCGGCCTAGGGGGAAGCGGAACGATGAGCCAGGACGGCGCTCAGGGCCAATTCGAGGGCCGTTCGGTCGGCGGGGGACGTTACCAGCTTCGTGATCTTCTCGGCGCGGGCGGAATGGCTTCCGTGCACCTCGCCTACGACAGCGTGCTGGACCGCGAGGTCGCGATCAAGACGCTGCACACCGAGCTCGGGCGCGAGCAGGCCTTCCGTGAGCGCTTCCGCCGTGAGGCCCAGTCCGTGGCGAAACTCACGCACACCAATATCGTCTCCGTCTTCGACTCCGGTGAGGACGAGCTCGACGGCGGCATGGTGCCGTACATCGTCATGGAGTACGTCGCGGGTCAGCCGCTGCGCTCCGATCTGGACACCGACGTCGCCCAACATGGCGCGATGCCGACGGAAAAAGCCCTGAAGATCACGGCCGATGTCCTGGCCGCGCTCGAGGTCAGCCATGAAATGGGCCTGGTCCACCGGGACATCAAGCCCGGCAATGTGATGCTGAACAAGCGCGGCGTCGTCAAGGTCATGGACTTCGGTATCGCCCGTGCCATGCAGTCCGGTGTGACGTCCATGACACAGACCGGCATGGTCGTCGGCACCCCGCAGTATCTGTCGCCCGAGCAGGCGCTGGGCCGCGGTGTGGATGCCCGCTCCGACCTCTACTCCGTCGGCATCATGCTCTTCGAGCTGCTGACCGGCCAGCTGCCGTTCGACGCGGATTCCCCGCTCGCCATCGCCTACGCCCATGTCCAGGAAGAGCCCCCGGTCCCGTCGAGCATCAACAGCTCGCTGCCGCCGGCCGTGGACGCACTGGTGGCCCGTGCGCTGAAGAAGAATCCCAATGAACGGTTCCCCACCGCCGAGGCGATGCGGGACGAGTGTCTGCGGATCGTCGGGTCCGGGCAGTCCGGTTCGACGCCGCTGATCATCAGCGAGGGTCCGCGGGCCCGTACCAGCGGTGCGTCGGTCTCCTCCGCGGTCTTCCCCACCGCCTCCGGCAACCCGCACACCCCGGCCCCGCCGAACGTGCAGCAGCCGTACCAGCCGACCCAGGCGGCCGCCTTCGGCCCCTCGACGCCCCCGCCCCTGCCGCCGAACAACACCTACCCGACGCCCGCGCCGGGCCCCGTTCCGGGTCCGGCGCCGTTCAATACGGGTGGCTACCAGCCGCCGGCGTACACCCCGCCCCCGGTGACGGCCTCGATGCCGTCGGCCGGCGGTCCCGCCCGGCGGAAGAACAACAGCGCGGTGATCGTCGTTTCGGCGATCATCGGGGTCGTCGTGGTCACCGCGATCGCGATCGGTATCGGTCTGAGCGCCGGCTCCAGCGACGACAACGGCGGGGACCTCAGCCCGACGTCGGCGTACTCCGACACCGCCTCGCCCACCGAGAGCGTCCGGCCCGAGGACAAGACGGCGACGATCCTGACGTCCGAGTGCACCAACCCGACCAAGAGCTCCGTCGACCCGCGCAAGATCCTCATTCCGCACTTCCGCTTCAAGAATCTGGACTCGGTGAAGAAGTGCATCGAGGCGGCCGGCTGGAAGTACAAGGTCGTCGCCCACGAGGACAGCTCGCTCTGGGGCAAGAACACCGTCACCAACCAGAGCCCGTCGTCCGACTGGTGGTACCCGAGCAAGAACGACCCCATCGAGCTGACCGTCTCAACCGGTCGCAGCGGCTGACGCCGTACGGCCCACGGGCCTTCCGTACATGACGGAGGGGCCGGCACGCGGACTGCGTGCCGGCCCCTTCTGTGTGTCCTGGTGCTGCGGGGCAGGTGTGCTCCGGCAGGCCCCGCGGACCCCGGGCTCAGAGGTACGGGCCCGAGCGGGCGCCGCCGTGACCGGGCGCGCCCTCCTCGCCCTCCATCGGAACGGCACCGGGCGGCAGCGCACGGCGCATCGACTCCAGCTGGGCACGGGCCGCCATCTGCTGGGCGAACAGCGCGGTCTGGATGCCGTGGAAGAGACCCTCCAACCAGCCGACCAGCTGGGCCTGGGCGATCCGCAGCTCCGAATCCGTCGGCACCGATTCATCGGTGAACGGCAGCGACAGCCGCTCCAGCTCCTCGACCAGCTCGGGGGCCAGGCCGTCCTCCAGCTCCTTGACCGAGCTGGAGTGGATCTCCTTGAGCCGGACCCGGCTCGCCTCGTCCAGAGGAGCGGCCTTCACCTCTTCCAGCAACTGCTTGATCATGCTGCCGATGCGCATGACCTTCGCAGGCTGTTCGACCATGTCCGTCAAGGGGGTCTCCCGGGACTCTTCGCCGTCTTCCCCGCCACCGGAGCCCGCGCCGCCGCCGAGCGCCATGCCGTCCGGGCCGACCACCAGGACGTGCGGATTCTCCTGCGACCGTTCATTCATCGGCATATCCATGCCGCCATTCTCTCGTACGCGGGCTCCAGACAAGTGGTGCCCCGGGGAGAAGGTGATCCACCCTTCCGAGCGGACCCGGCGGCCGCTGTTTCACGTGAAACAGCGGATTCTCGCCGTTTCACGTGAAACCACCGAAATCGTCAGCCCCGGCGCAGCCGCAGGGCGAAGAAGGCCAGCCCCAGACCGGTGAGAGCAAGCCCGGCACCCATCGGGAGAACCCGCTCGACCGGCGCCACAGGGGTCTCCATGGCGTACGGGGTCGCCGTGGCCGCCGCATCGTCATCCGTGCGCTCCGGTGCGGGGCGAACCCCCTCCGGGGCGGGCGTGGGGAGGGGCGGCAAGGCCTCGTAGGTCCGCCGGCTGAACCGGTCCGCGACGTCGTAACGGCGGGAAGGAGCGGGCCGTGACGGGGTGGCCGCCGCCGCGTGGGATTCGGACGCCGCGGGCTTGCGGTGCTTCTTCGGGGCGCGCCGACCGGGCCGCGCGTGCGCACGGTCGGCGTCGGAGGGCCCCGTCGCGTCCGGGTGCCGATGCCTGCCGGGCCTCGGGAAGTCGGCACTGCCGCCGTCGGGCCCCGAGATGGAGTACGGCGGGAAGCCTGGGCCAAACGGGTGATGCGGGTGGTGGCGCCACCGTCCGTGCCCGCGGAGCCCTCCGAAGTGGTGGTGATGCGACGGCCGGTGCGGGACGCCCGGAAGGGCATCCGGCAGGCCGGGGTAGCGGTCCGGCAGCGCCGGGGCCCCCGGGTGGCCCCGGTGCCCGGCACGCACCCGGCCCCCTCCACCCCCGGGCCCCTCGACCGGCGGCGGGCCGATCGCGAAGTCATCGAACCCGTCCAGACCGAAGCCGTCGGCGCCGGGGACATCGTCGGGCTGGTCGCCCGGGCGGGCGAGAAGCGGGGGACGGTCGACCGGAGTGGCCCGCCGGTCCGCGGCCACCGCGGAGGTGGCCCCTATCGGTACGGGCAGCACGACGGCAGCCACCAACAGACCGGTGGCGATGCGCGAACGGAATCCTGGAGCGACCACAGTGCCCCTCCCGTGCCGAGCCGTCGAGTGACCTGCCCAGCGTCACATGTGATGAGATTCACGGCATCCTGGACATGTCGGGCGGGTTACCGGGCGCATACGCGGGAGGGGTGGGCGCGGACAGCGCGCGTGGCCGGGGCGCGGCCGGGGGCTCAGACCGTCAGCACGACCTTGCCGACATGGGCACTCGCGTCCACGACCCGGTGTGCCTCGGCGGCGTCCGCCATCGGGAGACCGCGGTCCACGATCGGCCGGACCTGGCCGTTGGCGATCAACGGCCAGACGTGCTCGCGTACCGCGGCGACGATGGCCGCCTTCTCGTTCAGCGGGCGGGCGCGCAGCCCGGCACCGGTGATCGCGGCGCGCTTGGCCATCAAGGCCGCGAGATTCAGCTCCGCCTTCACCCCGCCCTGAAGCCCGATGATCGCCAGCCGGCCGCTGACCGCCAGCGCCTTGACATTCCGTTGGAGGTACTTGGCGCCGATGATGTCGAGGATGACATCCGCGCCCGTGCCGTCGGTGGCCTTGCGGATCTCCTGGACGAAGTCCTGTTCGCGGTAGTCGATGAGGATGTCCGCGCCCAGCTCGGCGCAGCGGGCCAGTTTCTCGGGGCCGCCCGCGGTCACCGCGACCCGTGCGCCGACGGCCTTGGCGAGCTGGATCGCCATCGTGCCGATGCCGCTGGCACCGCCGTGGACCAGCAGCGTCTCGCCGGGCCGCAGGTGCGCGATCATGAAGACGTTCGACCAGACCGTGCAGGTCACCTCGGGCAGCGCGGCGGCCGTGACCAGGTCCACGCCGGACGGCACCGGCAGCACCTGGCCGGCCGGGACGGCGACCTTCTCGGCGTATCCGCCGCCTGCCAGGAGCGCACACACCTCGTCGCCGACGGCCCAGCCGTGCACCCCGGGGCCGAGCGCGCTGATCCGCCCCGAGCACTCCAGCCCCGGGTAGGGGGAGGAGCCGGGCGGCGGGTCGTAGAAGCCCTGGCGCTGGAGCAGGTCCGCGCGGTTCACGGCGCTGGCCGCGACCTCGATCAGGACCTCGCCCTCGGCGGGCTGCGGATCGGGCACGTCCGCCCAGACAAGTGCTTCGGGGCCACCGGGCTCCGGGATAGTGATCGCTCGCATGGGCGCGAGGCTACTCGCCGTCCCCGCACGGAGCGAAGGTGCGGGGGCCGACGACTACCACCGGGTCGGCCATCCACCCCCGCACGACGTGCGGTTATTCATCCGCGCGGCGCATCGGGGCGACGCCGGTGCCGGGGAGGGTCGGCTTGGCGGACTGCTTGCCGGAGTGGTCCGCCGCCTCCGCCGGGGCCGCCCGCACGATGGTGATCAGACGGTCCGTGCTCTGTAGCGGACTGGCCTCCGGATCGTCGTAACCGAGGAGCCGGTGACCACGCAGCACGGAGACGACCAAGTCGTCCGTCTCCCGTACGGACTTGCCGACCTCCGCCTTCACCACCGTGCGTTCCACCAGGTCGAGGCCGCTGCCCTGCTGGATCAGGTCCTCCATGACGGTGCCCGCGCTGGGGCTGTGCACGGAGAGCCCCAGCAGCCGGCCGGCCGCGCTGGCCGACGTGATCACGGAGTTGGCGCCGGACTGCCGCAGCAGCGGGGCGTTCTCCTCCTCCCGCACCGCCGCGACGATGTTCGCCCGCTTGTTGAGCTGACGGGCGGTCAACGAGACCAGCACGGCGGTGTCATCGCGCTGCGTGGCGATCACGACCTGATGGGCGCGCTGGATCTCGGCCCGGAGGAGCACATCGCTGCGGGTCGCATCGCCGACCACCCCCGCGAACCCGTCGGCCACCGCCGCGTCGATCACTTTGCTGCTGGGGTCGACGATGACGATGCGGTCTGGGTGCAGCCCCGTCGCACACAGGGTCTGAGCTGCGGAACGGCCCTTCGTCCCGAAGCCGACGATGACGGTGTGGTCGCGCAAGGCGTTTCTCCAGCGTTTCAGTTGCCACTGCTCGCGGGTGCGCTCGGTGAGCACTTCCAGTGTGGTGCCGACCAGGATGATCAGGAACAGCACCCGGAGCGGCGTGATGAGCAGGATGTTCAGCAGCCGCGCGCTGTCGCCGTACGGGACGATGTCGCCGTATCCCGTGGTCGAGAGCGTGACGGTCGCGTAGTAGAAGCAGTCGAGCAGATCGACCTTGTCATCGGCGTTGTCGTGGTACTCGTTGCGGTCGATCCAGACGATGAGGACCGTCGCGAGCAGCACGAGCAGCGCCATCAGCAGCCGGCGGGCGACCTGCCGCAGCGGCGGCTTGGGGGCGCGGCGCGGCAGCAGCACCCGGTGCGAACGGTCCTCGGGCACCTCCCGCGCCGCGGCGTCCTGGGACGGGAGCTTCACGCGCGGCCTCCGGTGGCCTCAGGGGGGCCGTAGGGGTCCCCGGGGGCGGCCCAGCCGGGCGTCCAGCCCGCCGACCAGCCTGCTGGCCAGGGGAGTTCCAGGATTTCGAGTTCGGTGCCACGCTCCGCGCCCCCGGGCGGGACGACGGCCAGCCCCTCGGCGGCGGCGATCCCGCGCAGCATGGCCGGGCCGTGGAAGCGCAGCGGTACCGCCGTCAGGCCGTGCCGTTCGTCGTCGCGGTAGGACACCGGGATGAGCCGGGTGTCCCGCGGATGCCCGGTGACCGCGGCGGCCAGCGGCGTGCGGTACGGCGCGGCGGGACGGCGGGCGGTGAGCGTACGGAGCAGCGGTTCGGCGAGGGTGAGCAGGCCGGAGACGGCGGCGAGGGGGTTGCCCGGCAGGCCGACGAGATACCGGCGCGGGGCCAGGCGGGCCAGCAGCATGGGGTGCCCGGGGCGTACCGCCACCCCGTCCACCAGCACCTCCGCGTCGAGCCGGCGCAGGGTGGGGTGCACATGGTCGACGGGGCCCGACGCGGTACCGCCCGTCGTGATCACCACGTCGGCAGTGGACTCCGCGAGGGCGGCGTACAGGGCATCGGCCTCGTCGGCGAGATGGCGGGGCGCCGCCACCTCGACGCCCAGCGCATGCAGCCAGGGGGCGAGCATCGGGCCGAGGGCATCGCGGATCCGGCCGTCCCGCGGCAGCCCCTCGTCCAGCAACTCGTCGCCCAGGACGAAGACTTCGCCGCGCGGTCGGCGGTAGGCGGTCAGCTCGTCGTAGCCGGCCGCCGCGGCCAGGCCGAGGACGGCGGGGGTCACCAGGGCGCCCGCGGGCAGCAGTTGGTCGCCGCGGCGGCACTCCTGGCCCCGCGGGCGGATGTCCTGGCCGGGCGGCGCGGGCCGCGGTGCGTACAGCCGTCGTCCGCCGTCGCTCAGCTCACGGACCTCACCGTGCTCGCTGCGCAATACGGCGGTGGCTCCGGAAGGGACGCGCGCGCCGGTGGCGATCGGGATCGCATGGCCGTCGAGGAGCGCCTCGGTGGAGGCGTGACCGGCGAGGATGCCGGACGGGGGGCCCGCCTCGGATGCGTCGGCGGGCTGGTCCAGGCGCCAGGGGCCGGGGCCGGCGACCGCCCAGCCGTCCATCGCCGAGGTGTCGAACGACGGCAGATCGGTGAGCGCAGTGAGGGGTGCGGCGAGCGTACGGCCGAGCGTCGCGCCGAGCGCCGAGGTCTCGGGCGCGAGCGGCCCGGGGGCGGCCCGCTCGGCGAGGCGGCGGGCGGTGTGCCAGGGGACGGCGGCCGGGGTGGGGCGCGGGCCGGGGCCGGTGGGAGGCGCGGGGTCCACGGGGCCGGAGGGGCCGCTCCGGGCGGCGGCGGGGTCGTCCGGCGCGAAGGGGTCGTCCGGTGTGTACGGGGCGTCGCCGCCGCCGTCGGTCGCGGAGGAGGCGGCTGCCACGGCCCCTCCGGCGGCGTACGGCGCGGTGACGGTCGTGATCTTGGGCCCCTCCCCGGGCCCTACGCGCAGCGGTGCCCTGCCGTTGGCCAGCGCGAGCGCATCGTCGAAGGGGTCGCCGCGGCCCTCGGCCGAGGGTTCGTCCCACGGTCGGCCCACCCCGCCGCCGGCCTCCCCGCCCCACTCCCGGCCGGTCATTCCGCGGGCTTCGCTTCGGCACCCGTGGCGCCGCCGGCGTCGGACGCGTCCTCGGCCTCGGCCGCCCAGCGGTGGGCCAGCGCGGCGGCCCGGTCGGCAAGTTCCTGCACATCCCGGTCCTGACGGCCCGCCGCGTAACCGATCAGAAAGGTCGTCAGCGGCGCGGCGGGGCGGGCCACGCCATGGGCCGCGTCCCGCGCGAGATCGAGAAGCGCCGCCGTGTCGACATCGAGCTCGATGCCCAGTTCGGCCTTGACTGCGGTGATCCATTCGTCCAACACGTTCCCATGCTCCCTGATACGGGCGCGTGCCGCGCTGATGTCTTCCCAGGTGTCGCAGTCGAAGGAGGCCGTGGCGGTGGGGTCCGGGACCCGTTCGAGCGCCAACTCGGCCAGCAGCGCGCGCAGCGGGAGTCCGGCCAGGCCGCCGTGTGCGGCTCGTATCCGTGCCAGGGCACGGCGCAGCGGCTCGGCCCGGTAGGCCGCCACCAGCGGCTGATCCCGCCCCGAGGCGTCCCGGAGCATCGCCCCGTCGTGCGGCGCGGGGCTCCCGCCCGGCCCGGCCGCGCCTGGCGTGGGCGTAGCCGCCAGGAGGCCCCGTACCGTCGCGGCCGTCAGGAACGGGAGATCGGCGGAGAGGACGAGCACCGTGGGGGCGGTGGTGTGCCGCAGGCCGGCGTCCAGCGCGGCGAGCGGACCGCCGCCCGGCGGGTCCTCCAGGGCGTGGACGACGGCGCGGGCGGTCGGGCGCGCGGGCCCGACCACCACGGCCGTCGCCGCGTCGGGGCAGGCGGCGAGCACCCTGTCCAGCAGCGGACGGCCGCCGACGGACAGGGCGGGTTTGTCCGCCCCGCCGAGCCGCCGGGCCGCGCCCCCGGCCAGCACGACGACGTCGTGGTCGGTGAGGTCGTTCACCCCTTGAGTATCGCCGGGGGCACCCGGTTCACACCGCTGCCGGAGCGACAGCGGCTGTCAGCTCCGCCACAGCGGACCCGGCCGGGGCGGCCGGAGGCATCGCCGCTGCCTCCGGCCGCACTCCCGTCACAGCGTCCGGAGCAACAGCGCGGGCTGCTCCACACAGTCGGCCACGAACCGGAGGAAGCCGCCGGCGGTGCCGCCGTCACACACCCGGTGATCGAAGGTGAGCGAAAGCTGGACGACCTGCCGGACGGCCAACTCACCTTCGTGTACCCAGGGTTTGGCGGCTATCCGGCCGATGCCGAGCATCGCCGCCTCGGGGTGGTTGATGATCGGCGTGGAGCCGTCGACGCCGAACACGCCGTAGTTGTTGAGGGTGAAGGTGCCGTGTGTCAGCTCGGCCAGGGAGAGCCCGCCGGCCCTGGCCCGTTCGGTGAGCCGGGCGATCTCGGCGGACAGCTCCTCGACCGTACGGGCATGGGCGTCCCGTACGACCGGCACCACCAGGCCGCGGTCGGTCTGCGCCGCGAAGCCCAGATGGACGGCGGGCAGCCGGACGATCTCCTGGGCCTCGGTGTCGACGGTGGAGTTGAGCGCCGGGAACCGCGCGAGCGCGGCCGTACAGATCCGGGCCAGCACTGCCAGCAGCGACACCTTGGGGGTGCCCGGCACATTCATCGCCCTACGGGCGGCGAGCAGCTCGGTGGCGTCGGCCTCCACCCAGCAGGTCGCCTCCGGGATCTCCCGGCGGCTGCGGCTGAACTTCTCTGCGGCCGCACCGAGCATCCCCTTCAGCGGGATCCGCTCCTCACCTGCCACGGCACCGGCCCCGGTCGCGGCCCCGACCACCGTCACGGCACCGGCGCGCGCCCCGCCCGTCCCACCGGCACCGGTTGTCCTGTCAGCACCGGCAGTGGTGGTGGCTGTTCCGGCGGCAGCGGCCGTCTCCCGCTCCTGCCGCGCCCGGATCGCGCACTCGACATCCGTACGGAGGATCAGACCGTCCCGTCCGGATCCCGTCAACTCCCGCAGATCCAGGCCGTTCTCCCGCGCCATCCGGCGCACGAGCGGGGAGATGACGGCCACCGTACGGCTGTCGTCCTCCACCGCACCGGCCCCGGCCGCCCCGGCCCCGGCCGCCCCCACGGCCGTCGCCCCGGCCGCAGGCGCCCCTGAAACACCGGGCGTCCCCTCGGCCGCACCGGCCCCGGCCGAGCCGTCCGCCACCCCGCCGGGCGGCCGTGGCACTCCCGCCATGGGGCCCGCTCCGGGCCCCGGCCGGATACGGCGCCGACGCGCCGCCGCCGCACTGGTGCCGTACCCGACGAGCACATTCCCGGACCCGGCATCCGCCGCGCCGTCCGCAGGCGCCCCCGAGGCCCCATCCGCATCGGGCGCACCGCCTTCCGCACCCGCCCCGGCGTCCGGCCCCGTCCCCGGGCCGGCCCCCGCGAGGTCATCCGGCACGGCCCCCACCGCGACGGTCACCAGCGGTGCCCCCACCGGGACTTCGGCCCCCTCCTCGCCGAAGCGGGCGGTCACCACGCCCCCATACGGGCACGGCACCTCCACCATCGCCTTGGCGGTCTCGACCTCCACCACCGGCTGGTCGATGGCCACCACCTCGCCGACCTCGACCATCCAGTGCACGATCGTCGCCTCAGTGAGGCCCTCCCCCAGGTCGGGCAGGGTGAATTCGCGGACCACGGCCATCACTCACCACGTCCCTCGGTCCAGTCCGACTCCCACTGGAGGCGGGCGACGGTGTCCAGAATCCGGTCCACGCCCGGAAGGTGGTGCCGCTCCAGCATCGGCGGCGGATACGGGATGTCGAAGCCGGCGACGCGCAGCACCGGCGCCTCCAGGTGGTGGAAGCAGCGTTCGGTGATACGGGCGGCGATCTCGCCGCCGGGGCCGCCGAATCCGTTGGACTCATGGACGACCACGGCCCGCCCGGTCCGCCGCACCGAGGCACAGACCGTCTCGTCGTCGAACGGCATCAGGGACCGCAGATCGACCACTTCCAGGTCCCAGCCCTCGGCGCGGGCGGCCTCGGCGGCCTCCATACAGACCGGGAGCGACGGGCCGTAGGTGATCAGCGTGGCGCTGCTGCCGCGGCGCCGGATCTCGGCCTGGCCCAGGGGCGCGACCTCGGTGGGTGCATCGGGCGACCAGTCGGCCTTGGACCAATACAGCCGCTTGGGTTCGAGGAAGACGACCGGGTCGTCGGAGGCGATCGCGGCGCGCAGCAGTCCATAGGCGTCCTCGACGGTCGCCGGGGTGACGACCTGGAGCCCCGGGGTGGCGAGGTAATACGCCTCGGAGGAGTCACTGTGGTGCTCGACGCCGCCGATGCCGCCGCCATAGGGGACACGAATGGTCAGCGGCATCGTGAGCGCGCCCTGGGTGCGGTTGCGCATCCGGGCGACATGGCTGATCAGCTGCTCGAAGGCCGGGTAGGCGAACGCGTCGAACTGCATCTCGACGACCGGCCGCAGCCCGTACATCGCCATACCGACGGCGGTGCCCAGGATGCCGGCCTCGGCGAGCGCGGTGTCCGTGCAGCGGTCCTCGCCGAATTCCTTGGCGAGGCCGTCGGTGACCCGGAAGACGCCGCCCAGGGTGCCGACGTCCTCACCCATGACATGCACGGACGGGTCGTCGGCCATGGCGTCGCGCAGTGCGCGGGTCAGCGCCTGCGCCATGGTGGCGGGCTTGCGCGCGGTCGCCGGAGCGGTGGTCGTCATGGCCTGGCCTCCTCGGCGGACCCGTCGGTGCCCGCTGCGTCCTCGGTGTGTCCGGCGGCCTCGGCGTCCAGCTCGGCACGCAGCTGTGCGGCCTGGGCACGCAATTGGCTGGTCTGCTCGGCGAATACGTGGGTGAACAGGTCCATCGGGTCCACCTCCGGGTCGGCGTTCATCCGCTCCCGGAGGTCGGCGGCCATGTGCTCGGCACCGTCCCGGGTGGCACCGACGAAATCATCGGTCAGCAGATCGCGGGCGGCCAGCTCGTGCTCCAGAAGGGCTATCGGGTCGTGTGCCTTCCAGGTCTCGACCTCGGCGTCGCTGCGGTAGCGGGTGGCGTCATCGGCGTTGGTGTGCGCCTCGATGCGATAGGTGACGGCCTCGACGAGGGTGGGACCGCCGCCCCTGCGGGCGCGCGCCACGGCCTCGGTGAGCACCTCGTGCATCGCGGGGGCGTCGTTGCCGTCGACCAGGCGGCCCGGCATGCCATAGCCGACCGCCTTGTGGGCGAGGGAGGGCGCGGCGGTCTGCTTGGCGAGCGGCACGGAGATCGCGAAGCCGTTGTTCTGCACGAGGAAGACGACCGGCGCCTGCCAGACCGCCGCGAAATTCAGCGCCTCGTGGAAGTCGCCCTCGCTCGTGCCGCCGTCGCCGACCATGGCCAGCGCGACCACCTCGTCGCCCTTGAGGCGGGCGGCGTGCGCCAGGCCCACGGCATGCGGAAGCTGGGTGGCGAGCGGGGTGCACAGGGGGGCGATGCGGTGTTCGCGGGGGTCGTAGCCGTTGTGCCAGTCGCCGCGCAGCAGGGTCAGGGCCTGTACGGGGTCGAGCCCGCGGGCCACGGCGGCGAGGGTGTCGCGGTAGCTGGGGAAGAGCCAGTCCCGGTCTTCGAGGGCCAGCGCGGCGGCGACCTCGCAGGCCTCCTGGCCGGTGGAGGACGGGTAGACCGCCAGGCGTCCCTGCCGGGTCAGTGCCGTGGCCTGGGCGTTGTACCGGCGGCCGCGGACCAGCTGGGTGTACAGCCGGGTCAGCAGTCCGGATTCGAGCCGGGCGGCGGCGTCCGTGCCCAGGAGGCGGTAGGGCTCCGCGTCGGGCAGGAGGGGCGTGGGGTCGACTCGCGGCTGCCAGGCGGGCGGCGGACCGGCCAGGCTGCTCTTGTTCCTGCTGCTGCCGGGCTGCTCAAGGACCGTCATGTCGAGCACCTCCTCGGATCGAAGGGGGCGGCGCCAGGCGCCTCATAGGGGTGGTGGGCGGACGGCGGGCGGGCAGGATGGACTCGGCCAGGGCGGGTACGCCCTGCCCTACCGATTGTTCGGTCGCTGATGCATTTTGGCTACAGGCGGGCTCAGCCTGTGGACAAACGGTTCTCCACAGCTTGAGATGAAGCCAGGGCGTCCACCAAGGGGAGGCGGGACCACATGCCGGACGAACAGATGGCCAATTCCGGGGGGCAACCGGCGACGCCTGCCGGACCGCCACCGACGCCGTCCGCCCCGCCCTCGCCGGCCGCACGCCCGCTGGACACCATCGACCGCTCGATCCTGCGCATGCTCCAGACCGACGGCCGGGCCTCGATACGCTCCGTGGCCGAGCGGGTGCATGTCTCGCGCGCCAATGCCTACGCCCGGATCAACCGGCTGATCGACGACGGGGTGATCCGCGGCTTCAGTGCCCTCATCGACCAGGAACGTGCAGGTCAGGGCGCCTCCGCCTACATCACGCTGAAGATCGTGCAGAACTCCTGGCGGACCGTGCGCAAGCAGCTCACGGCACTGCCGGGGGCCACGCATATCGCGCTGGTCAGCGGCGATTTCGATGTGCTGCTGCTGGTCCACACCAAGGACAATCGCGAGCTGCGCGAGCTGGTCCTCACCCGTATCCAGTCGATACCGGAGGTCCTGAGCACCCGCACCCTGCTGGTCTTCGAGGAGACCGATCTCGGCCCCGAAGAGGAATGACCGGCCGGGCCGCCGCCGGGGCTCACCGGGGACCGCGCCCCTCAGGGGAGGCCGGGATCACGCCCCTGGATCACGGCTCTCAGGGGCCGTCCGATGGCGCGGATCAGGCCTTGCGCAGCCCCGCGAACGCCGTACGCACCACGGCCTCGGCGACCTCGTCACGGCTCGCCGAGCCGCCCCGCCCCGGCCGGTACCACTCCACAATCGAGTTGATCATGCCGAAGAGCAGCCGGGTGGCCAGCCGGATGTCCACGTCGTCCCGTAGATCGCCGTCGGCGGCGGCCTGCTTGAGCAGGTCGGACACCTCGTGGTCGAACTCCCGGCGGCGCTCCATGGCCCACCGTTCGGTGTCCGTATTTCCGCGCACCCGCAACAGCAGCGTCACATAGGGGAGTTCGTCCATCAGCACCTCGGCCACGCGCCGGGTGACATGCTCCAGCCGCTCGATCGCCCGCCCCTGGAGGGCGCCCGGCTCCTCCAGCACGCCGAACAGCCCGTCCAGCGCACGGCTTATGGCACGGTGCAGCAGCTCTTCCTTGCTGCGCACATGGTGGTAGATCGAGGACTTCGAGATACCGGCCGCCTTGGAGAGGTGCTCCATGGACGTGCCGTCGTAGCCGCGCTCGATGAACACCTCGACGGCGACCGCGAGCAGCGAATCGGGCGTATAGGTGTCGCGCTTGGCCATGGTCATGATTAGAGCACCAATTCCTCGAGGTCTGCACGGCGCCGCAGCGCCCAGGACGGTGCGTAGCGTCCACCGGCGTCCTGGTGGTGCATCGAATGCAGCAGATCCCACACCCAATGGGCACCCAGCCGCTCGACCCATTCCATGGGGCCGCCGGGGTAGTTCACGCCCAGCCGCATGGCCGTGTCGATGTCCTCGGGGGTCGCGACCCCGCGGGCCGCGGCGTCCACGGCGAAGTCGATGATCATCGCGATCGTCCGGGCGACGATCATTCCCGGCACGTCCTCGATCACGCTGACCTGCTTGCCCAGCGCCTGGAACAGCCCGACAGCCTCCGCGAGGTCCTCCTCGGAGACCGCCGACGAGGCCGCCAGGGCGATCCGGGTCGCGGCACGGTAGTCCAGGGACAGGTCGAAGCGGATGTAGTTCTCGTAGACGAGGGTCGTGGCCGGATAGCCGTTGGTCAGCGCCAGACAGGCCCCGCCGGGAAGACGAAGGAAGCCCTCCGACCCCCCTGGCGTGCGGTCGCGGGTGACCTTGATGCCCGCCTCCTCGATGAGCTCGCGCAGCACCACCGCGGGGCCGGGCAGCTTCGCGTGCAGGCCGACGGCCTCGGGCGCCGGGCAGGGCTCCGCGGTCCGCGGTTCCGGCCGGCGGGCGCCCTCGGAGTAGTCGAACCAGCCGCGCCCCGCCTTACGGCCGTGCAGCCCGGACTCGACCAGCCGGCGCTGCGCCAGGGAGGGGGTGAACTTCGGGTCCTGGAAGAAGGCCTGCCACACGGAGTGGGTAACGGCTTCGTTCACGTCCTGCCCGATGAGGTCGGTCAGCTCGAAGGGCCCCATCTTGAATCCGGCGCCCTCACGCAGCACCGCGTCGATGGTGGCGCGGTCGGCGATCCGCTCCTCGTGGGCCCGGAAGGCTTCGGCGTAGAAGGGGCGGGCGATGCGGTTGACGATGAAACCGGGGGTGTCGGCGCAGCGCACCGGCTGTTTCCCCCAGGCCGCGGCGGTGTCGTACGCCGTGGTGGCGGCCGCCTCGTCGGTGGCGAAGCCGCTGATCACCTCGACCAGGGGGAGCAGCGGCGCGGGGTTGAAGAAATGCAAGCCCACGCAGCGGCCGGGGTGGCGCAGCCGGCCCGCGACCGCGGTCACGGACAGCGAGGAGGTGTTGGTGGCCAGCAGGCAGTCCGCCGTGACGACGTCCTCCAGGGCGCTGAACAGCTCCTGTTTGGCCGGAAGTTGCTCCAGGATCGCCTCGATGACCAGTGCGGCGTCGGCCAGCTCCGCGAGGGCGGTGGCGGGGGAGAGGCGCGCGCGGGCGGCGTCCCGCTCGTCCGCCGAGATCCGGCCTTTTTCGACGAGCCGGTCCAGCCGGCTCCCGATCGCCTCGGCGGCCTGTTCGGCGCGCCCGGGGGCGGTGTCATAGAGGCGTACGCGATGGCCGGCGACCAGCGCCACCTGCGCGATGCCCTGTCCCATGGTGCCGGTGCCCACCACTGCCACGGTGCTGCTGGTCCCGAGTGCCGTCATGCCAGCTGATCCTCCCCGACCGACTTTTCCACAGGCTGGCCGGGCCCTCTTGCCCCGACCGATCGTTCGGTTACTCTAACTCCGTTGCCCTGTCCACTCCCAGCCCTTATCCACTTCCGCCCAGCTCGACGAGGAGTTGGTCATCGATGGCCGCCGAAATGACCACAGCGCAGTTGATCGAGAAGCACCGTCCGACCCTCGACCAGGCGCTGGAGGCGATCCGCACCCGCGCCTACTGGTCCCCGCACCCCGAGCACCCGAAGGCGTACGGCGAGACCGCCGCACCCGACGGGCTGGCCGCCTTCGAGGCGCTGCGCGGCAAGCGGTTCGAGCTCGACCAGCCCGGCACGGATGACTGGACGGGCGGGGAAGTCTCGCCGTACGGGCCCGAGTTGGGCATCAGCTATCCGCATCCGGATGTGGACGAGCTGCTGCCGGCCATGCGCGCCGCGCTCCCCGTCTGGCGGGACGCCGGCCCGGAGGCGCGGGCGGCCGTGTGCCTGGAGATCCTGGCCCGGATCAGTGCGCGCACCCATGAATTCGCCCAGGCCGTGATGCACACCAGCGGACAGGCCTTCATGATGGCGTTCCAGGCGGGCGGGCCGCATGCCCAGGACCGCGGCATGGAGGCGGTGGCGTATGCGTACGCCGAGCAGGTCCGCACCCCGGAGCAGGCGCCGTGGTCCAAACCGCAGGGCAAGCGTGACCCACTCGAACTGACCAAGAGCTTCACGTCCGTGCCGCGCGGTGTCGCCCTGGTGATCGGCTGCAACACCTTCCCGACGTGGAACGGCTACCCGGGCCTGTTCGCCTCTCTGGCGACCGGTAACCCGGTGCTGGTCAAGCCGCATCCGCGCGCCGTGCTGCCGCTGGCGATGACCGTCAAGGTGGCCCGCGAGGTGCTCGCCGAGGCCGGTTTCCCGGCCGACCTGGTGTGCCTGGCCGTGGACAAGCCGGGGGAGGGCCTGGCCAAGATGCTGGCCGTCCGTCCCGAGGTCCGCGTCATCGACTACACCGGCTCGACCGCCTTCGGCGACTGGCTGGAGACGCACGCCCGGCAGGCGCAGGTCTTCACGGAGAAGGCCGGCGTCAACACCGTCGTCATCGACTCCACCGACGACTACAAGGGCATGCTCAGCAACCTCGCCTTCTCGCTGTCGCTCTACAGCGGACAGATGTGCACCACCCCGCAGAATCTGCTGATCCCGCGGGACGGCATCGGGACGGAGACCGGACCGAAGTCGTACGACGAGGTGGTCAGCGATCTCGCGGGCGCGGTGAGCAGCCTGCTGGGCGATGACGCACGGGCCAACGCCCTGCTGGGCGCCATCGTCAATCCGCAGGTCAAGGAGCGGATCGACGCGGCTGCCGGGCTCGGTGAGGTGGCGCTGGCCTCCCGTGAGGTGGCCAACCCCGAGTTCCCCGGGGCCACGGTCCGTACGCCGGTGATCGTCAAGCTGGACGGCGCCAAGCCGGACGACGAGGCGGCCTATCTGTCGGAGTGCTTCGGCCCGGTGTCCTTCGCGGTGGCCGTCGACTCCGCGGCCGACGCGGTGGATCTGCTCCGGCGCACGGTCCGCGACCAGGGCGCCATGACCGTCGGCGCGTACACCACCTCGCCGGATGTCGAGAAGCTGGTGGAGGAGGCCTGCCTGGAGGAGTGCGCCCAGCTGTCGCTGAATCTGACCGGCGGGGTCTATGTGAACCAGACCGCGGCGTTCTCGGACTTCCATGGCTCGGGCGGCAACCCGGCGGCCAATGCGGTGCTGTGCGACAGCGCCTTCGTGGCGAACCGCTTCCGGACGGTGGAGGTGCGCCGCCCGGCGTGACCGGTGCGGGTGGGGCCCGGGACCTGTTCCTGAGCCCCGGCCGGGCCGTCGGCGGGCCCCGGGCCCGTCAGGGGGCGCCCGGCCCCTCGATCCGCGCATGGCGGCCGATCCAGGCATGCATCGCGATGGCCGCCGCGGCCCCCGCGTTGATCGAGCGCGTCGAGCCGAACTGCGCGATCGAGCAGACCAGCGAGACGTGCCGGCGCGCTTCCTCGGTCAGCCCCGGACCCTCCTGGCCAAAGAGCAGCACACAGCGGCGCGGCAGCTCGGTCGTCTCCAGCGGCACGGAGCCGGGCAGGTTGTCGATCCCGATGATCGGCAGTTCCTCGGCCGCCGCCCAGGCGGTGAGGTCAGCGGTGTCCGGATGGTGGCGGACGTGCTGGTAGCGGTCGGTCACCATCGCACCCCGGCGGTTCCAGCGTCGCTGCCCGACGATATGGATCTCCTTGGCCAGGAACGCGTTCGCGGTCCGGACGACCGAGCCGATGTTGAAGTCGTGGCCCCAGTTCTCGACGGCCACATGGAAGTCATGGCGGCGGGTGTCGAGGTCGGCGACGATCGCCTCGCGCGTCCAGTAGCGGTACCGGTCGACGACATTGCGGCGGTCGCCATGGGCGAGCAGCTCGGGGTCGAACCGCTCGTCCTGCGGCCAGGGCTCCGGGTGCGGCCCGACGCCGATCTGCGGCCCGTACCCCTCGTCGTACTGGAGGGGCTCGGCGGGGGCGGTTTTCTCGCTGCTCACCCCACGAGCGTATGGCCACCGCCGCTGTGCTCCGTACGGGTGTCCGGCTCACCGCCGGCCGGGCGGGCCGGCCCGCCGCGCGAGAACAGTCGTTCCCGCAGGCCGGAGAGGCGCGCGGAGAGCCAGGTCAGGAAGTTCGTCGGCAGGAAGACCGCGTCCGCGGTGATCATCGCGAGCGAGAAGAACGGCAGCCCCAGCAGGATCGCGATCGAGAGGTGCTCACAGATCATCATGACCAGCAGCACATTCTTCAGCCGGCGGTTGAAGAGCGTGAACGGGAAGGCGACCTGCACGATCACCGTGCCGTAGGTGATCAGCATGATCATCACGCCGTTGCTGCCCAGCAGCTCGGACAGCGCCGGCCAGGGGGAGAAGTAGTCCAGGTGCATCGGGAAGTAGACGGCGGTGCCGTCCTGCCAGCGGCTGCCCTGGATCTTGTACCAGCCGGCGGTGGCGTAGATCAGGCAGACCTCGACCATGATCACCAGCAGTGCGCCGTTGTGGGCGAGCTTGGCGAGGGTGTCCAGTACGACGCGCGGCTCGCCGGGCGCGTACCGCTGCACCGCCCACCACAGCCCGTGCGTCACCCACAGCCCCCACAGCACCAGGCTCCAGCCGATGTGCGGGAACGGGCCGTGGTCGAACCAGCTGAGGCCGTAGTTGCCGCCCAGTTGGGCGACGGCCAGGGCGAGGCCGAGCACGGCCCACAGGATGATGCCGGGCAGATCGCGGGAGGCCGCGCCGTCGGTTCCGTCCGCGGCAGCCGCCGCCCGCTTCGCACGGCGCGCGTCCAGCGACCAGACCTGCCCGCACCGGGTCAGCACGAGATACATCGACATCAGGTGGATGACGTTGTCGCCGCCGTCCCCTATGAAGATGCTGCGGTTCTGGAGCGAGATCACGCCGATCATGAACAGCACCGACATGGTGCGGGTGCGCCAGCCGAGCATCAGCAGCGCGGCGGCCACGATGGCCAGCAGATAGACGCACTCGAACCAGCCGCGGCCATCGGACCAGGGCAGCACGGAGAAGGCATGGTTGCCGGCCAGCAGCCGGCGCGCCATGTCCAGGGTCCAGGGGCTGTCGGGCCCGTAGAGGACCGCGCGATGCGGCCACTCCCGCAGCAGGAACAACAACCAGGTCGCGGAGAAACCGATCCGGATCACGGCGGTCTGGTACGGGGCCAGCGCCCGGCCGGTGGCGTACCGGAAGCCGCGGCCGATGGCGCGCTCGATCCGGGTCTCTTCGTAGGGCTCGGGCTCCTGAGGCACCTGGGATGCCGGCGCTTGCTCAGGCACGTCGGCCGGCTCGGTGAGGTGCGCGGGCTGCTGTGCGCCGGGCGCCTGCTGAGGCTGCTGGGGCGTCGGTGACGTCACTGGTGGGTCGCCCCCTCGGGCAGGTCGGCTGCGGTGACCTGCCACCAGGGCAGCACGCGGAACACGGGCTTGTCGCTGATCTTCTCGGTACTCCACGGCGGCGGACGGACCGCCGTCGTCTGCGAGCGGACCTGGATCTGCTCGACCCGACCGCCGCCCCTGGTCCACTCGTCGTCCATCCGGAACAGCACGAGCCGCCGGATGTAGCGCTCGGACAGCTCACCGCGCAGGCCGACCGGGCGGTTCTGCGCGTTGTGGGTGTTGACGAAGAGCTCCCACCCACGGCGCAGCTGGTTCTGCTGGGTGTGGCTGGGCATCGGGTTGTGCCGGATGGCCTGGCCGTCGCGGGCGGTCAGATCGGTCCAGCCGGTGGTCCGCGCGGTGCCGTCCTCGGTGCGCAGCTGTGCGCGGACCTGGACCGCGTTGTTCTGCTGGAGGGGGTTGGGCGCGAACAGCTTCCAGTTCTGCTCGTACTCGGGATAGACATAGTCGCTGAGCAGAGCGCCCTGCTGTTTGCTGAGCGTGTTCGACGGTGCGACATGCAGGAACATCATCGCGAGATGAATGGCGACGGCGACCGCGATGGCACAGGCCGCCACTCCTATGACGATCCGCGAGGGCAGCGAGAGCGCGGCCAGTGGCCGCGATTCGTCCCCGTATGACTGCATTCCCGCCCCGTTCCCAGAATCCATGCGGCCAACTCCGCTTCGGAACCGTACCTAGGCGGCCCGGCCGGGCACACCTCTCCTGAGTTATCCACAGGCTTGACACCCGAGGTCCACCCACTCACCATTGAACCGAACGATCGGTCGGTCGGGAGCAGCGAGGGGGCACCACATGACGACGATCGCGCCGGAAGAGACGGCCCGAGAGGCCGTATTCGACGCCACCGTGGCCGCGGAAGAGCGCATCGAACCGCGGGACTGGATGCCGGACGCCTACCGCTCGACACTCGTGCGGCAGATAGCGCAGCACGCCCACTCCGAGATCATCGGCATGCAGCCGGAGGCCAACTGGATCACCCGGGCGCCGTCCCTGCGCCGCAAGGCGATCCTGATGGCGAAGGTGCAGGACGAGGCCGGCCACGGCCTGTATCTCTACAGCGCCGCCGAGACCCTGGGCACCAGCCGCGATGAGCTGCTGGACAAGCTGCACTCGGGCCGCCAGAAGTACTCCTCGATCTTCAACTACCCGACCCTGACCTGGGCCGACGTCGGAGCCATCGGCTGGCTGGTGGACGGCGCGGCGATCACCAATCAAGTCCCGCTGTGCCGGTGTTCGTACGGTCCCTACGCCCGCGCCATGGTCCGCATCTGCAAGGAGGAGTCCTTCCACCAGCGCCAGGGCTACGAGCTCCTGCTGACCCTCAGCCGCGGCACCGAGGCGCAGCACGCCATGGCGCAGGACGCGGTGGACCGCTGGTGGTGGCCGTCCCTGATGATGTTCGGCCCGCCGGACGACGAGTCGTCGCACTCCGCGCAGTCCATGGCCTGGAAGATCAAGCGGCACTCCAACGACGAGCTGCGCCAGCGCTTCGTGGACATCTGCGTCCCCCAGGCCGAGGCCCTCGGACTGACGCTCCCCGACCCGGATCTGACCTGGAACGACGAGCGCGGTCACTGGGACTTCGGCCCGATCGACTGGGCCGAGTTCCGTGAGGTCCTCAAGGGCAACGGCCCCTGCAACGCACAACGCATCAGCCGCCGGCGACAGGCCCATGAGGATGGCGCCTGGGTCCGCGAGGCAGCCGCCGCCCACGCGGCCAAGCACGGGAAGGCCACCCGATGACGACACCACGCCCCGCCGAAACCGGCGCGACCGCCGCAGCACCCACCGACTGGCCGCTGTGGGAGGTCTTCGTCCGCAGTCGCCGCGGTCTCTCGCACACCCATGCCGGCAGCCTGCACGCCCCGGACGCCGAAATGGCGCTGCGCAACGCCCGGGACCTCTACACCCGCCGCTCGGAAGGCATCTCCATCTGGGTGGTGCCCTCGGCGCAGGTCACCGCCTCCTCACCGGACGAGAAGGACGCCTTCTTCGAGCCGGCCGGCGACAAGCCCTACCGCCACCCGACCTTCTACGAGATCCCGGACGGGGTGCATCACCTTTGATGAACATCACCGCCACCCCGGCCCTGCCCCTCGGGGACGACGCCCTGATCCTCTCCCACCGCCTGGGCGAGTGGGCCGGCCACGCCCCGGTCCTGGAGGAGGAGGTCGCCCTGGCCAACATCGCGCTGGACCTGCTCGGCCAGGCCCGAGTGCTGCTCTCACTGGCCGGTGACGAGGACGAGCTGGCCTATCTGCGCGAGGAGCGGCAGTTCCGCAATCTCCAGCTCGTGGAACAGCCCAACGGCGACTTCGCCCACACCATCGCCCGCCAGCTCTACTTCTCCACCTACCAGGAGCTGCTGTTCGACCACCTCGCAGCGACCGAGAGCGAGTTGGCGCCACTGGCCGGGAAAGCCGTCAAGGAGGTCGCCTACCACCGCGACCACGCCCACCAGTGGACACTGCGCCTCGGCGACGGCACGGACGAGAGCCACACCCGGATGCAACGCGCCCTGGATTCCCTGTGGCAGTTCACCGGCGAACTCTTCGAGCCGGTGGAAGGACTGGAAACGGTGCCCTGGTCCGCCCTGCACGACGACTGGACCACCCGCATCACCACCACCCTGGAGCAGGCCACGCTCACCGTCCCCGAAGGCCCCAGGCACGGCGCCTGGCGGGCCGGCGCGGGCCGCCAGGGCCTGCACACCGAATCGTTCGGACGGCTGCTCGCCGAGATGCAGCACCTCCACCGCAGCCACCCGGGGGCAACATGGTGACCACCACCGCCCTCGAAGAGGAACTGCTGGCGCTGGCCGGCTCGGTTCCCGACCCCGAGCTGCCGGTGCTCACCCTCGCCGAGCTGGGCGTGCTGCGCGGTGTGCAGCTCACCGCCCCCGGCCGCGTCGAGGTGCAGCTCACTCCGACGTACACCGGCTGCCCCGCCATCGAGGCGATGTCGGCCGACATAGAGCGGGTGCTGCACGACCACGGCATACCCGAGGTCGAGGTCCGTACGGTCCTCAGCCCGCCGTGGACCACGGACGCGATCACCGCCGAGGGCCGCCGCAAGCTCGCCGAATTCGGTATCTCACCGCCACGCCCCACCGGCCCGGCCGGCGGGCCGATCGCCATCGACCTCACCATCCGCTGCCCCCACTGCGGATCGACCGACACCACCCTGCTGAGCCGGTTCTCCTCCACGGCATGCAAGGCCCTGCGCCGCTGTGAGTCCTGCCGCGAACCCTTCGACCACTTCAAGGAGTTGTGATGTTCCACCCGCTCCAGGTCCGGGAGATCGAGCGGCTCACCGACGATGCGGTCGCCGTCACCTTCGCGGTCCCGCCCGAGCTGCGCACGACCTTCCGGCACACCCCCGGGCAGCACATCGCGCTGCGCAGATCGGTCGACGGCCAGGAGATCCGCCGTACGTACTCCATCTGCACCCCGGCCACCGACGAGCCCGTCCTACGGGTGGGCATCCGGCTGGTCGAGGAGGGCTCGTTCTCGACGTACGCGCTCAAGGAACTGGCGGTCGGCGACACGGTGGACGTCATGGCCCCGGCAGGCCGCTTCACCCTCGAACCGCGCCCCGGCCACTTCGTCGGAATCGTCGGCGGCAGCGGCATCACCCCGGTGCTGTCCATCGCCGCCACCCTGCTCGCCCAGCAGCCGGACGCCCGCTTCTGTCTCATCCGCAGCGACCGTACGGCGGCGTCGACGATGTTTCTGGAAGAGGTGGCCGACCTCAAGGACCGCTACCCCCAGCGCTTCCAGCTCATCCACACCCTCTCCCGCGAGGAACAACAGGCCGGCCTGCCCTCCGGCCGTCTGGACGAGCCTCGTCTCCGCTCCCTCCTGCCCGCCCTCCTGAAGATCGACTCCGTCGACGGCTGGTTCCTCTGCGGCCCCTACGGCCTGGTCCAGGGCGCCGAACGCGCCCTGCGCGCCCTCGATGTGCCCCGCACCCGCATCCACGAAGAGATCTTCCACGTCGACAACGGCACCCCGACCGCCCCCATAACCACCACCCCCGCGCACAGCACCGTGACCGCCACCCTCGACGGCCGCTCCGGCAACTGGCCCGTCCACGACGGCGAATCGCTGCTCGAAGCGGTCCTGCGCAACCGCGCGGACGCCCCGTACGCCTGCAAGGGCGGCGTCTGCGGCACCTGCCGCGCCTTCCTGGTCTCGGGCGAGGTCCGCATGGACCGCAACTTCGCCCTGGAATCCGACGAGGTCGACGCGGGTTACGTGCTGGCCTGCCAGTCCCACCCGGTCACGGAGAAGGTGGAGCTGGACTTCGATCGGTAGAGCCGACGCGAGCGCACCGGCCGCACGATCCGGGGGCTGCCGGACGCCACACCACACCAGCCACCATCCCGTCCGTCCCACCGGCTGAGGGCGGCGTCCCGGAACCGGACTCCGCACGGCGCGTGATCACATCCCTAGCCTGAATCTGGGGGACGCCCGAGCCACTTTGCAGCAGGCAGCAAGGGTCCGCCTTCAACGCCGATGACCCGGGCGCTGAGCCTGTGGGCGAGGGTCGGCGTCGACAACCGGCACCGGCACCGGCACTGGCGTCGGCTTCCGCTGTCGCTTCGGCTTCCTCCCGGCAGGCCACCGGCATAGGCAGTACCCGGGGGCGCGAGGCGCCCTCCGGAGCCCGCGCCGGCCGATGCCCACGCACGTTCTCCCGCTCCCTATTCGCTCCCCACCACCCTCAACTCCCGCGCCCCTGCACCGCTTCCACCATTCCCAATTCCTGCAACCTGTTCTACCTTGACGCTTCGTCAGATCAAGGTGCCGCGTGGGAGGACAGAGCAGTGGACTTCACCTTCACCGAGGAGCAGCAGGCCGCCGTCGAAGCGGCGAAGGCCGTCTTCTCGGGGGTCGCTCCGGACAGTGTGCCCAGCCCGGCGCTCACCCCCGGTGCGGTCGCCGACGACTTCGACCGCGCGCTGTGGCGCAAGCTCGCCGACGCTGATTTGCTGAGCCTGCCGATCGCGCCCGAGCACGGCGGCGCGGGCCTGGACCCGATCGCGCTCTGCCTCGTACTCCGCGAGTCGGCCAAGGTGCTGGCACGGGTACCGCTGCTGGAGTCCGGCGCCGCCGCGCTCACCCTCCAGCGTTATGCGACCGAAGAACTCCGCGCGGAGGTGCTCCCCGGGATCGGCGCCGGGGACCTCGTCGTGACCGTCGCCGCCCATGGCCGCACCGGGCACGAACCGGCCGATCTCGCCGTGGCAGCCCAGCAAGAAGGCTCCGACTGGGTCCTCGACGGCGTCCAGACCGCTGTCCCCTGGGCCCGGACCACGGACGGGATCCTGATCCCCGCCCACACCCCCGACGGGCACGCCGTACTCGCCCTCGTCCTCCGCACCCACCCGGGCATCACGCTCGACGACCAGATCTCCACCAGCGGAGAGCCACACGCCGAGGTCCGGCTGGATTCCGTACGCATCAGCAACCGGGAAGTGATCGCCGACCCCGCCGCCTGGGAATGGCTGCGCAACGTGCTGACCACCGGCACCTGCGCACTCGCTCTGGGTCTCGGCGCACGTGTACTGGACATGACCAGCGACTACACCAGCAAGCGCGAACAGTTCGGGTACCCGGTGGCCACCTTCCAGGCCGTCGCCTGCCAGGCCGCCGATCGCTTCATCGATCTGCGCGCCATGGAAGCCACCCTCTGGCAGGCCGCCTGGCGCCTCACCACCGAAGCAGCCGGCTCGCTACCGCTCACGGGAGATGTCGCAGTGGCCAAGATCTGGGCCTCGGAGGGCGTACGCCGGGTCGTCCAGACCGCCCAGCATCTGCACGGCGGCTTCGGCGCCGACACCGACTACCCGCTGCACCGCTACCACGCCTGGGCCAAACAGCTCGAACTCTCCCTCGGCCCGGCCGCCGCCCACGAGGAGTCCCTCGGCGAGCTGCTCGCGGCACATCCCCTGGGGTGACTCGGGAGCGAGTGGAACGGGTGCCGGGGCAGGGGCGGACGGGGTGCCGTACGGGCGCCGGGTTCAGGGATGTGGCCACGGCCCCGCACGTCCCGGAAATCGAGCCGGTGCCGAACGTTCCTCCCGCGGCCCGGACGATCATCTGGTGCGGCCTCCCCCGACCATCTGGGAGGCGGGACTACCGACCGTTCAGGGCCGACGGCAAGTCCGGAGGGGCGGTTCACCACCGCCCGACCGGACAACCCTCCAGCCATCCAAGCTGCCCAGCAGCCCGGCTCGCCGTCTCCGCGGCTAGATGACCGACCCGGAGCCGCCCTTGCCGTCCGAGACGGGGCGGCCGGCGGCCTCCCATGCCTGCATGCCGCCGGCGACGTTCACCGCGTCAATGCCCTGCTGGATCAGATACTGCGCCACCTGCGCCGAGCGCCCGCCGACCCGGCACAGCACATACACCTTGCCGGCGTCGGGCGCTGCGTCGGTCAACTCGCCGTAACGGGCGACGAATTCACTCATCGGAATGTGCAGCGCACCCTCGGCGTGCCCCGCCTCCCACTCATCGTCCTCGCGCACGTCCAGGAGGAAGTCCTCCGACGTGAGAGCGTCGACACCGACCGTGGGCACAGAACCAAATTGCATGCTCCCGACGCTACCGGACCAGCTGCGCGAGGTACGTCTCGCGTTCCGCGACATCGGCGAGCAGCTTCTCGGCGATCTCGTCCAGAAGCGCGTCGGGGTCCTCCGGCGCCATCTTGATCATCGCGCCGATCGCGCTCTCCTCCAGCTCGGCGGCCATCGCGGCCAGCAGCTCCTTGCGCTCGGCCAGCCACTCCAGCCGCGCGTAGAGCTCCTCGCTCTCGCTGAGCCGCTCCTCGGCCGGTGCGGGGCCTGCCTCCCACTCCCGCGCCAGCTCGCGCAGCACCGCCTCGTCGCCCTGGGCGTACGCCGCGTTGACCCGTGCGATGAACGCGTCCCGCCGGGCACGCTCCGCGTCGTCCCGCGCCAGATCCGGGTGGGCCTTGCGCACCAGGTCGCGGTAGACCTTGCGGGCCTCTTCGCTGGGCCGCACCTTCTGCGGGGGCCGCACCGACTGCTCGGTGAGCATCGCCTGAGCCTCCGGAAACAGCCCGTCCGACCCCATCCAGCCGTGGAACAGCTCCTCGACCTCCGGCATCGGCAGCACCGACGCCCGCGCCTCCCGCGCCTTACGGAGGTCCTCGGGGTCGCCCGTACGCGCCGCCACCGCCTCGGCGATCTGCGCATCCAGCTCGTCCAGCCGCGCGTACATGGGGCCGAGCCGCTGATGGTGCAGGCGGGAGAAGTTATCCACCTCCACCCGGAAGGTCTCCACCGCGATCTCGAACTCGATCAGCGCCTGCTCCGCGGCGAGCACGGCCTTCGCCAGCCGCCGGGTCGCCTCGTCCTGAGCCGCGGCCGCTTGCTCGTCGGCCCCTCCGCCCGTCTCGGCGGCCGCCGGGCCGGCCTGATCAACGCCTGATCCGGCCCCCGCCCCGGCCTGTCCGACGCCCGGCTCGTGTCCTTGTGTGGCCTGACCAAGGCCCGGCCCGGCACCTTCCGCGGCCTGGCCTACGGGTGAATCGGTCTGGGCCCCAAGGCCGACATCAAGCCCCTCCGAGCCCGCGACCTGATCCTCCGGGCCGCCGACGTGCCCGAGCTGGGCACCCTGCCCACTGCCGCGGGCGTCCGGTGCCTGCGGGTCGGCCTGGGCGTCCGGGGTGCCCGGTACGTCCGGTCGGTGCTGGCCGTCCTGCGCGTTCTCCGCGTGCGAGTTCGTCACCCGGCCAGCGTACGGCCCTACCGGGGCGCGGCCCTCCACGGCCATTCAATCGCTTCCTGCTGGGCCTGGGGGCTTCCCCTCCCCCCAAGCCCACCCACCCCCTCCGCCTCCACCCCCAGAAAACTGCGTCCACACCCCAGACGGCCCCGGCCCCCACGGAGCCCCCGGACCCAGCCCCCCGCTCCCCCTCACACCCCCATCTCTGCCGCGATCCGGCCGTTCTTCACCGCTGTGGTCAGGGCCGCGTGGTCTGCTTCCATGCGGTTCGCGTAGGAGACCGCGAAGGTCGCTATGGCCTCGTCCAGTTCCTCGTTCTTGCCGCAGTAGCCGGCCAGCAGGCGTGGGTCGGCGCTGTGTGAGTGTGCTCGGGCCAGGAGGGCGCCGGTCATCCGGGCGTAGTCGTCCATCTGGTCGCCGGACAGCTGCGTCGGGTCCACGCTCCCCTTGCGGTTTCTGAACTGGCGGACCTGAAAAGGCAGTCCGTCCCGCGGGGCGTTGTCCGCACCCGCACCACCCGTGCCCGCTGCACCGCCCGTGCCGGCCGCGCCACCCGCGCCACCACCCCCCGACGACCCCATGCCCGGCACCGTCGTCCAGCCCAGCAGGATGTCGCTGACCACCTGCATCCGGCGCTGGCCGAGCACCACCCGGCGGCCCTCGTGCACCACCGACGGCACCGGGAAGCCCGCCTTCTCCACGAAGGGCGCCAGCACCGAACCGCGTGCTTCCTTCATCTGGAGAACCAGCGGTTCGCCCCGGTGGTCCAGCAGCAGCACCACATACGACCGCAGGCCCACGCTGCCCGTGCCGACCACGCGGAAGGCGACATCGTGCACCGCGTACCGGGCCAGCAGGGGCAGCCGGTGCTCGGCGATCGTGTCCAGATAGCCGGTGAGAGACGCGGCCACGGCTGCCGCCTCCGCGTCCGGCACCCTTCGCAACACCGGCTGCGCGTCCACGAACCGGCGGCCGCCGTCCGCGGTCGGCTCCGTCGCCTTGGCCGCGAACCGCGCGCTGGTGTTTTTACGGGCCTTCTCCGCGACCTGCTCCAGCGTTCCCAGCAGATCCCGGGCGTCGGTGTGCGAGACCAGTTCCTCGTCGGCGATCGCGTTCCACGCCTCCACCGCCGGCAGCTTGGCCAGCAGCCGCATCGTGCGCCGATAGGAGCCCGCCACGTCCTGCGCCGCCCTGTGGCAGTCTTCCTCGCCCGCGCCCGCCTCCCGGCCGGCCAGCACCACCGACGCCGCGAGCCGCTTCACATCCCACTCCCACGGCCCGTGCAGGGTCTCGTCGAAGTCGTTGAGGTCGATGACGAGGCCGCCGCGGGCATCGCCGTAGAGGCCGAAGTTGGCGGCGTGCGCGTCTCCGCATATCTGTGTGCCGATGCCGGTCACCGGGTCGACGGCCAGGTCGTACGCCATCAGGCCGGCGGAGCCGCGAAGGAAGGCGAAGGGGCTCGCGGCCATCCGGCCGACCCGTATAGGCGTCAGCTCGGGCAGCCGGCCGGCGTTGGACTCCTCGACCGCCGCGACCGCGTCCGGCCGCCCGTCCGCAATCGACAGCCCGGCCTGCTCGGAACGCGGGAGCCGCTCCCGCAGCGCCCGCCCCACCGCCTTGGGCGACGGCCCCTGGGCATCCTGACGGGCAAACCCCGGTACGTACGGCACACGCGGCATAGCGGGCCACCTCCCCCTTCACGACCTGTGTTCTTGCTGTCCCTGCGCTTCAGTGTCGCTGCGTTCTGCGTTCGTCGGCGCGCCGGGCGGTTCCGGCCTGCCGACGCCCATGACGTTACCGACGTCCCCGCGCGGCCCGCAGAGCCTGTGGATAGCGCTAGACGCCCACCGCCTCTTCCCACTCCTCCTCCAGCGCCGCGGCGGCGTTCGCGGACCCGTGGCCCGCTCCCGGCTCCACGCCCCCGGCCGGCCGGCCGCTCCGAGCCGGTTCCGGCACCGTCGCCGCCACCGCGGCCGCCGCCACCGCCGCGGCATGAGCCGCCGCCTCCGCCTCCGCGCTACGCCGCCGCTTCTCTGCCAGCGCCGCCACACCGATCACCACCAAGCCGGCGACCAGCCACCCCACCAGCGTCCACAGGTGTCCTGCCAGGCCATATCCGTCGAAGTAGACATGGCTGCGGACGCCTTCCACGAAGCCCGCGCCGTTCCAGAAGGAGTGCAGCGCCGCGAAGAATCCGTTCTGCATCTCGGGGCGGAAGATCCCGCCGGAGGACGTGAAGTTGAGCATCACGAAGAGGGTCATCACCCCGAGCGTCGTCCAGCGCTTGAGGAAGGTGTGCAGTCCGGTGCCGATCAGCAGAACGCCCGCCGAGTAGAGCCAGGCCATGCCCCACAGCCCGCTGAGACCGTGGTCGACCAGGTGGAAGACCGGACCGGCGAACGCCGCCCCGATGAGGCCGACGACGAACGAGGTGCCGATGGCCAGCGCCGTCCGCAGCCGCAGCGGCAGCACGGCTCCGGCGCCGCCGATCACCGCGACCGACGCGTACGAGCCGATGCTGATCGCGACCAGCAGGAAGAAAATGCCCTGACCGGTCGGGTCGTCCTCGGCGGTCGGCGCCACGTCCGTGACCTTCAGCGGCGCGCCCTGTTGCGCCGCGATCGGGGTGAAGACCTTCTGGACGACGGTTGCGCTGGTGTCCGAACCGGCCATCGCCACCAGCAGCTCGGGCACCGGCTTCCCGGGCCGCGCCGCCTCACCGGCCCCGCCCCTGCCCGCCGCCCCACTCGACGTACTCGACCCAGCCGAACTACTCGACGCACCCGCCTCACCAGACCCGTCCGCCCTGCCCGACGCGCCCTTCGACCCCGACGCATCCGCCACACCCGACGCCCCCTGCGCCCCCTTCGCAGGCATCACATACGCCCCGAAGATGTCCTGATGCGTGAGCCGGTCCACCGCCGCCGCCCGGTCACCGACGGTCCGTACCTCCAGGTCACCGCCCGCCCTGTCGTTGATCGACTGGGCGAGCAGCTGGGCGCTCCGGCCGGACCCGACGACCGCCACGGGCAGATGGTGCGGCGCGGGATGCGCGAAGGCCCCCAGGTACGCCAGGCCCATCCCGATGCACATCAGCAGCGGGGTGATCAGATGCGTCACGACATGACGCAGCCCGGTGGTGTGGGCGGCGGGCGCGGATCGGTGCGCGCTTCGGTGGTCGGGACGTCGGACCGTACTCATGGGCCAGGCCTTTCCGCTCGTCGGCTCAGCTGTCGCCACTGGGGCCGGTTTCGCATCAGCCCGGACCCGCGACGCCTCGGGGGCCGCCGGCCAGTAGTTGGCTATTACAACTCTCTATTGCGTTGTACTATACAACTACCTCTACGAAAGGCAACCCGTGGCTCACCGCGAGGACTCCGTCGAGACCATCCAGCAGGAGATGACCGCGTTCGCCCGCCGGGCCCGCGCGACCGCCGCCCGGATGCACCCCGAGCTGTCACTGGTCTCCTACACCCTGCTTGCGCACCTCGATGACCAGCAGGGATGCCGCGCCACGGACCTCGCGGCGCACTACTTCCTGGACAAGTCCACGGTCAGCCGGCAGATCGCCGCGCTGGAGAAGCTCGGATTCGTCGAGCGCCGTGTCGACCCGGAGGACCATCGCGTCCAGGTGCTGCACCCCACCGAGAAGGGCGACCGGGTGCTCGCCAACGTCACCGCCAGCCGCCGCCGGGCGTTCCACGAGCGGCTGGCCGACTGGGACGAGGAAGATCTCGACCGCTTCGCGACCTATCTGCGCCGCTACAACGCCGCCCAGGAACGACTGGGGTAAGGCACCCGTCCAGGGCACCCGCCTGAGCGCGCACCCATAGGCGGAGGCCGCCGCACCTACCGGCGCCTCTCAGTCCGGGACACCTACTTCCGGAACCTCTCCGGACACTGCCCGCCATCGGCGAGATAGGTCTCCGCCCAGCGCCCCAGCTCCTTGAGCGCGGGCTCCATCGCCAGACCGGCCTCCGTCAGCCGGTAGGAGACGCGCAGTGGCGGTCCGGCGTCCACCTCGCGGACGACCAGGCCGGTCGACGCCAGCTCCATGAGGCGGTCGGAGAGCATCCGCTCGCTGATACCGGGGATGGCCCGCCGCAGATCGGCGAAGTGCACCGGACCCGGCATCAGGGTGGCGACGATCAGCCCCGTCCAGCGCTTCCCGAACAGCTCGAAGACGCGCGTCATCCTGCCGTCGACCTGCCTGCACATCGCCTCGCCGTGGTCCGCCATACACCCAGAGTACCGCCTTCCCGTTGGCTACTGCGGAAAAGTAAGTTCCTGTGCTATCAATAGTGACGTACGGAATTCAACCAGTGGTCGAGCGCCGCCCGGCCGCCTACCGAAGGACCGATCCCATGGCCACGCTTCTGCTCATCGACTCGTCCGTCTTCCCCGAGGGCGGTTCCGCCTCCCGTTCGGTCACCGCGGCCTTCCGCAAGGCCTGGGAGGAGCAGCACCCCGAAGGCACCGTGATCCACCGCGATCTGGCCGCCGATCCGCTGCCGCACCTCGACGGTGCCGGCGCCTCCGCCGCCTTCTCCGATCCGGCCACCCACACCCCCGAGCAGCAGGCGGCCTTCGCACTGCGCGTCGAGCTCGTCGAGGAGCTGGAGCGGGCCGACGCGATCGTCATCGGCGCGCCGATGTACAACTTCACGATCCCCTCCACGCTCAAGGCGTGGCTCGACCAGGTGATCATCATGGGACGTACGGCGGGTGAGCAGCCGTCGGCCAAGGGCACCCCGGTCACCGTCGTCGCCAGCCGCGGCGGTTCCTACGCGCCGGGCACGCCCCGTGAGTCCTTCGAGTACGTCCAGAACTACCTGGCGGCCGTGCTGAACGGCGGGCTGGGCCTGGACGTCGACTTCATCGTCCCCGAGCTGACCATGGCCCCGAACAACCCGGCGATGGCCGAGCTCATCCCGCTGTACGAGACCTCCCGCGAGAAGGCCCACGAGGACGCGGCGGCCAAGGCCAAGGCCCTCGTCGCGCGCCTCGCCGCCTGAGCCCGGCCATAGGACACCCGAGCGGGGCGCGGGCGGGCGGCACGGCTGCCCGCGCCCGACGCAGCCACCTCCCGGCGGGCACCGCCGGGAGGGCGCGGCGCCCGGTCGCCACCACGCGCCCGCCCCGGGTCACCGGCGCCCGGCTCCGCCACCCCGTGCCCGCGTCCACCGCGCCGCACCTCGACCTCACGTGCGCCTGCCCCTCACGCCGGCCACGAGCGCACCTCCCGCCCCGGCGCCCTCCCCACCCCCGCCGCCACCAGCGCCCCCACAGCGAGCGCCCCGCCCAGCCACATCACACCGGTCGCGCCCCAGCCGTCCGCGGCCCGCCCGCCGGCCAGCGCCCCGAGCGCGATGGCCCCGTTGAACACCGCCACGAACAGTGCGGAGGCCGCCTCACGGGCCCCCGGAGCGGCCGCCATCAGCCAGGTCTGCGTGCTGACCGAAACGCCCCCGTAGGCCAGCCCCCATACGGTCACCACCAGGGCGGCCCCCGGTACCCCTGCGCCGCGTGCCAGCAGTGGCATCAGCGACACCGCCCCCGCGAGCACCCCGCAGATCACCAGCAACGCCGCCCGCGGCGACCGCGCCGCCCCGGCCCCGGCCAGGAAATTCCCGGCCAGACCCGCGAGGCCGAAGGCCAGCAGCAGCGTGCTGATCTGCCCGGCGTCCGCGCCGGCCACCTCCTCCAGCACCGGCCGCACATACGTGTACGCGGCGAAGTGCCCGGTCACCAGGAGCGCCACCAGGACGAGCCCGGTCCGTACGGGGGCGCCGCGCAGCACCCCCAGCACCCCGTTCAGCCGCACCCCGGCAGCTTCCGGCAGCGGTGGCAGCAGTACGGCCAGCGCGACCGCGACCGCTCCGCAGACCACGGCCATCGCCCCGAACGCGGTGCGCCGGCCGCCCAGTTCGCCCAGGAAGGTGCCGGCCGGCACCCCCAGTACGGACGCCGCCGCGACCCCGCTGAAGATCAGGGACGTCGCCGCCGCCACGCTCCGCGCGGGCACCAGCCGCACCGCGAGCCCCGCCGCGATCGACCACACCCCGCCCATCGCCAGCCCCACCAGCACTCGGGCCACCAGCAGCACCACGACATTCGGCGCATACGCCGCCAGCAGATTGGCCGCCGCCAGCGTGCCCATCAGGGCCACCAGCAGCGCCCGTCGGTCCCGCCGCCCGGCCAGCATCGTCAGCAAGGGGGCCGACACCGCCGCCACCAGGCCCGTGACCGTCAGCGTCAGGCCCGCCGTACCGGCCGAGATCCGCAGCTCCCGGCCGATCGGGGTCAACAGCCCCACCGGCAGCATCTCCGACGTCACCACCGTGAACGTCGCCGCGGCCAGCGCCCCGACGGCCGGCAGCCCACCGCCCCGCTTCCGCCCCGACTCCCCTGCTCGCGCGGCCACTTCGGCGCCGCTCGGCGCCGCCCCGCCCTCGATGTTCGTCATGCCCCCAAGCCAACGCCCGCCCTCACGGGGGAACAACGGCCCACCTCTCACGCTTCTATGAGCAGGGCTCATCGATCCCCGTGCAGACCACCGACCGATCCCCGGAGGCACCCATGAGCGGCCCGACCGCCACCACCGGCCTGCCCGCCCCCGGCCTCGAACTCCGCGAACTGGAATGCTTCCTCGTACTCTCCGAGGAGCTGCACTTCGGCCGCACCGGCGAGCGGCTCTATGTCTCGCAGAGCCGCGTCAGCCAGTTGCTGCGCGCCCTGGAGTCCCGGATCGGCGCCCGTCTCGTGGACCGCACCAGCCGCCGGGTCCGCCTGACCCCGCTCGGCGAGGAGTTCCGTACGTCGCTGCGCCCCGCCTACGACGCGCTGCGCGGCACCGTGGAGCGCGCCCGCAGCGCCGCCCGCGGTATCGACGGCCGGCTGACGGTCGGCTTCCAGGGCACCGCCGACGACCGGATCATGCGGGCTCTCGACGTCTTCCACCGCCGCCACCCGGGCTGCGCGACCGAGATCGTCGAGATCCCGCTGTGCGACCCCTTCGGCGCGCTGCGCAGCGGCGCGGTCGACGCGGCCGTCACGCTGCTGCCCGTGACCGAGCCCGATCTCACCCTCGGCCCCGTCTTCCCGGCCCAGCAGCAGACCCTCGCCGTCTCCGTACGGCACCCCCTGGCGTCCCGCGCCACCATCGGCGCCGAGGATCTGGCGACCACCCCCCTGATTTCCGCGGCCGGCCCGGCGCCCGCGTACTGGCGCGCGGCCCACGCCCCGGCCACCACACCGCAGGGGCGGCCGATCCCCGCCGGTCCCGCCGTCAGCACGCTCCAGGAGGGCCTCACCCTCGCCGCAGCCGACCGCGGCGGCATGCTGCTGTGCCGCCCCACCGCCGACTACCACGGCCGCCGCGACCTCGTCTTCGTCCCCGTCACCGGCCTGCCGGGATCGGTCCTGGGCCTGGTCCACCACACCGCCCGCGAAAACGCCCGCGTCCGCGCCTTCCGTACGGTCGTCACGGAGATCGCCGGGTGACGGAGGCCACGTGGCGATCGGGGGCGCGGGCGGAAACGGGCCCGGCGAGGGCGGTGGAGGGCACGGATGTGACGTAGCCCTCAACGGCCCGGCTGAGGCTGCCGCCGGAGCCCCGCACCCGTGACATGGGCAACAAGTGACGAACACAACGAAAGACCCCCGGTCTCCGGATTTCTCCGGAGACCGGGGGTCTCATCTGTGCGCGAGGGGGGAGTTGAACCCCCACGCCCTTTCGGGCACTGGAACCTGAATCCAGCGCGTCTGCCTATTCCGCCACCCGCGCATGGGTGCTGCCGGTTGATTCTCTCACGTGATCCGGGCTATTCCGTCCGGGTCTTGTGCGAGCGCCTGCCGACATCCAGAACACTAGCACGCTGTCAGGGGTGACTTCACACGCCTTTCCCCCGGTCCCCGCCCTGCGGCAACCCGGGCGGCACCCCGCCCCACCCCGGGCATTCGCCGCGCGCCGCCCCTAGGGGTCACACTCGCGGTAGCCGCAATCAGGGTGCGGGCCACCCGGTCCGCCTCGGGGCCGGCCGACCCGGCCGGTCCCGCGTCATGTCCGACTCCGGCCCCCGCCCGGCCGGAGTGGTCGACGGTTGCGGGACACTGTCTTCGGGGCACATCTACGATCGCAGTGCACAAGCACTGGACAAGGAGCAGACAAGCACCGGGCAACCCTGTGAGGGGCGACACTCGTCCTCAAGGCGGGAAAGGGGAACCAGCCGATTTCCCTACGCGTGGATACGATCAGTAAGCAGTATCAGGACGACTCGATCAGGACGACCCCGACGAAGACTGAGGAAGGAGGTGCCCCGTGGGAGTACTGAAGCGTTTCGAGCAGCGTCTCGAAGGTCTCGTCAACGGCACCTTCGCCAAGGTGTTCAAGTCCGAGGTGCAGCCCGTTGAGATCGCCGGCGCGCTACAGCGCGAGTGCGACAACAACGCCACCATCTGGAACCGCGACCGCACGGTCGTCCCCAACGACTTCATCGTCGAGCTGAGCACCCCCGACTACGAGCGGCTGAGCCCCTACAGCGGGCAGCTCGGCGACGAGCTCTCCAGCATGGTCCGCGACTACGCCAAGCAGCAGCGGTACACCTTCATGGGCTCGATCAAGGTCCATCTGGAGAAGGCCGACGATCTCGACACCGGCCTGTACCGCGTGCGCAGCCGCACGCTCGCCTCCAGCTCCTCGCAGGACCAGCCGGGCCCGGCGGCCGACCGGCGCTCCGCCGCGGCGCCTCGCGGCGGCCAGCCCGGCGGCGGCCATGTGAGCCCGCCCCCCATGCCTTCGTCCCCGCCTCCCGGCGGCGCACAGTCCGTACCCCGTACGGCACCGCCCGGTGCAGGACCGCAGCCCCACGCGCAAACCAGGCGCTGGATCGAGATCAACGGCACCCGCCACCAGATCTCGCGACCCACGCTCGTGCTGGGTCGCAGCACCGACGCTGACGTACGGATCGACGACCCGGGTGTCTCCCGGCGTCACTGTGAGATCCGGGTCGGAACGCCCCCCACGATCCAGGATCTGGGTTCCACGAACGGCATCGTGGTAGACGGGCAGCACACCACCCGCGCTAATCTCCGCGACGGCTCGCGGATTGTCGTGGGCAGTACCACCATCGTTTACCGGCAAGCCGAAGGGTGAAGCGGGGGCAATGTCAGAGCTGACCCTCACGGTCATGCGGTTGGGTTTCCTCGCCGTACTGTGGCTGTTCGTCATCGTGGCCGTTCAGGTCATCCGCAGCGATCTGTTCGGCACGCGCGTCACACAACGCGGTGCCGCCCGTCGCGGCGGGCAGGAAGCGCGTGCGCAGCGTCAGGCTGCCGCGCCGCCGCAGCAGCAGCGCCGCCAGGAAGGCGGCCGCGGCAACAACAACCGGCAGCGCCGCGGAGCGCCCACGAAGCTCGTGGTCTCCGAAGGCTCGCTGACCGGCACCACCGTCGCCCTCCAAGGCCAGACCATCTCTCTGGGCCGAGCACACGACTCCACGATCGTGCTGGACGACGACTACGCGTCCAGCAGGCATGCCAGGATCTACCCGGACCGTGACGGCCAGTGGATCGTCGAGGACCTCGGTTCCACCAACGGCACGTACCTGGACCGGACCCGACTGACGACCCCGACACCGATTCCGCTGGGAGCCCCGATCCGCATCGGCAAGACCGTCATCGAGCTGCGGAAGTAGTACGACAATGAGCGAGCGGAGCGAGCGAGCCGCGGCGGTCCACTCGGCGGACCCGGGCGTGCTCCCGACCGGAGGGTGGGCAGTGTGGCTCGAAGAGACCGGCTGTACCCCGAGCCGACGGGTGAGGTGCGCATGAGTCTGTCACTGCGCTTCGCCGCCGGATCGCACAAGGGCATGATCCGCGAGGGCAACGAGGACTCCGGCTACGCCGGGCCACGGCTGCTCGCCATCGCCGACGGCATGGGCGGCCAGGCCGCCGGTGAGGTCGCCTCGTCCGAGGTGATCTCCACCCTCGTCCAGCTCGACGACGACGTCCCCGGCTCCGACCTCCTCACCTCCCTGGGCACGGCCGTCACACGCGCCAATGACCAGCTGCGGGTGATGGTCGAGGAGGACCCCCAGCTGGAGGGCATGGGCACGACCCTGACCGCCCTGCTGTGGACCGGGCAGCGGCTCGGCCTCGTCCACGTCGGCGACTCGCGGGCGTACCTGCTGCGCGACGGCGTCCTGACCCAGATCACCCAGGACCACACCTGGGTGCAGCGGCTGGTCGACGAGGGCCGGATCACCGAAGAGGAAGCCACCACCCATCCGCAGCGGTCGCTGCTGATGCGGGCGCTGGGCAGCGGCGATCATGTCGAGCCCGATCTGTCGATCCGCGAGGTGCGGGCCGGCGACCGGTATCTGATCTGCTCGGACGGGCTGTCCGGGGTGGTCAGCCACCAGACGCTGGAGGAGACCCTCGCCAGCTACCACGGTCCGCAGGAGACGGTGCAGGAGCTGATCCAGCTCGCGCTGCGCGGCGGCGGACCCGACAACATCACCTGCATCGTCGCCGACGTCCTGGACGTGGACGGCAACGAGACGCTGGCCGGCCAGCTCAACGACACCCCGGTCATCGTCGGTGCCGTCGCGGAGAACCAGCACCAGCTCAGCGACCCGAGCACGATGCAGACACCCGCCGCCCGGGCCGCCGAGCTCGGCCGGCCCGGCGGGCCGAACCCGGGTGCGCCCGGTGGTGCCTTCGGGCCGCCCGGCAGCGGTGATCCGGAGGTCGGCGGGCCGCCGCACGGCTCGTTCGGCGCGTTCATGGACGAGGACTTCGTCAAGCCCCGGCGGCGCGGGCGGTGGCTCAAGCGGTCACTGTTCATTGCGCTGGCGCTGGCCGTCGTGGGCGGCGGCTGCTACGCGGGCTACAACTGGACGCAGACCCAGTACTTCGTCGGTGCCAAGGACGACCACATCGCGCTCTACCGGGGTATCAGCCAGGACCTCGCGTGGATCAGGCTCAATGATGTGGACGAGGAGCACCCCGAGATCGAACTCAAGTACCTGCCGCCGTATCAGCGCAATCAGGTCAAGGAGACGATCGCGGTCGACAATCGCACGCAAGCGAGCGAAAAGGTCACCGAGCTGAGCAAGCAGGCCAACGCCTGCCGTAGTAAGGAGCAGCGGGAGGCCGCCGAGCGTGATGCGGCGCGCCACCCGGGCCACGGCCAGACGGGCACGCCGAGCAAGCCCGGTTCCCCGTCGCAGCCCGCTTCGCCGAGCGCCAAGCCCGGCAGCACCGGCAAGAACGGCGGCACCGGCACGGCCGGCGCGCTGGCGGCGACCACGTCTCCGTCTCCCACAGCCACTCCCAGCCAGGCCCCTTCCCAGGAGCAGCAGAAGCTGGAAAAGAATTGCAGCACCCAGCAGTGAGGGCGTAGGGGGCCGTAGATCACATGAGCAGCAGCACCACCAACACCACCACCATCGGCACCATCGGAGCCCCGAGCCGCCGCAACACCGAGCTCGCGATGCTCGTGTTCGCGGTGCTGATTCCGGTGTTCGCATACGTCAACGTCGGTCTGGCGAAGGACGGTACGGTGCCGGCCGGTGTGCTGGGCTACAGCCTCGGGCTGGGCCTGCTGGCGGGCGTCGCGCATCTCGTCGTCCGCAAGTGGGCGCCGTACGCCGACCCGCTGATGCTGCCCATCTCCACCCTGCTCAACGGCCTGGGACTGATCTTCATCTGGCGGCTGGACCAGGAACCGTCGCTGGGCAAGGCGATGGCCCCCAACCAGCTGATGTGGTCGACGTTCGGCGTCGCGCTCTTCCTGGGCATCCTGATCTTCCTCAAGGATCACCGCGTCCTCCAGCGCTACACCTACATCTCGATGGTGGTCGCGCTGGTGCTGCTGGTCGCGCCGATGTTCTTCCCCGGAGTGAACGGCGCGAAGATCTGGATCACGATCCCGGGTCTCGGCTCGCTCCAGCCCGGTGAGTTCGCGAAGATCATCATCGCGATCTTCTTCGCCGGCTATCTGATGGTGAAGCGGGACGCGCTTGCCCTGGCCAGCCGCCGCTTCATGGGGCTCTACCTCCCCCGCGGCCGCGACCTCGGCCCGATCCTCGTCATCTGGGCGCTGAGCCTGATGATCCTGGTCTTCGAGACCGACCTCGGTACCTCGCTGCTGTTCTTCGGCCTGTTCGTCGTGATGCTGTACGTGGCGACCGAGCGGACCAGCTGGATCGTGTTCGGTCTGCTGCTCAGCGCGGGCGGCGCGGTCGCGGTGGCGACCTTCGAGTCGCACGTCCAGACGCGTGTCCACAACTGGCTCAACCCGCTGGAGCTGCTCGACGGCGGTGTCACCGAGACCGCCCAGGCCATGTACTCCTTCGGCTCCGGCGGCATCCTCGGCTCCGGACTGGGCCAGGGCTACTCCCGCCTCATCCTCGGTATCGCGCCGAAGAGTGACTACATCCTCGCCACGGTCGGCGAGGAGGTCGGGCTCGCCGGACTGATGGCCATCCTGCTGCTGTACGGCCTGCTGATCGAGCGCGGTATCCGTACGGCGCTGGCGGCCCGCGACCCGTTCGGCAAGCTGCTGTCGATCGGCCTGTCCGGTGCCTTCGCCCTTCAGGTCTTCGTCGTCGCCGGCGGTGTGACGGGCCTGATCCCGCTGACGGGTATGACGATGCCGTTCCTCGCCCAGGGTGGCTCGTCCGTGATCGCCAACTGGGCACTGGTCGCCATCCTGCTGCGGATCAGTGACACCGCGCGCCGCCCGGCGCCGGCCCCCGCCCCCTCCACCGACGCCGAGATGACCCAGGTGGTCCGTCCGTGAACAAGCCTCTGCGCCGGGTCGCGATCTTCTGCGGCCTGCTCGTCCTCGCCCTGCTGGTCCGCGTCAACTGGGTGCAGTTCGTCCAGGGTGACGAGCTCAAGAACGACCCGCACAACCGCCGGGTCGCCATCGAGCGCTACAGCACCCCGCGCGGCAACATCATCGTGGACGGCAAGGCCATCACCGGCTCCACGACCACCGACAGCGGCGACTTCAAGTACAAGCGGACGTACAAGAACGGCAAGATGTGGGCGCCGGTCACCGGCTACGCCTCGCAGGCCTTCGACGCCAACCAGCTCGAGAAGCTCAACGACGGCATTCTCAGCGGCACCGACGACAGGCTCTTCTTCAGCCGCACGGTCGACATGTTCACCGGCAGCAAGCAGAAGGGCGGCAACGTGGTGACCACCCTTGACGGCAAGGCCCAGAAGGCCGCCTTCGAGGGTCTCGGCCACCAGAAGGGCGCGGTCGCCGCGATCAACCCGGAGACCGGCGCGATCCTGGCCCTGGCCAGCACCCCGTCCTACGACCCCTCCACCTTCGCCGGGATGAGCAACAAGGACGCCGAGGCGTACCTCGCGCTCCAGAAGAAGAAGAACCCCGACGAGCCGATGCTCAACCGGGCGCTGCGCCAGACCTACCCGCCCGGCTCCACCTTCAAGGTCGTCACGGCCTCGGCCGCTCTGGAGAACGGTCTCTACGACGACGTCGACTCCAACACCCGGTCGCCGCTGCCCTACACGCTCCCCGACACCTCGGGCATCGAGCTGAAGAACGAGGGCAACATCCCCTGCAAGAACGCCACCCTCCGGGAAGCGCTGCGGGTGTCCTGCAACACCGTGTTCGGCAAGATCAGCGCCGACCTCGGCAACAAGAAGATGATGGACGAGGCGGAGAAGTTCGGCTTCAACAACCCGGAGATCTACACCCCGGTCCGCGCCTCGGAGAGCATCTTCCCCAAGGACAACCGGCCGCAGAACGCGATGGCGGGCATCGGCCAGGCCTCCAACCGGGCCACGCCGCTCCAGATGGCCATGGTCGCCTCGGCGGTCGCCAACGGCGGCAAGCTGATGAAGCCGTACATGGTCGACAAGCTGGTCGCGCCGAACCTCAATGTGGTCCAGCAGCACACTCCGCAGGAGATGAGCCAGCCGCTCAGCCCGGAGAACGCGCAGAAGGTCCAGAGCATCATGGAGACCGTGGTCAAGTCGGGTACGGGAACCAACGCCCAGATCCCGGGCGTCACCGTCGGCGGTAAGACCGGAACCGCACAGCACGGCGAGAACAACAAGGACAATCCGTACGCCTGGTTCATCTCCTACGCCAAGACCGACAAGGGCACCCCCGTCGCGGTGGCCGTCGTCATTGAGGGATCCGACACGCTCCGCGATGACATCGCCGGCGGCAAGCTCGCAGCTCCGGTGGCGAAGCGCGTCATGCAGGCGGTACTCGAAGGCGAGAAGTGACGCGGATCATGCCAATAGCGGTCACGTATCAGGTTGCGGCTCCGGCCCGGTCCGGTACGGCGTGGCGGGTACCGTATGCCCGGACAGCACACCGCCGGACCACACACCGGTGCGGTCGGGACTGACGGAGAGGGCTGGAGAAGCTTATGGAAGAGCCGCGTCGCCTCGGCGGCCGGTACGAGCTGGGCTCGGTGCTCGGCCGCGGTGGCATGGCCGAGGTGTACCTCGCGCATGACACCCGCCTGGGCCGCACCGTGGCTGTGAAGACGCTGCGGGTGGACCTCGCCCGTGACCCGTCCTTCCAGGCCCGGTTCCGCCGTGAGGCCCAGTCGGCCGCCTCGCTGAACCATCCGTCGATCGTCGCGGTCTACGACACCGGCGAGGACTACGTCGACGGTGTCTCGATCCCGTACATCGTCATGGAGTACGTCGACGGCTCCACGCTCCGTGAGCTGCTGCACTCCGGAAGAAAGCTGCTGCCCGAGCGCTCGCTGGAGATGACCACCGGCGTCCTCCAGGCTCTGGAGTACTCCCACCGGGCCGGCATCGTCCACCGCGACATCAAGCCGGCCAACGTCATGCTGACGCGCACCGGCCAGGTCAAGGTCATGGACTTCGGTATCGCCCGGGCCATGGGTGATGCCGGCATGACGATGACGCAGACCGCGGCGGTCATCGGTACGGCCCAGTACCTCTCGCCCGAGCAGGCCAAGGGCGAGCAGGTCGACGCCCGCTCCGACCTGTACTCCACCGGCTGTCTGCTCTACGAACTGCTCACGGTACGGCCGCCGTTCGTCGGTGACTCACCGGTCGCGGTGGCCTATCAGCATGTCCGCGAGGAGCCGCAGAAGCCGAGCAACTTCGACCCCGAGATCACGCCGGAGATGGACGCCATCGTCCTGAAGGCGCTGGTCAAGGACCCGGACTACCGCTATCAGTCGGCCGACGAGATGCGTGCCGACATCGAGGCGGCACTGGACGGCCAGCCGGTCGCGGCGGCCTCCGCGATGGGCGCGGGCGGCTACGACCAGGACCAGCCGACCACCATGCTGCGTCCGCAGGACCCGGCCGGCCAGACCTCCATGCTTCCGCCGATGAACCCGGACGACGGGGGCTACGGCTATGACGACCGCGGCGACCGCCGCCGCGGTGGCGGCCAGAAGAAGAGCAACACCTCGACGATCCTGCTGGTGATCGCGGCGGTCCTCGTCCTGATCGGTGCGATCTTCATCGGCAAGGCGATGTTCACCAAGACCAACGGCGGCGGCACGACACCGGTGCCCAGCCTCATCGGCAAGTCCTTCAAGGATGCCAAGGCGTCCGGCCGGAACGGCGGCTTCAAGGTCGCCGAGGCGGGCCGCAAGGCCTGCGACAACGTCAAGCGGGGCCAGGTCACCGAGCAGACCCCGAAGGCCGGCGGCGAGGTCGAGAAGGATGAGGCGGTCAAGGTCACGCTGTGCACCGGGGCCATCAAGGTGACCGTTCCGGACGTGGAGGACTTCTCGTACGAAAAGGCGGTCGAACGCCTCAAGCGCAAGGGCTTCACGAATGTCCGACCGGTCAAGAAGGAGTCCGACCGGAACCCGGGCACCGTGATCGCCCAGAATCCCAAGGCCCAGAGCGAGGCGGCCAAGAGCACGGAGATCGTCCTCACCGTTGCTCAGGAGTCCCCGAAGGCAAATGTCCCGCCCGTCACGGGCCAGGACTTCGAGGCGGCCAAGAAGCAGCTTGAGGACCTGGGCTTCGAGGTCAACAAGATCGAGCAGGACGTCACCGATCCGGCCCAGGTCGGCAAGGTGCAGAGCCAGAGCCCTGACGGAAACACCCCGGCCAAGCTCGGCTCCACCGTGACCCTCACGGTCGGCAAGGCGGGGGCGCAGACGCCGGTTCCGAGTGTCGTCGGCCAGACGGTGAAGGACGCGAAGAAGGCGCTCCAGCAGGCCGGCTTCACCAACATCCAGTTCGCCGGTGGCAGCTCGCCGGACGACAACGCCCGCGTGGCCGCCCAGGACCCGCAGCCGACGACACCGTCCGACCCCAAGACCACCACCGTGACGCTGACCACCATCGGCGGCGGCGGGGGCGGCAACGGCAACGGCGGCGATGACGGCGGCGGATTCATCGGCGGACCGTTCGGCTAGCAGCCCGGCCGCTTCGGCCCGGCAGACACGAAGCCCCGGCAGCCCTTCAGAGGGCGCCGGGGCTTTCTGTTCTGCGAAGGCGGGTCCGGAGGCGGGAGGGTCGGGGCCCCGCCGGGGAGTGCCGGGGCCCTACTGAGGAGCGCAGGCCCTCCTGGGAAGCTCCGCGGGCCGCGCGGCCTAGCGGAGTTCCTTCGGGGGCGTGCGGTCCGCGTCGACCTTCTCGGTCCGCTCCAGTTCGCCCCAGACGACATAGCGGTAGGTCGAGGTGTAGACCGGGGTGCAGGTCGTGAGGGTGATGTAGCGGCCCGCCTTGCGCTTGCCGGATTCCTTCGGGATGTCGTCGAGGACATCCACGTTGAACTTCGAGGTCTCCGGCAGGGTCGCGAAGACCTTGTAGACGTACCAGGTGTCCTTGGTCTCGAAGACGATCGGGTCGCCGTCCTTGAGCTTGTCGATGTTGTGGAACTTCGCGCCGTGGCCGTCGCGGTGCGCGGCGAGGGTGAAGTTGCCCTTCTTGTCCTTGGGCAGCCCCGACTTGACCGGCTTGGTGTAATAGCCGGCCACCCCCTCGTTGAGGATCTCGGAGTCGGTGCCCTTCTCGACCAGGACCTCGCCGTTGTTCATCGCCGGTACGTGCAGAAACCCGATGCCGTCCTTGGTGTCCAGCTCGCCCGGCCCCTTGGGCCCGTTGCTCGCCCAGTGCCGGCGCACCTGGTCGCCCTGCTTGTGCGCTTCGCGGTCGGCGAGGACGTTGGTCCACCACAAGGAGTAGGCGACGAACAGGCCCAGGATCAGCCCGACCGTGATCAGCAGCTCACCGATGACACTGACGATGGAGGCGAGGGCCCGGCGCACCCGGCGCGGCTTGAGTGGCGGCGCGGACCGGTCGCATGCCTCGTCGTTTCCGGTGGCAGTCACCGCGTAGCACCCCTCTTATGTTTGCTCAGCCGGCGAGCGCATCCGGTTTGCCCTTGCTCCGCGGCCGCTCGTCGACCATCTTGCCCCAGACGATCATCCGATAGGTACTGGTGAACTCCGGGGTGCAGGTCGTCAGGGTGATGTAGCGGCCGGGCCCGGTGAATCCCGAGCCGGGCGGCACCGGGCCGATCACGCTGGTGTTGCTCGGCGACGTCTGCGGGAGGATGCTCTCCATCTCGTAGGTGTAGTACGAGCTCTTCGTCTCGACGATGATCTTGTCGCCCTTGGTGAGCCGGTTGACGTAGCGGAACGGCTCGCCGTGCGTGTTGCGATGGGCCGCCACCGCGAAGTTGCCCTTCTTGTCCCAGGGCATCGCGGTCTTGATCCCGCTGTTCTTGTCGTAGTGACCGATCAGGCCGTGGTCCAGCACCTTGTGCTTGTCGATCCCCTCGGCTATCGGCGCCTTCACATCCAGCTTGGGGATATACATGATCCCGAAGCGCTCGCCGTCCGCGAGGTTCTTCTTCTCGCCGCCGCCCTTGTCCCATTCGTGCTGAAGGTTGTTGGCGGCGCCGCCCGCCTCCTGCTCGGCCAGCACATTCGTCCACCAGAGCTGATAGGTGACGAACAGCAGCATCAGCACGCCGAGGGTGATGAAGACCTCGCCCAGCGCGCGGCTGGCGATCAGGCTGGGGCTGTCCTTGGCGGCTCGTGCGGCCTGCCGGGCCTCCAGCCGGGACATGGGGGCGGAGGCCGGTTCGGAAGCGGAAGCAGCGGCCGCTGTAGCGGCGGCGGAGCCAGTGTGGCGTCCGCGCCTGCCGCCCCGCTTGGCGGCCTCCTGCGCGGCCTTGCGCCGGGCCGCTCGGCCCCCGGGCGCCGGGGTCCCTGTCGCGGTTTCACGTGAAACCGTCGTGCCTGTTTCACGTGAAACGCTGTCCCCGTCAGGCTTCTCCGCCTGCCGCAGCGCCATGGTCTCGTCGTCCTGCCGCGAGGCGGGGGCAGCGGCCCCGGCCGGAGTGGGGCTCACGGCCGGAGTCGGGCTCACCCGCGGAGCGGGGGCCGGGGACGCCGGTGCCTCCGGGGCGGCTTCGCGCCGGGATATCGACTCGGCGGTGGCGGGTCGGGGGACGTAGCCGGCGCCGTACGCCTGGCCGTAGGCGGCCGTCTGAGGGCCGTACGCCTGCGGATCCGGCCGGGACGGCTCTTCGGGTTCCAGATGCGGGCGGAACCACGGTGAGCCCTGCCTCCCGCCCTCCTGAGCGGGTTTGCCCCGCCGGCGGCCACGACCCGGCTGTCCGTACGGGCCGGGCGCGGGTGCCGGGGGCGTCTGGCCGGGCAGCGGATCGGTCAGCGGGTCGGCCAGCCGCTCCACTGCCGCCTCGAACGGATCGGGCTGCCGGTACGGGTCCTGCGGAGTGGAGGACCGGTCCGGCTCGTTCGGCTCGTAGGATCTCCCTTCACGTTCCGGGCGCAGGGCGGTCACCCGCCTGCCTTGCCGACCACCGGGGCCAGCCCCGTCGAGCGCTCCACCGCCCCCTTGTCACCGCATTCGACGAGCCAGTTGGCGAGCATCCGGTGCCCCCACTCCGTCAGTACCGACTCGGGGTGGAACTGGACGCCCTCGACCCGGAGTTCGCGGTGCCGCAGGCCCATGACGATCCGTCCCCCGGGTACGCCTTCGGCTTCCGTCCAAGAGGTGACGATCAGTTCGTCGGGGACGGTGTCCGGCTCGACCGCGAGGGAGTGATAGCGGGTGGCGGTGAAGGGGGACGGCAGCCCGGAGAAGACGCCGACGTCCTCGTGGTGGACCAGCGAGGTCTTGCCGTGCAGCAGCTCGGGGGCGCGGTCCACCACGCCGCCGTACGCGACCGCCATCGACTGCATGCCCAGGCAGACGCCGAAGACCGGGACGCCGGTGTCCGCGCAGTGCCGGACCATGTCGACGCAGACGCCGGCCTGCTCGGGTGTGCCGGGGCCGGGCGACAGCAGCACCCCGTCGAAGCCGTCCTGGGCGTGCCGCGTCGCGACCTCGTCGTTGCGCAGCACCTCACATTCGGCGCCGAGTTGGTAGAGGTACTGGACGAGGTTGAAGACGAAGCTGTCGTAGTTGTCGACGACGAGAATCCGTGCGGTCATCGGGCGGCCATCCCTTCATCGACAGTGACGTCATTGAAGGGGAGCAGCGGCTCCGCCCACGGAAAGACGTACTGGAAAAGCACGAAGACGACCGCCAGCACGAGCACCAGGGAAATCAGCGCTTTCACCCATGTGTTGCCCGGCAGATGCCGCCAGATCCAGCCGTACATGCTGTCGCTGTCCCCTTGCCGATGCCGATGACGATGTCGATTGCGACACCAGAGTAAGGGGCGAGGGCGGGCCCAGGTGGGTCAGCCGGTCAAAGCCGATGGCCTTCCCTGTGCCACGGGTTGGGTGGAATCCAGGTGTGCCCAGGCGATCAGCCGGTGGCTGTGGCCCCATTCCGGCTCGCAGGTGGTCAGCGTGAGATAGCGTCCGGGGCCGTTGAAGCCGGACTTCCGCGGGACGGGGTCGATCACCCCGATGTCGCCGGGCAGCGTCGTGTAGGGCCGGTTGTCGATGCGGTAGGTGAACCAGGTCGTGCCGTCGGTCAGCACCACCGCGTCGCCGGGGCGCAGCCGCGGGAAGTCCTTGAAGGGGTCGCCGTAGGTCCGGCGGTGGCCGGCGACGGAGAAGTTGCCGATCTCGCCGAGACGGGCGGTGCGGGCGTAATGGCCGAGGCCACGCTTGAGGACGTCGGTCGCGGTGCCTTCCAGGACGGGCTTGGTCCAGTCGGCGCCCAGGCGCGGGATGTACATGACGGCGAACGAGGTGGCCGGGGTGTAGCGGCGGGGCCGCTCGGCCGGAGTGGCGTCGTCATCGGGGGCCGGTGTGCGGTCGGGGGCGGTGCCCCGGCCCGTCGACCACTGGTGCCGGAGCCTGCCGATCTCGCCGTCCATGGCGCTGTCGGCCCGTACGCCGGTCCAGAAGAGGAGGTAGGCCACGAAGAGCACGATCAGTGCGCCGGCGGTCACACAGATCTCGCTGAGCGTCCGCACGATCCACCGCACCGTCGTCCGGCTCCGCAGCGTCATCCGGCCCCGCCCCTCCCCGGCGCCCGCGGCGTGCGGGCTACGGCTTCACAGGCTGTGCGTAGTGGAGATCCACTGTGCCGGAGTAGCCGGGAAGAGTCACCGCCTCGTGCTGGTCGACTTTCCAGCCCAGGCCGTAGGCGTTCACGTACTGGAGGTAGTTCTGGATGGCGGGGGACGCGGTCAGCGCGTTGGTGAGGGCCTCGCGGTTGCCGACGGCGGTGACCTTGTACGGCGGGGAGTAGACCCGGCCCTGGAGGATCAGGGTGTTGCCGACGCAGCGCACCGCGCTGGTGGAGATCAGCCGCTGGTCCATGACCTTGATGCCCTTGGCGCCGCCGTGCCACAGGGCGTTCACCACGGCCTGGAGATCCTGCTGGTGGATGACCAGGTCGTTGGGCTGCGGCTCGGGCAACCCGGGGATCTTGGCGGTGGCGTTGGGCGGGGCGTCGGTGAGCGTGACCGTCACGCCCTGCCCCTTCACCGGCTTGGTGCCGGCGTTCTTCTCCAGCGCCTTGAGCTTGGCCTCCTCGGCCCGGGAGCTGCCGTTGTCGCGCTGCGCGAGCGCGTCGACCTCTTCCCGCAGGGTGGCGTTGCGGTCGTCCTGGGCGCCGTTCTTGTGGCTGCGTTCCTGGATGAGGTCGGACAGCCGCAGCATCGAGTCGTCCGAGCGGAGATTCGTGCCCCGTGCGGTGTCGAAGCTCAGCCAGAACAACAGCCCGGCGAGCGCGAACACGACCAGGGTGAGGAGCCGTACGGGCCGCAGGCGGGAACGGGTGGGGCGGTCGGGGGAGTCAGCGGAATTGCTCAACGTACCCTTACTCCTTACGACGCCACGGAAGCACTACGCTAACGGACGCCCGGGAAAGGAATCCGCTCCCCACCGCGTCCGCGCCCTGGCGTACACCTCGTACCTCCCCCGCGGATGGGGGCACCGCCCGCTCGAGCGACCAGGAGAGCGGGGGAGCAGCGCATCGACAGGAGAGTTCCTCGTGCCGAAGTCACGGATCCGCAAGAAGGACGACTTCACGCCGCCGCCGGCGAAGACCACCAACCTGAAGATGAGCTCAGGCCGTGGTTGGGTGGCGCCGCTGATGTTGGCGATGTTCCTGATCGGGCTGGTGTGGATCGTGATGTTCTACGTCTCCGAGGGCGATCTGCCGATCGCGGCCATGGGCAACTGGAACATCGTGTGCGGCTTCGGCTTCATCGCGGTGGGCTTCGGCGTATCCACCCAGTGGAAGTAGCGCAAGCCCTGCCCAAGGCCATCCACACGGTTATCCACAGCCGGGGAAAACTTCAGAAGATCTGTGGATAACCCTCCGGAGGTTGACGCCGGTGTGATCGGCGGCACCCTCCGCCGGGCTGCGGCTCCCCCGTTCCTTGCTGGGGAAACGCAGCCCGAAGCGGAGCGGAAGGAAACTTCCGCACAGCATGCACAAGATCGGCCACGCACTGTGGACAACGTGCCGGGACGGACTCTCAGCCCACCAGCTGAAGAGTCCGTACCCACACCACCGCGGTGATCGCCAGGAACACCACCGCGCAGGTCGCGGCGTGCACCAGCGTCCGGCGGTCGCGCGGCGCATGCACCATCCCGAACGCCACCACGGCGCCCACCACCAGGCCCCCGACATGAGCCTGCCAGGCGATGTTCGGCCACAGGAACGTGAAGGCCAGGTTGATGCCGAGCAGGATCAGCACCGGCTTCATGTCGTAATTCAGCCGCCGCAGGAGTACGGCCGTGGCACCGAGCAGCCCGAAGATCGCGCCGGAGGCGCCCAGCGAGGGCTGGCCCGGCGCGGCGAGGAGATACGACAGGGCGCTGCCACCCAGGCCGGCGAGCAGATAGAGCGCGATGAACCGCAGCCGGCCGAGCGCCGCCTCCAGCGGCGGACCCAGCCACCACAGCGAGAGCATGTTGAACGCGAAGTGCGCGATCTGCTGGTGCAGGAACATCGCGGTCAGCAGGCGGTACCACTCGCCCTCGGCGACACCGATGAGCTGATACCGGCTCGGGTCGGCGGCGAGCCCGAGCAGATCGAGCCGGTTGACCAGCGGGCTCAGGTCACCGCCCGTCGCCAGCACGGCGACGAACACGGCGGCGTTGAGGCCCAGCAGGATCTTGGTGATCAGCCGCGGATCGGCCGCGATCGTGCCGCCCGCGATCGTGCGCGGCGCGGCGGCCTGCGGTGCGTGGCCGGTGCCGCCACCGCCCCGCACACACTCCGGGCACTGGAAGCCGACCGAGGCACTGACCATGCACTCGGGGCATATGGGCCGGTCACAGCGGGTGCAGCGGATGCCGGTGGGGCGATCGGGGTGGCGGTGGCAGCCCGGCAGGCCATCGTCATCCCGCGCGTCCTGCGGCTCCTTCGGGCTGCCTGGCACCTGGTCCATCCGTCCCCTCGTCCTCTCCGTCCGGGCGCGTCAGCGCTTCGCCTTCTCCGCCCGGCCTCCGGCCCCGTGGACGAGCGTCGCGCCCCGCCTGATGTACGACCGGGCGGGGCGCAATGGTTCCCCGGATCCGTCCGGGGCCGGCGACGCGGGTCAGCGGGTCTCGACTGCCACCGACTCGATCACGACGTCCTGGAGCGGACGGTCGGTGCGCGGGTTGGTCTGGGTGGCGGCGATGGCGTCGACGACCTTCTTGCTCGCCTCGTTGCTGACTTCACCGAAGATGGTGTGCTTGCCGGTCAGCCACGCGGTGGCCCCGACGGTGATGAAGAACTGCGAGCCGTTGGTGCCCGGCCCGGCGTTGGCCATGGCCAGCAGGTACGGCTTGTTGAAGGCCAGGTCGGGGTGGAACTCGTCCCCGAACTCGTAGCCGGGGCCGCCGGTGCCGTTGCCCAGCGGGTCGCCGCCCTGGATCATGAAGCCGCTGATCACCCGGTGGAAGACGGTGCCGTCGTAGAGCCGGTCCGTGGACTTCTTGCCGGTCGCCGGGTGCGTCCACTCCCGCTCACCCTTGGCGAGCTCGACGAAGTTCTTGACCGTCTTCGGTGCATGGTTCGGCAGGAGCCGAATCTCGATGTCGCCCTGGTTCGTCTTCAGGGTGGCGTAGAGCTGCTCAGCCACGTTCTACCTTCCATAAGTCTTCACTGACGGTTCCTGATCCTCGCATGGACCGGCCCGCCGAAGGCCTCCGCGCGCCCTGTGCGCGCCGTCCTGCGCGCACCTCTTGCCGGTTTTCGTGCGTATTTCCAGCGCCGGGAGCGGCGAATCGTGGCATTGTCGTCAACAAGACTCCGGAAGGTCCGCAATGACCCGGATGCCCGCTCGCACATGCCAGACCACGCATGAGCGGGCATGATCTTCAAACGGGTGGACAGGCGACAGAGAAGACACGGGGGACCAACCCCCAAGCCCCGGACACGCCACCGAGGAGGAGGATCCCGTGACCCGCAAGAAAAGCGTGCGCGCCGCGACCGATACGGCCAAGGACAGCGTGCGGCACGCCGCGGAGGTGGTGGCTCCGTATGCCGGTACGGCCAAGGAAGCCGCCGTGCACTTCGCTCACGAGGCCCGCACACGAGCGGCCCCCAAGGTGGCCGAGGCCGCTCATCAGGCACGTGCGCAGTACGACGCGCATCTGCACCCGCGTATCGAGCACGCCCGGGGCACGCTGCCGCCCAAGGTGGATGCCGCGGCGACCCGGGCTGCCTGCCGGACCCGTAAGGCGGCCCGCCAGGCTGCCGACTACACGGCACCGCGGCTGGAGCACGCGGTGACCCACGCCCGTGCCGCGGCCGAGCCGGTTCGCGAGGAGGCGGTCGCCCGCGGTACCGCCGCGCTCGCCGCGCTGCGCGGCCAGGTGACGGCCGCCGAGATCGCCAAGCTCCAGAAGAAGCACAGCCGCCGGGCCAAGTGCGGCAAGCTCGCCAAGCGCCTCACCGTGCTGGGCATCCTGGCCGGCGGGGCGATCGCCGCCTGGAAGTGGTGGGACAAGCAGGCCAACCCGGACTGGCTGGTCGAGCCGCCGGCTCCCACCGAGGTCAGCGACCGCGGCCGGCTGAGCGCGGTCGACGGCAGCGAGGGCGCCGCGCTGGACCCCGACGTCCAGGCCAAGCAGGCCGAGGCCGATGAACGCCGCGGCGGCACGGCCTGACACCGGAGCACCGGACACCTCACCGGGCCGGGCCCGTCACCCCAGCGAGGGCGGCGGGCCCGGCCCGGTCGCGTAGGTGGGAAGGGCGCCGGCCTGGAGCGCGGCCAACTCTCCGTCAGAACCAGAAAAGCCTTCCTGACCAGCGATTTCGCCGATCGGGAAGGCTTTGAGGAGTGGAGCCTAGGGGAGTCGAACCCCTGACATCTGCCATGCAAAGACAGCGCTCTACCAACTGAGCTAAGGCCCCTTCGCGGACCAGGGTACCCGGTGTCCGACCGCTTTCCCGACCGGGTATCGCCGCACACCGTTGCTCTCCGTAGGATGCTTCGCGAGATTCGCGGCAGCGAAGCGATCGGGGAGACAGGGGAGACGGTATGGACTCAGCACAGCAGGAAGCCACCGCGCGGGCCCGGGAGCTCCAGCGCAGTTGGTACGGGGAGCCTCTGGGTGCGCTGTTCCGCCGTCTCATCGACGATCTCGGCCTGAACCAGGCCCGGCTGGCCGCTGTGCTGGGCCTCTCCGCCCCGATGCTGTCCCAGCTGATGAGCGGGCAGCGCGCGAAGATAGGCAACCCGGCCGTGGTGCAGCGGGTGCAGGCGCTGCAAGACCTGGCCGGACAGGTCGCCGACGGCAGCGTCAGCGCCGCCGAGGCCACCGACCGCATGGAGGAGATCAAGAAGACGGCGGGCGGCTCGGTGCTGAACAACACCGCGCAGCAGACGTCGTCGACGGGGGCGACCACGGTGCGGCGCGTGGTGCGGGAGATCCAGTCGCTGCTGCGGTCGGTGGCCGACGCCGGGGACATCATCGATGCGGCGAACACCCTCGCCCCGGCTCACCCCGAACTGGCAGAGTTCCTCCGGGTCTACGGTGCCGGTCGCACCGCGGACGCGGTCGCCCATTACGAGGCGCACCAGAGTTAGAGGCGCACCAGAGTCAGCCGCAGGGGACGTCGCGAATTCGGAAAGCGGACGGGGCGCAATGGGTGAGGTCTTCGCCGGTCGGTATGAGCTGATCGACCCGATCGGACGGGGTGGGGTGGGCGCGGTCTGGCGCGCCTGGGACGCCCGGCGCCGCCGCTACGTCGCCGCCAAGGTGCTGCAACAGAGCGACGCGCACACCCTGCTGCGCTTCGTCCGCGAACAGGCACTGCGGATCGACCATCCGCATGTGCTGGCCCCGGCGAGCTGGGCCGCGGACGACGACAAGGTGCTGTTCACCATGGATCTGGTGAACGGCGGCTCGCTGGCGCATCTGATCGGGGATTACGGCCCGTTGTCGCCGCGGTTCGTGTGCACGCTCCTGGATCAGCTGCTGGCCGGGCTGACCGCGGTGCACGCGGAAGGGGTGGTGCACCGCGACATCAAGCCGGCGAACGTGCTGTTGGAGGCCACCGGCACCGGGCGGCCGCATCTGCGGCTGTCCGACTTCGGCATCGCGATGCGCAAGGGCGAGCCACGGCTCACCGAGGCCAACTACGTGGTGGGAACCCCCGGTTACTTCGCTCCCGAGCAACTGCTGGGCGCCGAGCCGGACTTCCCCGCGGACCTGTTCGCGGTCGGCCTGGTCGCGCTCTATCTGATCACCGGCACCAAGCCGGACGCCGAGGCGATGAGCCGGCACTTCACCCAGCACGGCATCCCGAACGCGCCCGAGGGCGTCCCGGAGCCGCTGTGGCAGGTGCTGGCCTCTCTGGTGCACCCGGATCCGGAGGCGCGGTTCAAGACGGCCACCGGGGCGCGGAAGGCGATTCTCTCGGCGGTCGAGCTCCTGCCGGACGTGACGATCGAGGAAGAGATCGTCGAGGTCTTCGATCACATAGGGCCGCTGCCGGCCGGCTTCGGGCCGGACGGGCCGCTGCGCCCCCGTGGCCCGGCGGGACCCGCGACGGCCGGCGCCACCACGGGCACCGGGGCCCGCGGACAGGTCTCCATGTCGGACACCGGCAGCTTCCAGCTCGCCCCGCCCGAGCCGAGCGCCCCGCCGACCCCGGCCCCCACGCCCACCCCGATGCCGGGGGCCACGCCGGGCAGCCCGTACACGGGCCACGGCAGCACACCCACCGGTCACGGCGACACCCCCTCGGGTCATGGCGGCACCTTCACGGGCCACGGCGACGCCGTCACCGGCCACGGCGGTACGCCCACCGGCAATGGCGTCCCGGCCGGGCCGCCCGCGTCGTCCGGCGTGCCGCCGCTCCCGACACCGGCGCCGCCCCCGCCGCCGGCGCCCGCGTACGAGCCGACGGCCGCCGTCCCCCCGGAACGGTCCGCGACCCGCCCCTACACGGCGGGCCCGCTGCCGGTCCCGGGACAGCCCCCGGCGGGCACCGCCGTCACCGTGCCGTCCCCGGCACACCCCGTCCCGTACAGAAAGCCGGGTCCGCCCGCGAAGGTCGCGGTTCCGGTGCTGATCGTGGCGTTGCTGTGCATCGCGGTCGGCGTCTGGGCCCTGATCGCCGCCTGACGCACCGCCACGGCGCCGGTGGGGCCGAGGTGCACCCTGCCCCTCGGGACGCCGCTACCAGCCCTGTGGGGGCCCGAACCGGGTGTTCTGTGGCGCCTGTTGGGTCGAGTCCGTCGACTGTCCCGGCAGCGTGGGCCGGCTGCCCGGCCCGCCCGCGGCAGCCGGTCCGGCCGACGGGCCCGCCGCACCGGCCGCGGACCGCCGGGCCACCAGCGTCCACGCGCCCAGTCCCAGCAGCAGCACCACACCGGTGCCGATCCCCGCGTAGGCGACCGTCATCAAGGTGCCGCTCTTCGCCGCCTCCTGGGCGGTCTGGCCCTTCTGCGCCGTCTCCTGGTCCTCGGGCGTGACGGAGAAGACGCCGGCCGGCCCCGCGTAGCCGGGCCCGGCCTTGGCGGTGCCCCGGACATCCACCCGGAGGGTGAGCTCCGCGCCCTTGGGGAAGTACTGCGTGGCATCGGGGTGCAGGCTCACCGCGAGGTAGTACCAGCCCGCGAACCGCATCGCGTTGACCGAGCCGGTGGAGTCGAAGCGGTTGCCGTAGTCGACCGGCGCGGTGAACTCCTTGGCGGCGGCCGGCTTCCCGGTGTACGAGACGAAGCTGGGGTCGCCGACCGCACCGCGCGCCGGGTTGTAGACGGCCAGCCCGAGCACCCTGGCGAGGAAGGCGGAGGACCGGGCCGACGTCGCGTTCGGCAGCTCGGCGCTCAGGTTGAGCCGCTGTCCCCAGTCCACCGGTACGCGGTAGAAGCGCGTCTCGCCCGGCCTGATCCGGTCCTTCCAGACCCCCGGGGCGACCGAGCCCGCGTCATTGAAGCCGGTGCCGCCCCTGGCACGACGCTTGGTGGCGTCCGTACGCGGTGCCGGTGTTTCGGTGCTCCAGGTGCCCTGGCCGGGCTTGGCGGGGGTACTGCCCTCCAGCCGGGGCTCGTTGAGGTAGTTGATCTCCAGCGGCCAGGTGTCGGGGCCGGAGGTCTTCGATCCCTCGCGGGTGATCACGAGGTAGTACGGGCCGGCCTTCTGGCACTCCGTACGGTCGGCGCCGATGCGGCGGGTGACGTAGTCGGCGATCGGGTACGCCATGCCGCCGCCGTTGAAGGACGGCCGTGCCTCCGAGCCGCAGGTCGTGCCGTTGCTGTCCTGGACGCTCAGGGTCAGCTTGTCGCCGTAGTCCGTGACCTTGGTGCCGGGCGTGGGCGCCGCGACGGCCGAGAAGTACGCATTGGTCCTGGCGTCCAGATTGACGGCGTACCACTTCTGCTCGCCGCGCTTGATGGCGTCGGTGTGCAGACCGGGCTTGAGCGACGGCGCGTCCGTGGACTTGGGGCTGCCCGCGATCTTCGTGGCGCCCTCCGCCATGCGGTAGTGGGGAACGTCGTCGGCGGAGGCCACGCCCACCGCCCCCGGCAGGATCGGCACCGCGGCGAGCGCCGCCAACACGGCTATGCCTCTGTACGTCGTGCGCCCCGTCACCACGAGCCACCCCTCATCGGATCCGAATTCCCGCCGCCGCCACACGTCCTGTGGGCCATCCTCCACCGCCACCCGGCGTTTCGTCCGCCGAGGAGCCCGAATCGCCCCGGGAGGCATCGGCCGCGACCACGGCGGCCCTGTCCTGCGGGCCGCTCTTCTCCTTGCCCGGCACCGCAATTCGCCCCTGGGTGCCGCCGAAGGACGTAGGGGCGCCGTAGCCCCGGACCTGCGGCTCGTTGGCGAACTCCACGTCGCAGCACAGCTGCTGGCCCCAGCCGGCCGACTGCGCGGGCGTGACGCCCTTCTTCAGCGGATGTTCCACGTGAAACGTCAGCTCCATCGGCCACCGAGCGGCGTCCGAGCGCTTGCCGGCCTCGGCGATGCACTCCAGCTGCGCGCGAGCCGTGCCCGCCACCGGGAAACCGATGGCATGGCCGGTGTGGCGGCGGTGGCCTGAAGCGATGGGGCGGTCAGGGCCGGCACAAGCCCCCGAGCAACGCCACCACCCCCGGCGTGGCCGTCGCGCCATACCCTGTTCCCCCTTGTGTCCTGCTGGTCACACCACAGTCAGAAGATTTGCTATTGCAAGCCAATGGTGTGCTATAGCAAAGACAAGGGGATCGCCGTCACGGTGCGACAACGAGAATCAGCCACTCCGGCACCGCCGCTGCCCCGGGGCAGCAGAGCACCCCGCCCGCCCCCGGACGCACGAAACCCCGACCGCCCGGAGGCAATCGGGGTCCGTACGAACCTGCTGTGCGTGGAGGGGTCTCAGACACCCGAACCTGCGGGCACGGAGTCGGTCGCCTCCGTCCACAGATCCTGCTCGGCGCGATCCGCCTGGATCTGGCGGTACACGAGGAGCCCGCCGATGGCGGCCAGTGCGACCAGGAGAAGCTTCTTCACCGCGCGACCTCGTCTTTCGTTGACGTAGGGGACCTATGTCGGCCGATGATACACACCGACCGATACCGATCGGTTACCTAGCCCGCGGTCGGCAACACCTCTTCCGAGGCACGCACCACGAGCCAACTTCCGCCTCCGTACAACGAATCGGCCCGGCCGGGGAGTTCCCCGGCCGGGCCGATTGTGCAGTGCGGCTACCAGGACTTGAACCTGGGGCCTCTTCCTTATCAGGGAAGCGCTCTAACCGTCTGAGCTATAGCCGCGCGTTCGCTGCACCGAAAGATTAGCGCACTTCAGAGGCGTTCCCAAAATCGGTTCACGGAGCCTCCCGAACGCCCTCCCACGAGGGACTCACTCGTCCTCGGCGAGGGTGAGCTCCACGCCCCCGACGAACCCGGCCGAGAGGTTGTAGATGAAGGCACCGAGCGTGGCCAGGGCCGTCGCCAGCACCACGTCGATCACCGCGATGATCGAGGTGAACAGCAGCGCCCGCGGCAGCGACAGGAACGACTGGAGATCGAAGCCGCCGCCGTCACCGGAGCCGGTGGCCTCGCTGACCGTCGCGCCGACCGTGGAGAAGACGCCCATCGCGTTCATGACCATCCACAGCACGGCGACGGCCACGACCGTGCAGATGCCCAGCGCGATGGAGAGCAGAAAGCTGACCTTCATCACCGACCACGGATCGGCGCGGGCCACCCGCAGCCGGGCCTTGCGGGTCCGCGGGGCCGTGGTGGCGCCCGTACGGGGCCGGCGCACCGCCTGCCCGCCACTCTGTCCGCCCTCGGTGGGATACGCCTGAGGCGGCTGGTACGGCTGCTGTGCGCCGCTCCCGGCCGTCCCCTGGGGCTGCGGCTGCGGCTGGCGGGCATCGGTCACGGGTTCCCCTTGATGTGAGCCCTCGTCCCGGGGGGCGGTGTCGGAAACGGCGGAGCCACGGGCGCTGTCCTCCGTCACGGTCGCGGGTCCGGACGAGGAGTCCTTCTCGGCTCCCGTTCCACCCGCCGCAGCGCCCGTGGCTCCACTCACGATCTACTCCTCGTGTTACTCCGCCGCGGGCTGCTCGCCCTCGGTCTCTGCGGGAACGGCCCCGTCCGCCGCGGTCTCGTCGGGCTCGCCGCCCCCGTCGACCTCTTCGGCTTCCCGGCCGGCCTCGGCGTTCCATGCGATGCCGACGACGGCATCACGCTTGCCCAGGTTGATCAGTTGGACGCCCATGGTGTCACGGCCCGTTTCCCGCACCTCGTTGACCCGCGTACGGATCACGCCACCCCCGAGCGTCACCGCGAGGATCTCATCCGTCTCCTCGACGACCAGCGCGCCGACCAGCGAACCCCGGTCCTCGACGATCTTGGCGGCCTTGATGCCCAGACCGCCGCGGCCCTGGACGCGGTACTCGTCGACCGCGGTGCGCTTGGCGTAGCCGCCGTCCGTGGCGGTGAAGACGTAGGTGTTGGCGCGGACCACGTTCATGGAGAGCAGCTCGTCGCCCTCGCGGAAGCTCATGCCCTTCACACCGGAGGTGGCCCGGCCCATCGGCCGGAGCGCCTCGTCGGTCGCCGTGAAGCGGATCGACTGGGCCTTCTTGCTGATCAGCAGCAGATCGTCGTTCTCCGACACCAGCTCGGCGCCGATCAGCTCGTCGTCCGTGCCGTCCTCCTGCTCGCGCAGGTTGATCGCGATGACACCGCCGGACCGCGGCGAGTCGTAGTCCTTGAGCGGCGTCTTCTTCACCAGGCCGGCCTTGGTGGCGAGCACCAGATACGGCATGGCCTCGTAGTCGCGGATCGCCAGGATCTGCGCGATCTGCTCGTCGGGCTGGAAGGCGAGGAGATTGGCCACATGCTGACCCCGCGCGTCCCGTCCCGCGTCGGGGAGTTCGTACGCCTTGGCGCGGTAGACCCGGCCCTTGTTCGTGAAGAACAGCAGCCAGTGGTGGGTCGTCGAGACGAAGAAGTGGTCGACGATGTCGTCTTCCTTGAGCTTGGTGCCCCGGACGCCCTTGCCGCCGCGCTTCTGCGAGCGGTAGTCGTCGGTCTTCGTCCGCTTCACATAGCCGCCACGGGTGATCGTGACGACGATGTCCTCCTCGGCGATCAGGTCCTCGATGGACATGTCGCCCTCGAAGGGCACCAGCTTGCTGCGCCGGTCGTCGCCGAACTTCTCGACGATCGCGGCGAGTTCCTCGCTGATGATCTGGCGCTGCCGCTCCGGGGAGGCCAGGATCGCGTTGTACTCGTTGATCTTGCGCTGGAGCTCGTCGTGCTCGGCGGTGATCTTCTGGCGCTCCAGGGCGGCCAGCCGGCGCAGCTGCATCTCCAGGATCGCGTTCGCCTGGATCTCGTCGATCTCCAGCAGGCCCATCAGGCCCTCGCGCGCGACCTCGACCGTCTCACTGCGCCGGATCAGCGCGATGACCTCGTCGATGGCGTCCAGCGCCTTGAGCAGACCACGCAGGATGTGCGCCCGCTCCTCGGCCTTGCGCAGGCGGAACTTCGTCCGGCGGACGATGACCTCGACCTGGTGCGTCACCCAGTTGCGGATGAAGGCGTCCAGCGAGAGCGTGCGCGGCACCCCGTCGACCAGCGCGAGCATGTTCGCGCCGAAGTTGGTCTGCAGGTCGGTGTGCTTGTAGAGGTTGTTGAGGACGACCTTGGCGACCGCGTCCCGCTTGAGGACGATGACCAGACGCTGGCCCGTACGGGAGGAGGTCTCGTCGCGGACGTCCGCGATGCCGCCGACCTTGCCGTCCTTGACCAGGTCGGCGATCTTCTGCGCGAGGTTGTCCGGGTTGACCTGGTACGGGAGCTCGGTGACCACCAGGCACTGGCGGTTCTGGATCTCCTCGACCTCGACCACCGCGCGCATCGTGATCGAGCCGCGGCCGGTGCGGTAGGCCTCCTCGATGCCCTTGCGGCCCACCACCAGCGCACCGGTGGGGAAGTCCGGGCCCTTGATCCGCTCGATCAGCGCGTCCAGCAGCTCCTCGGAGGAGGCCTCCGGGTGCTCCAGCGCCCACTGGGCACCGGCCGCGACCTCGCGCAGGTTGTGCGGCGGGATGTTGGTGGCCATACCGACCGCGATACCGGCCGACCCGTTGATCAGCAGGTTCGGGAAGCGCGCCGGCAGGACCGTCGGCTCCTGGTTACGGCCGTCGTAGTTGTCCTGGAAGTCGACGGTCTCCTCGTCGATGTCCCGGAGCATCTCCATCGACAGCGGCGCCATCTTGCACTCGGTGTACCGCATGGCGGCCGCCGGGTCGTTGCCCGGGGAGCCGAAGTTGCCGTTGGAGTCGACCAGCGGCATCCGCATCGACCAGGGCTGCGCCAGGCGCACCAGGGCGTCGTAGATCGAGGAGTCGCCGTGCGGGTGGTACGTACCCATGACGTCGCCGACGACGCGGGCGCACTTGTAGAAGCCCTTCTCGGGGCGGTAGCCGCCGTCGTACATCGCGTACAGGACGCGACGGTGGACGGGCTTGAGGCCGTCCCGGACGTCCGGGAGCGCACGCGAGACGATGACGGACATCGCGTAGTCGAGGTAGGAGCGCTGCATCTCCGTTTCGAGCCCGACGGGCTCGACGCGCATCCCGACGCCTTCGATGGCGGGGGCGGCGCCCTCGGCGGTCACGCCGTCCGGGGTCACAGGGGGGTTCTCGTCGGCCATGGTGGTTCAAAGTCCTTTCGAGCTGCGGCTGTTGTACGGGCCGACAGGGCTCAGATGTCGAGGAAGCGGACGTCCTTGGCGTTGCGCTGGATGAACGAGCGGCGCGCCTCGACGTCCTCGCCCATCAGCACGGAGAACAGGTCGTCCGCGCGGGCCGCGTCGTCCAGGGAGACCTGGCCGAGGACACGGTGATCGGTGTCCATGGTCGTCACCCGCAGCTCCTCGGCGTTCATCTCACCGAGACCCTTGAACCGCTGGACCGAGTCGTCCTTGATCCGCTTGCCGTTCTGCTTGCCGAGCTCGATCAGCGCGTCCCGCTCCGGGTCGGAGTAGGCGTACTCGAAGTCGTCCCGGCCCCACTTGATCTTGTACAGCGGCGGGCGGGAGAGGTACACATGCCCGGCCTCGACCAGCGGCCGCATGAAGCGGAAGAGGAAGGTGAGCAGCAGGGTGTTGATGTGCTGACCGTCGACGTCGGCGTCCGCCATCAGGATGATCTTGTGATAGCGGAGCTTCTCGATGTCGAAGTCCTCGTGCACGCCCGTGCCGAACGCCGAGATCAGCGCCTGGACCTCGTTGTTCTGGAGGATCTTGTCGACCCGGGCCTTCTCGACGTTGAGGATCTTGCCTCGGATCGGGAGGATCGCCTGGTACTCCGGGTTACGGCCGGACTTGGCCGAGCCGCCGGCGGAGTCACCCTCGACGATGAAGATCTCGCACTTCTCGGGGTCGTTGGACTGGCAGTCGCTCAGCTTGCCGGGCAGCGACGCCGTCTCCAGCAGCCCCTTGCGGCGGGTCAGATCGCGCGCCTTACGGGCCGCCACGCGCGCGGTGGCCGCCTGGATGCCCTTGCGGATGATGTCCGCAGCCTCGTTGGGGTTGCGGTCCAGCCAGTCGTTGAGGTGCTCGTGGACCACCTTCTGGACGAAGGTCTTCACCTCGGTGTTGCCCAGCTTGGTCTTGGTCTGCCCCTCGAACTGCGGCTCGGCGAGCTTGACCGAGATGATCGCCGTCAGACCCTCGCGGATGTCCTCACCCGTGAGGTTGTCGTCCTTCTCGCGCAGCAGCTTCTTGTCGCGCGCATAGCGGTTGATCAGGCCGGTCAGCGCGGCGCGGAAGCCCTCCTCGTGGGTACCGCCCTCATGGGTGTGGATGATGTTCGCGAAGCTGTAGACACCCTCGCTGTACTGGGTGTTCCACTGCATCGCGAGGTCGACGGAGAGGCTGCGCTCCTTGTCCTCGGCCTCCACCGAGACCACCGTCGGGTGCACCAGCTCGCCCTTGCGGGAGTTGAGGTACTTCACGAAGTCGACGATGCCGCCCTCGTAGTGGTACCGCACCGAGAGCGGCTTGCCGTCCTCGTCCACGTGGTCCGGGCGCTCGTCCTTGAGCGAGATGGTCAGCCCCTTGTTGAGGAACGCCATCTCCTGGAAGCGCCGCGACAGCGTCTCGAAGCTGTACGTGGTGGTCTCGAAGATCTCGCCGTCGGCCCAGAAGGTGACCGAGGTGCCGGACTCCTCGGTGGCCTCGTGCTGGGCCAGCGGGGCGGTCGGCACGCCCTGCTTGTACTCCTGGGTCCAGCGGTAGCCGTCCGTGCGGATCTCCACCGCCACCCGCTGCGACAGGGCGTTCACGACGGACACACCCACGCCGTGCAGACCACCGGAGACCGCGTACCCGCCGCCGCCGAACTTGCCGCCGGCGTGCAGCACGGTCAGCACGACCTCGACGGCCGGCTTGTTCTCGGACGGCACGATGCCGACGGGGATACCCCGGCCGTTGTCGACGACGCGCACACCGCCGTCGGCCAGGATCGTCACGTCGATGGTGTCGGCGTGACCGGCCAGCGCCTCGTCGACGGAGTTGTCGACGACCTCCTGCACGAGGTGGTGCAGACCGCGCTCACCGGTGGAGCCGATGTACATGCCGGGACGCTTGCGGACCGCGTCCAGGCCCTCGAGGACGGTGATCGCGCTGGCGTCGTACGACTTCTCCACCGCGGAGTCGCCCGTCGGGCCGACAGGAACCCCCTCTTCAGTAGAAGCCGTGTTGTTCTCGTTGAGGTCGCCGGAGTCGGCCACGAAGCGCCCTTTCTGGCACAGCACAAGCCCTTCCGCGCCTGTGCGGGTCACCCCAGGAGGACAGGCGGGAGCGGCTGCGTCGTTCGACATGTTCCGCGAGTGGGCGGGATTGCTACCAGTGTACCGGTGGCGCCGACACTCATGGGGGTTTGCAGGTACCTGAGTCGTCATGTGCCGCCCTGAACTGGCGTCCGCCGACTCCCCATATCCGAGACGGGGCCTCAGGACGCTCACACGGGCACTCAGCGCTTCGGACTGTCAACCGGCGGCTACGGTGAGCGGAGTCTCATCCGCCTCACCCGTATACAGGCGTCTTGCGCAGGTCACCCATGGGGCCGGGGGCTCAGCCGTAGGTGTCGCCGGGGCCCTTGCTGCCCGGGGCGCGCAACGATCCGTAGCGCCGTGCAGGACCCCCCGGGCCCAGCACCTTGATCACCTTTACGGTGCCGTGGCCCAGGTCCTCGTTGAGACGGGCCACCAGCGTCGGGGCCAGCAGCCGCAGCTGCGTCGCCCACGCCGTCGAATCGCACTGGACCGTCAGCACCCGGGCGTCCTCGTCGTACTTCTGCGGCTCGCAGTGCTGCGCCACCTCGGGCCCGACCAGCTGCGGCCAGCGCCCCATCACCCCGCCGACCGCGGCCGGGGTCTCCCAGCCGCGTTCCGTGATCAGCCGGTTGATCGCCGCACCGAGCGGCAGCGGATCGCGGCCGTCCGCGCGCGCCCCCGAGCGCAGTCCGCCGCGCCTGGCCTGCTTCTTCTGCTGCGCGGCCGCGCCCCGCGCCCGCGCCTGCTCCTTGGCGGCCACCAGCGCCTGACGGGCCAGATCCACCCCGGAGAGCTCCGGGGCCTTGGGCCGCTCGGGCTGCTCCTCGCTCACGGGGTCACCTTCTCCACGGCGCCGTCGGACACCGCGTAGCGCGCCCCGGCCAGGATGCCCGGCACATCGTCGTCCACCGCGGCCGTCACCAGCACCTGCTCGCCCGGGGCCACCAGCTCCGCCAGCCGCTCACGACGGCGCGCGTCCAGCTCGGCGAAGACGTCGTCCAGGACGAGCACCGGCTCATTGCCCTCCGCCCGCAGCAGGTCGTACGAGGCCAGCCGCAGCGCCAGCGCGTACGACCAGGACTCGCCATGGCTGGCGTAGCCCTTCGCCGGGAGCTGCCCCAGCTTGAGCACCAGATCGTCGCGGTGCGGGCCGACCAGCGTCACCCCGCGCTCGATCTCTCCCTTACGGGCCTCGCCGAGCGCCGCCAGCAGCACGCCGTACAGGTCCTCGCGGGTGGTGGCGTCGGCCATCGCCTCGCCCGCCGAACCGCGGTACTCCAGCGCCAGCGGCCCGCCGCCCGGCGCCAGCTGGTCATAGGCCTTGTCCGCGAGCGGCCGCAGCGCGGCGATCAGATCGAGCCGCTGCGCCAGCAGTTCGGCGCCCGCGCGGGCCAGATGCTGGTCCCATACGTCGAGGGTGGACAGATCCATCTGCCGGCCGCCGTGCCGCCGCGCCAACGCGGCGGTTTTCAACAGGGTGTTGCGCTGCTTGAGGACCCGGTCGTAGTCCGAGCGCACCCCGGCCATCCGCGGCGAGCGCGCGGTGATCAGCTCGTCCAGGAACCGCCGGCGCTCCCCCGGATCGCCCTTGACCAGCGCCAGGTCCTCCGGCGCGAACAGCACCGTCCGGACGATGCCCAGTACATCCCGCGGCCTGACCTGCGAAGACCTATTGATCCTGGCGCGGTTCGCCTTGCCCGGGTTGAGCTCCAGCTCGATCAGCTGCTGCCGCTCGCCCTGGACGACCGCGGCCCGGACGATGGCCCGTTCGGCGCCCATCCGCACCAGCGGGGCATCCGAGGAGACCCGGTGGCTGCCGAGCGTGGCGAGGTAGCCGACCGCCTCGACCAGGTTGGTCTTGCCCTGCCCGTTGGGGCCCACGAACGCCGTGACGCCCGGATCGAGCGGCACCTCGACCCGGGCGTACGAGCGGAAGTCGGCGAGGGACAGATGCGATACGTGCATGGCTGGGCGCCGACCTCCCCCGGCTGCTGCTTACTGTTGCTGGTTGCTGCGGTGTGCGCGGTGTCCGCTACTTCTTGCTCTCGACCGCGTGCCCACCGAACTGGTTGCGGAGCGCGGCGATCATCTTCATCTGCGGGGAGTCGTCCTGACGGGACGCGAACCGCGCGAAGAGCGAGGCCGTGATCGCGGGCAGCGGCACGGCGTTGTCGATGGCGGCCTCGACCGTCCAGCGCCCCTCGCCCGAGTCGGCGGCGAAGCCGCGCAGCTTCTCCAGGTGCTCGTCGTCGTCGAGCGCGTTGACGGCCAGGTCGAGCAGCCAGGAACGGATGACCGTGCCCTCCTGCCAGGAGCGGAAGATCTCCCGGACGTCCGTGACGGAGTCGACCTTCTCCAGCAGCTCCCAGCCCTCGGCGAAGGCCTGCATCATCGCGTACTCGATGCCGTTGTGGACCATCTTCGCGAAGTGGCCGGCGCCGACCTTGCCGGCGTGCACCGAACCGAAGTCGCCCTCGGGCTTCAGCGCGTCGAAGATCGGCTGCACCTTGGCGACATCGTCCTTGTCGCCGCCGTACATCAGGGCGTAGCCGTTCTCCAGGCCCCAGACACCGCCGGAGACACCGCAGTCGACGAAACCGATGCCCTTGGCCTTCAGCTCCTCGGCGTGCTTCTCGTCGTCGGTCCAGCGGGAGTTGCCGCCGTCCACGACGATGTCGCCCGGCGAGAGCAGCTCGGCCAGCTCGTCGATCGTGGACTGGGTGGCGGCACCGGCCGGCACCATGACCCAGACGACCCGCGGACCCTTGAGCTTCTCCACAAGCCCCTGGAGGCTGTTCACATCCGCCAGGTCCGGGTTGCGGTCGTATCCGATGACGGTGTGGCCGGCGCGGCGAATGCGCTCACGCATATTGCCGCCCATCTTGCCGAGACCGACGAGACCGAGCTCCATCAGAGACCCTCTTTGCACGTAGACGTTGCTGGTGTACCCGGGACCGAGCCTACGCCCGCAGGTCCGCGCACACCTGTGGGCTCAGCCGCTCATCAGGGCCCGTCAGCCGGCCGCCGCAAGGCCCGTGGCCTGGGCCGCTGTCCGGCGGCCGCGGGAGAGCGGGCGACGGCATGCCGCCACCCGCGTGACCCGTGCTCCGGCCGTCAGCCCGACAGCCGCACCGGCATGATCAGGTACTTGTACGCGTCGTCCGCCTCGGCGTCCTTGGCCGGCCGGCCGCTCAGCAGCGCGGGCTTGGTCGAGGTCGTGAAGGACAGCTGCGCCACAGGGGAGTCGATGGCCGACAGGCCCTCCAGGAGGAAGCCGGGGTTGAAGGCGATCGAGATGTCGTCGCCGTCCAGATCGGCGTCGACCCTCTCCACAGCCTGTGCATCGTCGCTGGAGCCGGCCTCCAGGATCAGCACACCCTGCTCGAAGCTCAGCCGGACCGGGGTGTTCCGCTCGGCCACCAGAGCCACACGCTTGACGGCCTCGACGAACGGGGCGGTCTCGATCACGGCGACCGAATTGAACTCGGTCGGGAAGAGCGTGCGGTACTTCGGCAGGTCGCCTTCCAGCAGACGGGTCGTCGTCCGTCGTCCGGCGCCCTCGAAACCGATCAGGCCCTCGCCCTGGCCCGAGCCGGACAGCGCCAGCGTGACGGTGTCACCGCTGCTCAGGGACTTGGCGGTGTCCAGCAGCGTCTTGGCGGGGACCAGCGCGACCGCGGAGGCGTCCGGGCTCTCCGGCTTCCACAGGAACTCGCGCACGGCGAAGCGGTAGCGGTCGGTGGAGGCCAGGGTGACCGTGTCGCCCTCGATCTCGATCCGTACGCCGGTGAGCACCGGAAGGGTGTCGTCACGGCCGGCGGCGATGGCGACCTGGGCGGCGGCCGCGGCGAAGACCTCACCGGGGACGGTGCCGGTGGCGGTGGGCATGGTCGGCAGGGACGGGTACTCCTCCACAGGAAGGGTGTGGAGGGTGAACCGCGAGGAGCCGCAGACGACGGTGACCCGTACACCGTCGGTGGAAATCTCCACCGGGCGGTTGGGAAGCGCACGGCAGATGTCGGCGAGCAGCCGGCCGGAGACGAGGACGGTGCCCTCTTCTTCCACCTCCGCGTCCACCGAGACCCGTGCGGAGACCTCGTAGTCGAAGCCGGAGAGGCTCAGCGTGCCGTCCTCCGTCTTCAGCAGCAGGCCCGCGAGGACGGGCACCGGCGGACGGGCCGGGAGGCTCTTGGCCGCCCAGGCCACTGCCTCCGCGAGTACATCGCGCTCCACCCGGATCTTCACCGGAAACCGCCTCCTGCTGTTGCTGGCTCTTCGCCCTGCTGGCCTTCGTCGTCGGCTGGGTTGCCGGAGACCAGTCTGACGCACGCCACCGACAGTCGGTGCGGCTCGGGGTCAAGTCGACTCGGCCGAGGGCGGACACCCGGCAGCCAACTTGTGCACAGGCCCCGTTTCCGAACGAGTTCCCCGGTAGATATCCGTGGTCGTAGTAGTAGGGGCTGTGGAAACCGTGGACAACCGCTTTTGCGCAGGTCAACGCGGATTTTTTGTCCACCGCCCCTGTGGGTGGCGGCCGTGGATAAGCGGGCGGTTCTGTGGACCGCCGGAAGTTCTGCACACCCGATGCACAGGAGACAGGTACTTCTCCCCAGTGCCATCCCCAGCTTTACCCACGTTCCCCACAGCCCAACCGACCACCTTGGTGTGACGGCTTTCACTCGGCCCGGTGAGGGCGGGTGTCGTGTTGCCGAACAGTGGACAGCGGTGTGGAGAAGCTGGGGATTGCTGGGGACAACAACGGCTTGCCTGTGGGCGGGCGGTGGACAAGACGTCGGCCGCCCTGTGGACGAATCCGCTGTCCACACCCTGTGGAAGAAGGTTGGCCACAAATCCACATGCGGCTGACCTCCCCCGATGCCCCGTCAGTACACCAGCCTGTGGATCCCACAGGGATAACTTTCCCCTCCCCAAGGTGTGGACGGAAGATTCTTGCCCAATCTGTGGAGAGAGGCCGTGTCCCGCCGCGGAATCGAACACAGCAGGCGCGCTCCACAGGTTTGGGACGACGGCGGGGCGTATCGGAGCGGGGGGTCGGGGGCTCACAGCGGGTCCGGGAGAGGTGCGTTTCGCGATCGGAGGCGCGCGACAGGAGCGCGCAGGACGCCGCAGAGAGAAGCGGAAGGGAGCCGGGAGCATCCAGGAGAACGGTGTGGCAGGGCCGCTCGCCGGGCGGCGGTCCCCGTATGACGAAGGGCGCACCGGGAGCGGATCCCGGAGCGCCCTGGGCGTCCTGTGGGCCGGCCTCAGCCGTTCTTGATGCGGTTGGTCAGCTCGGTGACCTGGTTGTAGATCGAACGTCGCTCGGCCATCAGCGCGCGGATCTTGCGGTCGGCGTGCATCACGGTCGTATGGTCCCGGCCGCCGAACTGCGCGCCGATCTTCGGCAGCGAGAGGTCGGTCAGCTCGCGGCACAGATACATGGCGATCTGGCGGGCGGTCACCAGGACCCGGCTGCGCGAGGAGCCGCACAGATCGTCGATGGTCAGCCCGAAGTAGTCCGCGGTCGAGGCCATGATCGCGGTCGCGGTGATCTCCGGCGCGGCATCCTCGCCGCCGGGGATCAGATCCTTCAGCACGATCTCGGTCAGCCCCAGGTCCACCGGCTGCCGGTTGAGCGAGGCGAACGCCGTGACCCGGATCAGCGCGCCCTCCAGCTCACGGATGTTCCGCGAGATCCGGGACGCGATGAACTCCAGCACCTCCGGCGGCGCGTTCAGCTGCTCCTGCACCGCCTTCTTCCGCAGAATCGCGATCCGGGTCTCCAGCTCGGGCGGCTGGACGTCGGTGATCAGACCCCACTCGAAGCGGTTGCGCAGCCGGTCCTCCAGGGTGACCAGCTGCTTGGGCGGCCGGTCACTGGAGAGCACGATCTGCTTGTTCGCGTTGTGCAGCGTATTGAAGGTGTGGAAGAACTCCTCCTGCGTCGACTCCTTGCTCGCCAGGAACTGGATGTCGTCGACCAGCAGGATGTCCATGTCGCGGTAGCGCTTGCGGAACGCGTCCGCCTTGCCGTCGCGGATGGAGTTGATGAACTCGTTGGTGAACTCCTCCGAGCTCACATACCGCACCCGGGTGCCCGGATACAGGCTCCGCGCGTAGTGCCCGATCGCATGCAGCAGGTGGGTCTTGCCCAGCCCCGATTCCCCGTAGATGAACAGCGGGTTGTACGCCTTGGCCGGCGCCTCGGCGACGGCCACCGCGGCGGCGTGCGCAAAGCGGTTCGAGGCACCGATGACGAAGGTGTCGAAGAGGTACTTCGGGTTCAGCCGCGCGGTCGGCTCACCGGGGCCGGTGGCCGGCGCGGGCTGCGCGGCGAGCGGACTGGGCGCACCGCTGGGGGCGGGAAGCACGGCGCCGGGGCCGGAGCCGGGGGTGCCCGAGCGGCCGGTGTGCCCGCCGGGCTGGTGCTCGGAGAGGTCGCGGCGCGGCTGGTCATAAGGGGAGCGCGGACCGTCGGAGTGCTGCGGCGGCCCGTTGCGGTCGGGCGCCTGCGGACGGTAGTCGTTCTGCCGCTGCTGATGCTGCGGGACATGGGACGACGGGGAGGCGTACGGGTCACGCTCGGGGAAGCCGCCGAGGTGCTGCTGCTGCCAGCCGTAGTCGTCGCGCGGACCGGGGCCGCCGCCCATCTGCGGCCAGCCGCCGGGCTCGTGCCGGGGCTGCTGGTAGTCCGGGTAGGCGGGCCGGACGCCGGGCAGGTCGTCGCCCTGGTGGCCATAGCCCTGCCGGCTGTCGTGCCGGGACTCGTGCCGGGTTTCGTAGCCGTCGTACGCATCGTGCTGCTGCTGAGACTGATGCGTCTGCTGGTGGTGCGGCGGGTGCTGCTGGGACGACTGGTGCTGAGGCGCCGGCGGTGCGGACTGCGCCGGGGGCTCCTCGGAAGAGTCGTCCACGGTGATCGCGATCCGGATCGGGCGGCCGCACTCATGGCTGAGGGCCTCCCCGATCAGCGGCGCCAGCCGGCCTTCGAGCACACCCTTGGCGAATTCATTGGGGACAGCGAGCAACGCGGTGTCGGCGACCAGCGCCAGCGGCTGGGTGCGCTTGAGCCAGTCCTGGTCCTTGGGCTTGAGGCCGTCGGCCTCCGCACGGAGGAGATGGTCGAGCACGCGGGGCCACACTGCGGCAAGATCGGCAGGTACATCAGCCACAGGGCACGCTCTCTCACAGTCCCACGAATGTGTGATTCTCAGGACGGGCGGGAAGGAATCGAAGTTCAGCCACGGTAGTCAGGGCGGGCCTGGGGATTCAAGTTGTTGTCCACAGGCTGTGCATAGTGTGTCCTGACAAGGGGTCGGCAGGCGATGCCAAGGAGCCGGTTTGACCGGATGGCGTAGCCGCGCGTACCGTGACCAGGTCGAGTTGTCGATGGCTGCTGCCGCCTGCCTCCGATGGGCAAAGATCACGCTCGAAGTGATCGTGTAGCGGTGCACTTAGGCGTTGCGAGCTACTCGTGGGCGCACGGTGACAGCCAGTCGACGCCCCACATCTGTCTCTCCTGAGACAACAAGCATTCCTGGAGCCCCCGAGTGAGCAAGCGCACCTTCCAGCCGAACAACCGCCGTCGCGCGAAGACCCACGGCTTCCGTCTGCGCATGCGGACCCGTGCCGGCCGCGCGATCCTCGCGTCCCGCCGTGGCAAGGGTCGCGCCCGCCTGTCGGCCTGAGCAGCAACCTAGGTCCATGACGTGCTGCCTACCGAGTATCGGCTGAGGCGGCGCGAGGACTTTGCGACCGCGGTACGCCGGGGACGCAGGGCCGGGCGCCCGCTCCTTGTCGTTCATCTTCGCAGCGGTGCAACGGACCCGCACGGGTCGGGGGAAAGTGTTCCCCCGGCACGTGCGGGTTTCGTCGTGAGCAAGGCAGTGGGCATCGCTGTCGTGCGCAGCAAGGTCAAGCGCAGACTCCGCCATCTCGTGCGCGATCGGCTGGACCGGCTGCCCGCCGGTAGCCTGGTTGTCGTACGGGCCCTGCCCGGTGCGGGTGACGCGGATCACGATCAGCTGGCCCGCGACCTGGACGCCGCCTTTGAGCGGCTGCTGGGAGGGGCGCCGAGAGGCTGCAATCCCCCGGGGGCTGCGACCGACAGCAGCTGCCCCGCGGGCCCCCGGAGCTCCGGACGGGACCCGGGAGGGAGCGCACAGTGAAGTACCCGCTGCTGCTTTTGATCAAGATCTATCAGTGGACCATCAGCCCCCTGCTGGGACCGGTCTGCAAGTACTACCCGTCGTGCTCGCACTATGGCTACACGGCCATCGACCGGCACGGCGCGGTGAAAGGGACTGCGCTGACAGCTTGGCGCATCCTGCGGTGCAATCCGTGGTCGCTCGGGGGCGTCGACCACGTCCCTCCCCGGAAGCGTCCGGTTTGGCATCAGCGGCTGAGGAGCCGCCTGGGCGGGCCCACCGTCCCTGAGCCTGTCGCCCAGCCCGAGACTCAGCCCAACGTCCAAGGAGCCTGATTCGTGGACACGATCCTCAGTCCCCTCTATATCGCTGTTTCCTGGATCATCGTCCAGTTCCACTCGTTCTACAGCCTCATCTTTGACAAGGACAGTGGCGCGGCGTGGGGTCTGTCCATCGTCTCGCTGGTGGTGCTGATCCGTATCTGCCTGATCCCGCTCTTTGTGAAGCAGATCAAGTCGACGCGGAACATGCAGGCGCTTCAGCCGAAGATGAAGGCGATCCAGGAGCGCTACAAGAGCGACAAGCAGCGCCAGTCCGAAGAGATGATGAAGCTCTACAAGGAGACGGGCACCAACCCGCTCTCGAGCTGTCTCCCGATTCTGGCCCAGTCGCCGTTCTTCATCTCGCTGTACCAGGTCCTGAACCACATCGCCCAGAACAAGGTGGTCGGTGTCATCGACCAGCCGCTTCTGGAGAGCGCGCAGAAGGCCCACATCTTCGGTGCGCCGCTGGCGGCGAAGTTCATGGACAGCGCGGAGAAGATCCAGAGCCTGGGTGCTTCTGTGGTCGACGTCCGCGTGGTCACGATCGTCATGATCGTCCTGATGTCGGCGTCGCAGTTCTACACGCAGCGCCAGCTGATGACCAAGAACGTCGACCTCACGGTGAAGACGCCGTTCATGCAGCAGCAGAAGATGCTGATGTACGTCTTCCCCATCATGTTCGCCGTCTTCGGCATCAACTTCCCCGTCGGTGTTCTCGTCTACTGGCTGACCACCAACGTGTGGACCATGGGCCAGCAGATGTTCGTCATCCGTCGTAACCCGACCCCCGGCAGCAAGGCCTTCGAGGAGCGCCAGGAGCGGCTGCGGGCCGCGGGCAAGATCGTCGAGGACCCGGCCGAGGTCGCCGCGAAGCAGGCCGCCGAGGAAGCGCGCCAGAACCGCCAGCAGCCCAAGCGCCAGACGAAGAGCAAGCGGCAGACCGGCGGCGCTCCGGCCGGCGGTGCGCAGAACCGTACGCGTGCCGGATCGGCGTCGGGGGCCTCGGGCTCCGGTCAGGGTGCGGCGAAGAAGCCGTCGCTGGAGAAGAAGGACGCGCAGGAAGGCAAGGGGAAGGGCGGCGCCTCCGGGGCCCGCACGACCAAGTCCGGACAGCGCAAGGGCCAGCAGCGCCCCAAGCACCCGACCAAGAAGTAAGAAGGAGTCCTTTCGTGACGGACACGACCCCTGCCACCAAGGGCACCGACACCCTGACCCGCCTGGAGCAGGAAGGCGAGATCGCGGCCGACTACCTCGAGGGTCTGCTGGACATCGCCGACCTCGACGGTGACATCGACATGGATGTCGAGGCCGACCGCGCCGCGGTGTCGATCATCAGCGACTCGACCAGCCGTGACCTCCAGAAGCTGGTGGGCCGCGACGGTGAGGTGCTGGAGGCTCTTCAGGAGCTGACCCGGCTGGCCGTTCACCGTGAAACCGGTGACCGCAGCCGTCTGATGCTGGACATCGCCGGCTTCCGGGCGCGTAAGCGTGAAGAGCTCTCGGAGCTCGGCGCGAAGGCGGCGGAGGAGGCGAAGGGCACCGGGCAGCCGGTGAAGCTCGACCCGATGACGCCCTTCGAGCGCAAGGTCGTCCACGACGCGGTGGCGGCGGCCGGGCTTCGGAGCGAGTCCGAGGGCGAGGAGCCGCAGCGTCGAGTGGTCGTCCTCCCGGCCTGACCGCTCAGCGCTCCCGTTTTTCTTTGGCCCCGTCTGCTCGCAGGCGGGGCCAAAAGTTGTCAGCGTTCTGTGTTATCCCGGGGCGTAACCCGGGTTCCCGGCAGAAGTAGCAGTCCAGAGGAAGGGCGGTTCCCGTGACGGAGGAAGCAGCGGAGCTCCCTCCTGCGCCGAAGGCGGCGGAGGAGGTATTCGGTGAGCGCTTTGCGGAAGCCGTGCGGTACGGCGAACTGCTCGCCGACGCCGGGGTGAAGCGTGGGCTCATCGGCCCGCGTGAGGTGCCGCGGCTCTGGGAGCGGCATCTGTTGAACTGCGCGGTGCTCTCCGAGGTGGTGCCCGAGGGCGTCTCGGTCTGTGACGTGGGTTCGGGTGCCGGGCTGCCCGGTATCCCGCTGGCTCTGGTCCGCCCGGATCTGAAGATCACGCTGCTGGAGCCGCTGCTGCGTCGTACGAACTTCCTTCAGGAGGTCGTCGAGCTGCTCGGGCTGGACCATGTCACGGTCGTGCGCGGGCGGGCCGAAGAGGTGATGGGCAAGCTCCCCCAGGTGCATGTGGTGACGGCGCGTGCCGTTGCTCCGCTCGACCGGCTGGCTGGCTGGGGTGTGCCGCTGCTCCGTCCCTACGGCGAGATGCTGGCGCTCAAGGGCGATACCGCCGAGGAGGAGCTCAAGGCGGCTCGGGCGGCGCTGAGCAAGCTCGGCGTGGTGGAGACCTCAGTGGTGCATGTGGGCGAGGGCGTGGTGGATCCGCCGTCGACCGTCGTGCGGGTCGAGGTGGGCGAGAGCCCCGGCGGTGTGCGCTTTGCGGCCAAGCGGGCGAAGGCGGCGCGCGTGGGCCGTGCGTCGAGGGGGCGCCGGCGCTGATGCTCTGCTGCCGGCGTGCGAGAAGCCGGCATTGGCATGAGGGTATTCCGTCCGCGAAAGCAGGCCGGTCGAATTCCGCAAATGCCATCAAAACGACACAAGACGGAGTGTCGCGGCTCATTCAGGCGTGACGCTGGCATCGTGTTTCACGTGAAACGTCGTTCTCTGCTGCAAGGGATCATCGACCGTGGTCGTGCGGCCGCCGCGCCGCGCGACCGTAGACCCACAAGGGTCAGCGAAGTATCCACAGAAGTGGATTCGTCCACAGGAGAACGGACCTCACTGGTTCACGACACCGAAAGCATGGCAGGCTCTGAACATTGCGAGCCTGATGTCGAGGAGAGTGAATCCTTGCGGTCCGACGCCAACATCGCGGGACCGATGACCGATCCGGTCCCCGGTCCCCGTAGCGAGTCGTTCGGGGACGACGTTTCACGTGAAACGCCGCCCCCGATGGACGACACCCCGATCGGTCGTGCAGCTCAGCTTGCGGTGGAGGCACTTGGCCGCGCGGGTGAGGGGCTGCCCCGGCCTGAACAGACTCGGGTCATGGTGGTTGCCAACCAGAAGGGCGGGGTCGGCAAGACCACGACCACGGTGAACCTGGCGGCCTCATTGGCCCTGCACGGTGCCCGGGTCCTGGTGATCGACCTCGACCCCCAGGGCAATGCCTCCACGGCACTGGGGATCGACCATCACTCCGAAGTGCCCTCCATCTATGACGTGCTGGTGGACAGCAAACCGCTCTCCGATGTGGTGCAGCCGGTCGCGGATGTGGAGGGCCTGTTCTGTGCCCCCGCCACGATCGATCTGGCCGGTGCGGAGATCGAGCTGGTCTCGCTGGTGGCGCGGGAGAGCCGGCTGGACCGTGCCATCAAGGCGTACGAACAGCCACTGGACTACATCTTCATCGACTGCCCGCCCTCCCTCGGCCTGCTGACGGTCAACGCTCTGGTCGCCGGCGCCGAGGTGCTGATCCCGATTCAGTGCGAGTACTACGCGCTGGAGGGGCTGGGGCAGCTGCTGCGGAACGTCGATCTGGTGCGGGGCCATCTCAACCCCAAGCTCCATGTCTCGACGATTCTGCTCACCATGTACGACGGGCGCACCCGGCTGGCGTCCCAGGTCGCCGATGAGGTGCGCAGCCACTTCGGCCATGAGGTGCTCCGTACGAGCATCCCCCGCTCGGTGCGCATCTCCGAGGCACCCAGCTATGGGCAGACGGTGCTCACCTACGACCCGGGATCCAGCGGCTCGCTGTCCTATCTCGAAGCGGCCCGGGAGATCGCCTTGCGTGGGGTCCCGCAAACCGGGGGCCAGGGCCTCAGCCTCAACTATGAAGCACAGCACAGCATCTCGGAGGGGACTCAGTGAGTGAACGACGTAGAGGCCTGGGCCGTGGGCTCGGTGCGCTGATCCCCGCGGCACCGCAGAGCACGGATCATGCCGGACCCGCAGGACAGGGAGCGACGTCACCGTCGTCCGTACCGGTCCTGGCCTCGGAGCGTGGCGTGGCGGCCGCCAAGGTGACGTCGCTGCCGGCGCACGGTGTTTCACGTGAAACGGAAGCACCGGCCGCGACGGAGGCGGCGGGCATCTCGGAGGTGGCCGGCGCGCACTTCGCCGAGGTGCCGCTGGACGCGATCAAGCCGAACCCGCGGCAGCCGCGCGAGGTCTTTGACGAGGATGCCCTGGCCGAGTTGGTCACCTCCATCAAGGAGGTGGGCCTGCTCCAGCCGGTGGTGGTCCGTCAGACGGGGCCGGGGCGGTATGAGCTCATCATGGGTGAGCGACGCTGGCGGGCATGTCGTGAGGCCGGACTGGAGAAGATTCCCGCGATCGTCCGGGCCACGGACGATGAGAAGCTGCTGCTCGATGCGCTTCTGGAGAACCTTCACCGGGCCCAGCTCAACCCGCTGGAAGAGGCAGCCGCCTATGACCAGTTGCTGAAGGACTTCCAGTGCACGCATGACGAGCTGGCCGACCGGATCGGGCGTTCGCGCCCGCAGGTCTCCAACACGCTGCGGCTGCTGAAGCTCTCGCCGTCCGTGCAGAAGCGGCTTGCCGCGGGTGTGCTCTCCGCGGGTCATGCCCGTGCCCTGCTCTCCGTGGAGGACTCGGAGGAGCAGGACCACTTGGCACGCCGCATCGTCGCGGAGGGACTCTCCGTCCGTTCTGTCGAGGAGATCGTGACGCTCATGGGGTCGGCCCCCAAGGGCGCGAGCAAGGCCAAGGGGCCGCGGGCCGGCACCCGGGTGTCCCCCGCGCTCACGGGTCTCGCTTCCCGGCTGTCCGACCGCTTCGAGACCCGGGTGAAGGTCGACCTGGGACAGAAGAAGGGAAAGATCGTCGTTGAGTTCGCCTCGATGGACGATCTGGAGCGCATTCTCGGCACCCTCGCCCCGGGGGAGGGGCGCGTCCTGGGCCAGTCGCTGGCCGAGGAGAACGACGAAGAGGAGTGAGCTGACGCTCTCGGCTCCCGGGCGGGCCGTGTTCCGGAGCCCATGCCGGAACACGTGCCCGCCCTTTGCACTCTTGCGGTACCCCTGCCCGTAAAGGGTGGATACGATGCGTTCGGGTATGGCACGCATCCATGTGGAGACATCTCACACCGAGGAGAGGGCCATGCGATCGGTGAGCCGCACCGGACTGCTGGCAGCGGGCTTCGGTCTCGCAGCCGTCGGAGGGTTCGTTGGTGGTCTGCTCAGAGAGCAGGTGGCGCTGACGGCGCTGCGAGGTGTGGCAGGCGAGGAAAGCGAGGACCTGGGTTCATGGGCCGTCGGCTCGTACCGCTCACGCTGGACAACCTTCCGGACCTCCCCAAGCGCTGCCGCTCCTGTGTCTTCTGGGAGCTCGACCCCGTCAGCGGCGAGGCCGCGGTAAAAGCGGGTCGCCCTGAGCTCGAAAAGGAAGCCTGGATCTCGGCAGTACTGCTGGAGTGGGGGTCCTGTGGGCGGGTGGTCTATGTCGATGAGGTGCCGGTCGGGTTCGTGATGTACGCCCCGCCGGCTTATGTGCCGCGCTCCACGGCCTTCCCCACGAGCCCGGTCTCACCGGATGCGGTGCAGCTGCTGACGGCCTGGCTGATTCCCGGCTACCAAGGCCAGGGACTGGGGCGGGTGATGGTCCAGACGGTTGCCAAGGACCTCATCCAGCGCGGCTTCAAAGCCATCGAGGCCTTTGGAGATGCCCGCTGGAGTGAACCGGCCTGTGTGCTGCCCGCCGATCATCTGCTCGCGGTGGGCTTCAAGACCGTGCGTCCCCACCCCCGTTTTCCTCGACTGCGGCTTGAGCTGCGTACGACCATCTCGTGGAAGGAGGATGTCGAGCTGGCACTTGATCGCTTGCTGGGAGCCGTCCAGAAAGAACCCGCACTGCGACCGCTGTAGAGCCGAGCCGATGTTTCCCGTGAAACAGAGAACGGGCCCGCCCCCTCGTGGGGGACGGGCCCGTTTCCTGTGAAACGTGGCGGCGTGACTCAGCCGAGGAAGTCCGCCAGGTCGCGCTCGATCGCGGCCTTCGGCTTGGCACCGACGATGGTCTTCACGACCTCGCCGCCCTGGTAGACGTTCATGGTCGGGATCGACATGACGCCGTACTTGGCGGTGGTGGCCGGGTTCTCGTCGGTGTTCAGCTTGGCGATGACGATCCCGTCGTGCTCGGCGGCGATCGCCTCCAGGGACGGGGCGATCTGGCGGCACGGGCCGCACCAGGTGGCCCAGAAGTCCACGAGAACGGGCTTGTCGCTCTTGAGGACGACCTCTTCGAAGTTGTCGTCCGTGACGGTCACCGTGGCGCCGGCCATGGGAATCTCCTTACTGGGTGGGTGGTGGGAAAGCTGGGTGCGCGGGTCAGGCGGTGGGGGTCTTCTCCGGCTCGGGCGTCGACTCGCCGTCCGACAGCGCAGCGAGGAACCGCTCGGCGTCGAGGGCGGCGGAACAGCCCGTGCCGGCCGCGGTGATCGCCTGACGGTAGGTGTGGTCGACAACATCGCCGGCGGCGAAGACGCCCGTCAGGTTGGTGCGCGTGCTGGGGGCGTCGACCTTGAGGTAACCGTCGTCGTCGAGGTTCAGCTGGCCCTTGAACAGCTCGGTCCGCGGGTCGTGGCCGATCGCGATGAAGAGGCCGGTGACGGGGAGCTCGGAGGTCTCGCCGGTCTTGAGGTTGCGCAGGGTCAGACCCGAGAGCTTGCTCTCACCGTGGATCTCGGCGACCTCGCTGTCCCACACAAACTTGATCTTCGGGTCGGCGAACGCACGCTCCTGCATCGCCTTGCTGGCCCGCAGGGTGTCACGGCGGTGGACGACTGTGACCGACTTGGCGAAGCGGGAGAGGAAGGTGGCCTCCTCCATCGCGGTGTCGCCTCCGCCGATGACGGCGATGTCCTGGTCCTTGAAGAAGAACCCGTCGCAGGTGGCGCACCACGAGACGCCGCGACCGGACAGCTCGTCCTCACGGGGCAGGCCGAGCTTGCGGTGCTGGGAGCCGGTGCTGACGATCACGGTCTTCGCCCGGTGCACATTGCCGGCGGTGTCGGTGACGGTCTTGATCTCGTCGGAGAGATCGACCGCGACAATGTCATCCGGGACAAGCTCGGCGCCGAAGCGCTCCGCCTGGGCACGCATGTTGTCCATGAGGTCCGGCCCCATGATGCCGTCGCGGAAACCGGGGAAGTTCTCCACGTCGGTGGTGTTCATCAGTGCGCCTCCGGCGGTGACGGCACCTTCGAAGACCAGCGGCTTCAGGGACGCGCGGGCGGTGTAGAGCGCTGCGGTGTAGCCCGCGGGCCCGGAGCCGATGATGATCACGTTGCGGACGTCGCTCACGGGTGTCTTCCTTGTCTCTGCCGACTGCTTGCTGGGGCTCTCGGTTCTCTCACCCCACCCAACGGATCCTACGGGGCGAGCATTCCCGGAGTGTCACAGCGCACTTCTCGTCGCTCAGTCTCGCTGGAACGAGTGCGACAGCAGAACCTTTCCGGGAGACGGTGGCGTGGCAGAGACGCAGGAGGCAGCGATGACATACGCGGAGACGCGCTGGGGATCGGCCGGATCCGGCAGCACCACGAGGTAGGCGTCCTTGCCCTGGTAGCGCGTATGGCTGGTCGCCAGCGGAGTCTCCGGACGGGCGATGCCATGGCGGACGCAGGACGGAATGGTGTCGGCGCTGCCGCGCATCGGGGAGTCGGGGGAGCTCCGGGTCCCGATGCCGGGTGACTTGTGTGAGCCCTTCGACGTCAGCAGTTCTTCCACATGTGATTCGAGACTCGCCGCGGTGAGGGCGCCCGCATCGCCGGTCTTCTTCTCGGGGGTGGCGGTGGTTCGGTTCTGCTTGCTCGCCTGGGTGCCGTCGAGGGCGGCGTTCTGAATGAGCAGGCCGCCGAAGCTGAAGACCGCCGCGGCTGCCGCGGTGCCGAGCAGAATCCGAGGCCAGCGCCGCGCACGGGACGCGCGGCCGCCAGGCGTCTGCCGTCCCGGCCCCGAGGAGCCCCGGGGGCGTCCGGCGGGCCGGGCAGCCGGTGTCCCACGCCGGGGCGCCTCTTCGTCGGTTTCACGTGAAACCACGACGGGGGCGGTGGCTGTTTCACGTGAAACTTGAGCCGTGGCGACTGGAGTGGTGGCGTTCAGCAGCGCTTCGGCGGCGAGAGCGGCATCGATGCGGCCGGCCACATCGGCCGGCATCCGCAGCGGGCCGGGCAGCGTGCCGAGCAGTGAGCGGATTTCCTCCAGGGACGCATAGACGTCGTCGCACAGGGGACAAGTGGCGAGATGGTCGCGCAGTTCCGCGGTGCGCGAGGGAGAAAGCAGCCCGTCCGTGAACTCGGAGATCTCGGAGACCTCCGGGTGCTCACCTGTGGGGTGCTCACCCGTGCCGGTCGTCGACGTCACGCTCGCCCACCTCCGCCCTTCACGGCACCTGTGTCCTTCGGCCCTGCCGTCGGTGGGACGGATGTCCCCTGCGCCCGGTTCCTTCCCCCAGTCACGGGTTTGCTATCCCCGTTGTCGGCGCGCAGATGGGTGACCAAGGGCAGGAGCCGAGCCCGGCCCCGTGCACAGCGGCTTTTCACCGTTCCGGTCGGGATATCGAGGATCGACGCGGCCTCCGCGACGGGGTAGCCCTGCATATCGACGAGGACGAGCGCGGCCCGCTGTTCCTCGGGAAGGGTGCGCAGGGCGCTGAGCAGCTCCCGGTGCAGATCCTGGCGCTCGGCGGGTGCCGCGGCGGATTCCTCGGGCTCCAGCAGCTGCTCCAGCCGCTCGGTCTCGGCGACGGGCGAAGTGCGCCGCGAGACGGCCTTGCGGGCCCGGTCCAGACAGGCATTGACCGTGATGCGGTGCAGCCACGTCGTCACCGCGGACTGACCGCGGAAGGTGTGCGCCGCTCGGTAGGCGGAGACCAAGGCGTCCTGCACGGCATCGGCGGCCTCTTCGCGATCCCCCAGGGTGCGCAGTGCCACCGCCCAGAGACGGTCGCGGTGCCGCCGGACGATCTCCCCGAACGCCTCGGGGTCACCAGCGACATGGCGAGCGATGAGGTCTTGATCACTAGATTCCTCTAGCAGACCCACCCATACCCCCTCACCTAGCGCCGACTCCTGGGAATCTTGCCCCCTGTAGGACATCGGCGTAAAGATCGCCAACCTGCTGCTACCTGTTGTGAGTGTCTCCTGACTTGCAGCAACAATGCGTCACTGTTCATCGTAGGCAGGTGTGTGGAGAACCACTAGGCAGCTCATCTACTGGTGGACCAGTGACCTTCTTGCCCGAAAACGCAAAAGGATGCGTTGCTGCTTTTGCTTCTCAGGGGCGGGCTTCTCAGGTGTCGCTTTGACCTTGAGAGTGGGCTGCCCGCCGACGGGCGTGATCACTGGGCGCCCGGGCCGAGTTGCGCTGCGATCAGGGGTCTGCCGCACGATGTCGCCCCGCCGACCCGAAGGTTGACGGGGCGTTCGCATCTCGTATTTCTACGGGTTCCCGGTGCGCTGAGTTAATGCTGGTGAGTCAGCTGAAGATTTTGATTTCTGAAATGCCGCCGCGGAACCAATCCGATGTTCCATCAGAGGAAAGCTTCGTGATGTGGACCAGGACATAGCGAGACTTCACCGGCTGGTCGAGCTTCACATCCAACTTGTCGCCAGCTTTCCCCAGCTTGGAAACGCTTTGTGAGAAATCACCGAGCGTCGTCGGATCCGTTGCGGAGGGTGCTGCTGCGCGGATTTCTACGGTCTGGTCCGGCCGATACATGGAGACCTGTATCCCGGAGATGTCCTTGGCGCTCCCGAGGTCCACGATGATTCCGCTGCCATCTGCGCGCGGCGGCAGGTTTCCGAAGTTGGGCCAGCCCCTGAACCGTCCTGTCACCCACGCAGTGCTTGGATCGCCGTCCGTGACATTGTGAGCTTGGTCCTCCGAGAAAGGCTCGGCCAGGGGCGAGAACTCCGTGGCCCCCTTCACCGAGAGCGCCTTTCCTGGGTGCTTCTTCGGACCGCCGGCCGGCTGTGAGTTCCCCGGGGCGTCCTGGTCCTTTTCCCGCTTCAGCAGCGTGTCCGCCAGCTGCCAGCTGCCAAGCCCCAGTGCCGCGATGAGCAGCGCCGAGACGGACCACTTCAGGGCTCGGCCAGTGCGGCTCTGTAGCGGCGACGGAGGCGAGCTGACCGGCTGCGTGACATGCGGTGCCGGCGTTCCGTGGGCGGACGACTGCCGGTAGCTGCCCTGCTGGTAGCCCGTGCGCTGGTACGGCGGAGGTGTGGAGAAGGCGGTCTCCGGGGGCCGGATGCGGGGCATGGCCGCGACGGCCTTGGCCAGCTCCTCCGGGGTGGTGCACGGCTGCTCCTGGCGCGAGGCGGTCGCGCCATCGTTGATCAGTGCGCGCATGGCCAGCTCGGACAACCCGCGATGGACACCGGCCCGCACCTGGTCGGGTGCGATCAGCCCGACGCCCTTGGGCAGGCCGGTGAGGCCGTGCGCGTCGTTCTCGTACGGCCAGCGCTGGGTCAGCGCGGCGTACAGCAGCGCACCGATCGCCTCGGTGTCCGCGCGCTGCGGAGACTCGCAGGTGATGCCGCGCAGTGCCGCCATGACGGCCAGGCCGCGGATGCGGTACTGCCCGGACTCCGTGCGCAGCACCGAGCCGGGGGTGATCCGCAGATGGGAGAGACCTTCGCGGTGCGCGGCGGCCATGGCCTGGGAGACCTGGCTGACGAGCTGGTAGGCGTCGTGCGGCTCCAGCGGGCCGTTGGCGAGCACCGTGGTGAGCTCGGTGGCGTCCGGCAGCCACTCGTGGACGACGTAGACGAGGTCGTTCTCCTCGACGGCGTCCAGGACCTGGACGAACCGGGGGTCGCCGAGCAACGCCGACGAGCGGGCCGCGGACAGCACCGGCCGGGCTCTGGGGTGGTCGGCGGGCAGGATATGCACACCGACGGCGCGGCGCAGCTTTTCGTCGACCGCACGCCAGCTGCTGAATCCGTCCAGACGGGTGACGCACTCCTCGAGGCGGTAGCGTCTGGCAAGCTTGTGGCCGCTGTGCAGTTCCGGTGGCTGGGCTTCGATCGCCTCGGCACGCTCCTCGTCGGTGCCTGCGGCGTCCTGTTCCCTGCCGGATACCTTCTCGGCCTTAGCACCGTCGTCCGTGGCCTTACCCGCCTTGGCGGTCAGCGGTTCCTCACCGCTCGTGTCAGCCACGTCGACGGCAGCCGTGCTCCGTTCCGCCACCGTCGTTCCTGCCTCCCCATCCGTTGCAGGCTCAAAGAGCCAAGACAATTGTGCCCACAGTCCGCCACTATGCACGACACACGGTGGCAGTCGATGGTTGTGCTCAACTAACGTCCAAGCTTCGACCGGACCATGCCGACCAGGGCGTTCAGTTCCTCAATGCGCATTTTGCGTGCGGCGACGTAGAACACGCCCAGAAGTGCGCCGATACCGGCGACCAGAGCGGTGATCGACCCGAGGAATCCGCTGCCGAGTGTCTGCATGATCCCGTACACCGCAGCTCCCGAGATGATCGTGGCCGGGATGCTGGCGCCGGCCAGCCGTGCATAGGTCCGGACGACATGGGCGGTGTCGAGGTCGCCGTCCATGCGCTTGCTCAGCCTGCGCCAGGCCACACCGACGCCGATGATGTACGCCAGGCCGTAGGAGGCCGCCATGCCGACCACGGCCCAGCGGGCCGGCAGGACCAGGAAGCAGAGGCCGGAGGCCGCCGCGTTGACGGCGGCGACGATCACCGTGTTGTAGAAGGGGGTGCGGGTGTCCTCGTACGCGTAGAAGGCGCGCAGGACGACGTACTGCACCGAGAACGGGATCAGGCCCACACCGAAGGCCATCAGCATGTACCCCATCGGGATGCCGGCGCCGGACGAGCCGTAGACCAGCGTGCACAGCGGGATGCCGAGGGAGAGGAAGCCGAACGAGATCGGGACGATGGCGACGGCGGAGGTGCGCAGGCCCTGCGACATGTCGTCGCGGACGGCTCCGGTGTCACCGTCGTGTGCGGACCGGGCCAGCCGCGGCAGCAGCGCCGCCATCACGGAGACGGTGATGATCGCCTGCGGCATGTTCCAGATCAGCTGTGCGCTGGCGTACGAGATGAAGCCGGTGCCCGGGTGGCCCTGGTCGTTGGCGGTGTTGCCGGCCCAGGTGGAGAGCTGGGTGACGACGAGGACGCCCGCCTGGTTGGCGAGTACGAACAGCACCGTCCACTTGGCGAGCTTGGCGGCCTTGCCCAGGCCGTGGCCGCGCCAGTCGAAGCGGAGCCGGAGCTTGAAGTCGGCGTCGCGCAGATACGGGATCATCGCCAGCGCCTGGACGACGAGCCCGAGGAGGGTGCCGATGCCCAGGAGCCGGATGCCCTCGTCGGGGATCGTGGTGACGCCGATGTGCGAGGTCTCCGCCGAGCCGTAGACCCAGATGAACAGGCCGAAGGTGGCGATCATGACGATGTTGTTGAGGACCGGGGTCCACATCATCGCGCCGAAGCGGCCGCGGGCGTTGAGGATCTGGCCCATCACGACATGCAGACCCATGAAGAAGATCGTGGGCACGCAGTAACGGGTGAAGGCGACCGCGACCTCGTTGGCCGCCGGGTCGCGGGAGATGTCGAAGGAGACCAACTTCACCAGCAAGGGCGCCGCGAAGACCGCCAGCACCGTCAGCACGCCGAGGATCACCATGACCAGCGTCAGCAGCCGGTTGGCATAGGCCTCGCCACCGTCGTCGTCCTCCTTCATCGCGCGCACCAGCTGCGGGACGAAGACGGAGTTCAGACCGCCGCCGATGGTCAGGATGAAGATCATCGTCGGAAGCTGGTAGGCGACCTGCCAGGAGTCACCGAGCACCGCGCCGCCGAGCGCCGCGACGATCAGTGCCGAGCGGACGAAGCCGGTGAGACGCGACACCATCGTGCCGGCGGCCATGACCGCGCTGGACTTGAGCAGACCGCCGGCCCGGCCACCGGCGGGCTTGCCGGCCGCCGCCACGGGGGCGGGCTCCGGCGTCGGCTGCTGGGGCACGGCCTCCGGGACGGGCCCCGCACCGGCCGCCGCGGGGCCCGGAGGCACCGGAGCGGGCTGCTGGGGCTCGTAGTGCTGCTGGTCCCGGTAGAGATGCGCGAAGGCGTCGGGCTCCGGACGCTCGCCGGCGGCCTGGGGCCTGAGGCCGTCGAGGCCCAGGGGCAGTGTCGTCGTGTCGGCCTCGCCGTACGGGAGGCCGGTGGCCGGCGGGGACGGGGCCCACAGCTGCGGGTCGGGCGTGTGACGGCCCGCGGGAGGCTGCTGGTGGAGCGGAGGCGCGGGCTGCCCCGGGGACGGCGATGGGTGCGCCGCGCGGTCGTAGCGCGCCTCGGCCACCGGATCCTGAGCGGTCGGGTCCTGGGCGCGGTACGGATCGTTGCGGTAGGCGTCCTGGACGTAGGGGTCCTGGTCCGCGGGCAACGGGGGCGTCGGAGGGACCGGGCCCGTGGGGTCGCCATTGGCGCCCCGGCCCCGGTCACCGTCATACGGCGCGTTCATCGCTGCCCCACCTCATCCGTCGCCGGCCATCCGGCCCCGCCAACTATCAACGGTCCACTTTCTCACCTGAGCCGGACGGGTCGGAGCTTTCCGATCCGGTGTCCGGGCTGGGGTCACTCGGCTGCTCGGGCTCGTCGCCGTCCGTGCCGCCGTTGTCGCCGTCCGTACCTGTGTCGCCCTCGGGACCCTCGTCGTCGGACCCGCCCTCAGCGCGCCGGGCAGCCGCCCGCTTGCGCTGGAGGTAGATCCGCACGCCGGCGAGGACGAGCAGCAGCACACCGCCGGCGATGACGAGCATCACCGTGGCGGTGATCTCCGTGACGTTCACCTGGAACGTCATGCGGTCACCGTAGGGCTTTCCGTCCGCCGTGTAGAGCTGGGCGGTCACCCAGGCCCGGCCGTTGGCGTTCGCCGTGGTGGCGAACTTGAACGACTGGCTGTGGCCGCCGTCCACCGTGATCTGCTGCGCCTTGCCCACGTCCAGCCGGTTGGGCTGGGACGAAGTCAGTTTCAGCGTCATGTCCTTGACGCCCTGGACCAGGTTGTTCTGGACCGTCACCGGAATCGTGGCGCTGCGCCCGGAGAGCGTCGCCCCCGACTTCTGGATCAGGTGCACCTTCTTGGTCAGACCGTCGAGGTAGCTGCGTACGGAGCGCCGGAACCCCGCGGCACCGGCGGCATCGCCGCGCCACTCCGTCGACATCTCCCGCATTATGGCGCTGCCGAAGGGGGTCACCACACGCTCGGGCTGGGCCAGGATCACCCGGTAGTCGTCCAGTGCGGCCTGGGTGCCCCGGATCTGGCGGAAGGCGGAGGTGGGGAGCTCCTGCCGGCGCAGCGAGGACGGGTAGGCGGCGCCGCTCGGCACCCGGCGGGTGGCCGACGGGTCGGGCTTGGCCTTGGCCGCCTTGCCGAGGCTCAGCGGCTGGCTCCAGCTTCCGGAGTCGTCCAGCGTCCGCAGGGCGGTGGCCATGGCGTGGGCCTGGCTGACCGAGGGCATGCGCTGCGGCGCGACGACGACGCTGCGCTGCCGGCCGGGGTCCTCCAGGTTGATCATCTGGGTCTGGGCGAGGAAGTCCTGGACCGCGTGGGCGGAGTTCCCGGCCTTTGACATATCGCCTTCGAAGGCCCGGGAGAGCTGAGCGTCCGCGACGACGGCGGTGTTGCCGCCTCCGATGGGACGGGCCGCCGTCGGGGTGTAGGACAGTCCCCCGGTCTCGCGCAGGCTGTCGCTGCGGGTGATCACATTGTGCGCACCGGCCGAGGTCGCGACATCCACGACCGAGGAGTCGATCGCGCCGTCGACGGGCCAGGCGAAGTCCGTCCGCGGCTTCACGCCGAGGATGGTGTCCACGGTCGTCTCGGCGAGGTCGGTGGCCGGGCCGAGGTGGCTGAGCGCGCTGGGCACGTGCTTGCCGTGGTGCGCGAGCGAGGCGAGGTCGGGGTCGGCGAAGGGCAGCGCGACGACCTCATGCGTCTTGGCCGCGTCTTCGAGCTCGTGCAGCCACTGCTTGGCGACCGCCTGGTTCTTGCCCATGGGCCCGTCCGGGCCGTTGACCCGGTAGGACTTGGTCATCGCGTCGACGGTCGCGAGCAGATCGGGATCGATGACGAAGGTCACCGGCAGGTTCTTGCTGAGCGCGACCATCTGCTGTAGCCGGCCGCCCGGCGCGAGCTCGGCGGCGAGGTCGTCGTTGCGGAAAACCGGCGTCTGCTGGGCATCGGCGTCGGTCTCGGCGGTGAGATGGGTGGAGGAGATCAGCGGCCACATGTACGTGAGCTGCGTCTTCTTCGCGGCATCAGCTTCCTGCCAGGGCAGCAGCGTCCGGTCGAAACCGAGGACCTGGCTGTAGTGCGTGGCCTGCGAGCGCCCTGACACGGAGACACCGAGCTGGTACACACCGTTCTCGTCGAGACGGAGATCCTTGACCGGCACGCTGAGCGTGAAGGTGCGGCTGACCCCCGGCTCCAGCTTGCCGATCTTCTTCGCGCTGCCCTTGATCTCCTCGCCGTCCGCGCCGGGCAGATAGCCGGTGCGACGGGCCACATTGTCGATGGAGCTACGGCCGCCGAGCGCGTCCCCGCGGTGCATGCCGATATGCGCGTCGGTGATCGTGCTGCGGCCGTCGTTGGTCAGCGTCCCGGAGACGGTGACCGAGTCGCTCTTGGAGGGAGCGGACGGGGACATCGAGTCGATGGTGACGTCGACGGTGCGGGAGCCGGTCGGGGCCGCCTCGGCGGTGGGGGCGTGCGGAGCCTGGAGCAGCCCCACGAGCAGGAGCACCCCAGTGAGCAGTGTCACGGTCCTTCGCAGCCATCGACCACGCGGCCGTTCAGTCCCCTGGAACCCTGCCGCCTCGGCCACGCGCTCGTCCGTCCCTCGTCGTCGTCAGTGGTCGTCGGAATGTGCGTCCACGAATGGTAACGAGGCCCGCCGGGCCGGAGTGCCAGGGACTGCTCCACATGATCGCGGGCGCGGAGACCCGGTGCCCGGCCTGACCTCTTTATTACGTGGCGCCTCGCGCTGCGCGGCCACGTACCCTGTTTTGTTGTGCCGAACGCCAACAATGACCTCCCTGCCCCGATCGCCGAGCGGACCCCGCAGTCGACGGACGCGCTGAACCATGTCCAGCGCCGTGCCGTGAGCGAGCTGCTGCGGGTGTCCCCCGTCGCGGATGACCTGGCCCGTCGATTCCAGGAGGCCGGGTTCACACTTGCCCTGGTCGGCGGCTCGGTCCGGGATGCGCTGCTGGGGCGGCTCGGCAATGACCTGGACTTCACCACCGATGCCCGCCCTGAGGACGTTCTGAAGATCGTCCGGCCGTGGGCGGACGCCGTCTGGGAGGTCGGCATCGCCTTTGGCACCGTCGGCTGCAAGAAGGACTCCTTCGACATCGAGGTCACGACTTATCGATCCGAGGCGTACGACCGCACCTCCCGCAAGCCCGAGGTGTCGTACGGCGACTCCATCGAGCAGGATCTGGTGCGCCGGGACTTCACGGTGAACGCCATGGCGGTGCTGCTTCCGCAGAAGGAGTTCGTCGACCCGCACGACGGTCTGGAGGACCTGGCGGCGCGGGTGCTGCGGACGCCGGGGACGCCGGAGGAGTCGTTCTCCGATGATCCGCTGCGGATGATGCGCGCAGCGCGCTTCGCTGCCCAGCTGGACTTCGAGGTGGACCCTGCGGTCTTCGCCGCGATGAAGGCGATGTCGGACCGCATCGAAATCGTCTCCGCGGAGCGCGTACGGGACGAGCTGAACAAGCTGCTCCTGGCGCCGCACCCGCGCGAGGGGCTGCGGCTGCTGGTCGATTCGGGCCTGGCCGGTCATGTCCTGCCCGAGCTGCCCGCGCTGCGGCTGGAAAGTGACGAGCATCACCGCCACAAGGACGTCTACGAGCACTCGCTGACGGTGCTGGAGCAGGCGATCGACCTGGAAGAGAACGGGCCCGATCTCGTGCTGCGGCTGGCGGCACTCCTCCACGACATCGGCAAGCCCCGGACGCGGCGCTTCGAGAAGGACGGCCGGGTCTCCTTCCATCACCACGAAGTGGTGGGCGCGAAGATGACCAAGAAGCGGATGACCGCTCTGAAGTACTCCAACGACCTGGTCAAGGACGTCTCACGGCTGGTGGAGCTGCATCTCCGCTTCCACGGCTACGGGACGGGAGAGTGGACGGACTCCGCGGTTCGTCGCTATGTGCGGGACGCCGGTCCGCAGCTGGAGCGGCTGCACAAGCTGACCCGCTCGGACTGCACGACCCGCAACAAGCGCAAGGCCGGTGCCCTGTCGCGTGCCTATGACGGGCTCGAGGAGCGCATCGCGCGGCTACAGGAGCAGGAAGAGCTGGAAGCGATCCGCCCGGACCTGGACGGCAACGAGATCATGCAGATTCTGGGCATCGGCCCGGGGCCCGAGGTCGGCAAGGCGTACAAGCAGATGCTGGAGCTGCGGTTGGAGCACGGGCCCATGGAGCGCGAGGCGGCGGTCGCTGCGCTGAAGGAGTGGTGGGCCGCTCAGAGCTGAGCGTGAAACGGGCGGTGTTTCACGTGAAACGAGGAGCGGTGTTTCACGTGAAACACCGCTCCTTTGTCTTCCGGCGCGTCCGGCGTGCGCTACTTCACCGAGGCCAGGCAGAGCACCATGCGGGTGTCGCCGCTCCTGCGACGGTGCACGCTCTTGACGTAGGCCGACTCTCCCTCGGAGCACACCGACGGGTCTGTGGTGTCGTTGTGCACGGTGCTCACCTTGTACTGGGCTTCCGAGCTGCCGCAGTCCACCACCTTGAGACCGTCGTCGAGTGAGCTGCTGGACTTCTGCACACAGTCGCCGGCCTCAGCGCTCTCCGCGTCGTCCAGGCTGTTGATCCAGAAGAACGCGAAGACGATCACCGCGATGACGAGGCCGATGGCCCGCAGGATCGCCTTGGGGGACCGGCGTTTGGCGGGCTGCGGCGGCGGCACCGGAGCTCCGCCCTGCATGTAGGGCTGCTGCGGCTGGGGAGCCATGGGGTAACCCGGCGGCGGCTGCTGCCCGTACGGAGCCTGCGGCTGCGGAGGGTAGGCGTAGCCCTGGGGCTGGCCATAGGGGGCCTGCGGTGCTTGCGGATAGGGGCTCTGGCCGTATGGCTGCTGCACGTACGGCGCCTGGCCGTACGGATTAGGGCCTTGAGGCGGCGTGGTCATGGGATTCCCCCGTTATTGATGTGTACAGGCTCGTGCTGGAAGCCCGTAACGTACCGGGTCCGTGCGTGCTCTGTTGCAGGGCCCAGGGGCTGAGCGGCGAGGGAGGGCCGCCTAACCGCGCCCCGAGCGGACCGTGGTCACGGCGATCAGTGCGTAGAGCACCGTCACCATGCCGAGCAGGGCGGCGGACCGGCCGTCCGGCGGCAGCATGAGGGCCGCGACCGCGGCGGCACCGACGAACGCGACGTTGAAGAGCACGTCGTAAATGGCGAAGGACCGGCCGCGGAAGGCGTCATCGACCGTCGACTGGACGATCGTGTCCGTGGAGATCTTGGTTCCCTGGGTGCTCAGGCCGAGGACGAACGCGGCGGCCAGCATCGGACCCGGCGTGAAGAACAGCCCGAGAGCCGGCAGCAGTACCGCGCCCAGTGCCGCACAGCCGGCGATCCAGCCGAACGCGGTGAGCCGCTCGACGGCCCAGGGCGTGACGATCGCGGCCGAGAAGAAGCCCGCGCCCGAGACGCCGAGGGTGATCCCGAGCAGCGCCAGGCCCTCGGATTCGGTCCCGGCCCAGGAGTACCGGCACAGCATCAGCACCATCACCGTCAGCGCCCCGTAGCAGAAACGCATCAGGGCCATCGCGATCAGTGCACGGGCCGGGGTGCGCCGCTCGGCGAGATGGCGCAGCCCTTCCCACAGCCCGCGCGCGGTGCTCAACAGGGCTGCCCGCAGGTGTGGTTGGAGACGATCGGGGTCGGGGCCGAGCAGCTGTGGGCCCATGCGCAGCGCGGTCAGGGCCGAACAGAAATAGAGGGCCGCGGCGAGCAGCACGACGAAGGCGTCCACATCCGATCCCGCCAGCCGGACGGCGAAGGCGAGCCCCCCGCCCGCCGTCGCGGCGAGCGTGCCGGCCGTGGGGGTGAGGGAGTTGGCCATGACCAGCTGCTGTTCACCGTCGACCACGCGCGGGAGCGCGGCCGAGAGTCCGGCAAGGACGAAGCGGTTCACGGCGGTCACGGAGAGGGCCGAGGCATAGAAGAGCCAGTCGGGGGCTTTCGACGCGATCAGCGTCGCGGTGGCCATCGCCAGCAGGGCGCGCAGCAGATTGCCGTACAGCAGGACCTGTCGGCGCCGCCAGCGGTCGAGCAGCACTCCGGTGAACGGCCCGAGGAGCGAGTACGGGAGCAGCAGGATCGCCATGGCGGAGGCGATGGCCGCGGGTGACGTCTGCTTCTCGGGCGAGAAGACGACGAAGGTGGCGAGCGCGACCTGGAAGACCCCATCGGCCGCCTGGGACAGGAGCCGTGCGGCAAGGAGCGAACGGAAGTCGCGTAGCCGGAGTAATACGCGAAGGACGCGCACAGCATGCATGAGGCACAGCCTCACACAGCCCGCAGGCCCCCGGGCGGAATACCCGGGGGCCTGCGGAGGGAGCGTGCGTCGGGCGGCTCAGCGCTCGACGTCGCCGTTGATGAACTTCTCGACGTTCTCCCGTGCCTCGTCGTCGTAGTACTGCACCGGCGGCGACTTCATGAAGTACGAGGACGCGGAGAGCACCGGGCCGCCGACACCGCGGTCCTTGGCGATCTTCGCGGCGCGCAGGGCGTCGATGATGACACCCGCGGAGTTCGGGGAGTCCCAGACCTCGAGCTTGTACTCCAGGTTCAGCGGGACGTCACCGAAGGCGCGGCCCTCGAGGCGGACGTAGGCCCACTTGCGGTCGTCCAGCCAGGCCACGAAGTCCGAGGGGCCGATGTGGACATTGTCCTCGCCCATCTCCCGGTCCCGGATCTGGGAGGTGACGGCCTGGGTCTTGGAGATCTTCTTGGACTCCAGGCGCTCGCGCTCGAGCATGTTCTTGAAGTCCATGTTGCCGCCGACGTTCAGCTGCATCGTGCGGTCCAGGATGACGCCCCGGTCCTCGAAGAGCTTGGCCATCACACGGTGCGTGATCGTGGCGCCGACCTGCGACTTGATGTCGTCACCGACGATCGGGACACCGGCCTCGGTGAACTTGTCCGCCCACTCCTTGGTGCCGGCGATGAAGACCGGGAGGGCATTGACGAACGCGACCTTGGCGTCGATGGCGCACTGGGCGTAGTACTTCGCGGCGTCCTCGGAGCCCACCGGGAGGTAGCAGACCAGCACATCGGCCTGCGTGTCCTTGAGGACCTGGACGATGTCGACCGGAGCCTCGGGGGACTCCTCGATCGTCTGGCGGTAGTACTTGCCCAGGCCGTCGAGGGTGTGACCGCGCTGGACCTGCACGCCGGAGTTCGGCACGTCGCAGATCTTGATGGTGTTGTTCTCGCTGGCGCCGATGGCATCCGCGAGGTCGAGCCCGACCTTCTTGGCGTCGACGTCGAAGGCAGCCACGAACTCGATGTCACGCACGTGGTAGTCGCCGAACTGCACGTGCATGAGGCCGGGCACGCGGCTCTTCGGGTCGGCGTCCTTGTAGTACTCGACGCCCTGTACCAACGAGGCGGCGCAGTTACCCACGCCGACGATGGCTACGCGAACCGAACCCATTCCGGTTGCTCCCTGTGTTCTCGATGAGGCTCTGCACAGCAGAGCCTCATGTGGTGGTGTCATCGGACGGATCCGGCCGGGATCCACCCCGGTGCCGGGGCAGGCCGCCCGTATCTCCTGACTGGTTCTTCTTGTCCTGCGCTGCGGAACCCGTGGGGCGCTGATCACGCCCGGCACGCTCACTCTCGATGAGCTCGTTCAGCCAACGGACTTCGCGCTCCACGGATTCCATACCGTGCCGCTGAAGTTCGAGGGTGTAGTCGTCCATGCGCTCGCGGGACCTGGCCAAGGAGGTACGCATCCTCTCAAGACGCTCCTCCAGCCGGCTGCGGCGGCCTTCCAGCACGCGCATCCGTACGTCCCGCGAGGTCTGGCCGAAAAACGCGAAGCGAACACCGAAGTGCTCGTCCTCCCACGCATCCGGGCCGGAGTGGGCGAGCAGCTCCTCGAAGTGTTCTTTGCCCGCTGCGGTCAATCGGTAGACGATTTTGGCTCGGCGCCCTGTCAGAGCCGCGGCGGGTACGCCCTCCGGGGCGCCGGCCGTCTCCTCGATCAGCCAGCCGCTCGCGACCAGCGCCTTGAGGCAGGGATAGAGGGTGCCATAGCTGAACGCACGGAAGACCCCGAGCGAGGTGTTGAGCCGTTTTCGCAGCTCATAGCCGTGCATCGGAGACTCGCGGAGCAGGCCGAGGACGGCGAACTCGAGGATGCCGGAACGTCTGCTCATCCTCCGCCTCCTTGGTCCGGTGCGTTCTTTATGTCGTGCTGATGTATCGACTCGATACATCCAGACGATAGAACGGCCACCTGGGCGGAACAAGAGGGGGCACGGTGAACGGCATCACATCACCGAATCGTTCTCATCAACCTGACTGATTTGGAGTGAATTTCAACACTGGGCAGGTTTTGGCCGTGCGTAGTCTGTGCGGCATGCAGACTGCCGGGAACCGTGGGCCGATATCTGGCGTCCTCATCCTCGGTGTAGTGCGGCTCGCGCCTCAGGAGCGGGCCGTGCATCGGGGGGACCTGAAGACAACTGCCGCCTTCAGGCGACGAGAAAGCGCGCCTGCCCGAGGAGTATTCGTTCCATGAGCGAGCACCGTCGCAAACCGCCACAGCCGCAGAGTGGCGGACGTGCCGCGGCCCGACGCGCCGCACAGCAGCCATCAGGGCGCCGTGCCGCCCCTAACCGTGGCTCCGCTGCCGGTCCTGCCTCTCACTCCGAGCCGTCCGGCTACGAGCCGCGGCAGGGTGGGCGCGCCGACGCCCGGAGAGCCGCCCAGCGCGGCGGCCGCCGGCGGTCGTCCGATGCCGCGATGGCCTCCGGTGATGGCGCCGGGGGCCGTGGTGGCGGTGGCCGTCGAGGCGGTGGCGGCGGCGGTCCCGAGGGAGGCCGCGGCCGCGGTCACGGCGGCGGGAAGCCTGCCAAGAAGCGTTTCATCGACTACCCGCGTGCCAACCGCGTGGGCTGGCGGCGCTTTGTGCCGTCGTGGAAGCAGGTCACGACCCTGTGCATCGGATTCATAGGGTTGATCGTCGGTGCCTCCGGCGTCGCACTGGCCCTGGTGAACGTGCCCAGCGAGAGTGACGCCGCCAAGTCGCAGAACAACGTCTACCTCTGGTCTGACGGCAAGGTCATGGCGCGGGACGGTGAGACGAACCGGCAGAACGTCACGATCAACGAGATTCCGCTCGAGATGCAGAAGGCGGCCATCGCCGCGGAGAACGCGTCGTTCCGGACGGACTCGGGTGTGGACCCGATGGGCATCGCGCGTGCGGTGGTCAACATGGCCAGGGGCGGCGAGACCCAGGGCGGATCGACCATCACTCAGCAGTACGTGAAGAACGCGATGCTGAGCCAGGAGCAGACCCTTGACCGTAAGTTCAAGGAGCTGTTCATCGCGATCAAGGTCGGCTGGTCGAAGAGCAAGGACCAGATCCTTCAGGGGTATCTGAACACCAGCTACTACGGCCGCGGGGCGTACGGGATCCAGGCAGCGGCTCAGGCGTACTACGGGGTCGACGCCGGAAAGCTGAACGCGAACCAGAGCGCCTTCCTGGCCACCGTGCTCAAGGGCGCGGATCTGTACGACCCGGCGGGTGGTACCAGCCCGGGGGCCACGAAGGCGGCGAACACCAAGCGTGCCAAGGCGCGGTGGTCCTGGATTCTCGACCGGGAGGTCGAGAACCACCTCATGACCAAGGCGGAACGGGACAAGTACCGGGGCCACTTCCCCATGCCGAAGCTACCGAAGCCGGTCGCCGGCAAGAGCGGTCAGATCGGCTACATGATGGACACCGCGAAGAAGTACGTGCTGAAGCACTCGGGTCTCAGCGAAGCCCAGTTCGACAAGGGCGGCTACACGATCCGCACGACCTTCAGCTCGAAGAAGACCAATGACCTCGAGACCGCGGTCAAGAAGGTCAACAAGCGGTACATCGACCCCGATAAGCGCGCGAAGGACAAATTCGTCCAGTTCGGCGGGGCCTCAGTGGTGCCGGGAGACGGCAAGATCGTCGCCCTGTACGGCGGTGAGGGCTACGACAAGGGGCACTTCAGCAACAACGCGGACACCTTCGGTGTGCCGGTGGGCTCGACCTGGAAGCCGTTCGTGCTCGCGGCGGCGATGAAGTACGGAACGGTCAAGAGTCATGGGGTGCCGGTCAGGCAGGACAGCCGGTACAACGGCGATGACCACCTCAAGGTGAAGGACGCCCTGGGGAATTACGTCCGGAGGCGGGACAACTCGCTCTTCTATCAGGAGAACGAGAGCAACCATCCCTGGGGCTACATCTCGTTGACCAAGGCGATGGAGCAGTCCGTCAACACTCCGTTCGTGCAGCTCGGTATGGATGTCGGGATGAAGAAGGTCCGGGACATGGCGGAGGCCGCCGGTATCTCGGAGGCCAGCTTCGACAAGAACCTGAACCCGTCCTTCGCGCTGGGCACCTCCACACCGAGCGCGATCCGTATGGCCGATGCGTATGCCACGTTCGCCCAGTCCGGGACGAAGGTGGAGCCCTATTCGGTGACGAAGGTGACGTACAAGGGCCGGGACCTCGACGGCTTCGACAAGCCCCAGAGCGAAACGGCGATGGATGCCAACGTCGCCAACAACGTGACCAAGGTGCTGGAGAACGTCATCGACAACGGCACGGCGAAGGACGCCAGGCGGCTGGGCATGCCGGCCGCTGGTAAGACCGGTACCACCGACGAGAACAAGTCGGCCTGGTTCGTGGGCTATACCAAGCAGCTGTCGACGGCCATCACGATGTTCCGTGAGGACGCGGGGAATCCGCGCCAGCTGTCCATGAATGGTGTCGGCGGCTTTGACTCGATCCACGGTGGTGCGCTGCCCACCGAGGTCTGGACCGAGTACATGATCCAGGCGATGAAGGGCGTCACCCCGGAGTCCTTCCCGCCGGCCACGCCCGTCGGCCAGCGGCTGGACCAGGAAGGCATGCCGACGCCGACGCCGACTCCCACGCCGTCGGACACGCCGTCGAGCTCGCCGTCGGAGTCTCCCAGCGAGTCCGCTCCCCCGACGAACTCTCCGAGCCCGACCCCGACCGACAGCTGTTCCCCCTGGGACCTGAACTGCCGGAACAACGGTGGGGCCGGCAACGGCGGCGGTAACGGAAATGGCGCGGGTGGCGCCGGTGGCCCCGGTGGCACGAGCCCGACGCCTGATCCGACGGAGCCGACAGACAGTGGAGGCTGGCTCGGCGGCCCGACCGGCTGACCGTTTCACGTGAAACGCGCTGAAAGTTTCACGTGAAACGTGGAGTAACGAAGCCCTCGCCCGGATCGACCGGGCGGGGGCTTCGCCGTTTTCTGCCCACGGCCGTACGGCAGGATGGGGCCATGACGAGCGTGCGACGGGATGATCCGGTACGGCCGACGAAGCAGGATGAGGTGGCGGCGGCCGGCAGCGAGCTGATCGGGGGGCCGATCGGCCGACACGCACTGCTCGGGATGCACTGGCTGACGCCGGTGCGGATCATCGCGCTCGTCGCCATCGGCATGTTCGCGCTCGGCATGGTGCAGAAGCTGCCCTGCTACAACGGCGGCTGGTTCTTCGGTGCCACGAGCCAGTACACGCACGCCTGCTACTCCGACATCCCGCATCTCTATGCGGGGCGGGGCTTCGCCGATGGTCTGATCCCGTATTTCGACCGGCTGCCTGGCGATATGGAGTATCTCGAGTACCCCGTGCTCACCGGAGTCTTCATGGAGGTCGCCTCCTGGATGACTCCGCACGGCGGGGGAATCCAGCACCGCGAACAGATCTACTGGCTGGTCAACGCCGGCATGCTGATGATCTGCGCCGCTGTCGTTGCGGTGTGCGTGGCCCGCACCCACCGCCGCCGCCCCTGGGACGGCCTCCTGGTTGCCCTGGCGCCCGCCGCCGCCCTCACCGCCACCATCAACTGGGATCTCCTGGCGATCGCCTTGACGGCCGCCGGGATGCTGATGTGGTCACGCAGCCGCCCGCTGGCGGCCGGCATCCTCATCGGGCTGGCCACCGCGGCGAAGCTGTATCCGGTGCTGCTGCTGGGCCCGCTGCTGGTGCTGTGCTGGCGCGCGGGCGCCTGGCGTGCGTTCCGGAAGGCGCTGGCCGGTGCCGTCGCGTCCTGGCTGGTGGTGAACCTGCCGGTGATGATCACGCATGACGCCGGGGGCTTCCACATCCGGGAGGGCTGGGCGAAGTTCTACACCTTCAGCCAGGAACGGCCCATCGACTTCGGTTCGATCTGGCTGCTGATCTCGCAGCGCACCGGGAACCCCTTGGAGAACGCCAATACCTACGCCACGCTGCTGATGATCGTGGGTTGTGCCGCCATCGGCCTGCTGGCTCTCTACGCACCGCGCCGGCCGCGCTTCGCGCAGCTCGCGTTCCTCGTCGTCGCGCTGTTCATCCTCACCAACAAGGTCTACTCGCCGCAGTACGTGCTGTGGCTGACCCCGCTCGCCGCGCTGGCCCGGCCGCGCTGGCGGGACTTCCTGATCTGGCAGGCCTGCGAGGTCATGTACTTCATCGGGATCTGGACGTACCTCGCCTACACCGGAAGCGGCGACAAGCACCAGGGGCTGCCGACGGAGGGCTACCAACTGGCCATCGCCCTGCACCTCTTGGGCACGCTCTACCTGTGTGCCCTGGTCGTACGGGACATCCTGATGCCGGAGCGCGATGTGGCCCGCAGGGACGGGGACGACGATCCCTCGGGCGGCGTGCTGGACCGCAGCCCCGATGTGTTCGTGCTCGGGCGGGCCTACCACCCGCCCCGGCATGCGGTGCAGTTCCAGGCGACGCCGCAGGTGCGCTGGGGCGTCGTACGGGACTGAGCGGCACCCGCCGGCAACGCACCGGGCCCGGTGCCGCAGAGAAGGTCTGCGGCACCGGGCCCTTGGCGTGTCTGCGTCGCGGCTCGGCCGGGTCAGCGGTCCACGAGGCGGTCGAACTGCGTGGTGGTGTGCCGCAGATGGGCCACCAGCTCCTCGCCGACCTGCGGCTGCAGGGCATCGCCCGGCACAAACAGGATCGACACCTGCATGTGCGGGGGCTCCGCGAACCAGCGCTGCTTCCCGGCCCACACATAGGGCGCGAGATTACGGTTCACGGTCGCCAGGCCGGCCCGGGCCACGCCCTTGGCGCGCGGCATCACACCGTGCAGCGCCTTGGGCGACTCCAGCCCGACACCGTGCGAGGTGCCGCCCGCCACCACGACCAGGTAGCCGTCCGAGGCCGCCTTCTGCTGGCGGTAGCCGAAGCGCTCGCCCTTGGCGACCCGGGTGACATCGAGCACCGCACCGCGGTACTCGGTGGCCTCGTGGTCGCCCAGCCACAGCCGGGTTCCGATCCGCGCGCGAAAGCGCGTCTGGGGGAACTGCTGCTGGAGACGGGCCAGCTCATCGGCCTTGAGGTGGCTGACGAACATGGTGTGCAGCGGGAGGCGGGCGGAGCGGAGCTGGTCCATCCAGCCGATGACCTCCTCGACCGCGTCGGACCCGTCGGTGCGGTCCAGCGGCAGGTGGATCGCGAAGCCTTCGAGCCGGACGTCCTCGATGGCAGCGGCCAGCTTCGGCAGGTCCTCCGGCTTGACGCCATGGCGCTTCATGCTGCTCATGACCTCGATGACGACCCGGGCCCCGACCAGACCGCCCACACCCTCGACCGACGACACCGAGCGGATCGCCCGGTCGGGCAGCGGCACCGGCTCCTCACCGTGGCGGAACGGGGTCAGGACGAGCAGATCGCCGCTGAAGAAGTCCTTGATACGGGCCGCTTCGTAGGTCGTTCCGACCGCGAGGATGTCGGCACCGAGGCGGGTCGCCTCGTCGGCGAGGCGCTCATGGCCGAAGCCGTAGCCGTTGCCTTTGCAGACCGGGACCAACCCGGGGAACTGCTGGAGAACGCTCTGCTGATGCGCCCGCCAGCGCGCGGTGTCGACGTAGAGGGTGAGCGCCATGGCCGGGCCCGGAACCTTTCTCGTGGCTGGTGTCTCAGGGGAACGAACGGTGCGGTGGAGCGTCAGCGGCGCGCCATGTAGTAGTCGAATGCCTTGTGCAGCAGCTTGTTGAGCGGGAAGTCCCACTCACCGAGGTACTCCGCTGCCTGCCCACCCGTGCCGACCTTGAACTGGATCAGGCCGAAGAGGTGGTCGTTCTCGTCGAGCGAGTCGCTGATGCCGCGGAGGTCGTAGACCGTGGCGCCGAGCGCGTAGGCGTCCTGGAGCATCTTCCACTGCATCGCGTTGGAGGGCCGGACCTCACGGCCGATGTTGTCCGAGGCACCGTAGGAGTACCAGACGTGTCCGCCGACGACGAGCATCGTCGCGGCCGACAGGTTCACGCCGTCATGACGGGCGAAGTACAGCCGCATGCGGTCGGGGTCCTCGGCGTTGAGGGCCGTCCACATGCGCTGGAAGTACCCCAGCGGACGCGGCCGGAATTGGTCACGCACCGCGGTGATCTCGTAGAGACGCTGCCACTCGGCCAGGTCGTCGTAGCCGCCCTGGACCACCTCGACGCCGGCCTTCTCGGCCTTTTTGATGTTGCGGCGCCACAGCTGGTTGAAGCCCTTGTGGACCTCTTCCAGCGAACGGTCGGCCAGCGGCACCTGGAAGACATAGCGGGGCTGTACGTCGGCGAAGCCGGCGCCGCCGTCCTCGCCCTGCTGCCAGCCCATGCGGCGCAGCTTGTCGGCCACCTCGAAGGCGCGCGGCTCGATGTGGGTCGCCTCGACGTCCCGCAGCCGCTTGACGTCCGGGTTCTGGATGCCGGCCTTGATCGCCGGGGAGTCCCAGCGGCGGATGATGACCGGCGGGCCCATCTTCACGGTGAAGGCACCCTGGTGCTTGAGATGCGCGAGCATCGGTTGCAGCCAGTCCTCCAGGTTCGGCGCGTACCAGTTGATGACCGGGCCCTCGGGGAGGTACGCGAGGTAGCGCTTGACCCGGGGGACCTGGCGGTAAAGGACCAGCCCGGCGCCGACCATCTCACCGCTCGGGTCGAACCAGCCCAGGCTCTCCGAACGCCATTCGGCCTTGACGTCCGCCCAGGCAGGGACCTGCATGTGGCTGGCCGCGGGCAGACTCTGGATATATGCCAGATGCTGCTCTCGGCTGATGGTCCTCAGGGTCAGGCTCATGCGGGGCGCTCCTCGGCAGGTGTGTCCCCATGGTCGGGGCTCCGGCTCTCGCGCCGAAGCCTACTGTGACCGTGGAGCGCCCCGTCTGGGCCATACGGGCTGGGGGCCCGGATGCCGCATCGGCTAGCCGATGAGACCGCCGAAGAGGCCGCCGTGTGCCAGGCCGAGGTAGAAGCCGACGGCCGCTGCGCCGAGGCCGATGATCAACAGGAAGCGTTCGCCGGTGGTCGACGAGATGAACTGGCCCCACAGGCCGGTGCCGATCCCGATCAGACCGACCCAGGAACTGACCAGGTGCAGGCTGGGAGAGAGCGTGGTGAAGATGGCGATCGCGCCGAGCACCACGGTCACGATGGCGAAGGTGTTCTCGACGGGATGCTCCTTGCCGTCGCTGTTGAGAAGCGACAGCAAACTGCGCTGGGTCCGTGCCTGTGCCATGCGGCACCTCCGATGACAAGGCGGCGCACTGTAACGCCGCTCACACCCGTTGTGTTCCAGATTGCGGGGTGGAGCGGACCGATTTCAACCGGAAGGCATCAGCCAGGTACTCTGTACGGTCTGCGCCTATGTCTGTCCGGAGCACCGGACGGGCCGGGTGCGGAACGCATACGACCCTCCTGCCACGGAACGACCGTGGCCGCTGAGTCCAAAGGAGGTGGGTTCTACATGCGTCACTACGAGGTGATGGTCATCCTCGACCCCGATCTCGAGGAGCGCGCTGTCTCCCCGCTGATCGAGAACTTCCTCTCCGTCGTCCGTGAGGGCAACGGAAAGGTCGAGAAGGTCGACACCTGGGGCCGTCGTCGTCTCTCTTACGAGATCAAGAAGAAGCCCGAGGGCATCTACTCGGTCATCGACCTCCAGGCCGAGCCTGCGGTCGTCAAGGAGCTCGACCGTCAGATGAACCTGAACGAGTCGGTCCTCCGGACCAAGGTCCTCCGTCCCGAGACCCACTGAACGCGTCAGCGTCCAGCGGTAACCGGGTTCGAGTAGCAGCAACACCAGCAGCCAGCAGCACACCCGCCGAGAGGTTCCCCTAATGGCAGGCGAGACCGTCATCACGGTTGTCGGCAATCTTGTCGACGACCCCGAGCTGCGCTTCACCCCGTCCGGTGCGGCGGTCGCGAAGTTCCGCGTCGCGTCCACTCCCCGCACCTTCGACCGTCAGACCAATGAGTGGAAGGACGGCGAGAGCCTGTTCCTGACCTGCTCGGTGTGGCGTCAGGCGGCGGAAAACGTCGCCGAGTCCCTTACGCGGGGTACCCGCGTGGTCGTCCAGGGCCGCCTCAAGCAGCGGTCGTACGAGGACCGCGAGGGCGTGAAGCGCACGGTCTACGAGCTCGACGTCGAGGAAGTGGGCGCGAGCCTCAAGAACGCCACGGCCAAGATCACCAAGACCAGCGGTCGCGGTGGCCAGGGCGGCGGCTTCGGCGGCGGTCAGCAGGGCGGTGGCCAGGGTGGCGGCGGCTGGGGCGGCGGCCCCGGCGGCGGTCAGCAGGGCGGCGGAGCTCCTGCCGACGACCCGTGGGCGACCGGCGGCCCGGCCGGCGGTGGCCAGCAGGGTGGCGGCGGCGGTGGCTGGGGCGGTAGCTCCGGCGGCGGCTACTCGGACGAGCCGCCCTTCTAGGTCCACAGCGGCCCGCCGCGCGCGGTTTCACGTGAAACCGCGCCCTGCGACGGCCGACGGCCTTGAGGGCGTCAGCACAAACTTCTTGAACTCATTGGAGAGAGATAATGGCGAAGCCGCCTGCTCGCAAGCCTAAGAAGAAGGTTTGCGTGTTCTGCAAGGAGAAGATCTCCTACGTCGACTACAAGGACACGAACCTGCTGCGGAAGTTCATCTCCGACCGCGGCAAGATCCGTGCCCGCCGGGTCACCGGCAACTGCACTCAGCACCAGCGTGACGTCGCCACGGCCGTGAAGAACAGCCGTGAGATGGCGCTGCTGCCCTACACGTCCACCGCGCGATAAGGGAAGGGTGACCGAATCATGAAGATCATCCTCACCCACGAGGTCTCCGGCCTCGGCACCGCCGGCGACGTCGTTGACGTCAAGGACGGGTACGCCCGCAACTACCTGGTCCCGCGTGGTTTCGCGATCCGCTGGACCAAGGGTGGCGAGAAGGACGTCGAGCAGATCCGTCGCGGTCGCAAGATCCGCGAGATCGCCACGATCGAGCAGGCCAACGAGATCAAGGGCCAGCTCGAGGGCGTCAACGTGAAGCTGGCCGTCCGTGCCGGCGACGCGGGCCGCCTGTTCGGCTCCGTCACCCCGGCCGACATCGCCTCGGCGATCAAGGCTGCCGGTGGTCCGGACGTCGACAAGCGTCGTGTCGAGCTCGGTTCGCCGATCAAGACCCTGGGCGCGCACCAGATCTCCGTGCGTCTGCACGCCGAGGTCGTCGCGAAGCTCGGCGTCGAGGTCATCGCCGCGTAATCGCAGCACCCAGCCGAAGGGCCGCATCCCGTCACCGGGGTGCGGCCCTTCGCCGTGTGCGGAGCGCGGACGGACTGTGTCAGTCCTCGTCCTGGGCGCGTTTGTAGAGCGTGGCGATGTCGTCGTCGAAGTAGGCGGCGTAGGAGACATCGTCCTCGTCGCCGCCGCCTTCGTGGCCGCCCAGGACGCCGATGACCGTGCCGGTGTGGCTCCTCGGGTCGTAATCGGCGAGCCACGGGCTGCCGCTCGTACCGCCCTCGAAGTCGGTGCACCGGATGCGCAGCTGGGTGTTGCTGTATTTCGTGGTGCGGTTCTGGCAGGAGATCGGGGTCTCGCGGCTGGTGGGATAGCCGGTGATCTTGACCTCGTTGTGGAAGCCACGGTCGATCCCGAGGGTGTTTCCGCCGAGGACGTCCTGGATCTGCTTGCCCTTCTTCTTGTCGAGGATGAGGAAGGCGACATCGAGATCTTCGTCGTTGGACTTGGCCCAGCGGTCGTCAAGGACCACCTTCTTGACTTTCCACAGGCCGGTGGGCTCCTCACCGTTGCGGTAGTCCGGGGCGAAGACCAGGTCGTCCACCGGGGTCTTGCCATCGCTGTCGAAGGCACAGTGTGCCGCGGTGATGAGCATGTTCCGGCCCGGACTCTGCACCACGCTCGCGGTGCAGAAGTGGTCGCCGGTGTCGTCCTTCTCGAAGACCGCACCGACCCGCGCGTTCTGCTCGGTCCGGCGCGGGGTGTAGGCATTGCCGTCACCGGCCGGGGCCGTCGCGGCGGGATCCTGGTCCTGGGGGTCCTGGCCCGCCTCGCCGGATTTGCCGAAGCTGCTGCGGCCACCGCCGCCGCTGCCGCTGTTCGTATCGGCTTCCTCCGTGGCGTACCCCACCACAGCAGCAGCCACCATGACGACGAACGTCAGGGGCAGCACGGAATTCCTGGCAAGCGAGCGCACAGGGTCATTATCAGCACGCGCTGCGTGTTACGGGAGATGCTTCAACGAGAGGCTCCGGTCACAATCCACCGGCCGGACCGGGTTCGGAGCCACAGGGTCAGCATCCGGACGGTCATCATCAGGGCCATCGCCCACCACAGGGCGACCAGTCCGCCGCCGAGCAGCGGGACGGCCAGCGCCACCGGCGCGAACAGGGCCAGCGTCACGACCATGGCCCAGGCGAGATAGGGCCCGTCCCCCGCCCCCATCAGCACACCGTCGAGGATGAAGACGATGCCGGACACCGGCTGGGTCACGGCCACCACCAGGAGCGTGCTGAGCAGCGGTCCCTGCACCGCCGGGTCCGAGGTGAACAGCGGGATGAACAGCGGGCGCGCGAGCGCGACCAGCACACCGAGGACCAGGCCCGCGGCGATGCCCCACTCGACCATGCGGCGGCAGGCGGCCCGGGCACCGTCGCGGTCCCCCGCGCCGAGGTAGCGGCCTATGATGGCCTGCCCGGCGATGGCTATCGCGTCCAGCGCGAAGGCCAGCAGGGACCACAGGGTGAGCACGATCTGGTGGGCGGCGATCTCCGCGTCGCCGAGCCGGGCGGCTACGGCGGTGGCGATCATCAGCACCGCGCGCAGCGAGAGCGTACGGACCAGCAGCGGCAGGCCGGCCTGGGCCGAGGCACGGATGCCTGCGGCGTCGGGGCGCAGCGTGGCCCCGTGCCGTCGCGCGCCGCGGATGACCACGACGAGGTAGGCGGCGGCCATGCCGCACTGGGCGAGGACCGTGCCCCAGGCGGAGCCGGCGATGCCGAGGCCGGCGCCGTAGACCAGGCCGATGTTGAGCGCGGCGTTGGCGGAGAAGCCGCCGACGGCGACATAGAGCGGGGTCCGGGTGTCCTGGAGGCCGCGGAGCACGCCGGTGGCGGCGAGTACGACGAGCATCGCGGGGATGCCGAGCGCGCTGATGCGGAGGTAGGTCGTGGCGTACGGGGCGGCGGTGCCGGACGCGCCGAAGGCCTCGACGAGCCAGGGCGCGGTGGGCAGCACCGCCGCGATGACGGCGGCGCCGAGCAGCAGGGCGAGCCAGATGCCGTCCATGCCCTGGCGGATGGCGGCGGGCAGGTCGCCGGCGCCGACCCGGCGGGCGACCGCGGCGGTGGTGGCGTAGGCCAGGAAGACGAAGACGGAGACGGCGGTGGTCAGCAGGGCGGCGGCGACGCCGAGGCCGGCGAGCTGGGGGGTGCCGAGGTGGCCGATGACGGCGCTGTCGACCATGACGAAGAGGGGTTCCGCGACCAGAGAACCGAAGGCGGGCAGCGCGAGGGCGATGATCTCGCGGTCATGGCGGCGGCCGGTGCGGCGTGGTGTCGCGGGAGCCTGGGTCATGCGCGCAATCTAATCTTCCACAGGTAAGAGATGCAAACCTTGTGCACTCCTTACTTTCCGCTGTGTGGAGTCCACTCCCCTGCGCCGTTTGTCGCGATCTTGAACCGCTGGCAGAAGTTTTTCTCCCCCACAGGCTATGGATGAGAAAGATGCAGGTCAGGGGGTTGGGGGCAGGGTGATTGTGTGCTTGTCCACAGCAGTTTCCCCCGGGCCGTGCACAGGATCCGGGGACTTCTCCACAGCTGAAGGGCAGTCATCCACATGGCCTGTGGATAACCAGATTGGCGGACGGTGCCCGCGGGCCTACCGTGGTCCGGCACCCGCCGCCTGTTCCGGCTTGAGAAATCGTCCGAACTCGACGCGCCGTAACCGGAGTCGGGCGTCTCGATTGTCAGAGCTGTGCCGTAAGAAAGAACAGCACAGCAAGGTCCGCGTCGCGGACGGGAGGAGGTGCCGGGGTGAGCATTCCCGAGCCCATGGAAGACCCCTGGGCGGACTCCGGTCCCAGCGACCTGCTGCCGGCCGCCCGCTCCCGGCGGGGCGAGGGCAAGGGCCGCGGCCGCGGCGACCGGCAGGACCGCGACGACGACGGCGGCGGCTCCTGGACCGGCGGCTTCGAGCGGGTCCCCCCGCAGGATCTGGACGCCGAGCAGTCCGTGCTCGGCGGCATGCTGCTGTCCAAGGACGCCATCGCGGACGTCGTGGAGGTCCTCAAGGGCGAAGACTTCTACCGCCCCGCCCATGAGCTCGTCTACCAGGCGATCCTCGACCTGTATGCCAAGGGCGAGCCGGCCGACCCGATCACCATCGCCGCGGAGCTCACCAAGCGCGGCGAGATCGCACGGGTCGGCGGCGCCTCGTATCTGCACACCCTCGTCCAGTCCGTACCGACCGCCGCGAACGCCGAGTATTACGCCGAGATCGTCCATGAGCGTGCCGTGCTGCGCCGCCTGGTCGAGGCCGGCACCCGGATCACGCAGATGGGATACGCCGCGGACGGCGATGTCGACGAGATCGTCAACAGCGCCCAGGCGGAGATCTACGCCGTCACCGAGCAGCGGACCAGCGAGGACTACCTTCCGCTCGGCGACATCATGGAAGGCGCCCTCGACGAGATCGAGGCGATCGGCTCCCGCCAGGGCCAGATGACGGGTGTGCCGACGGGCTTCACCGACCTGGATTCCCTGACCAACGGCCTGCACCCGGGCCAGATGATCGTGATCGCGGCCCGTCCCGCCATGGGTAAGTCGACCCTCGCGCTCGACTTCGCGCGGGCCTGCTCGATCAAGAGCAATCTGCCGAGCGTGATCTTCTCGCTGGAAATGGGGCGCAACGAGATCGCGATGCGTCTGCTGTCCGCCGAGGCGCGGGTCGCGCTGCATCACATGCGCTCCGGCAGCATGACGGACGAGGACTGGACGCGGCTGGCGCGCCGGATGCCGGATGTCTCGGCCGCGCCGTTGTACATCGACGATTCGCCGAACCTGTCGATGATGGAGATCCGCGCGAAGTGCCGTCGGCTCAAGCAGCGCAATGAGCTCAAGCTGGTCGTCATCGACTATCTCCAGCTGATGCAGTCCGGCGGCTCGAAGCGCGCCGAGAGCCGTCAGCAGGAGGTCTCGGACATGTCCCGAAATCTCAAGCTGCTGGCCAAGGAGCTGGAGCTCCCCGTCATCGCGCTCTCCCAGCTGAACCGTGGCCCCGAGCAGCGCACGGACAAGAAGCCGATGGTCTCCGACCTCCGTGAGTCCGGGTCGATCGAGCAGGACGCGGACATGGTCATCCTGCTGCACCGCGAGGACGCCTACGAGAAGGAGTCCCCGCGCGCCGGCGAGGCCGACCTGATCGTGGCCAAGCACCGTAACGGCCCCACGGCCACGATCACGGTGGCGTTCCAGGGCCACTACTCGCGGTTTGTGGATATGGCGCAGACGTGAGGGTGGTCGTGGAGATGTCCCTGTCGGCCGAGGTCGTGGACGCTCCTACGTGCCCTGCCCGGCGGGCCGTCCCGCGCAGCCTGGCTCCCGCCCGGGCCGCCGCTCTGCGGTCCTGGTCCCGATGAGCGGCGCGTCCCGTGTGAACTCCCGGAACCCGACGCTGTAGTACAGCCCGCGCGCCTGGGGATGCCCCGGCGCACCCAGGCAGGCGACCGTCATATGGAGGGCCCCGGCCGCCCGCGCCAGATGCATCCCGTGCAGGAGCATCGCCCTTGCCAGCCCCAGACGCCGGTGGTCCGGATGCGTCCCGACCGGCTCGAACTCAGCGGTCCCGTTCGCTTCGTCGAGCCACATGATCGTCGAGGACGCCATCGTTCCGTCCGGCGCCTCCACCAGGATGTGCAGGTCGCCGCGGTACCCCTCCGTCTGCCGGACGCCCTGGTAGCCCTCGGCCGTATACGTCGAGGGAGCCCAGGCGTCCAAATGGGCCTGGACCACGGCCTCCGGCCCGGCCTCGTCGGCAGCGCGGAACCGGAATCCGTCGGGCAGTACCGGCTGTTCCAGGTCGGTGAGGTCCCGCTCGTTGAGCTGGATCCAGGAACCGGTGTCGCCCAGCGAGGCGGGGTCGGTCTCATAGCCGTGCGCCGCCCATCGCTTCAGGGCGAACTCATCGGCGGCTCTCGGCCTCACCGTACGCTCGATGCCCGCCGCCGTACCGCCGTACCAGTCGATCACCTCGTCAACCAGCCCGGCGTGGTCGGGATGGACCTGATACGCCAGATAGGCGCCGGTGACGTCCTGCACCGACCCGTCGCTCCGCCTCACCTGGTGCGGAAGATGGGCCCAGCTCCACGCCACCAAATCACCGCCGGAGAACCACAGCCGACGCCGCCAGCTTGCGCCGTCGCTCGCCTGCCCCTTGCCCCAGTTCCAGGCCAGTTCGCCGTACGTCGCGTCGCCGTTCACCAGGTCCGGGCGGGTGGCGGTGACACGCTGCGCCAGACCCCGCATCAGCTGCACGTCCGCGGCGGTCACCAGCTCTGAGTTCGCCATAGCGCGCCCGAGTCCTTATGTCTCGCGTCCGGCCGGCCGGGCCGATCGCGCCGACAGGCGGTCTTCATGTCCGGCCCACTCGGTGAGCTCGATCTTGACCTGGTGGTGGTGTGCGGCATGCCAGATGACCTCGCCGGACACCCACTCGCCCATGAGCGGGAGGGTCCCGCATCCGGGCATACGGACGACCTCGGCCAGGCCGACCGCGTCGGGGTGGCCGTCGATGCGGAGGAAGACGCCGAACGGCCGGCGGCCGATGACCTCACCGGTGACGGGAGTTCCGGCCGGCAGATCGGCGACCGTACGGTTGCACGCTTCCCGCACCCGGGCGGCGGCCCCGGGGCCGTGGTCGGGCCAGGAGTACTCGGTCATGGGCTGATGCTGGCAGGGTGAGCCGGCGACCGGCTACGCGGGCTCGCACGGCATGCAAGACCTGGGTTGACCATCGCGGCCAGGGTGTCACCGTTCGGCTGATAGGTCGTCACCGCTGCCGGGAAGAGCCGTGGCGGGAAAGCGCCACAACAGCGAGCGGTCGTGGGTCCGCAGTGTGAAGCTCAGGGCATGCCTTCGAAGTCCGAGTCGTCCCCCTGGCCCACCACCATCAGCACGCCCAGGCTCCTGCTACGTCCTGCTGAGACCACCGACGTGAAGGAATTCAGCCGGCTCTGGACGGACCCCGAAGTCCGGCGGTTCCTCGGCGGGCCGGTGGCCGAAGAGAAGCTTCCCCTCTACCAGCAGCATTTCGCGAGCCGCCCCAACGTGTTCGCTGTGACCACGCGCAAGGACATGGCCGTCGTGGGTTCCGTACTGATCGATTCGGCGTCGCGGTTCGACGACCGGCGGGAGGTCTCCTATGGACTCCTGCCCGAACACTGGGGCCAGGGGTATGCACGGGAAGCCGTGGCCGCCGTAGTTGAGTGGGCCTTCGTGAACGTCCCCTCGGACGACGCCTCCATCATCGCGGTCACCCAAGAGGCCAACACCCGCTCATGCCGCCTCCTGGAAGCCATCGGCATGCGGCGCATCGACCGCTTCGTCGAGTTCGGCGCACCCCAGGCGCTGTTTTCCGTCGAGCGTCGGAGACTCCGCAGCGGCCGGTGAGTCCGCGGAGCGTCACCCTCCGGCCCGCCTCGGTGATCGGTGCGACCGTGCCGTCAAGTCGTGGGCCCGTCACAGGGGTTGTCCTCCCGTGCGATGTCGTCGCCTGCGGCCACCGCGCCTGGACGCACGGGAAGCCGGTGACCAGGACGCTTCCTGCCTGGGTGCCACACACCCAGGCAGGCCACCGCTCTCCTCCCTAACCTGGGGGGATGTCCGACAACAGCCTGGGAGACTTCCTGCGCGCCCGGCGCTCCGGCCTGCGGCCCGAAGACATCGGTATGGCGAGCTACGGCGTCCGCAGAGTCGCCGGGCTGCGCCGTGAGGAGGTCGCGGTGCTGGCCGGAGTGAACGTCGACTACTACACCCGGCTCGAACAGGGCCGCGAATGCCACCCCTCGCCGCAGGTACTGGACGCCCTCAGCCGGGCCCTCCACCTCGACACCGACGCTCGCGCCCATCTCCACCGGCTGGCCGGTATCGCCCCGAACGACCGCCCGACGCGGCAGCGGAACGTGGTCAGCCCGGCGCTGCGCCAGCTCATGGACGGCTACCCGCACACCCCGGCCTTCGTCGTCAACGGCGCCTTGGACATCCTGGCCGCCAACGCCCTGGCCGACGCGTTGTACTCACCTTTCGACCCGGCGGACAACCTCGCCCGTATGACCTTCCTCGACCCGGCCGCCCGGGACTTCTACACCCGCTGGGACTGGACCGCGCAGGCCACCGTGGCCAACCTTCGTCAGGCGGCCGGGTTCGCTCCCGACGACCCCCGGCTGAACGCGCTCGTCGCCACCCTGACCGAGCAGAGCGCCGCCTTCGCGGCTCTGTGGCAGGCCCATTCCGTGCGCGGCAAGACCCAGGACGCCAAGCTGTTCAACCACCCCGATGTCGGGCCGCTCACCCTCACCTACCAGGCCTTCGACGTCCGCGACGCACCCGGCCAGCAACTCGTCATCTACCACGCCGAACCGGGCAGCCCCGGTGCCGAAGCGCTGTCCCTGCTCGGCGCCCTCAACGCCACCCGACGGCAGACGGCACAAGACCCGCGCCCCTAGGGCGTGTTCGCTGGGTGGGGGCCGCCACGACGGCCCCCACCGGGAGCCCGTTGCCGCAAGAGGGGTCTCGATGCCGGTCGTCAGGGCGTGACCGTGAGGACGATCTTGCCGGTGGTGCGACCGGTCTCGCCCAGGGCGTGGGCCTTCGCGGCCTCCTCCAGCGGGACGACCGTGTCGATGTTGACCTTCAGTTCTCCGGAGGTCACCAGGCCGGCGACGGCTTGCAGGCCGGACCGGTCGGGCTCGACGAGGACGAACACCGCACGTACCCCTGCCTCACGCGCCCGGTCGGCGGGGAAGGCGTCGTCCAGCGGCAGGATCGAGACCAGCGAACCGCCGGGACGCAGGGTGCGCAGTGAGCGGGCGCCGTAGTCGCCGCCGATGGTGTCGAGGACGACGTCGACATCGTCTACCGCGGTCGCGAAGTCCTCTTCCGTGTAGTCGATGAGCTCATCGGCGCCCAGATCACGCAGGAAGTCATGCTTGGCCCGCCGGGCGGTGCCGATCACATACGCGCCGCGGGACTTGGCGATCTGCACCGCGAGATGACCGACGCCGCCCGCCGCGGCGTGGATCAGCACCCGCGCGCCGGGCTGCACGTTCGCGGTGTCGACCAGGGCCTGCCAGGCGGTCAGTGCCGCCAGCGGGAGGGCGGCGCCCCGGACGTGGTCCAGGCCCTCGGGAAGGTGGGCGAACTGGCGCGCCGGAGCGGTGACGTACTCGGCGTAGGCCCCGGCGGGGTGCGGGAAGTGCGGCATGCCGAAGACCTTGTCGCCCGGTTCGTAGAGGGTCACACCGCGGCCGACGGCCTCGACCACACCGGAGACATCGAAGCCCAGGATGAACGGCGGCTCGCTGCCGTTGAGGAACCGGCCGTCGTTCCGCGTCTTCCAGTCGGCCGGGTTGACGCCCGCGGCGTGCACCCGGACCAGGATCTCCGTGGGGCCCGGCACCGGCCGGGCGGTCGTGATCACCTTGAGGACCTCCGGGCCTCCGGCGGTGTCCTGGCTGACGGCCCGCATCTGCGGGGTCCCGGTCTCGGACATGGTGTCTCCTTCTTCTGTGCCAATGGCGGGGGATCGGGTGCACGCGCCGCCTGGCAGCCGCGTTTCCCGAGGTGCCGTCAGCTTTGCGCGGCGGCCGGGAGCCCGGCGGTGTCCTGATGGCCAACGTTTGAAAGAATCGGGTCATGCATCGCGTCGGAGTGCTCGCCCTGGATGGTGTCGTCCCCTTCGAGCTGGGGATTCCCGCGCGGATCTTCGGCGCCGCACGGGACGCCGCCGGTGAGCCGCTCTACTCCGTCGTCACCTGTAGCCCGGACGGGCGTCCGGTGCGCACCGATGCCGACTACGACATCGCGGTCTCCGCGGACGCTTCCGTCCTCGCGCACGTCGACACCGTCGTCATCCCGCCGGCCCACTCGCCGGACACGCTCCGGGAGGACGGCCGGCTGTCCGATGACGTGCGGGCGGCGCTGGAGCACGTCCGGCCCGGCACCCGGATGGTGGCCATCTGCACCGGTGCCTTCGTCCTGGCCGCGGCCGGGCTGCTCGATCACCGCCCGGCCACCACGCACTGGCGGGAGGCCACCCAGCTGCAACGGCTCTTCACGACCGTACGAGTCGACCCCAATGTGCTGTTCGTCGACGACGGCGATGTCCTCACCTCGGCCGGGGCCGCGGCGGGGGTGGATCTGTGTGTGCATATCGTGCGCCGGGACCACGGCAGCGCCGTCGCCAATGAGGTGGCCCGGTTGTGTGTGGTGCCGCCATGGCGTGACGGCGGACAGGCGCAGTTCATCCGGCAGCCCGTGCCGGAGCCCTCGGCGGGCGGCACCGCCGCCACCCGCGCCTGGGCCCTGGAGCGTCTCGGCGAGCCGCTCACCCTGACCGACCTCGCCGGGCACGCCCGGGTCAGCGTGCGCACCCTCACCCGGCGTTTCCGTGACGAGGTCGGTATGAGCCCTGGTCAGTGGCTCGCCGGACAGCGCATCGAGCGCGCCCGGCATCTGCTGGAGACCACGGACTGGTCGATCGACCTCGTTGCCCATCACGCGGGCTTCGGCACCGGGACTTCTCTGCGCCAGCATCTGCACAGTGCGGTGGGGGTGGCACCGCTGGCCTACCGGCGGACGTTCCGCAGCGCCACGGCGCTGACCGCCTGAGGCGCCGCCGCACCGGAGCCCGTGTGCAGCTGCCCTCGGCGTTGACCTTCAGGCCGGTGGAAGCCGCACAGTCGCGTCGTCCATGGACGACACCGAACAGCTGTTGACCATCGGCGTCTTCGCGCACCGGGTGGGCCTCGCGCCGAGTGCCCTGCGGTTCTACGACGACCGCGGGCTGCTCGGCCGGCGCGGGTGGATGCCGTGACGGGGTATCGGCGCTATGGGGAGGGGCAGACGGCGCGGGGGTGAAGCCGTGGCAACTGCGCGCCGGCTGCCGGCGGACGAGCAGACGGAACTGGGTGCGGTGGGCGGGTCGGCAGCGCTCCGGTGATGCGGCGAGGATGGGGCCCGGCCGAGCCGGATCCGCTGTTGAGGAGCACCATGACCATCGCAGAGTCCACGGAGTTTCCCCCTTCCGAGGCCGTCGGCCGGGAGCCGGGCACGGCCGGTGCACCCGATGAGTGCGCGGAGCTGTTGCCGCAGACCCGGCGAGCGTTGCTGCACCGGCTGGCGGTCGGGCAGGCCGAGGGGCGGGCACCGTCGATGACGGGCGCGGTCGTCCGTGGCGGACGAGCGGTGTGGAGCGGGGCCCGGGGCTCGGTGGACGGAGAGGTACCGCACGGTGATGTGCAGTACCGGATCGGTTCGCTCACCAAGACCTTCGTCGCCGTGCTGGTGCTGAGGCTGCGGGACGAGGGGCTGCTGCGGCTGTCGGACCCGGTCGGCGCGCATCTGGCGGACACTCCGGTGCCGGACGCGACGATCGCGCAACTGCTCTCCCACAGTGCGGGGTTGGCGGCCGAGCCGCGGGGGCCGTGGTGGGAGCGGACCTCGGGTGAGCTGCGGCCCGAGCCGGCCGACCTCTTCGACGTGCGCCCGCAGCGGCACCCGGCCGGCCGGCGGCACCACTACTCCAACGTCGGCTACGCACTGCTCGGCGCGCTGGTCGAACGGCTGCGGGGCGGTCTGCCGTGGGGCGAGGTGCTGCGGCGCGAGGTGCTGGAACCGCTGGGCATGAGCCGTACGACGCTGCGGGCCGAGCGGCCATACGCGAGTGGCTGGGCGGTGCACCCGTGGGCCGACGCGCTCCTGCCGGAACCGGCCGCGGACACCGGCTTGATGGGCCCGGCCGGGCAGCTGTGGTCGACGCTCCAGGACCTCTGCCGCTGGGCGGTATTCCTGCTGCGGGGTGACGGGCGGGTGCTCGACGCGGCGAGTCTGGCGGAGCTGCGGACACCGGCCGTGCCGCCGGAGAGCGGTGCGTGGGATGCGGGGTACGGGCTGGGAGCGCAGCTCCTGCGGCGGGATGGACGGATGCTGGTCGGGCATCACGGCTCGATGCCCGGGTTCCTTGCGGCGCTGTGGGCCGATGTCGAGCAGGACGTGGCCGCGGTCGTCCTCACCAACTGCACCTCGGGCCCGGCGGCCGGGGCCGTCGCCACTGACCTCACCGGGATCGTCATCGCGCACGAGCCGCGGATCCCCGAGCCCTGGCGTCCGCTGCCCGGCCCGCTGGATCCGGAGCTGCTGGCGCTGACCGGACCCTGGTACTGGGGCGCGAACCCCCATGCCCTGCGGCTGCGGGCCGAACGCGGGCTGGAGCTCACCCCGTTGTCCGGGGCGGGGCGCGCCTCGCGGTTCCGGGCTGAGAAGGACGGCACCTGGACCGGACTGGACGGCTATTACGCGGGGGAGACGCTGCGGGTGGTGCGGGGCCGGGACGGTGCGGTGTGCCATCTGGACCTCGGCACCTTCGTGTTCACCCGGGAGCCGTACGAGCCGTCGGCGCCGGTGCCCGGCGGGGTGGATCTGGACGGATGGCGGGCCTGAGGCCCGTACGGCGGCGGTCCGGCGCACGGACGTACAGTCGATCCCGATGTCAGGAGCCGCACCGAGTCGGCTCGCTACCGCTGGAAGGCCCTGTGACTGCTGTGTCTGACCCGAGCGCGAACCCCGCCACCCCGGACCTGCTCGACCTGCCTGCGCTGACCGCGGCCCACTTCGCGCGGATCGAGGACAAGGTCGCGGCCCTGATGCGTACCCGCTGCGATGTCGTGGCGATGCAGGGCGAGGCACTGCTGCCGCTGGAGGCATGTATCCGCTCGGCCGTGCGGCCCGGCAGCACCGCGCTCAACATCATCACCGGTCCGTACGGCGAGACCTTCGGCGGCTGGCTGCGCTCCTGTGGCGCCGAGGTGGTCACCCTCACCGCGCCGTTCACGGGGGCGGTCACCCCGCAGCAGGTGGCGGAGGCGTTGCGCGAGCGCCCCGAGATCGACTTCGTGAGCCTGGTGCACGCCGAGGCGGCCACCGGCAACACCAACCCCGTGGCCGAGATCGGCGCGGTGGTGCGGGAGCACGGAGCGCTGCTGATGCTGGACGCGGTCGCCTCGGTGGGCGCCGAGCCGCTGCTCACCGACGAGTGGGGCGTGGACCTCTGCGTGATCGGCGGGCAGAAGGCGATGGCGGGACCTGCCGGGGTGTCGGTGGCATCGGTCAGCGCCCGTGCCTGGGAGCGGATCGCCGCCAACGAGCAGGCTCCGCGGCGCTCGTACCTCTCGCTGCTGGACTGGAAGGAGCGCTGGATCGACGGCGGACGCACCGCGCTTCCGCACGCTCCGGCGCAGCTGGAGATGCTCGCACTGGAGCAGGCGGCGGACCGTCTGGAGGCCGAGGGTCTGGAGGCGGTCCTCACCCGGCACCGGGCGGCGGCCGCGGCGACCAGGGCCGGTGTGCGGGCGCTGGGCGGGCTGGCTCCGTATGTCGTGCGCGACGAGGACGCGGCGCCGGCCGCCACGACGCTCCGCGCCCCCGAGGGAGTGGATGCCCGGGAGATCGTGACCGCCGCGGTCGCGGTGGACGCGACGGTGCCGGTGCAGGCTGCGGCGGGCGCACTGGCCAAGGAGATGATCCGGGTCAACCACTATGGCCGCGCCGCCGACCGGGCGGTGGTCACGGCCTCCCTGGTGGCGCTGGCGGGTGGGCTGCGCGTCCTGGGCGTGTCCGTGGACGCCGAGGGAGCGGCGCAGGCGGCAGGCGCGGCGTGGGACGCGGTGGTCGCCGGCTGAGCCGAGCGAGCGCCTGACCGCGGGCGCGTTGTCGACGTGGGGTCGTGTTTCACGTGAAACACGACCCCACGCGTATGTCGGGACGCGACACCGTTTCACGTGAAACCCCTTGCACGCAGGGGCTGTTGGGGGAGGAGCCGGCGAGCTGTCGTACGCCGCAGAGAGGGGCATGGCGACGGCATTGCGGCCGGCGGCACTCTCGTCCCCGTGAGGAGCCGTCCGGTGGCGCGCCCCGGGCTCCGGGGTCAGGCTGGACGCTGAAGACGTCCATCGCGCCGTCGGTCGCGGGTTTCGGTGCGGCGGAGTCGGTCGGTCGCGCGCCGGCTGCCTGCCGGCGCGCGACGGCTGTCTGTCGGCTGCTGATTCCGGCCGCCGCCGCGACGGCCAAACGGCGCTTAACGATCTTGCTCAGGGCTGCCCCTAGAATCGGAATGAGCGACCCGTTTAAAAACGCGGAGCGCTTGACCCGGTATCAGTCGTCCCCAGGAGGCCCGGCAGTGACGGACGGCGGTGTGACACCCGCCCGCGCGGATGCGCGGCGCAACAGGGCGCTGGTGCTCCAGGCGGCCCGATTCGCCTTCGAGGAACAGGGGTTGGGCGTTCCGCTCGGGGAGATCGCGCGCCGTGCGGGGGTCGGTGCCGGGACCGTCTATCGCCATTTCCCGTCCAAGGAAGCCCTGTTCAGGGCGACGATCGTGGACCGGATCGAGCTGTTCACGGACACCGCAAGGGACTTGGCCGAGGTCATGGATCCCGGTCCGGTCTTCTTTCGCTTCCTGTCCTCGGTGGTACGGCTCGCGTCACGGAACAAGGCGCTGTGTGACGCGCTGGAGGAGGCCGGCGCGGGCCGCTTCGAGCCGTCGCCGGGGGTCGGACAAAATTTCGACGAGGCGCTGGAAGTCCTGCTCAGAAGGGCTCAAGAGGCGGGCGACGTACGGCCGGACGTCGGAATAACGGAGCTCAGGGCGCTGTTGGTCGGCTGTCTTTCGATGGAGCGGGCCGTGCCGGGAGACGGTTCCGGGGGCGCGGCTCCGGGCCGGATGACGGCGCTGATGTGTGATGCCCTGCGGACGGAACGCGCCGTAACGGAACTCGAAGCCGAGCCGGTGAAACGTAACGAAGCACGGTGTGAGGTGTGCGGTGCGACGATCGCGGCGGCGCGCACGGGCCGACCCGCGCGCTACTGCGGTGGTGCCTGCCGGCAGAAGGCACACCGAGCGCGGGAGCGTACGCGCCGGACGTGACCGGACCCGGTCGGGTGGCGGCCGTCCCGTTCCTCAGAGCGGGAGCTTGAAGCCCAGGTGAGAGGCCTCGAACCCGAGGCGCTCGTAGAAGCGGTGCGCGTCGATCCGGGTCGCGTCCGAGGTCAGCTGCACCATGTGGCAGCCGAGCGTGCGGGATTCCGCGACCGCCCATTCGATGAGCTGGGTGCCGAGGCCCCCGCCGCGCTCGTCGCGGTGGATCCGGACGCCCTCGATGATCGAGCGGGTGGCGCCGCGCCGGGACAGGCCGGGAATGACGGTGAGCTGAAGCGTGCCGACCGTCTGCCCCGCGCGGACCGCGACGACCAGGTGCTGCTGCGGGTCGGCGGCCAGCGTTTCGAACGCGGCACGGTACGGAGTCAGGTCGTCCGGTGACTCGCGGGTGGCGCCCAGGGGGTCGTCGGCGAGCATCGCGACGATGGCGGGAAGATCGGATTCGGTCGCGCGGCGTATCTCGATATCGCTCATGGGCGCGACCTTATGCCCGTGCGATCACAGAGGCGCCGGGGAGGCGTCCCTGGCGTCCGTACCGCACACGCGGCGTCCCTCATGCGCCCGTCGTGTCACTCCGGCGGCGCGAGTGTCTCGACGGCGGTGACCAGCGGGGCCAACTCGGGGCGCTGGGCGGCGTCCTTGAGGGCTTCGCGCAGTGCGCCGTTGTGGGTGGGCCGGGCCTCCACCAGGAGCGCGAGGCCGTCGGGCGTCACGTTGGTGTAGATGCCGCGCCGGTCGTCGGGGCACAGATAGCGCGAGAGCAGGCCGCGCTCCTCGAGCCGGGTGACCAGGCGGGTCGTGGCGCTCTGGCTGAGGACGACGGAGTCCGCTACCTGGTGCATCCGCAGATGACCACCCGGCCCGTCGTGTTGCTCGCTGAGCACATTGAGGACCGAGAACTCCCGGACGCTGAGGTCGTGTGCCGCCTGAAGCGCGCGTTCGATGTGCGACTCGATACGGCCGTGCAGTGCGGACAGGGCGCACCAGCCCTGCGCCAGCCCGGGGGCATCCGCCGGGGGGCAGTCGGTCGCGGCCGCTGCCGGCTGCGGGACCGCCGTCTCCTGTGTGTCCCGCTTTTCCCGTGTCCGCTGCGTCATCCAAGACCTCCTCATGGGCGCACGACCAGGATAGGCCACCTCCGAAATATACGGCGCTTGCAATTAACCCGCGTCTGCAATTATTGTGAACGCTCGTAAGGGACGGACGCAATGATCTGAAGGGATCCGTCATGCCACTCGCACTCCTGGCTCTCGCCATCGGTGCCTTCGGGATCGGAACGACAGAGTTCGCGGTCATGGGCCTGCTGCCCGACATGGCGGCCGGCTTCGGGGTCTCCATCCCCCTCGCCGGATACGCGACCACCCTCTATGCCCTCGGCGTGGTCGTAGGGGCGCCGCTGATGACCGCTCTCGGCACGCGCTTCACCCGCAAGCAGATGTTGATGCTGCTGATGGGCCTGTTCATCGTGGGCAATCTGCTCACGGGCATCGCGCCGAACTTCGGGATCATGCTGGCCGGGCGGATCGTGGCCGCGTTCACGCATGGCGCGTTCTTCGGCATCGGCGCGCTGGTGGCCGCCGATCTCGTCGCGCCCCAGAAGCGGGCCACCGCCCTCTCGCTCATGTTCAGCGGTCTGACCGTCGCCAACGTCGTGGGCGTACCGGCCGGCACCATGCTCAGCCAGCATTTCGACTGGCGCACCACCTTCTACGCCATCACCGCGCTCGGCGTGATCGGCCTGCTGGGGATCGTGAAGCTGGTCCCCGCGCAGCGGGCGAAGGCGGCCTCTCCCATAGGCAGCGAACTCGCGGTGTTCCGCAACCCGCAGGTCGGCCTGGCGATGCTGATGACGATCCTGGGCTTCGGCGGCGTCTTCGCGGCCATCACCTACCTCGCCTCGATGATGACCGAGGTCACCGGCTTCGCACCGTCCTCCGTGATCTGGCTGACGGCCATCTTCGGCCTCGGCATGGTCGGCGGAAACCTGGTCTCCGGCCGCTTCACCGACCGCGCCATGATGCCGATGCTCTATGTGTCGCTGACCGGTCTGGCGCTCTCACTGGCCGCCTTCACCTTCACCGCGCACGACAAGATCGCCGCCACCGTCACCCTCGCGCTGATCGGCATCTTCGGCTTCGCCACCGTGCCGCCGCTACAGAAGAGGGTGATGGACCAGGCGGCCTCGGCGCCCACCCTTGCCTCGGCCGGCAATATCGCGGCCTTCAACTTCGGCAATGCACTGGCCGCTTGGCTCGGCGGGATCGTCATCTCCGCAGGCCTGGGCTACACCGCGCCCAACTGGGTCGGTGCGCTGATGACCGTCGCGGCGCTCGGGGTGGCGATATTCGCCTCCGCCCTGGAGCGGCGTCAGGCGGGCCGCGGTCGGATGGTCGCCGCCGGCGGACCCACCGGGATCGCCGACGAGCCCGTACCGGCCGCACACGGCTGAGGGCTACGTCCGTACCGCACCACCCCGAAGCACCCGCACCACCGGCGCTCCGCGCTCCACCGGCGCGGCCGTCGTCACCACACCCCAAGGACCACGCTCATGAGCACCCCAACCGCCACCCCCACCACCACACCTACCGTCCGCCCCCTCACCACCCGCGAGGCCGACGCCCTGGTCGAGGCCGCCGTCCGCGCCGCCGAGGGACTCGGTGTGCGGGGCAGCGTCACCGTTCTCGATGCGGGGGGCCGGCTGCTCGGCTTCCGGCGGGACGACACGGCCGTGCTGATCTCCGGCGAAACCAGCACCCGCAAGGCGTACACCGCCCTCCAGTTGGACGCGCCGACCGCCGACCTCGTCGACCTCGTACGCCCCGACGGCCTCTTCCACACCCTGCCCACGGCGCTGGACCGGCCGCTGCTCTTCGTCGCGGGCGGTGTGCCGCTCCACCGGGACGGCCGGCTGATCGGCGCACTCGGCTTCGGCGGCGGCGCCCCCGAACAGGACCACCGGATCGTCACCGCAGCGATAGCGGAGACCGACCTCGCCTGAGCCTGACCCCGGCCCCGCCCGTCGCTAGCGGACGCCCGCGCCCTCGATGCCGTTCCTTCGTGCCCGGCCGGCGCGGGCCTCGGCCGTCAGTGCCTGGCGCAGCCGGCTGCCGCGTGCGGTCGGCCCCCAGGGCTTGAGGACGGAGATCGTGGTGATGAAGAGATAGGTGGCCGTGGCGACCGACGGCGCGACGACGAGGCTGATGTCGGCGACCGGCGTGCCCGCGGCGGCCTCGGCGGCGAGGCGGTTGATGCCGGGCCGGAGCGAGAAGACCGACAGCAACACGGTGATGAGCGTCAGCCAGAACTTCACGACGACCCAGCGGTGCCGGGCCAGCCCCCAGGCGGTGCCCAGGGACAGCACCAGCCCGCTGACCAGCGAGGCAAAGGCGAGCGGGAGCACCAGCCAGTCACCGAAGATCTTCATCGCACGGTAGGCGACCGTCGCCATCTCGGGGGAGCCGGTGGTGTAGCCGGTGATGCCGAGCGTGAGCAGCCCGAGGGTGAGACCGAGCCAGCTGACGGATACGGCGAGGTGAAGGACGAGGACGGCCCGCCGGGCGGGGCGGTTGAGCTGCTGCATACCGACACGGTCTCGCCCCGCGCGGCGCGGTACATCTGCCGGCGGGAGTATCCGCGGGTACGCGGCCTTGAGTACGTACCCGCTCACACCGCAGAGGGGCCTCGCTTCGTCGGATTTGGGGCCGTACGAACCCAGTTGCACCCATACCCCCTCCCGCCCACGCCTCCCGCCGCCGGGCGCCCTAGGCTCCGGGGCCATGAGCAAGCTGCATCTGTTCGACATGGACGGGACCCTGCTCCACGGGTCCGCGGCCGCGGTCGAGATCTCCCGGCAGCTCGGGCTGGACCGGGAGATCGGCGAGCTGGAGCGCGGATTTGCGGCGGGGCTGTTGACGCCCGTGCAGTTCGCACAGCGGGCGTGTGAGCTATGGGCCGCCGAGCTGACCGAACGTGAGGTGGCCGCGGCCTTCGACGGTGCGCCGTGGCTGACCGGTATCCGGGAGGTCTGGGCGGATATCCGGGCACGCGGCGAACGGTGCGCGGTGATTTCCCTGTCCCCGGCCTTCTTTGTCGAACGGCTGCTGGCCTGGGGCGCCGACGAGGCGCACGGTTCCCGCTGGCCGGTGGTGCCGATCCGGCAGGCGGTGGAGCCGGCCGGCATCCTCACCTCGGCGGCGAAGGTACGTATCGCAGATGAACTCTGCGTGCGGTACGGGCTGACCCGCGCCGACTGCGTGGCGTACGGCGACTCCCTGTCGGACACCGAACTGTTCGCGGCCGTTCCGCGGTCCGTGGCCGTGAATGCGGATCACCATGTCAGTGACCTGGCCTCATATGCGTATGCGGGCCGTGATCTGCGCGAGGCATACGCACTGGTGCGTACTGGCCAGTAATTCCGTACTTTCCACGGAGGATTCGTCCGCTGTGTGCGCTGAAATTGCAGTCTGTGGGGAGGATCACTGTTATCGGAAGGGTCGCGGACAGTGTTCCAAGATCAGGACTTGTGGTTTCAACTACTGCCGGTATGGTCGAGTCCGGCTTGGCGGAGTGAGGGCTTCCGCGGGTACGCGAAGGGCGGGCAAAGCTCGTCAGCCTAGCGGCGAAGCGGCCCGTGACACCCGCACTTCCGACTATTTGTCCATCGTCGTGAGCAGGGTGTCATGCTGCTGACGCGGCGTCTGCTCCACAATGTCGCAGGGAAGTGAGATTTGTCCGCTTTGGAGGATGTTGCCGGAATCGCTTGAGTCGATGAAGAATTCCGGGGCAGGCGGGGGAATTCCGGGCAGTTCCGATCCACGGAAGTGCGAAGACGACTGAAAGACGTTCGAGGCGAGGCAGACCATGGACGCTCCGACCACTACGTCGGCCGATAACGGCTCTTCCGATGGGAGCAGTGGCGATTGGGGTTGGTTCACTCCGCCGGCAAAGAAGTCCTCCGGAGAACAGCAGGAGCGGCAAAACAGCCAGGACCGGCAACAAGGCCAGGACGGCTGGGCCGAACCGGACGACCGGAGTGCGCACCCCGACCGCGGTGACTACAGAGACCACGACGCGAGAGACGAGCCGAACGACCGGGAGCAGATACCCAGTCGGCCGGTCAATCCGATCCGGCCGGTAGGCACCGCCGCCGAGCGGGTGCGCGAAGCGGAGCCGTCGCAGGTCCCGCCCGCACGGCACCCGGGCGGAGCGCCCACCGCACCCGCCTCCACCGAACGGCCCGCGGCCGCCTCCGGGTACGCCGCCCCGGCCTCCGCACCGCCGCGCCGCGACGCCGAGCCCTCCTGGGACCGTCAGCCGGCCCGGGGAGGTCAGCCGACCTGGGAGCGCGCATCCGTCCGCGGCCAGGAGCCCGAGCCCGTACACCAGTCGGCGCGCGCCACGGGAGCGCCCATGGGGAGCGCCGCCCCGGCGCCGCCCGCCCAGAGCGCGGGCCCCGCGCCCTCCGCTTTCACCCCCAGGGCCCGCCCCGCGGCTCCCGCACCGGAGCCCTCCCTAGAGGCCGTGACCGCCTCGGTGTCCTCCGCGGAGCCCGCCTCTCCCGACGCGGTTCTCATCCGTCGCACGATGGCGGAAATCGAGCCCGTGGCCGACAAGGTCACCTCGTACTTCTACGCGCTGCTCTTCGTCCAGTACCCCGATCTGCGGGCGCTGTTCCCCGCCTCGATGGACACCCAGCGCGACCGTCTCTTCAAGGCACTGCTCACCGCGGCCCAGCACGTCGACGACGCCGATGTGCTCACCGCGTACCTCGCGAACCTCGGCCGCGGGCACCGCAAATACGGCACCCAGCCGGACCACTACCCGGCGGTCGGCGAATGCCTGCTCAGCTCGCTCGCGCGCTATGCGACATCCAGTTGGGGGCCGGAGACCCAGGCCGCCTGGGTGCGTGCCTACACGGCGATCTCGCAGATCATGATCGACGCGGCCGCCGAGGACGAGGCAGTGGCCCCCGCCTGGTGGCAGGCCGAGGTCGTCTCGCATGAGCTGCGTACGCCGGATATCGCGGTGGTCACGGTCCGTCCCGACCAGCCCTACCCGTTCCTCGCCGGGCAGTACACCAGCGTGGAAACCCCCTGGTGGCCGCGGATCTGGCGGCACTACTCCTTCGCCTCCGCACCCCGCTCCGACGGTCTGCTCTCCTTCCATGTCAAGGCGGTCCCGGCCGGCTGGGTCTCCAACGCCATGGTCCATCGCGCCCGCCCCGGCGATGTCATCCGGCTCGGGGCTCCCGGCGGCTCGATGACCATCGACCACACCACGCGCAGCGGTCTGCTGTGCGTCGGCGGCGGCACCGGTATCGCACCCATCAAGGCCCTGGTCGAGGATGTCGCGGAACACGGTGTCCGGCGCCCCGTCGAGGTCTTCTACGGCGCCCGCAGCGACCAGGACCTCTACGACCTCGACACCATGCTGCGGCTGGAACAGACCCACCCCTGGCTCTCCGTCCGTCCGGTCGTCGCCACCGGACCGGCGCCGCGGGGCGGGACGAGCAGCGAAACCGGGCAACTTCCGGACGCAGTACGGCAATACGGTCCATACCGGGAATACGACGCCTATCTTTCCGGGCCGCCAGGGTTGATCCGCAGTGGTGTGGACGCTTTGGTGGGGGTGGGCATCCCGACCGACCGCATACGGCACGACTCCATCGAAGAGCTGGTCTCAGCAGGAGATTGAAGTCTTGGCAGTGCAGGGCGAAGACGGTCCAACAGGGGAGGGGTGGGGTATGCCGAGGCAGGAGCGCCCCGGGAGCGACGGCGAGCACTTGGTGCAGCAGCGGCTCGGCACGACCGAGCGTGCCGACCGCTTCTACGGGGATCAGGTCCTGGACCATCTCAATGTCCGGATGCGGGAGTTCGTGGCCCGGCAGGAGATGTTCTTCCTGGCCACGGCCGACCGGCACGGGGACTGCGATTCGACCTTCCGGGCCGGCCCGCCGGGCTTCGTCCGGGTGCTCGACGACCGGACGCTGGCGTATCCGGAATACCGTGGCAACGGTGTCATGGCGTCCATCGGCAATATCTCGGAGAACCCGCGCCTGGGCATCCTGATGATCGACTTCACCCGGGACCGCATCGGCCTGCACATCAACGGCCGCGCGCGGGTCGTCATGGACGAGGAGATGCGGGCACACCACCCCGATCTGCCGGTCGACCCGGTGCCCGGGCGGCGCGCCCAGCTGTGGGTCACGGTCGAGGTCGAAGAGGCATACATCCACTGCGCCAAGCACATTCCGCATCTCCAGAAGGTCCCGGCGCAGCAGCGCGGGGCGCGGGCGTGGGGCACCGACGACAGCAAGCGCAAGGGCGGCGACTTCTTCGGCGCGGCGGCGGAGGCGAGTGAGCGTCCGCCGTTCCGGCGCGCGGCGCGCACGAACGAGCATCTACGGGGCGGACTGCACGAGGACACGGACGAGGCGGCCTACCAGGGCGCGGCTGCGGTGTACGGCGGCGATCCCGCGCACGTCGGCCTGCCCCACGCTCCACGGTCCGAGCCCGGATATGGCGCCGGGACAGAGGTATCCGGCCGGCGGGATTTCGTGGAGGAGTTGAACGCGGAGTTCCTCGACCGCGTCGAGCGGGTGCTCGCCCGCGCCCAGCCCCGCCGTCCCGCGGAGGACGAGGCCGGATTCCGCGGATGGTTCGACCGGCGCGACGGCTGACCCGGCGCCTGAGGCAGCGGCCGTCGTGGTGCTGACTCGGCGGCCGCTCAGCCCAGGTCGGGGGCGTGCATGGCCCGTACGCCCTCGATGTTGCCGTCCAGGTAGTGCCGCAGCGACAGCGGTACGACCTCGACGGAGGCGATACCGACGCGGGTGAAGGGCACCCGCACGATTTCGTAGTCCCCGCAGGGTTCCTCGACCTCGGGGCCGTGCCGGCGTGCGAGGTCCATCGAGTCGAGCCGGCAGACGAAGAAGTGCTGGACCTTGACGCCGTCCACCCCGCCGTCGCTGAAGTGCTCGACGGTGTCCACGAAGACCGGCACCACGTCCTTGATCTTCGCGCCCAGCTCTTCGTCCAGTTCACGGTGGAGGGCATCGATGACGGTGGCGTCCTCGGGCTCGACGCCGCCGCCGGGAGTGATCCAGTACGGGGCGCGGCCCGGCTTGGTGCGCTTGATCAGAACGAGGTCCGCGCCGTCGAGCAGGATCGCGCGGGCGGTGCGTTTGACGACTGGCCGTTCGTTCATAGGGGACAGATGCCGCAGTCACGGCCTGGTGAAACCCTCGCCCCTCGGTCACCAGTCGACAGCGGTGCGCAGCAGCCATTCCTGCGCCCGCGCGATATGCGGCAGGCCGAGCGTCCCGGTCCGTACGGCCAGGAAGTAGGTCCGCAGCGGGGGCACCGGCGGATCCAGCAGGGTGATGACGTCGCCGCCCGCGAGCGCGTCGGCGCACAGATAGCGGGGCAGGACGGCGAGCCCCGCACCGGCCGCGACGCAGGACAGCACCGCCCGCAGATCGCCGGCGATCACGGCCGCGGAGGCCGTGGGCTTCGTGTCGAAGACCGTGGACCAGTAGCGGGCGATCAGCGGCAGACTCTCGTGCACCTCGACGATCGGTATGGGGTCCAACAGGCGGACGCCACCGGCCTCCAGTACCGCGGGGCCGCCCAGCTGATCCGCCCAGTGCGGCGCGGCGATCAGCACATGCTCCTCGTCGCACAGCGGGGTGGCGGTGAGCAGCCCGTCGCGCGGCCGGGTCGTGGTGACGGTCAGATCGTGGTGACCGTCCGCCAGACCGCTCAGCATCTCCTTCGCGGGCCCGAAGGAGGTGCGGATGGACAGGCCCTGGGATATCAGCGGGGCCAGCGCCGGGAGAGCGCGCTCGGCGAGGAATTCCGGGGGGCCGGAGAGGTGGAGGGTGCGGGTGACGGAGTCCCTGTCCAGGCCCGCCTCGGTGATCTCGGTGAGCGCGTCCAGGTGCGGCGCCACCTTGTGGGCGAGTTCGTCGCCGATGGTGGTCGGGGTGACACCGCGGGCGTACCGGAGGAAGAGCGGGCGGCCCAACTGGCGTTCCAGCGCCCGGATCTGGCTGGTCACCGCGGGCTGGGAGAGGCCGAGTAATGCCGCGGCGCGGGTGAAGGAGCCGGCTCGGTGCACCGTGACAAAGGTGCGCAGCAGAGCCAGATCCATTGTGTACCTCCTGCGCCCCTCGGAAGCCTGGTCGCGGGCCAACTATAAATTTGTCGATAGGGATGTGTCGCTAGCGTGATTGGACACTGACGCTCGGTCAACTAGCCTTGTTCGAGCGGTTGGTTTCACGTGGAACATCTGGTTTCACGTGAAACGCGTGGACTCGGGGCCATGTGGAACCGCAGGCCGGCAGGGTGACGAGGGGGGATACCCTGCCGGCCTTCCTTGCGTCTTCAGGCGTACCGGACGTAGCGGTGCGCCCCGCTTGTTCGACTCCTGTCGATGATGCGGTTCATCCCGGTCTGTCGGGTCAGCTCTGTGCGGCCAGGTCCAGTGCCCGGAGGACATCCGCGACCAGATCCTCGGGCTCCTCGACGCCGACCGAGAAGCGGATGAAGCCCTCCGGCACCGCGTCTCCGCCCCAACGGGCCCGCCGCTCCGCGCTGGACCGTACGCCCCCGAAACTGGTCGCATCGTCGACCAGGGTCAGCGCGTCCAGGAACCGCTCTGCGAAGGACTTGTCCGGCAGCACGAAGGACACCACGGAGCCGAAGCGGCCCGCGCGCATCTGCTGGGTGGCGAGCTCATGGGACGGATCGGACGGCAGACCAGGATGGCGCAGGCCGGCGACCTCCGGGCGGTCGGCCAGGGCCGTGGCCAGCGCCAGTGCACCGGCCGACTGCTGGCGGACGCGCAGCGCGAGGGTGGCGAGTGAGCGATGCGCGAGCCAGCTCTCCATGGGGCCGGGGATCGCGCCCACGGTCTTGCGCCACAGCCGTACGGAATCGGCGAGCGCGGCATCACGGGTGCTGGCGTACCCCAGCAGGACATCGCCATGGCCGGTCAGCGCCTTGGTGCCGCTGGCCACCGAGAAGTCCGCGCCCAGGTCGAGGGGGCGCTGGCCGAGCGGGGTGGCGAGGGTGTTGTCGACGGCGACCAGCGCGCCCCGGCGGTGCGCCGCGTCGGCCAGCCGCCGGATGTCGCAGACATCGAGGCCGGGGTTGGAGGGTGTCTCGATCCACAGCAGCCGGGCGCCGTCCAGCGCATCGAGCTGGGCGTCGTGTGCGGTCGGCGCGGTACGGACCTCGATGCCATAGCTCTCCAGGCGGGTGCGCACGGCAGGCAGCAGCTGATAGCCGTCGCTGGGGAGCACCACCGCGTCACCGGAGCGCAGGTGGGAGAAGAGCACCGCGCTGATCGCCGCCATCCCGGAAGCGAAGGCGACGGTATGGGCGCTCTCGTCCGGCGATTCGAGTGCGCTGATGGCCTCTTCCAGACGGGTCCACGTCGGGTTGGCATCGCGGCCGTAGGTGTAGGGGCCGACGGCGTCGCCGGGGAGGTGGTAGTGGGCCGCGAAGACCGGCCCGGGGAGGGCCGGCTCATAGGCCGCGGGCCCCGGGAGCCCGGCTCGTACGGCGCGGGTGCCGTCGCCCGTCATGCGCTCTCCTTCTCCTGCGGCTGCTGTGGTTCCTGGGCAGCGCGCCGGTGGTCGTGGTCGGGGACGCGGGCCGTGACGACGGTACGGGCCGGGAGCGTGGCGCGGACCGCGGCCAGCAGGCCTTCGCTCGCCGTCTCGACCATCTCCAGGCACTCCTCGAAGCCCTCGAAACCGCCGTAGTACGGATCGGGGACGTCGAGATCGTCGGAGAGGTCGGAGGCGGGCGCCGGGCCCGAGGCGCCGCCCGCCATCGGGCCCGTCGCCGCGCCCGTCCCGTACGCACGCAGCAGCTGGACCTTGGCGGCGTCCTGTGCGGTAGGGGCCAGCCGACGCAGCTCGCGCAGATGGCCGGAGTCGAGCGCGATGACCAGGTCGAGGCGGTCGAACCAGGAGGCTTGGAACTGCCGGGCGGTGTGAGCGTGTTCATAGCCGCCCGCGCGCAGTACGGCGACCGTGCGCGGGTCGGCTCCATCGCCCTCGTGCCAACCGCCGGTCCCCGCGCTGTCGACCTCGACCAGGCCGTCGAGCCCGGCCTCCGTGAGGCGGGCACGGAAGACGGACTCCGCCATCGGCGACCGGCAGATGTTGCCGGTGCAGACGAAGCAGATGCGGAAGGGAGCGGTCAAGGGTCAGTCCTCGTCGGGAAGGATCACATGCATCGCCCAGGCGACGATGGAGATGATCACGCCGCCGAGCAGTGCCGTCCAGAAGCCCTCCACATGGAAGGCGAGGTCGGCCTGGCCGGCAAGCCAGGAGGTCAGCAGCAGCATCAGCGCGTTCACGACCAGCGTGATCAGGCCGAGCGTGAGGATGAACAGGGGGAAGGAGAGCAACTTCACCAGGGGCTTGACCAGGAAATTGACCAGCCCGAAGATCAGCGCGACGAGGATCAGGGTCAGTATTTGGCGGCCGGTGTTCTCACCGGTGAGCGTGATGTCCTTGAGCAGCCAGATGGCCACGGCAAGCGCCGCGGCATTGGCGATCGTCTTGACCAGAAAATGCTTCATGGTGAGATCGTCGCAGACGAGTCTGAATCATCGAGGGGTGCGAACGGCATGAAGGCTTTCCGACTGGAAGAGCTGGAAGCGGAGCGGGCCGCGAACGACGGTGCGTATCTTCAGTTCCTCCGGGAACGCAACATGTCGGCCGGGCTGTATGCGCTGGATGCCGGCAGCGTCGATCCACAGCAGCCGCACGCGCAGGACGAGGTCTATCTCGTGGTCAGCGGCCGGGCGGCGATCACGGTCGGGCAGGAGACGCAGTCGGTGGCACGGGGCAGCGTGGTCTACGTGCCGGCGGGGGTGCCCCACAAGTTCCACCACATCAGCGAGGACCTCCGGGTGATGGTGGTCTTCTCTCCTCCTGAGAGCTAAGGGTCGGACCCCGGAACCCGTAGGGGAAGCGTCAGGGGAGGACCGGGGCTGCGAGGCCCCCATGGCCGTGGTCCGCGTCCTAGCATCGTTGGTGAAGGGAAGCCTGAGGCGTGAGGCGCCAGGCTGGCAGCGCGCGGACGATGCCATCAGCGCAACACAGCGCGGCGGACGGATAGCCGGTACGGACAACGACAGCGCGAAAGACAGAAAGCAGGGGAGAGCAGTGGCCGGTAAGGGGATATTCGCAGGGCTTCCGTGGTGGGTCACCTGGGTCGTGGTGCCCGTCGTCGTGATCGTCGTCTTCGGCGGCCTGATCGCCACCGCACTCGGCTTCCTGATCGGCGTGCTGTTCAAGGTCCTCATCGCGGCGGCCCTGATCGCCGGAGTCATCTACCTCGTCCGCAGGGCCAGCGGCGCGTCCTCTTCCTCGTCGAAGAGCGACTGGTAGGGCACAGCCCGCACGACCGACCGCCGGTGCTCGACCGCCGGCGGTCGTCGGCCGGGGTCCGCTCGGCCCGGCGAGGATTGCGGCACAGCTCAACTCGCAAATCCCCCAAAAACGCCGCATCGCGACGTAGTTGGGGCCGCTGTCGAACCCAGCCCGCACAGCCCCGCTCGGCGGTGCGCGGGCGGGGTAACTCCTCCGGCTTTCGGCCTTTCGTCCCGACCTCCCGGGCTAGAGTGCCGCTCGCAGGCGTCTTCCGGACGATGGCGTTCCGGAAACCCGGGCGAGACGAGCCCGGTCCGGGCGTCATCGGGCGCCGGGGAGACGTGCGCGGTCACGGGAGTTGGTCCCGTGGCCGGGGCCCGTGCCCCGCGGCGAGCGGACCTGGGGGTTGGCGTTGGCAATCGTGAACGGCGAATCCGCCTCCCATCCCACCTTGATCGGATCGGTGCAGCGGGCGCTACGGCTGCTGGAGGCGGTGGGTGCGCACGCCGATGGTGCGCCCGCCAAGCAGCTGGCCAGAGAGGCGGGGCTGCCGCTGCCGACGGCCTACCACCTGCTGCGGACCCTGACGCACGAGGGCTATCTCCAGCGGGAGAACGGGGTCTTCGTCCTTGGTGTGGCGGCCGAGGACATCGGTCGGGCCGGGGCCAGGCGCCGGCAGCGGGCCCATCTCTCCGAAGCGCTGGCCGTGGCGGGCCAGGAGCTGGACGCCGCCGTCTACTTCGCTGTCTACCGGGAGGGTGAAGTCGAGGTGGTGGCGGTGACCGATGACCCGGCGCGGCCACCGGTGGTGGAGTGGGTCGACTTCCGTACCACCGCGCACGCCCATGCGATCGGCCAATGTCTGCTCGCGCAGCTTGACGAGGCAACGAGGAAAGAGCATCTGGCGCGCCATCCCGTCCAGTCGATAACGCCTTTTTCCGTGCGAACTGAGGACGATTTGCTGCATCGTTTGGATACGGTGCGTCGCGGCCATGCCGCTTATGAGCGCCAGGAATATGCCCTAGGCACGGTGTGCGCCGCCATTCCCGTCCAGGTAGGGGCGGCCGCGGCGACGTTGGCGGTATCCCTGCCCGTGGACGAACTGCGTCGATTGCGGTCCGTTACAGACCGACTACGGAAAATGGCGGAGGCGACACTAACGACACTCGCCTTCTCTATCAGTATCTGAAAACTCACTCCTTGTGATCTGCTGGCACGTGGCAGACGATGGCGCCAACAGGGCTACGGGCGTTGTTTCCCGGCCATCTCCGATCAAGTGCGGGGCAGTGGTTGATGACCGACACAGTTCAGGCAGAAGTGATCATGAGCTTCGTCGTCTCGGAGGAGCTTGCGTTCCGGATCCCGGTGGAGCTGGACTTCGCCAGCGCCGATCCGTACGCCGTCCGTCTCACCTTCGATCTGCCCGGCGATGCGCCGGTGACCTGGGCGTTCGGCCGGGAGCTGCTGCTGGACGGGCTGAGCCGGCCGTCCGGTGAGGGTGATGTGCGTATCGAGCCGGCCTCCCCCGAGCACCTCAGCGATGTCCTCATCAGCCTTCAAGTCGGCGCCGAGCGTGCGCTGTTCCGGGTGAGTGCGGCGCCGCTGGTCGCCTTCCTGGACCGTACGGACCGGCTGGTGCCGCTGGGCAAGGAAGAGGTCTGCGACACCCTGGAGGCCGTACTCGACCGGATCCTCACGGAAGCCCCCGCCGGCTGACCCCGCCCGTCGTTCCCCTCCCCTGTTCCCGCCTCCCCGTCATCCCTGCTTACGTCGCTTGCCGCGTCCCCCACGGCGTCCCGGTCGGCCTCCCGTGGGGCTCGTCGGCACGCCACCGCTGACCCCGGCCCCGGCACCCACCGTGGCGCCGGCCCCGGCTCCCCGTCCGGCTCCGGTGTCGCCGCTCGCCGGCACGGTCTGCTCCTTCCGGTCCGCCGAGACGACCAGCGCGGCCAGCAGTGTGGTCAGCGGTACCGCGGCAACCAGCCCGATGCTGCCCACGAGCGTGCGGACGATCTCCTCCGCGACCACCTCGCTCGACGCAACCGTCCCGACGCTGCTCTGTGCGATCGAGAACAGCAAAAGCAGCGGCAGTGCGGCACCCGCGTAGGCCAGCACCAGGGTGTTGACGACGGACGCGATGTGATCCCGGCCGATGCGCATCGCGGCGCCGTACAGCTTGCGCCAGCCGGCCGACGGGTCCGCCTCCTTGAGCTCCCAGACCGCCGCGGTCTGGGTCACCGTCACATCGTCGAGGACGCCCAGGGAGCCGATGATGATCCCCGCCAGCAGCAGACCGCGGATCTCGATGTCCGGATACAGGCCGTGCACCAGCCCGGTCGTGTCGTCCGTATTGCCGGTCAGCAGCGCCCAGCCGATGAAGACCGATCCGAGCAGCCCGATCAGCAGCAGTGACGCGAGGGTGCCGAGCACGGCCACGGACGTACGGGCCGTCAGCCCATGGCACAGGTAGAGCGCGATCAGCATGATCGCGCTGCCCCCGACCACCGCCACCACCAGCGGATTGGATCCCTGCAAGATCGCCGGAAGGATGAACAGCGTCAGGACCACGAAGCTGGCCGCCAGTGCCACCAATGCGAGTACGCCACGCAGCCGGCCGACGATCACCACTGCGAAGGCGAAGATCGCGGCCAGCAGCCACATCGGGAGCGACCGGTCGACATCGCTGACCGAGTACTGCAACTCCTTCGGTGCCTTGGGGGAGTACGCCACCACCACCTCCTGGCCGGTGGTGTAGTGCCGCAGCGCGTCCGGGGTCACCACCGTCTGGAAGGTGCGCCCCTTGTGCTCCCCGGTGGTGACTTCGATCGTCGTCTGCTGACAGGGCTTGCCCTTGTCCGCTCCCTTGGCCGGTGGCTGCCCCGTCGGTGACGGGGGCTGGGGCTGCTGCTCGGCATGGACATCCGCACAGTTCACCTCCGCCACTTTGACCACTCGGGCGCTCTCCGTGGGCTGATCGAAGCCGACCCCGGACGGTTTGTGCGGAGGTGCACCGCCCGGCCAGAGCACGACCAGGCCGACCGCCACTGCGGCCGCGAACGGGATCAGTACGGCCGCGATGACCTTGCGCAGATGCCGGGAGACGGGCGCAGCAGGACCATGGCCGTGCCCATGGGAGTGCGCGGTGGGGTGGTGGTGGGACTCGTGAGCGGACACCGCCCGATCATCGCAAGAACTCCAGGGGCCCACTGTTCACCGCGCCACATCGGCCGCTACCGTGGTGGCACCTTTGCAATCGCGGGAGCTCGGAGCACCGGGCTGAGAGGGCGCTGACCTCCGTCCCAGCGGCGTTTCACGTGAAACGCCGGCGGACGGAAGCCGCTGCGTCGACCGCCGAACCTGTTACCGGGTAATGCCGGCGTAGGGAGTTGGGTCTCATGACTCTGCAGGATGCACGCACGCCCGAAAACGGTGCCAACGGTGGCGAAAAGCCGCAGATCGGCTGGCACAAGGGCTATGTCTCCGGATCGCGCCCCGATCTTCGGGTCCCGGTCCGGCGGGTGCACCTCACCAACGGCAAGGACGTGACGCTCTACGACACGTCAGGGCCGTACACCGACCCGAACATCGATACCGACGTCCGCCGTGGTCTGGCACCGCTGCGGGAGAACTGGATCATCGGCCGCGGCGACACCGAGGAGTACGCCGGCCGCCCCATGCGGCCCGAGGACGACGGCCTCAAGCACACCTCGCCGCGCGGCGGACTCAAGAACCTCGACGCGGTCTTCCCGGGCCGCCCCCGTCAGCCGCGCCGCGGCCGTGCGGGCGCCCCGGTCACCCAGCTCGCGTACGCCCAGCGCGGCGAGATCACCGCGGAGATGGAGTACGTCGCCGTCCGCGAGAAGGTCACGCCCGAGTTCGTCCGCGACGAAATCGCGGCCGGCCGCGCGGTGCTGCCGGCGAACATCAACCACCCGGAGATCGAGCCGATGATCATCGGCAAGAACTTCCTGGTGAAGGTGAACGCCAACATCGGCAATTCGGCGGTCACTTCCTCCATCGAGGAGGAGGTGGAGAAGATGACCTGGGCGACCCGCTGGGGCGCCGACACGGTGATGGATCTGTCCACCGGCCGCAATATCCACACCACCCGCGAGTGGGTGCTGCGCAACTCCCCCGTCCCCATCGGCACCGTCCCCCTCTACCAGGCGCTGGAGAAGGTCGACGGCAAGGCCGAGGAGCTGACCTGGGAGATCTACAAGGACACCGTCATCGAGCAGGCCGAACAGGGCGTCGACTACATGACGGTGCACGCCGGGGTGCTGCTCCGCTATGTGCCGCTCACGGCCCGCCGCAAGACCGGCATCGTCTCCCGCGGCGGTTCGATCATGGCCGCTTGGTGTCTGGCTCACCACCAGGAGTCGTTCCTCTACACGCACTTCGAGGAGCTCTGCGAGATTCTCGCCTCCTACGACGTCACCTTCTCGCTGGGTGACGGTCTGCGCCCCGGCTCCATCGCGGACGCCAACGACGAGGCGCAGTTCGCGGAGCTGCGGACGCTCGGTGAGCTGAACACCATCGCCAAGCGGCACGGCGTTCAGACCATGATCGAGGGCCCGGGGCATGTCCCGATGCACAAGATCAAGGAGAACATCGACCTCCAGCAGGAGATCTGCGAAGAGGCGCCGTTCTACACACTCGGCCCGCTGACCACCGACATCGCGCCCGCCTACGACCACATCACCTCCGGTATCGGAGCGGCGATGATCGCCTGGTGGGGCACCGCGATGCTCTGCTACGTCACGCCCAAGGAGCACCTGGGCCTGCCGGACCGCGACGACGTCAAGACCGGCGTCATCACGTACAAGATCGCGGCCCATGCGGCGGACCTGGCCAAGGGCCACCCGGGCGCCCAGGAATGGGATGACGCGCTCTCCGACGCCCGCTTCGAGTTCCGCTGGGAGGACCAGTTCAACCTGGCCCTCGACCCGGACACGGCCCGCGCCTTCCACGACGCGACGCTGCCCGCCGAACCGGCGAAGACGGCCCACTTCTGCTCGATGTGCGGCCCGAAGTTCTGCTCGATGAAGATCAGCCAGGACATCCGCCGCGAACACGGTGGCGACCTGGCCCTCGACCCCGAGGCCGGAATGGCCGAGAAGTCGAAGGAGTTCGCGGCGGCGGGCAACCGCGTGTATCTGCCGATCGCGGACTAGCCGGTCCGCCCGGTCGCACCCGGTGGAAGGCCCCTGCCCGACGGGCGGGGGCCTTCCTGGTGCCACCCGCACCGGCTCTGATCCGAGAGAGCCGCGCTAATCCGTCCGGTGGTCCGGCCCGCCGTAGTCCGGGCTGGTGAAGTCCGGGCTGGAGTAGCGCGGGCGGGATCCCGAGGAGCCGCTGTCGGGGCTGGTGAACTGGGGGCGGGTGTAGCCGAGGGTGGGGATCCGGCTCTCCGGGGACGTGGTGCTGCGAGGGACGTAGCGGGCGGGGTCGTCGTCCGGGGTGGCGGTGGGGTCGGTGAGGGCCGCACGGAGAAAGGGCAGCAGACCGCGTTCCAGGAGGGCGCGGCGCCATGCCTCGTGGGCCTGGTCCAGCGCCTCGGACGGCTCATCCGCTCTGGCGACCTGTGCGGAGGCGCCGTTGCGCAGCGCCGTGATGAGCAGGCCGGCCATGGCGACGAGGATGCCCGCCGCGGTCAGCGCCGCGAAGATCCAGCCGACGCTGATCAGCGGCTGGGCCAGGGACTTGTCGGGGCTGACGGCGCGCAGCACATACCCGAGGAGGAGGAAGAGCACGGCGGCGATACCGGCGAGCACGGGGGCGAGCACGGCGATCATGGCGGTCAGCCCGGCGCCGGTGGTTTCGGCCTCGTCGAGGGCCGGTGTGCTGTCCGGTCCCGGTCTCCCGTCGGCGGCCGCCTTCTGCTCCTCGCCGTCCGCATCGGCGACCGCAGCGAGGGGCGTCGGCGCGCGCAACTCGGCGCGGAGCTGCACATAGCGTTGGTATTCGGCCGTGGCGCAGGCGGCGATGGCGGTGGTCGCGCTGAGCGCCATCGTGCGCAACTGCTCGGTGTTGAAAGGGTGTCCCGCGGCGGTGGTCAGGTCGTCCGGGCGGTATGGGGCGGTACGCAGCGCCTCATCGAGGAGCCGCGCGAATTCCGCGCGATCCTCGTTCAGCAGGTGCGGAGCGCTGTTCATGTGCATCCCCCGATGCTCCGTAGGGCCGTACGGCCGGCGTTGGCCGGGCAGTGGGCGGAAACGGAGGAGAGCCTGCTACGGATAGACCGATGGTAGAGCGACTCCGGCACGGCGTGACAGAGAGTTTGCGGAAATTGAGTAATGCCACGACCGGTTTCCGCCGGTGTCGCTCCCCGTTTTCGTGCTGACCGTCCGTAGGCCGGACAGGCGTACGACTAACGGGCCAACCCTCAGCCAGCCAACGGAAGTTGCACGACCAACAGCTTTCCGGCCATCGTGACACCGCCGTCCATGGCGATGGCCAGACCGTCGGCGTAGACATGCGGGCCGTCGACCGCGACGCTCTCGCTCTCGCCGTCCTCTGTACCGACCTCGCCCAGCAGATACGGGATCGGGCTGTGGCCGTGGACGACCCGGTCGCCGCCATAGGCGTCGAGGAGTTCCCGGACGGCGTCCGAACCGGCCTCGTCGCGGAAGGCGAAGCGCTTGGTGAACTTGCGGAACAGATCCCAGACTTCATCCGCTTCGCTGCGGGTGAGCACGTCATGGACGGTGTCGTTGACGGCCTCGATGGAGTCGCCGTATTCGAGGTAGGCGGTGGTGTCGGAGTGCACGAGCAGATGCCCGTCCTCTTCCATCACCGCGTCCAGCCGGGCCATCCATTGGAGGTGGTGGTCCTCCAGGCGGTCCATATCGCTCTTCTGGCCGCCGTTGAGGAGCCAGGCGGCCTGGAAGGACGCGGTGCCGGCGCCGGACTGTACGGGGGTGTCGCCGAACCGCTTGGCGCCCAGCAGCAGGAGTTCGTGGTTGCCCATCAGGGCCTTGCAGTAGCCACCGGCCGCCGCGGCCTCGGCCGAGAGCTGCATGACGAGGTCGATGACGCCGATCCCGTCCGGGCCGCGGTCGGTGAAGTCGCCGAGGAACCAGAGCCGGGCGTTGCCCGCCGCCCAGTTGCCGTCGGCGTCGATCAGCCCTTCGGCGGCCAGCGCCTCGCGCAGCTCGTCGTAGTAGCCGTGGACATCGCCGACGACGTACAGCGGGCCCATGCCCTCGGGCGCGTCGGGGTCCAGGGCTGGTTCGGGCACCGGGACGACCGCCGGGCTGTCGATGAGGGTGTCCGTACGGCCCGGGGTGATGACCGGGAGGTCCCGCGCGGTCGGGGTGTACTCCTCGGGCAGCTCGGCCGGCGGCGCCACGGGAGGCGCGGCCGGAGGTGCGGCAGGGGCACCGGCGGGCAGATGCAGCGGCGGGCCGGCGGGCGGCACGGGGGACCCTGCGGGCGTGCCGGAAGGCACTCCGGGCGGCGGAGCAGGCGCCGGAGTTTCTCCCGCCATGGTCCGCACCATGGGTCCCAGACTGGCCCCCTGAGTCATCGACCCCTCCACCGTTGCGCCGCCGTGCACCTCTCGGACCTTTGCCTGGTCGACGGCGGTCCGCGGTGTCGTGCGCCCATCATAGGAATGCTGGTCGCGGGTTGTGACGCACCCGGGGGTGGTCAATCGGCCAGAGCCCGGCGTTCGCGGCTGATTTGCACCGGGATCGCCCTGTTTTTTCCGCGGAGAAGAGAACGCCCGGTCGTCCGTATGTGGGAGCACCCTCAGTCGCCGGTCGGTCCCCGTGGCGGGCTGACGGTCGTTCTCGGTGACCTTCGCTGGGACGAGGCACGGACGATGAGATCGGTAGGTATCACCTGTTCGATGGGCCGCCCGTTGTCCAGCCCTTCGATGGCGTCGATGAGGATCTGGATGACGGCGGTGCCGATGCGGCGCGGTTTGAGGGACAGCGTGGTGATCGGCGGTTCGGTGGCGGCGTAGAGGGTGGACTCGCTACAGCAGACCAGCAGCAGGTCCTCCGGAACCCGCAGGCCGTAGCGCCGGGCGGCGGCGAGCAGGTCCGTGCCGTTGGGGTCGAAGAGCCCGTAGACGGCGTCCGGGCGGTCCGGGCGGGCCAGCAGCCGGTCGGCGGCGACGGCCCCCGCGCACGGGTCGTGTGCCGGGTAGGACTCGTAGACCGGATCCTGGCCGACCCGCTCGCACCAGTGCAGATAGGCGGTGGTCGACAGCCGGGTGTAGGTGTCGGTGGTGTTGCCCGTGAGGAGTCCGATGCGGCGGGCGCCGGCGTCGGCGAGATGGTCGAGCAGGCCGAGGACGGCCGCCTCGTGATCGTTGTCGACCCAGCCGGTGACGGGCAGCGCGCCGCCGGGGCGGCCGTCGGAGACGACGGGGATGCCGTGCCGGACGAGTTCGGTGACGACGGGGTCTCCGTCGGCCGGGTCGATGACGACCGTGCCGTCGAGGGCGACGTTGGACCACACGTCGTGGCGCGATGTCGCCGGGAGGATGACCAGCGCATATCCGCGGGCCAGGGCCGCGGAGGTGGCGGCTCTGGCCATCTCGGCGAAGTAGGCGAATTCGGTGAAGGTGAAGGGTTCGTCCCCGTACGTGGTCACGGTCAGGCCGAGGAGCCCTGACTTGCCGGTACGGAGCGTGCGGGCGGCTGCGGACGGGCGGTAGCCCAGCCGGTCGGCCACCTCGCGGACATGGCTACGGGTGGCATCCGGAAGCCGGCCCTTGCCGTTGAGCGCGTCGGAGACAGTCGTGATCGACACACCGGCTGCGGCGGCCACGTCCCGGATGCCCGCCCGCCCCAGCCGGCGACCGGTCGACCGGCTCACCTGGTGCTTCCCTGCTGCTGTCATGGCGAGCCGATAGTAGGGCTCGTCACGGCAATTCACGGGGGTCGACCAACGGCTGTGGAAAGGCACGTTTCTGCACGGTGATCGGTCAGCAATTCCCTGCAAAATAAAGGGAGTTGGCGTGTGCGGTGATCATTCCGGGGGAGATTTTCCGCCTTCACCTGTCGATCCGTTCCGGTCCCGAAGTGGTCTCAAGTCACCTTGACGGGGGATGCGCGCCACGGCGTAAGCCACCGGCGTGCGTCGGCCCGGGGAGCGCTCCCAGGAGGGATTGCGCGGGGCTCGCCGGAGGGTCCGTCCAGGCGGTGGAGAGGCGTCGCCAGCGGGTCGGGGCTGCCGCCGAACGGGTTAATCCTCATAGGGTGTGCAGTATTGGAGATGAGCGGACGGTCGAGGAGGACCTGCGGTGAGCGAGAAGACCCCGAAGCTGCGTGCTGCGCTGGACGGCGTCCCCACCTACAAGCCGGGTCGGCCGGCGGCGGTCGGCGGCCCCGTCACGTACAAGCTGTCCTCCAATGAGAACCCCTATCCGCCGCTGCCGGGGGTCCTGGAGAGCGCGGTGACCGCTGCCGGGTCCTTCAACCGCTACCCGGACATGGCCTGCACGGGCCTGATGGCGGAGCTGTCCGAGCGGTTCTCGGTGCCGGTGGAGCATCTGGCGACGGGTACCGGCTCGGTCGGGGTGGCGCAGCAGCTGGTCCAGGCGACGTCCGGGCCCGGTGACGAAGTGATCTACGCCTGGCGTTCGTTCGAGGCGTACCCGATCATCACCCAGGTCTCCGGTGCCACGTCCGTGCAGGTCCCGCTGACCTCCGGCGAGGTGCACGACCTGGACGCGATGCTGGCCGCGATCACCGACCGGACCCGGTTGATCTTCGTCTGCAACCCCAACAACCCCACCGGCACCGTCGTACGCCGTGCCGAGCTGGAGTCCTTCCTGGACCGGGTGCCGGCCGATGTGCTGGTGGTGCTGGACGAGGCCTATCGCGAGTTCATCCGGGACGCCGAGGTGCCGGACGGAATCGATCTCTACCGCGACCGCCCCAACGTGTGTGTGCTGCGGACCTTCTCCAAGGCGTACGGCCTGGCGGGGCTGCGGGTCGGTTTCGCGGTGGCCCATGAGCCGGTGGCCGCCGCGCTGCGCAAGACGGCGGTGCCGTTCGGGGTCAGCCAGCTCGCGCAGGAGGCGGCGGTGGCGTCGCTGCGCAGCGAGGGCGCGCTGCTGGAGCGGGTCGATGCGCTGGTGGCCGAGCGGGCGCGGGTGGTGGACGGGCTGCTCGGGCAGGGCTGGACGGTCCCGGAGTCGCAGGCCAACTTCGTCTGGCTGCGGCTGGGGGACCGTACGGTCGACTTCGCCGCGGCGTGCGAGCGGGCCGGGGTGGTCGTGCGGCCGTTCCCCGGTGAGGGGGTGCGGGTGACGATCGGCGAGAGCTCGGCGATGGATCTGTTCCTTCAGGCCGCGGAGGAGTTCCGCAAGGCGCTGTAGGCCGTCGTCAGGACGCCCGTACCGAGGCCGTGGGTCTGCCGACCCGCGGCCTCGGGGCGTTTTTGCGCCGACGTGACCGCGGTCACGTACCCCCCGGGGATTGGCCGAAAAGTCGTAGGAGATAATTGCTTGTGAATGTGAACGCGTTCACAAGCCTATCCGTTATGCGTCTTTTATTGGGTGCATAAGGGGCATTGCCGTGGTTCCGCACGGCGACGTAAGGAGCACGACATGGAACTGGCGTTGGCGCCAGAGACTCTGGCGCGATGGCAATTCGGCATCACGACCGTCTACCACTTCCTGTTCGTCCCCCTGACGATCTCCCTCGCCGCTCTGGTGGCCGGACTCGAGACCGCATGGGTGCGTACGGGTAAGGAGAAGTACCTCAAGGCCACCAAGTTCTGGGGCAAGCTGTTTCTGATCAACATCGCGATGGGTGTCGTCACCGGCATCGTCCAGGAGTTCCAGTTCGGTATGAACTGGTCCGACTACTCGCGGTTCGTCGGAGACGTCTTCGGTGCTCCGCTGGCCTTCGAGGCGCTCATCGCGTTCTTCTTCGAGTCCACCTTCATCGGCCTGTGGATCTTCGGCTGGGACAAGCTGCCGAAGAAGATCCACTGCTTCTGCATGTGGATGGTCTCGATCGGCACACTGCTCTCCTCGTACTTCATCCTGGCCGCGAACTCCTGGATGCAGCACCCGGTCGGCTACAAGTACAACGCCGCGAACGGCCGTGCCGAGCTGACCGACTTCTGGAAGGTGCTGACCCAGGACACCACCCTGGTCGTCGTCTTCCACACGCTGACCGCGGCCTTCCTGACCGGCGCCGCGTTCATGGTCGGCATCTCCGCCTACCACCTGATGCGCAAGAAGCACATCAAGGTCATGCGGACCTCGCTGCGGCTCGGGCTGATCACGCTGGTCATCGCCGGTGTCCTCACCGCGATCAGCGGTGACTCGCTCGGCAAGGTCATGTTCAAGCAGCAGCCGATGAAGATGGCCGCCGCCGAGGCGCTCTGGGAAACGGAGAAGCCGGCACCGTTCTCGGTCTTCGCCTACGGGGACGTCGACAAGGGCCACAACAAGGTCGCCATCGAGGTTCCCGGTCTGCTCTCCTTCCTCGCCCACAACGACTTCACCTCGCCGGTCCCCGGCATCAACGACGTCAACCGGTCCGAACAGCAGAAGTTCGGGCCCGGTGACTACCGGCCCAACATCCCGGTCGCCTACTGGGGCTTCCGCTGGATGATCGGCTTCGGGATGTCGTCGTTCGCCCTCGGGCTCGCCGGGCTGTGGCTCACCCGTAAGAAGTTCTGGCTGGCGCCGGGGCTGCGTACGGGGGACGAGGAACCACCCCGGCTCGCGCTCACCAAGAACAGGGAGCTCGGTGCCCGGCTGAGCAAGTGGTACTGGTCGCTCGCCTTCGTCACCCTGGGCTTCCCGCTCCTCGCGAACTCCTGGGGCTGGATCTTCACCGAGATGGGCCGCCAGCCCTGGGCCGTCTACGGCGTGCTGCGCACCTCGGACGCGGTGTCCCCGGGCGTCTCGCAGGGCGAGGTCCTCACCTCGATGATCGTCTTCACCACGCTCTACGCGATCCTCGCCGTGGTCGAGGTCAAGCTGCTGGTGAAGTACGTCAAGGCCGGCCCCCCGGAGCTCAACGACTCCGACCTCAACCCGCCCACCAAGATCGGCGGCGACAGCACGGACGCCGACCGGCCGATGGCCTTCTCGTACTAGGAGGCGACTGTGCAACTCCACGACGTCTGGTTCGTCCTTATCGCCTTTCTCTGGACCGGGTACTTCTTCCTCGAAGGATTCGACTTCGGAATCGGCGTCCTCACCAAGCTCCTCGCCCGTGACCGGCCGGAGAAGCGGGTGCTGATCAACACCATCGGGCCGGTCTGGGACGGCAACGAGGTCTGGCTGATCAGTGCGGCCGGTGCGACCTTCGCGGCCTTCCCCGAGTGGTACGCCACCCTCTTCTCCGGCTTCTACCTGCCGTTGCTGCTGATCCTCATCTGCCTGATCCTGCGCGGTGTCGCCTTCGAGTACCGCGTCAAGCGGCCCGAGGAGCGCTGGCAGCGGAACTGGGAGCACACGATCTTCTGGACCTCGCTGCTGCCCGCGGTGCTGTGGGGCGTGATCTTCGGCAACATCGTGCACGGGGTCAAGATCGACGCCCACAAGGAGTACGTGGGGAGCCTGCTCGATCTGCTGAACCCGTACGCGATCCTGGGCGGTCTGGTCACGCTGACGCTGTTCACCTTCCACGGCGCGGTGTTCGCCTCGCTCAAGACGGTGGGTGACATCCGGGAGCGGGCGCGCCGGATGGCGGCCGTCCTCGGGCCGGTCGCCGCGGTGGTGGCGGTCGGGTTCCTGGGCTGGACGCAGGCCGACAAGGGGGACAGCACCAGCCTGGTCGCCATGATCGTGGCGGTGGTCGCGCTGGTCGCGGCCCTCGGGGCCAACCGGCTCGGGCGCGAGGGCTGGGCGTTCGCCTTCTCCGGCCTCACCGTCGTGGCCGCGGTCACGATGCTCTTCCTGACGCTCTTTCCGAACGTCATGCCGTCCACGCTGAACGAGAGCTGGAATCTCACGGTCAGCAACGCCGCCTCCAGCCCCTACACCCTGAAGATCATGACGTGGGGTGCCGGTTTCGCCGCACCGCTCGTGATGCTCTACCAAGGGTGGACGTACTGGGTGTTCCGTAAGCGCATCGGCACCCAACACATAGCCGAAGCCCACTAGTTGAGCCGCCGCCCCTCGGGGCGGCCTCAGCAGGAGGACATGTTTCACGTGAAACCCGTCGACCCGCGTCTGCTCCGCTACGCCCGCGCCACCCGCGGCTTTCTGATCGCGGTGGTGGTGCTCGGGCTTGCCGGAGCGGGCCTGGTCGTGGGCCAGGCGATGCTGATCGCCGAGGTCGTGGTCGGAGCGTTCCAGCACGATCTCGCCCTCGGCGCCCTGGCCACCCCCCTGGTGCTGCTCGCCGCGGTCTCCGCCGGACGCGGACTGGTCTCCTGGCTGACCGAACTGGCCGCCCACCGCGCCGGTGCGGCGGCCAAGTCCGAGCTGCGGATGCGGCTGATCGAGCGGGCGGCGCGGCTGGGGCCCGGCGCGGTGATCGGCCGCACGGACGGCGGCGCGCAGGTACCGGAGGCGGCCGACGCGGGCGGCGCTTCCGGTGCGGGCACCCTGGAGATGCGCACCGGCGAACTCACCGCCCTCGCCACCCGGGGTATCGACGCCCTGGACGACTACTTCGCGCGCTATCTGCCGCAGCTGGGGCTGGCGGTCGTCGTTCCCCTCGCGGTGCTGGCCCGGATCGTCACCGGCGACTGGATCTCGGCGCTCACGATCGTGCTCACCCTTCCGCTGATCCCGCTGTTCATGGTCTTGATCGGCTGGGCCACCCAGTCGCGGATGGACCGTCAGTGGCGGCTGCTCGCCCGGCTGTCGGGCCACTTCCTCGATGTCGTCGAGGGCCTGCCCACCCTGAAGGTCTTCGGCCGGGCCAAGGCCCAGGCCGCCGCCATCCGGTCCATCACCGGGGAGTACCGCCGGGCGACGCTGCGCACCCTGCGGATCGCCTTTCTCTCCTCCTTCGCGCTCGAACTCCTCGCCACCATCTCCGTCGCACTGGTCGCGGTCGGCATCGGCATGCGGCTGGTGCACGGTGAACTCGACCTCTACACCGGCCTGATGGTGCTGGTGCTGGCGCCCGAGGCGTATCTGCCGCTGCGGCAGGTCGGGGCGCAGTACCACGCGGCGGCCGAGGGGCTCTCGGCCGCCGAAGAGATCTTCGCTGTCCTGGAGACCCCGCTCCGGACGCCCGGCACCGCACCCGCGCCCCAGGGCACCGCGCTGGCCGTCGAGGAACTGGTGGTCCGCCACCCGGGACGGGCCGCCGACTCGCTCCCCGCGACCTCCTTCGAGGTCCGGCCCGGGGAGACCGTCGCGCTGGTCGGACCCTCCGGCGCCGGCAAGTCCACCCTGCTGAGCGTGTTGCTCGGCCTCACCGCGCCGTCCGAGGGCCGGGCCCTTGCCGACGGCCACGACATCGCGTCCCTCTCCCCCGAGAGCTGGTGGCAGCGGATCGCCTGGGTGCCGCAGCACCCGCATCTGTTCGCCGGCACCATCGCCGAGAACGTACGGCTGGCGCGGCCGGACGCGGAGGACGCCGCGGTGCGCACCGCCCTGGGCGACGCGGGCGCGCTGGACTTCGTCGACGCGCTCCCGGACGGTATGGCGACCCGGCTCGGCGAGTCCGGTGCCGGTCTTTCCGCGGGCCAGCGCCAGCGTCTCGCGCTCGCCCGTGCCTTCCTCGCCGACCGCCCGATCCTGCTCCTGGACGAGCCCACCGCGAACCTGGACGGCGCCACCGAGGAGGCGATCGTGGCCGCGGTCCGTCGCCTCGCGGTCGGCCGTACGGTCCTGCTCGTCGTCCACCGGCCGGCACTGCTGGCGGTGGCGGACCGGGTGGTGCGGCTGCCGGAACCCGCGGTCGGGGCCGCGGCGGTCGAGGCGGCAGGCTCGGTGCGGCGTGCCGGAGCGGACGCGTCGGTGGCGGTGCGCCCGGAGACGGCCGGGGACGCGGGGCCCGGGGACGGCGGAGCCGCCGCGGCCGCTTCCGCGGATCTCGCGTCCGAAGCCGCGCACGGGGCCGCTGCTGACCGCGCCCGCAGGGCGGCGCTCACCCGGCTGCGGCGGCTGGCCCGTGCCCACCGGGCACGGTTCGCGCTGGCGCTGCTGCTCGGCAGCCTCGCGCTGGGCAGCGCGGTGGGCCTGATGGCGACCTCCGGCTGGCTGATCTCGCGCGCGGCGCAGCAGCCGCCGGTGCTGTATCTGATGGTGGCGGTGACCGCGACCAGGGCGTTCGGCATCGGGCGCGCGGTCTTCCGGTACGCCGAGCGGCTGGTCGCCCATGACACGGTGTTCCGGATGCTCGCCGACGTGCGCGTCGCCGTCTTCCGGCGGCTGGAGCGACTGGCGCCCGCCGGGCTCAGGGAGCGCAGCCGGGGCGATCTGCTGTCGCGGCTGGTGGCCGATGTTGACGCGGTGCAGGACTACTTCCTGCGCTGGCTGCTGCCCGTCGGTGCGGCGGTGCTGGTCGGCGCGGGTGCGGTCGGTTTCACCGGATGGCTGTTGCCGGAGGCCGGGGCGATCCTCGCCGCCGGGCTGCTGCTCACGGGGGTGGCGGTGCCGCTGCTCTCCGGTGCGCTGGCCCGCCGTACGGAGCGTCGGCTGGCGCCCGCCCGCGGACGGCTGGCCACCCGGGTCGTCGATGTGCTCACCGGTACCGCCGAGTTGACGGTGGCCGGAGCCCTGGGGGCCCGTACGGAATCGGTGCGGCGCGCGGACCGGGAGCTGACCCGGATCGCCTCCCGCTCGGCCACCGTGGCCGGGACCGGCGCCGGGCTGTCGGCGCTGCTGTGCGGGCTGACGGTCGCGGCATCGGCGGTGGCCGGTGTCCAGGCCGTGCACGCGGGCCGGCTGACGGGGGTGGCGCTGGCCGTCGTCGTGCTGACGCCGCTGGCCGCGTTCGAGGCGGTGGCGGGGCTGCCGCTCGCGGTGCAGTACCGCCGGCGCACCCGGCACGCCGCCGAGCGGGTCTTCGAGGTGCTGGACGCGCCGGAGCCGGTGTCCGAGCCGGCCACCCCGGCCGCCGCTCCCGCGACGCCGTTCCCACTGGCCGTACGGGAGCTGACCGCGCGCCACCCGGGACAGGACCGGTCGGCGCTGGACGGCATCGGGTTCACCCTGACGGCCGGGCACCGGCTGGCCGTCGTGGGCGCGTCCGGTTCCGGGAAGACCACGCTGGCGCAGGTGCTGCTGCGCTTCCTGGACGAGGAGTCGGGCACCTACACGCTGGGCGGCACGGCCGCCCGGGAGATGGCCGGTGACGGGGTGCGGCGGCTGGTGGGGCTGTGTGCGCAGGACGCGCACCTCTTCGACAGCTCGCTGCGGGAGAACCTCAGGCTCGCCCGCCCGGAGGGGCGGGGTGCCGCGGACGCCGACCAGGATCTGTGGGAGGCGCTCGGCCGGGCGCGGCTCGCGGACTGGGTGCGCGGGCTGCCCGCCGGGCTGGACACCATGATCGGGGAGCGTGGCGCCCGGCTGTCCGGTGGCCAGCGGCAGCGGCTGGCGCTGGCCCGTGCGCTGCTCGCGGACTTCCCGGTGCTCGTCCTGGACGAGCCCGCCGAGCATCTCGACCTGGCCACCGCCGACGCGCTGACCGCCGATCTGCTGACCGCGACCGAGGGCCGTACGACGGTCCTGATCACCCACCGGCTCACCGGCCTCGACGCGGTCGATGAGGTGCTGGTCCTGGACCGAGGGCGGGCCGTGCAGCGCGGGACGTACGCGGAGCTGGCCGCGGCCGACGGCCCGTTCCGGCGGATGCTGGAGCGCGAGCGGGCGGTGGACGCGGCGTACGGCGAGGCCCAGCCGGTGGGGTAGCACCGGGGCCGGGCGGCGGCGTGGAGCGGAGGCCGGCCGGTGGCCTGCGAGGCCGGGCGGCGGCGTGCACGGGCCGGCCGACAGCCGCCCCCGCAAACTGGACTTTCCCCGGAAAACCGCCCTTATTAGGCTCATGGCATGGCAGCCACGGCAGGACCACCACCCTCAGACCCCAGGGACCTCGGGAGCGGTGGCCCGGGTGCGGTCCCCGACCCCATGGACGCCGCCACCGAGGCGACCCGCAGTCTGCGCGGTCTGTCGACCGAGCTGACCGCCCGGGTGCCGCAGTTGCTGGAGGCGATGCGCACGGTCGGCGCGGGGCTCGATCTGCACAGCACCCTCGACCGGATCGTGGAGACCGCCGCCGAGCTCGCCGACGCCCGCTATGCGGCGATCGGGATCATCGACGAGGCCCGTGAGGGGCTGTCGGACTTCGTGACGTACGGCGTGACCGCGCAGCAGCACGAGCGGATCGGCGCGCTGCCCGACGGCCACAAGGGGCTGCTCGGTGCGCTCATCCACGATCCCAAGCCGCTGCGCCTTGACGACCTCACGAAGGACGCCCGCTCGGCCGGTTTCCCGCCGGGGCATCCGCCGATGCGGACGTTCCTCGGGGTGCCGATCCGCGTCCAGGGCGACATCTTCGGCAACCTCTATCTGACGGAGAAGCGCGACGGCGGGGTGTTCAGCGAGGAGGACCTGCACATGGTGCGGGTGCTGGCCACCGAGGCCGGGATCGCGATCGGCAACGCCCGGCTGAACGAGGCGACCCGGCAGCGGGAGCGCTGGATCGACGGCTCCGTGGCGGTGACCACCGAACTCCTCGCCGGCAGCGATGTGGACGATGCGCTCGCCGTGGTGGCCGAGCAGGCCCGGAAGCTGGCGGACTCGGCGGCCGGCATCGTGCTGCTGCCCGATGAGGAGGGCGGTCTGGAGATCGTCGCGGTGTCGGCGGACGAGCCCGCCGGGATCATGGGGACGCAGATCCCGCCCGACAGCCCGGTGGTGGAACAACTCCTCGCCGGGGAGCCGGTGTTCGTGGACGACTCGGCCACCGATCCGCGCATGGTCACCGACATCGCGCAGCGTTTCGGCCCCAGCATGATGCTGCCGCTCAAGAGCGGCGGCCGGGTGCTGGGCACCCTCGCGACCCCGCGCTCCCGGGGCGCCCGCCCGTTCACCGCCGCGGAGCGGACGCTGGCCACCCAGTTCGCGGCGCAGGCCGCGCTGGCGCTGGTGCTGGCCGACGCCCAGCGCGACCGCGAGCGGCTCGCCGTGTACGAGGACCGCGACCGGATCGCCCGTGACCTGCACGATCTCGTCATCCAGCGGCTGTTCGCGACGGGCATGATGCTGGAGAGCGCACAGCGCCGGACCATCGTGCCGGAGGTGTCCCAGGGCGTCGGCAAGGCCGTCGACGAGCTGGATGTGACCATCCAGGAGATCCGTACCGCGATCTTCGCCCTCCAACAGGGCCCGGCCGAGGCGCCGTCCGGGCTGCGCACCCGGGTCCTGCGCGAGACCGGCACCGCTGCCGTACCGCTCGGCTTCCAGCCCTCGGCCCACTTCATCGGCCCGGTCGACACCCGGGTCGGCGAGCTGACCGGCAAGAACCTGATCGCCGCGCTGCGGGAGGCGCTGTCGAACGCCTTCCGGCACGCCCAGGCCTCCCGGATCGAGGTCGTCGTCGATGCCACGATCAGGCTCCCGGACGGCACCGACGGCGTCCGCCTTACCGTCGCCGACGACGGCATCGGTATCCCGGACAGCGGCCGTCGCAGTGGCCTCAAGAACCTCGCCAACCGGGCGGAGGCGCTGGGCGGCTCCAGCATGTACGGCCCGGGGCTGGGCGAGGGCGGCACGGGCACGATGGTGCGGTGGGAGGCGCCGCTGTAAGACGGCACGGGGCCGACGGTCCGGACGCCGGACACGCCGCCCTAGAGGTGGCCGTCCTGAAGAATCCGCTCGATGACCGCCGCGACACCGTCGTCGTTGTTGGACGCCGTACGGCGCGTCGTGGCGGCCAGCACATCCGGGTGCGCGTTGGCCATGGCGTACGAGGTGCCGGCCCAGGACAGCATCGCTATGTCGTTCGGCATGTCCCCGAAGGCGACGACCTCTTCCGGCGCGATACCGCGCTCCGCACAGCAGCGGGCCAGGGTGCCGGCCTTGCTCACGCCGGGTCCGCTGATCTCCAGGAGGGCGGTGGGGCTGGACCGGGTGAAGGTCGCAAGATCGCCGGCCGCCGTGTGGGCCAGGGCGAGGAAGGCGTCGGGGTCCAGCTCGGGGTGGTGCGCGAGCAGCTTGATCACGGGCTGGTCGGGGAAGGCCGGCCCGGCGCCGCCGTCCGGGCCGTCCGGCTCGGTGTCCTCCGGGCCCAGCGGCGGGACGAAGTCGTCGGCGAGCAGCTTCTCCGCCGGGGCGACGACCGCCGCCGGATCGAGGAGCAGCGGCGGGTACTGCGGCTCGTAGTGGATGCCGCCGGTCCGCTCGACCGCGAACGAGGTGCCGGGCGCGGCGCTGCGCAGCGCGTCCACGACCTGGCGGGCGGTGGTCCGCTCCAGGGGGCTGACCTCGACGATCCGGCCGCCGCGGTGCAGATCGACGACGGCCGCGCCGTTGGCGCAGATCGCCAGGCCGTGACCGTGCACATGGTCGCTGACCACGCCCATCCAGCGGGCCGGGCGTCCGGTGACGAAGAAGACCTCCAGGCCGGCCCGCTCCGCGGCGGCGAGCGCGGCGATCGTGCGGTCGGAGACCGTCTTGTCGTCGTGCAGCAGGGTGCCGTCGAGGTCGGTGGCGATCAGCCGGGGCGTAACGGCCGTTTCGGGCGCCCGGGACGGTGGGGCGGAGGCATCGGTCACGGGGCCATCTTCCCGTACCGCTGTGCACAGGAGTGCGGTGGGTTGCGCGTATGAGCCCGCGCGCCGCCGGTCCGAGGACGTACGGGCAGGTGGACCGAGCCGTCCGGAGCACCGAGGAGAATCGTCGGCTCCTTCGGACGGCCGTACGCTCGGGGTATGCGACTGAGCACCCTGATACTCCCCGTCCGCCGCTGGTCCGAAGGCGGACGGGAGGTGTGGCAGCGCGCCGAGGAGCTGGGCTTCCACGCCGCGTACACCTATGACCACCTCTCGTGGCGGAGCTTCCGCGACCGGACCTGGTTCGGCGCCGTGCCGACGCTGACCGCGGCGGCGGGCGTCACCTCCCGGATGCGGCTGGGCACCCTCGTCACCTCGCCGAACTTCCGGCACCCGGTCACCCTCGCCAAGGAACTGATCTCGCTCGACGACATCAGCGACGGCCGGGTCACCCTCGGCGTCGGCGCCGGCGGCAATGGCTTCGACGCCACCGCGCTCGGCCAGGAGCCCTGGGCGCCGCGCGAACGCGCCGACCACTTCGGCGAGTTCGTCTCGCTGCTGGACCGGCTGCTGAGCGAGGACGTCGTCTCCCACGAGGGCGTGCACTACTCCGCCCACGAGGTGCGCAACATTCCCGGCTGTGTGCAGCGGCCGCGGCTGCCGTTCGCGGTGGCGGCCACCGGCCCGCGCGGGCTGAATCTGGCGGCCCGGTACGGCCAGGCCTGGGTGACGACCGGCGATCCCAAGGTGTCCAACGGGGGCGGCACCCCGGCGGAGTCGCACGAGGCGATCCGCGGGCAGTTCGAGCGACTGGGGAAGGCCTGTGCCGACCAGGGCCGCGATGTCGCCGACCTGCAGAAGATCATGCTGACCGGCTTCACCCCGGACCGTCCGCTGGACTCCGTGGACGCCTTCGTCGACTTCGCCGGCCACCACGCCGAGCTGGGCATCGATGAACTGGTCCTCCACTGGCCGATCGCCGATTCGCTCTTCGAGGCCGATGTCGCGGTCTTCGAGCGGATCGCCACGGAGGGGCTGGCGCAACTCGCTGCCCGGTAGACAGCTCCCGGCCCGGCCTCCCTACGGGGCCGGCGCGCCCCACTGCTCCCGTGCGTCCGACGCGCCGGGCCATCCCCTGGCCTGGGCTTTACTCCACATATAGCCCTGAAGAGGGAGAATCGGGACAGCGGCGCAGTGGGCGGCACGCGACGCGCGGTGCAAGGACGGCGCGCGGGCGGGTCGGCGCACTGCGCGAAGTGCGGCGTTCGTGGAGGAGCCATGGCACAGACCCGATTCGCCCCGGATCGCGGGCTGACCTCACGCATGGTCACGACGATGTTCTTCATCGGACTGCTGTACGTCGTGGTCGTCGGCGTGCTGGTGGTGCTGCTCAAGGGCGCCTGGGTGGTGGTGCTGGTGATCGCCGGTGCCCTGTTCGTCGCGCAGTTCTGGTTCAGCGACCGGATCGCGGCATTCAGCATGGGCGCGCGGGAGGTCACCCCGGAGCAGGCGCCCGAACTGCACGGTGCCGTCGACCGGCTGTGCGCGCTGGCCGACATGCCCAAGCCACGGGTCGCGATCGCCGAGTCGGATGTGCCGAACGCGTTCGCCACCGGCCGCGGTCAGAAGAACTCGCTGGTGTGCGCCACCACGGGGCTGCTCCGGCGGCTGGAGCCGGCGGAGCTGGAGGGGGTGCTGGCCCACGAGCTCTCGCATGTCGCGCACCGCGATGTCGCCGTGATGACCATCGCCTCGTTCCTCGGCGTATTGGCCGGGATCATCACCCGGGCCGCCCTGTGGAGCGGTATCGGCCGCAACAACCGGGACCAGAACGCGGCCATCGCCGTGCTCATCGTGACCGCCGTCAGCGTGGTCGTCTACGCGATCAGCTTCCTGCTGACCCGGCTGCTGTCCCGTTACCGCGAGCTGTCCGCGGACCGGGCCGCCGCCCTGCTGACCGGCCGGCCGTCCGCTCTGGCCGCCGCGCTGACCAAGGTCACCGGTCAGATGGCGAGGATCCCGACCGAAGATCTGCGCAAGGCCCAGCCGTTCAACGCCTTCTACTTCGCCCCCGCGTTCAACAAGGAGAGCTTCAGCAGGCTGCTGTCCTCGCACCCGACGCTGGAACAGCGGCTGGACCAGCTGGCCCGGATCGCGACAGAGCTGGGGCGGGCGTGAGGCACGGTGCGCGTGGGGTCCCGCTGGTGACCGGCCGGCCGTGACGATCAAGGAGTAAGCAGCACATGGGATTTCTGGACGTCATCCTCGGCCGCAGCAAGCCGGTCCGCCCCGACCTCGACCAGCTTTTCGCGCTGCCGTCCGCCGCGGTGACCCTCCAGGCCGCGGCCGGTTTCGTACCCACCGGACGGGGGTCGGTGTGCTTCGCGAGCGTCGAGGGCGGGGCGTTCGCCCGTATCCAGGAGGAGGCACGGTCCCTGCTGGACGGCTCCGTGGAGTTCACCCAGGACGCGTACGGCTATACCTGGCTGCTCGTACGGCATCCGCCGGAGGACGTGGCGGGCCTGGTCAATGACCTGCATGCGGTCAACACGTCCCTGGAGGAAGCGGGCTTCGGCCCCCAGCTGCTGTGTTCGCTGGTCGGCTTCCGGGAGGAACAGCAGCGGTCGCTGGCGCTGGTCTACCTCTACAAGCGGGGCACGTTCTACCCCTTCGCGCCGCAGCGGGAGGGCGGCGAGAAGCGCGACAACCCGCTCGAACTACAGGTGCGGGCGATGCTCGGGGACGATCTGACGATCGAGAAGGATCTGACGCGGTGGTTCCCGGTGTGGGGTGCGCCGGGGCTCTGAGCCGGCGGCTTCACGCGCGCAGGGTCAGCCCGGGAAACGCAGGAACCGGGCCGGTACCCGGCTGGTGAGCCAGACCCCGTTGGCGCTGACCCGGAAGACATGGCCGGCGCGGTGCATGGCGCCCGCGTCGACGGTCAGGACCACGGGCTTGCCGCGTCGCGCGCCCACCCGGGTCGCGGTCTCGCGGTCGGGGGAGAGATGGACGGCATGCCGCGACATCGGCCGCAGCCCCTCCTCCCGTATGGCCGCCACGCTGCGGGCCACTGTCCCGTGGAAGAGATGGGCGGGAGGTACGGCCGGCGGCAGATCGAGGTCGACCGGTACCGAATGGCCCTGGTTGGCGCGGATCCGGTCGCCGTCGATGGCGTAACGCTGCTTGTCGTTGCCGGCGACCACGGCCGCCAACTCGTCCCGGGTGAAGGGGAATCCGTGCCGCGCGGCCGCCGCCATCAGCTCGGCCACGGGCACCCAGCCCTGGGCGTCGAGGGTGATGCCGATCCGTTCCGGTTCATGGCGCAGATGCTTCGCCAGGTACTTCGAGAGGCGCACCGAGCGCTGGTTGTTCATGTCTCCAGAGTGCCGCGCGGGGTGCGGGGCGGCACCTGAATTGCCGGCGGGGAGGCGGCCTCGCGGCCGGGAGCCCTGGGATCGGGAGTCCTGCGGCTGGGAGCCGTGCTGCCGGGAGCCCGGTGGCCGGGAGCGGTCCTCCGGCGGGGCTCCCGGCGCGTCACTCCCCTTCGCCCGGCCGGACTTCCTCCTTCTGGCCCTTCTGCTCCTTGTGCTGCGCCCGGGCGAGTTCGCTCGCCTTGCGCGCCTTTGCGCTGGTCACCTCGTCGGCGGCCCAACGGGCCCACTCCTCCTGCATCGCCGAGATCCGCAGGCCGTACTCCAGCGCGATCCGTCCGTAGACCGAAATCATTTCCTCGTCCCACTCGGCGGTCTCTTCGAGGTGCTCCAGCGTGGCGCGGGTACGCGCGGCGCGCTCGGCCTGATGCAGGAGGAACGTCTGCGCCTCGAGCGGCGTGACGATGCCGAGGAAGAAGACGCGCAGCAGGCCGTCATGGCGCTGGGGACCGCTGGGCTCGACCTCGGTCAGCCAGTGGCGCAGCTCCGCCAGGCCATCACCGGTGATCGCGTACTCCTTGCGGCCGCGGGGGCCGTGGGCGGCGACCTCGACCAGGCCGGCGGTCGTGAGTTTGGTGAGCTCGCCGTAGACCTGGCTCTGGGTGGCCGGCCAGACGCTGGCGAGCGAGGCGTTGAACAGCTTCATCAGGTCGTAGCCGCTCGCGGGGGATTCGGCCAGCAGGCCCAGCACGGCATGTCTCAGGCTCATGACCCGCACTTTACCTTCCACTGTTGACATGTCAAAGGTGGAGCTTCTATGTTCGACATGTCGAAGTTGGAATGTGAGCCGCGGTTGGGCGACGACCGTGAGCGAAGAGGGGGAGTCATGAACTATCTGCGGGGCTTCATCCCGTGGCTGGTCTTTGCGGGGGTGTCCTCGATCGGCTGGCAGTGGGGCGCGCTCGCCGGTCTGGCAACGGCCGTCGCGCTGCTCATCGCCGACCGCGCCGGCGGACTCTCGCTCGACCTGCGCCTGCTGGAGTACGGCACGATCGTGTTCTTCGCGGCCCTCGGCCTGCTGGCCTTCATTCGCCCCGACAGCGGTCTCAAGATGTACGGCAGCGCCTTGTCGATGGGATGGCTGGCGCTCATCGCCTGGGTGTCGATCGCCGTGCGACGGCCCTTCACGATGGGGATCGCGCGCCGGATGGCCCCGCCGGAGGTCTGGCACACCCCGCTGTTCCGCCACATCAACGTGGTGCTCACGGCCGCGTGGGCGCTGTCCTTCACCCTCACCGCGCTCGCCCAGACCGCCGCCTCCGCCTACGGGTGGCATGTGGCCTTCTCGATCGCCCTTCAGCTCGCCGGATTCATCCTTCCCGCCCGCTTCACCGCTTCGTACCCGGAGCGAGCCCGTGCCCGCTTCATGGCGACCTCCGGCGCGCGGACCGACATCCAAGGAGGCCTGACCTCATGACTCCCACATCCCCGACCACCGCATCCGAATCCCACGCCCCCGCACCGCACATGGCCGGCAACTTCGCCCCGGTGACGGACGAGCTGACCGCCTATGACCTGCCGGTGACGGGCGCGATCCCGCCCGAACTCAGTGGCTGGTTCCTGCGCAACGGCCCCAATCCGAAGGATGCCGCCACTCCGCACTGGTTCTTCGGCGACGGAATGGTCCACGGCCTGCGCCTGGAGGGCGGCCGGGCCGTCTCCTACCGCAACCGCTGGGTCCGCACCGCCACCTTCACCGACGGCGCGCGTCCGGTGGACGCGCAGGGCCGCCGCAATCTGGCGGCGGGCGTGGCCAACACCCATGTCGTCCGGCATGCCGGACGCACCCTCGCCCTGGTCGAGTCGTCGTTCCCGTACGAAATCGACTGCCGCCCCAGCCATGAGCTGGAGACCCTCGGCGCCCATGACTTCGGCGGTCGGCTCACCACCGCCATGACCGCTCATCCCAAGACCTGCCCCACGACCGGCGAGCTGCACTTCTTCGGATACGGCGGCCCCACCCCGCCCTATCTGACCTATCACCGCGCCGATGCCGCAGGGGAGTTGGTGATCAGCCGCCCCATCGACGTTCCGGGGCACACGATGATGCATGACTTCCATCTGACCGCAGGCCATGTCATCTTCATGGACCTCCCGGTCGTCTTCGACCGCAGCCGCCCCGGTATGCCGTATCAGTGGAACCCGGAGTACGGGGCCCGGCTCGGTGTGCTGCGCCGCGATGATCCCTATGGGGAGGTCCGCTGGCTGCCCATCGACCCCTGCTATGTCTTCCACGCCCTGAACGCCCACGACGACGGTGATCAGCGGATCGTTCTCCATGTCTCTCGCTACGCCGACTACGGCGACCGGACCCCGGCCCATCTCTGGCGCTGGACGATTGATCTGGTGACGGGCACGGTCGCCGAAGAACAACTCGACGACCAGTTCTGCGAGTTCCCCAGGGTGGACGACCGCCTCACCGGACAGCCGGCCCGCTTCGGCCACGCCACCGTCGGCGAGTTGCCGGGCACGGGCCATATACCCGGCGCCCTGCTCCGCTACGACCTCCGGACCGGTGCGGCCGTCCGGCATGACTTCGGCCCGGGACGCACACCGGGCGAGGCGGTCTTCGCCCCGGCGGACGACCGTCCCGGCGGGCCGGGCTGGCTGATCACCTATGTCTACGACGCCTCCACCGATACCAGCGACCTCGTCGTACTCGACTCGGAGGACATCTCCGCGGACCCGGTCGCCACGGTCCATCTTCCGCAGCGGGTGCCGTACGGATTCCATGGCAACTGGCTGCCGGATTCGGTCGGTTGAGCTGAGGAGAGGGCGCGGCGGGGGGCCGCGCATCGCTTGATCCTTGATAGCTGAAGAGTGGGAATGAGAATGAGGTGGGGGGCGGGCTCGGCTCGGGCGGTACGGGCGCGTGGCCGGGGCTGCGTTGCAGACCGGGGCGGGGTCAGTCCCTGCGGTGCCGGGAGCTGGTGCCATTGGCCCGGCCGACGGGCTGGTCCGGGGTCCGGTCCGGCGTCCGGCCGGAGGGCTGTTCGGAGGCCTGGTCTGTGGCCCGGTCCGGCGTGAGTGCCACCAGGGCGTCCATCGTGCGGGCCTGTACCTCCCGGTGTGCGGCGGCGGCGATGAAGGCGGCCGTGTTCTCCGTACCGACCAGGTTCCGCACGGCCCGCACTGCCTCAGCGGGGAGCAGCACCGTCTCCGGGCCGGCCGTCGGGGCCGGCGCCGGGGCGGCCGCGGTACGGGGGTCCGCGACCGGCCCGGGGGCGGGCAGCGGCGCGGGCGGCAGGCCGGAAGCGGCCCTAGGCGTGGGGACGCTCCTGGGCCCTGCCCCGGCCCCTGTCCCTGCTCCGGCTGCTGCCCCGGCCTCTGCACCGGCTCCGGCTCCTGTCCCTGCCCCGGCTCCGGCTGCTGTCCCGGCCCCGGCCGCTGCCCCTGCTTCCCCAGCCGTTTCGGCGGGTCGCCGTGGCTCGGTCGGCAGTGCCTCGCTGAGGTGGTGGCGCAGATAGCGGGTGGCCAGGGTGCGCATGGCGCGGGCGAGTTCGGCGTCGATGGTCTGCTGGGCCAGGGGGCGCAGTCGGCGTACGAGAGTGGCGGCCTCCGCGGCCTCGGCCTCGGTGGGTGGGTGGTCCAGGAACTGCTGGAAGACATGCTCGGTGGTGAAGTCCAGGAAGCGGGCGGCGATGTGCTCGACCTGGCCGCGCACCTCCCGCAGATGACCGGAGATCGCCGTCAGCGGGACGCCGGCGGAGTGCAGTTCGGCGGCGACGGCGAGTTCCTGCGGGCTGGGGACGAGGAACTCGTCGTCCCGGCCCGGGATGCGCTCCAGGACGCCCAGTTCGACGGCCTCGGCGAGCGCTGTCTCGTCGGGGCTGCCCCCGAAGGCGGCGTCCAACTCCGTGCGGCTGACGCGGGACGCCTCCTCGTCCGTCCACGGCCCGTCGATCTCGGCGACCAGGCCCAGGACCCCGCCGAGGTCACGGCCCGCGTCCCAGGCCTCAAGGAGTTCCTTGATGCTGGCGAGGGTGTAGCCGCGGTCCAGCAGATCGGCGATCTGGCGCAGCCGGGCCAGATGGGTATCGCCGTAGACATTGGCCCGGCCTCGGCGTTCCGGGCGGGGAAGCAGTCCGCGGTCCTGATAGGCACGGATGGTGCGCACCGTGGCGCCGCTGAGGTGCGCCAAGTCCTCGATGCGGTACTCGGCGGTGCGGGCCTCGGCCGTTGGCGGCTGCTCGGTCACTGTGGTGCTCCTTACGAGATGGCCGCACGCTACGAGCCGGCCACATGGCCCGCCGCGCCCGCCCCCGGCCCAGTGCGGCCGGGGAGGACGCCGAGCAGGCGACGACCGTGCGCAGTGTCCCTTCCTGCGAGGGATGGTACGGCCGCCCTCGCTACCGTCGGCTCTGCCACATCGAGCTCTCCCTCTGGGCCCGGGCCGGGCTGGGGCCGGGCTGGGGCCGGGGCTCCGGCCCCAGAGGCCAAGGGGCGGCGTGACGGCCAGACGGCCCCAGCGTCCGGAGCCCCCGCACGCACCCCGCCGCTTCCTACAGCCGCGGTGCGAAGCGGGCGACGGCGCGGAGGACGGGTGGAGCGAAGCGGGAGAGCAGATGGGCGCCGCGGGCTTCGACGGCGACCGGTACCACCGCCTGATTGCGTACGACCGCGCGGAGGATGGCGTCGGCGACCTTCTCCGGCGGGTAGTTGCGCAGGCCGTACAGCCGCGCGGCCCTGGCCTGGCGGCGCTTCTCCTCGTCGGGCGAGACGCCGGTGAAGCGGGCGGTGTTGGTGATACCGGTGTTGACCAGCCCGGGGCAGATGGCAGAGACACCGATGCCCTGATCTGCCAGCTCGGCGCGCAGACACTCGCTGAGCATCAGGACGGCCGCCTTGGAGGTGCTGTAGGCGGGCAGCGACTTCGACGGCAGGAAGGCGGCTGCCGAGGCGGTGTTGACGATATGGCCGCCCTGGCCGCGTTCCGCCATCCGCTTGCCGAAGATCCGGCAGCCGTGGATGACGCCCCACAGATTGACGTCCAGGACCTTCTTCCAGTCCTCGGTCCCGGTCTGGAGAAAGGAGCCGGCCAGGCCGATGCCGGCGTTGTTCACCAGCACATCGACGGTGCCGTACTCCGCGTGCACCTTGTCGGCGAGCTTCTCCATCGCCGCCTCGTCGGCGACATCGACGACCTCCGCCCAGGCCTGTGGTGCACCGATCAGCCGGGACATCTCGGCGGTCCGGGCCGCGCCCTCCGCGTCCCGGTCGACAGCGATGACCCGCGCGCCGGCCTCCGCGAAGGCGAACGCCGTAGCCCGGCCGATGCCGCCGGCCGCGCCGGTCACCAGCACCAGCTGTCCGCCGAACCGGTCGGCGTAGGCGCCGGACGCCACGACCTGCCGCGCCGGATCGCCGTCCTCCTTGGCGGTGATGAACTCGCCGATCCAGGAGACGAGCTGGTCGGGGCGGGTGCGGGGCACCCAGTGCTTGGCCGGGAGGGTGCGGCGTACCAGCTGCGGCGCCCACTGCTCCAGATCGTCGTACAGCCGCGGCGAGAGGAAGGCATCGCCGGTGGGGGTGATGAGCTGGACCGGGCAGTGCGCATAGGCGTCGGCGCGCGGGCGGCGGAGCCGGGGGAGCACATTGTCGCGGTAGAGCCAGGCGCCATGGGCCGCGTCGGTCGGCAGCGAAGCGGTCGGGTAGTCACCACCCGGCACCTTCTCCACCCGCTGGAGGATCTTCGGCCAGCGCTTGCCGAGTGGCCCCTTCCACGCCAGCTCGGGCAGCACGGGGGTGTGCAGCATGTAGACGTACCAGGATTTGGCGCTCTGATTGAGGAGTTGGGCGGCGCGCCGGGGGGTGGGGCGCACCGTCCGTTTCTTGATCCAGTGGCCGAAGTGGTCGAGGGACGGGCCCGACATGGAGGTGAAGGAGGCGATCCGGCCCTCCGTACGCCGTACCGTGGCGAACTCCCAGCCCTGCACCGAGCCCCAGTCATGACCGACCAGATGGAGCGGGCGGTCGGGGCTGACGGCGTCGGCGACGGCCAGGAAGTCGTCCGTCAGCTTCTCCAGGGTGAAGCCGCCGCGGAGTGGCTGCGGGGCGGTGGACCGGCCGCAGCCCCGGACGTCGTAGAGCACCACATGGAACCGGTCGGCCAGACCACGGGCGACCTCGGACCACACCTCTTTGCTGTCCGGGTAGCCGTGCACCAGCAGCACCGTGGGCTGCGCCGGATCGCCCAGCTCGGCGACGCACAGCTCGATGCCACCGGTCCGCACCCAGCGCTCCCGCGCCCCGGCGAGCCCCGTAGCGACCCCGGCCCCGGCCCCAGCCGAAGCCCCGGCCCCAGCCCCGGACGCCGCCCCGGATCCCGGCCGCTGGCCCCGCCCCGGGCCCCGCCCGTTCCCCGGACCCCGGCCGTCGCCTATCCCCCGGCCGTTTCCCCTTCCCCGTCCACGTCCCGTGTTCACGCGGCCTTCTCCTCCTGCCGGCGCCGCACATGCGGCAGATCGTCGTCCAGCCAAAAAGCGCTTTCCTGTGGGTCCTTGGAGTCCGTGACGACCAGGATCTCCTCGAACTTCGCGCCCGTTCCCCGGAACCCGAGGTGGGGTTCGACCGCCCACAGTCCGGGCTGCGGCGGGTGGTCGGAGAAGCGGTACGGGCTCCACAGCGGGGACCAGCCGTCGCGGTGGCCGTGCAGTGCGTCGGAGGCCAGGCCCCTGAGGGACTGGGTGCCGAACCCGAAGAGCGTGGGGGACCAGCGGCGTTGCCGGACCCGGTCGACCTTGTGCGCGATGACGCCGAAGGGGTAGGCGCGGTGACGGTTGGCGTACCCCTGCCGCACCATCAGCCGGTCGACGTCCGCGTAGATCTCCCGCAGTGGGCGCCGTTCGCGCACCTCGCGCAGGATCAGCTCCCGGTGTGCTTCGAGGTCGGCGAGCAGCCGGTCGTGCACGGGATTGAGGCCCAGACAGCCGGAGTAGCCGATGTCGGCCGTATAGCCGTTGTGGATGGGGGCCAGGTCGAGGATGAACGCCATTCCGGGCTCCAGCTCACGCCGGGTGGGGAAGAACTGGAGCGGCACCCGGAAGTTGACGAAGGCGGTGCGGTCGCCGAACCAGGCGAAGGGCAGATGGAACCAGTCCCGTACGCCGCGCTCGCGCAGCCACTCGCGCTGCATCCGCGCCGCGGCGCGCTCGGTCACCCCGGGCTTGAGCTGGGCGGCCACCGCTTCCGCGCAGGCATAGGCGAGCCGCTGGACCTCTCTGAACCCCCTTAGCCCGGCGGTGAGTTCTCCGGCTGCTCCTGGTGGGGTCGCTGAGGTGACTGAGGCCATCGCCAACCGTCCGTCCGTGAGACGTCCATCGCGGTACGTGCCCGTAACTTGTCACTGATGAATGTGACAATGACTGACGGCTGCGTCAAGAGGCGCGCACACATGCACCGGCAGCCCTGAGGCCGGGGCAGCTCACAGCAGGAGACCCCTACGGGCACGTAATACCGCAGGGGGATGCGCATCCCATCGTTTGGGTTGACGACCGGTGTGGCGGGTGCCACTACCGTCGATGACGTGACTGTGATCGTGACCGAAAGCCTGAGCAAGCGGTTCCCGCGGGTGACCGCCTTGGACCGGCTCTCCGTTGACATCGCCCCCGGCGTAACGGGCCTGGTGGGTGCCAACGGTGCCGGAAAGTCCACCCTGATCAAGATCCTCCTCGGGCTGGCCCCGGCGACCGAAGGGACGGCGCATGTCCTCGGCCTGGACGTGACCACGGACGGCGGCGCCATCCGTGAGCGGGTCGGCTACATGCCCGAGCACGACTGCCTGCCGCCGGATGTCTCGGCCACGGAATTCGTCGTGCACATGGCCCGGATGTCCGGGCTGCCGCCGACCGCCGCCCGCGAGCGCACCGCGGACACCCTGCGCCATGTCGGCCTCTACGAGGAGCGCTACCGCCCCATCGGCGGCTACTCGACCGGCATGAAGCAGCGGGTGAAACTGGCCCAGGCGCTGGTCCACGACCCGCAGCTGGTGTTCCTCGACGAGCCCACCAACGGCCTCGACCCGGCCGGGCGGGACGAGATGCTCGGCCTGATCCGGCGCGTTCACAGCGACTTCGGGATCTCCGTCCTGGTGACCTCCCACCTCCTCGGTGAGCTGGAGCGCACCTGTGACCATGTCGTCGTCATCGACGGCGGCAAACTCCTGCGGTCCTCCTCCACCGATGAGTTCACGCAGGTCACCGCTTCGCTGGCGGTCGAGGTCACGGACACCGACACCCATCCGGACGGCACCGAGGCGCTGCGTGCGGCCCTGACCGCGGCCGGCGCCGCGGTGACCACCCGCGCGGCCGGCTCCGAGGGCCTCGCCGCCTCCGGCCACCTCCTGTATGTCGAGGCGGCCGGCGAGGAGACGTACGACCTGGTGCGGGACACCGTCGCCGGACTCGGGCTCGGCCTGATCCGGATGGAACAGCGCCGCCACCAGATCGCCGAGGTCTTCCGCGACGCGGAAGCGGCGCAGGCCGCCACCGCCACCGCAGGCGCCCCGGGCGCCCCGTATGCCACCCAGGACGGAGGCGCCCACGATGTCGCCTGAGCCCATGACGTCCGCCCACCCGGCGTCCCCCTCCGGCGCACCGGGCGGCGCCTATATCCACAACATCGGCTACCGCCACTACGACGGCCCCCGCCTGGGCCGCGCCTACGCCCGCCGGTCGCTCTTCGCACAGAGCCTGCGCGGCGCCTACGGTCTGGGCCGCTCGCCCAAGAGCAAGGTGTTGCCGCTGCTGCTCCTCGTCGCGATGTGCCTGCCCGCCACGATCATGGTGGCGGTGGCGGTGTACACCAAGGCCCACGCCCTCCCGGTCGGCTACTCCCGCTACGCCATCTACCTCCAGGTCGTCATCGGCCTCTATCTGGCAGCCCAGGCCCCGCAGTCGGTCTCCCGCGACCTGCGGTTCAAGTCGATACCGCTGTATTTCTCCCGGCCCATCGAGCGGGTCGACTATGTGGCCTCGAAGTTCGCGGCCATGGCCGCCGCCCTGTTCATCCTCACCGGCGCACCGCTGCTGATCCTCTACGTCGGGGCGCTGCTGGCGAAGCTGGACTTCCTCGACCAGACCAAGGGCCTGGCGCAAGGGCTGGTGACCGTGGTGCTGCTCTCGCTGCTGTTCGCAGGGATCGGCCTGGTCGTCTCCGCGGTCACCCCGCGCCGCGGCTTCGGTGTCGCCGCCGTGATCGCCGTCCTCACCATTCCGTACGGCGCGGTGAGCGCGGTCCAGGGCATCGCCTTCGTCCAGGGCAATGAGTCCGCCGTCGGCTGGCTGGGGCTGTTCTCCCCCATCACGCTGATCGACGGGGTGCAGTCGACATTCCTCGGCGGCAGCAGCTCCTTCCCCAACGGCCTGGCCCCGACCACCGGCGCGGGTGTCGTCTATCTCCTCGTGACGCTGGCCGTCATCGTCGGCTGCTACGCCCTCCTGATGCGCCGCTACCGAAAGGCCGGCCTGTGACCTCCCACCCGTCACCCACCACCGCCCTTCCCAGGGATGGGCTGCGCCCCCGCGCCTTCTGTCTGTCGCCCGCCACCACCCTCCGAAGGAATGGGCCGCGCCCATGACGACTCTGTACATCGACCATGTCTCCCGCTGGTTCGGCAATGTCGTTGCCGTCAACGACATCACCATGACCATCGGCCCCGGCGTGACCGGCCTGCTCGGCCCCAACGGCGCCGGCAAGTCCACCCTCATCAACATGATGGGCGGCTTCCTCGCGCCCTCCAACGGCTCCGTCACCCTCGACGGGACGACGATCTGGCGCAACGCCGGCATCTACCGCCACATCGGCATCGTCCCGGAGCGCGAGGCGATGTACGACTTCCTCACGGGGCGCGAATTCGTGCTCGCCAACGCCGAGTTGCACGGCCTCGGCCGGACCGAGGCGGCCAGGGCGCTGGCCACCGTCGAGATGGAGTACGCCCAGGACCGCAAGATCGCGACGTACAGCAAGGGCATGCGGCAGCGGGTGAAGATGGCTTCCGCGCTGGTCCACGACCCGTCGGTGCTGCTGCTGGACGAGCCGTTCAACGGTATGGACCCTCGCCAGCGGATGCAGCTGATGGAGCTGCTGCGGCGGATGGGCGACGAGGGCCGTACGGTCCTGTTCTCCTCGCACATCCTCGAAGAGGTCGAGCAACTCGCCACGCACATCGAGGTGGTGGTGGCCGGGCGGCATGCCGCGTCCGGAGACTTCCGCAAGATCCGCCGGCTGATGACGGACCGCCCGCACCGCTATCTCGTCCGGTCCGACAACGACCGGGCGCTGGCCGGCGCGCTGATCGCCGACCCCTCGACGGCCGGCATCGAGGTGGACCTCACCGAAGGCGCGCTGCGCATCCAGGCGATCGACTTCGGCCGGTTCACCGAACTCCTGCCGCGGGTCGCCCGCGACCACGGCATCCGCCTTCTGACGGTCTCGCCCTCCGACGAGTCGCTGGAATCCGTCTTCTCCTACCTCGTAGCGGCCTGAGGCCTGAAAGGAGCCCTGACGCATGTCCACGACCACTCCGGCGGCCCGAACCGCGCCCCCCGGCGCACCCAAGGTCTCGCTGTTCCACCCGACCGTCGCCCGGCTCACCTACCGCGCCCTGCTCGGCCGGCGGCGGGCCCTGATCCTCTTCGTGCTACCCGCCCTGCTGGTGCTGCTCGCGGTGGCCGTCCGCGTGCTGACCGGCGCCGACGATGCCACCGCCGGCGGCATCCTGGGCGGCTTCGCGCTGGGCACGATGGTGCCGCTGATCGGCGTCATCGCCGGTACGGGCGCGATCGGCCCGGAGATCGACGACGGCTCGGTGGTCTATCTCCTGGCCAAGCCGGTGCCCCGGCCGACGATCATCTTCACCAAACTCCTGGTCGCGATAGGCGTCACGGTCGCCTTCTCCGCCCTCCCCGTCCTGCTCGCCGGCTTCCTGCTCAACGGCAACAGCCAGCAGATGGCCGTGGGGTACGCGGTGGCGGCGGCCGTCGCCTCGGTCGCCTACAGCGCCCTCTTCCTGCTCTTCGGCACGATCACCCGGCATGCCGTCGTGTTCGGTCTGGTCTATGCCCTGATCTGGGAGGCGTTCGTGGGGACGCTCATCCCGGGCGCGAAGACCCTCAGCGTCCAGCAGTGGGCGTTGGCGGTCGGCCAGAAGGCGGCCGCGGACGGTGCACTCACCTCCGACGTTCAACTGCCGCTCGCCCTCTGCCTGCTGGTGGGGCTCACGGGCGTCGCCACCTGGTATGCCGGCCGTCGTCTGAAGGCGCTCACCTTGGCGGGCGAGGAGTAAGGACGCCCGGGGGACGGGGCGGCCCTTGAGCCCCGCCCCCGCCACTCCCGGCGCTTTTACTGCTACCGGCGCCCCGCCGCCGCTTCGTTGAACTCCCGCACGTTGCGCAGATGCTTCTGGTAGTCGGCGGTGAAGCGGGTGTCGCCCGGTTTGACGGTGACGAAGTAGAGCCAGTCGCCGGCGGGCGGCGCGCCGGCCGCCTTCAGCGCGTCCGCACCGGGATTGTCGATCGGAGTCGGCGGCAGGCCCGGGTAGCGGTAGGTGTTGTACGGGCTCTTGGTCCTGGTGTCGGCGTGGCTGGTGTGGAGCGTGCTGCGGCCCAGCGCGTAGTTGATCGTCGAGTCCATCTGTAGCGGCATATGGTGCGCGAGCCGGTTGTCGATGACCCGGGCGACCTTGCCCATATCGGCCGGCCGGTCCGCCTCGGCCTGCACGATGCTGGCGATGAGGACCGTCCGGTAGGAGCTGATGCCGTCGGCGGCGAGGCGCTCTTTGGCGGTTTTGACCATGTAGGTGAGCAGCGACGCCGGGGTGGTGTCCGAGCTGATCGGATAGGTCGCCGGGAAGAGGTAGCCCTCCGGGTTGCCCTTCGCCTCGGCCGGGAGCGGCAGATGCGTGCGCTTGGCGGCCTTCGCGGTGGACCCGGCGGGCAGGTGCAGGGCCTTGTCGGCGGCGGCGTAGATCTGGGTGGCCCGCTGCCCTTCCGGGACGGTCAGCGTCCGTTCGGGCTGCCCGCGCAGCAACCGCGGCAGCAGCAGAACGGCCAGCACGGCCAGGACACACAGCAGGGCAACAAGAAGGAGCCGGCCGGTGCGGGGGAGCCGCGGTCCGGGCCGGCGAACGGTGTGCGGAACATCGCTCATGGGGAGCACGGTAGGCGACAGCGCCGTACGCGAGGGCGGCCGCCGCCGGATCGTTGCCCACCGCGAAGATCCTTCACCACCTCGCCATGCCCCCGCCACCTGCGACGTTGCCGTGCCACCCGCCGTAGGCCCACGCCCGGCGGGTGGCACGGCACACGCTCACCCCGCCCCTCAGCCGATCCGGCGATCCCGTCCCGCGCCCAGGCCCAGCAGGGCCAGGCCGGCGCAGACGGTGAGGAGCAGGACGAGGGGGACGGTCCAGCCGTTGGTGGCCTGGTGGACGGCGCCGAGGGCCAGGGGGCCGGCGGCGGCCAGGAGGTAGCCGCCGGTCTGGGCCATGCCGGAGAGGCGGGCGGCGGTGTGGGCGTCGCCCGAGCGCAGGACCATCATCGTCAGGGCCAGGCCCAGCGCGCCGCCCTGCCCGATGCCGAGGAGGGCGGCCCACAGCCAGGCCCCGGCCACCGGTGCCACCAGCAGCCCCGTGACGCCGCAGGCCATCAGCGCGGACACCGCCACCCCCAGCAGCCGCTGCTGCCGCATCCGTCCCGCCAGCATCGGCACCACGAACGAACCGACCATCTGCACCAGCGTGCTGAAGGCGAAGACCAGACCCGCCTCGCCCTTGCCCATGCCGTGATCGGTGAAGATCGTCGGCATCCAGGCGATGCTCACATACGCGATCAGCGACTGCGAGCCCATGAACAGCGTGACCTGCCAGGCCAGCGGGGAGCGGCTCAGCCGCGGCCCGTCCTCGGCGAGGTGCACGGGGGTGGCCGCGGCCGTGCCATGGCGGGTCCCGCGGCGGGTCATCAGCGTCTGCGGGATCCAGACGACCGCGGCGACGGCGGCCAGCAGCGCCCAGGAGACCAGTGCGCCCTGCCAGCTGCCGAGCGCGTTCTCCATCGGCACCGCGGAGGCGGCGGAGACGGTCGCACCCAGGATCATCGCGGTCGAGTACAGCGCCGTCATGCCCGCGGCCCGCTCCGGGAAGTCCCGCTTGATCAGGCCCGGCATCAGCACATTCAGCAGGGCTATGGAGCCGCCGACCACCGCACACCCGGCGAACAGCGCGACCACCGGCGGAGCGATCCGCAGCACGATGCCGCCGCACAGCGCCACCAGCGCCCCGCAGAGCGCCGTCTCGGTCCCCCAGCGCCGCGCCAGTTTCGGCGCGACGATCGAGCCGAGGCCCATGAAGATCAGCGGGATGGTCGTCACCAGGCTGCTGGCGGTCGCGGTCAGACGGTAGTGCGCGCCGATCTCGCCGAGCAGCGGTGAGACCCCGGCCAGCGCCGTACGCATATTGAGCGCGGCAAGCACGATCCCGGCCATGACCAGCACCGGGTGGGCCCGCAGCCGGCGGCGGGCCGTGGCGACCGGCGGTGCCGGGACCAGATCCTCCTCGGCGTCGATCAAGGGTGCTTCGGACCGGGGCCCTGCCATACGCGCATACCTCGTCAGGTGTCGGGATCGGGATGGTGATCGGGAAGAAGGAAGAAGGAAGAGGGAACTAGAAGGGTGGTGTGGGGGAGGGAGGAAAGGGCCGGGGCCGAGGGAGGGGGAAGGGGGCGGCTTCAGTGGTCGGCCAGCAGGGCTTCCACGGCCCGCTTCGGCTTGTCCAGCAGGGCGCGGGTCGCGTGCTCCGCCGCTTCCGGGTCGCCGGCCGCGATGGCGTCCAGGACCGCGCGGTGATCGCCGTGCACGATCCTCGGCATCGCCCGGTCGTCGAGCGCGCTGACCAGGGCCTCCCGTACCGAGCTGCTGAACCAGCCGTAGGTCGCCGTCAGCGCCGTGTTGTGCGCGGCTTCGACGACGGCCCTGTGGAAGGCGACGTCATGATCGGCGTAGAGCTCCAGACTTCCCGAGTCGGGCTCTCCGTCCGTGTCCGCCAGTTCGGCCACGGCGTCCAGGGCGGCCCGCATCCGGTCCAGATCGTCGGGCCGGTGGCGCAGCGCGGCCAGCCGGGCGGCCTCCGCCTCCAGCGCGATCCGCAGCTCCAGTACGTCGCGGATACCGGCCCGCTGGATGCCGCGCATGATGTCGCCCGGGTCCGTGGTGGAGACGACGAAGGTGCCCTCCCCCTGGCGTGAACGCAGCATCCCGGCGTGGACGAGGACCCGCACCGCCTCGCGAACGGTGTTCCGGCCGACCTGGAGCTGCTCGGCGAGCGCATGCTCGGTGGGGATCCGGGACCCCACCTGCCACTCCCCGGCCGTCAGCTGGGACCGCAGGGCGTCGACGACGGTATCCACCAGGGACTGCCGTCCCGCTGCCTGAAGTGCCACGTCGATCCCGTCCGCGCCGATGAACCAGTAGGTGCCGTAGGACCAGTAGGGGCCCTTAAGGACCCGTAGGGCTCGTAGGCCCCCTAGGGACCCTAGGAACCCGGACTGTCGGTGCGGCCCCGTCCCCGGCCAGTTGCCCAGTCATCCTACAACTGATCGATTCATCGTACACGGACATGGGTACGGGCATGGCCACGGACACGGGGACGGGGCGGGGACGCGGGGACGGGCAAGGGCGCGGCCCCGTGGCTCGCCCCCGCCCCCGCCCCTCACCCCGCCAGCGACCCTCGACAGCGCCCCCGCCCCACCCTCACACCCCGATATCGCGCTCCTGGATGTCCGCGAGGGATTCGCGCCGTACGAGAAGGCGGGCATGTCCTCCCGTGACGGCGACGACCGGTGGGCGGCCGACGAGGTTGTAGCCGGAGGCCATGGAGAGGTGGTACGCGCCGGCGACGGGGACGGCCAGGATGTCGCCGGGGCGGATGTCGCCGGGGAGCTGGGCATCGGGGGCGAGGACATCGCCGGCCTCGCAGTGCCGCCCGACGACGGTGACGGGTTCCGGCGCGGCCGCCGAGGCGCGGCCGACCAGCCGTGGCGCGTAGCGCACCCCGTACAGCGCGGGCCGCGGGTTGTCGCTCATCCCGCCGTCCACCGCGACGAAGGTGTGGTCGCCGGTCCGTTTGACGGACAGCACCCGGTAGAGGACGACCCCGGCCGGGCCCGCGATGGCGCGGCCCGGTTCGACGGCGAGCCGGGGCACCGGCAGCCCGGCCGCCGCGCAGCCGCGGGCCAGTTCGGCGCGGATCTTGGTGCCGAGGGTGCCGGGGTCGAGCGCGGGCTCGCCGGGGCGATAGGCGACGCCATGGCCACCGCCGAGGTCCAGTTCGGGCAGCGTGCTGCCGTGGTGCTCCCGGATGCGGGCCAGCAGGCCGATCAGCCGTCGTACCGCCGACAGATAGGGCTTGACGGTGGTGATCTGCGAGCCCAAGTGGCAGTGCAGTCCCGTCAGTTCGAGGCGTGGCTGGCTGAGCACCCGGGCGATGGCGTGCTGCGCGGAGCCGTCGGCGATCGACAGGCCGAACTTCTGGTCGTCGGTCCCGGTACGGATCTTGGCGTGGCCGCCGGCGGCGATCCCCGGCACGACCCGGATCAGTACCTTCTGGCGGCTGCCCGCCGGGACCGCGGCGGCCAGCCGGGCGATCTCCGAGGTGCTGTCGATGACGATCCGGCCGACGCCCAGCCGCAGGGCGGCCCGCAGGTCGGCCGGGCTCTTGGCGTTGCCGTGCAGCACGATCCGCTCGGGCGGAAAGCCGGTGGTGACGGCCAGTTCCAGCTCGCCGGCGGAGCAGACGTCCAGTCCCAGGCCCTCCTCCTGCACCCAGTGCACCATCGCGCGGCACAGGAAGGCCTTGGCCGCGTAGTAGACGTCGGCGTCAGGGAAAGCCCGTAGGTAGGCGCGGCAGCGGTGGCGCACTTCGTCCTCGTCCAGGACGTAGGCGGGGGTGCCGAAGCGGTCGGCCAGCTCGGTGAGCGGGACGCCGCCGACGGCGAGGTCGTCATGGCCGACCGGCGCCGTGGAAGCGGGCCAGATGGACCGCGGCTCGCTGCCGGACGGGGGCCGGGCGGCGGTGCGGGGCGGGGGCGTCACGGCGGTGGCCGGTGGCGGGGGTCCGGCCTCGTGGCCGGCCGGCGGCAGAGTGCTGTGACTCATCGCGGTCCCCCCTCCCTCAGGCGGCCCGTAGGTGACGGCCACGGGGTACGTCGGGGACGTATCGGGGATCGACGGTCAGGGCCATCGCCCCGACGGGTTCGGCCAGCGCCCGCAGCGCGGGCTCGGCGAGCCTGATCCAGGGCTGGCCGCCGCCGAGGGCCGCGGCCAGCCGCTGGGGCGAGGTGAAGGCGACGGCGGTACGGCCGCCGAGCGGAGTGCGGAACAGGCGGGCCGTGCAGCCCGCGGGGCCCGACCGGACGGGGACGAACAGCGGCCCGGCCGGGACGCGATCGGCAGGCTCGGGATCTTCCGCGTACAGGTGGTGGGACACGGCGTTGCTCCTCGGACGGAACTCGGCCCCGGACCGGTGGAAAACGCATACGCCGGGGCTCGGCTCTGACGCTATGCCCGGTGAACCGGACACTCCGCCGGTCGCTGACGCGTCATTGACGGGTTGCGGCCGCTACTTGACGCGATGCTGCCGCCCGGTGGCCGATTGTGCGGCGGCGGTGACTCCGGGCATCCGGTATCCGGCTCCGGGTTTCGGCGCCCGGCTCCGGCTTCCATCCGTCAGGCACCTAAGGGACAGCCCTTGGCATCCGGCATCCGGCATCCGGCATCCGTCACGGGCCGGGCAGTCACGGGCCGGGCCGGCACAGGACGGGACCCGCTCGCCGCCCGCCCGGTCCCTCGTCCGCCCGCCCGATGGCCCCCGTCCGCCACCCGGTCCATCGTCCGTGGACCGCCACGCTTGACCTTGACACTGTGGAAAGCACTCCACTGGAAGGCGTCATGTTCACCATCGGAGACTTCGCCCAGTACGGCCGGGTGTCGGCCCGCATGCTGCGCCACTACGACGCGATCGGACTGCTGCGCCCGGCCCGTACCGACCCCGTCAGCGGCTACCGCTTCTACGAGGCGGCCCAGCTCGCCCGGCTCAACCGCATCATCGCGCTCAAGGACCTCGGATTCAGCCTCCAGCAGGTGGGGGCGATCCTGGCCGAGGAGGTGAGCGTGCCGGAACTGCGCGGCATGCTGCGGCTGCGGCAGGCGGAGCTGGAGGCGGCGCGGACGGCGGCGGACGCGCGGCTGGCGCAGGTCGAGGCGAGGCTCCGGACGATCGAGAGTGAGGGACGCATGTCTGCCGACGATGTGGTGGTCAAGCGCACCGGAACGGTACTGCTCGCCGAGCTGAGCGGGACCGCCGCCAGTTACGGGCCGGAGGACATCGGCCCGGTGATCACGCCGCTCTACGCCGAGCTGTGCCGGCTGCTGGAGACGGCGGGGGTGACGCCGGCGGGGCCGGGGCTGGCGTACTACGAGGACGTACCGGAGCCGAGCGGGGGGAGCAGGCGGCCGGCTGAGGGGAGCGACGGAAAGGACGCCATCGTCGTGCACGCGGGGATGGTGATCACCGAGGAGGCGCTGGCGAAGGCGGGTGCGACGGTCGGCGATGCCTCCGGCCGCCCCGGGACCCCCGCCGCCACCGGCCTCGGCTTCGACGTCGTCACCCTCCCCGGCCTGGACGGTGCCGCCACGGTGGTGCACCGCGGCCCGATGAGCCGGATTCTGCCGACCGCCCAGAATCTTGCGCACTGGATCGATGCCAACGGCTATCGCTCCGCCGGGTACGCCCGCGAGCTGTATCTGGAGTGCCCGCCGGACCAGGAGAAGTGGGTCACGGAGATCCAGGAGCCGGTGGTCAGGGCCTGAGGCGGCAGCGGAGTCCCGGCCGGAAACCGGACCGGGAGCCAGGCCGGAAACGGGACCAGGGGCCAGGCCGGAAACCGGTCCGGCCCCCGGCATGACCCCGGCCCGGACCTCACGGCGGGACGCCGGCCCGGAGCTCAAGGCGTGCCCGCCACGCCCCCACCACCCTCAGCCCGTCATCTGTCCGCCCACTGCCGCCCCGCCCAGACCCGCGGTGACCGTCTCCGCGAAGGCCACCGCCGCCGGGCTCAGCGCTGCCCACCGGCGGACCGCCCAGCCGGTGGCCAGTGGGGGCAGGTCGGCGATCGGGATCAGCCGCAGGGCCGGCCGGGCGGTGGCCTGGAGGCCGGGCAGCCGGGGAACGACCGCGTGGCCGACACCGAGTTCGGCCAGCAGCAGGGCGGTGTCCCAGTCGGCGACGCTGGTGGTGCTCGGCGGCGGCACGGGGCCGGTGTCCTGGTGGCCGAGGTGGCCGTCGAGGCGCATACGGGAGGTGGAGTTCTCCGGCAGCCTTATGTGCCGGATGCCGGCCAGCTCGCCGGGCTCGATGCACGTCCGGTCGGCGAGCGGGTCGTCGGCGGGTACGGCGAGCACCCACGGCAGGCGGACCACCGGGTGCTGCTCGATACCGCGTACCGGTGGGCCGATGGTGATCCAGGCCAGTTCGGAGCTGCCGTCCGCGACCGCCTCGAAGCAGCGGCGGCTGGAACTCTCGGTCCGGAACTCCAGGTTGACGTGCGGATGGCGGGCGCGGAAGGTGACCACCGCGTCGGCCATGAAGTGCCGCACGGTCGTGGCGCCGGTGGTCACGCGGACCGTGCCGCCGTCGCCCGCGCGCAGATCGGCCAGCCGGCGCAGCGCCACATCCAGCCCGCTGAGGCCGTCCGCGGCCGCGCGGTGCAGGATCCGGCCCGCCTGGGTCGGTGCCACACCGCGCGGCCGGCGTTCCAACAGGCCGATGCCCGCCGCCCGTTCGACGCGCTTGATGCGCTGGCTGACGGCCGATTGCGTACAGCCGAGATCGCGGGCGACGGCGCTGAGATTGCCCGCCTCGCACACGGCCACGAAAGCGCGCAGGTCATCGAGGGTCACTGGCACACGGTAACGCCAACCCAAGCTATTGCTAAGGGATGTGAAAGGGGATCAGAGGATTGACTTGGGTGTGAGGACGCGGCGAAGATCGTCACAGGGCCCAGGGCGGCAACCCGGAACCGCGTACGGCCGTACGGTTCCGGGTGCCGACCCGTATACCCGGCGATTACTCCGAGCGGCCCCGTGGCGCCCCTGACGCGACCCCGAGCCGGCCCCGATCCGCCCCGGCCCGGTCCCGCCGCCCGCCCGTCCCCGGCCGGTGACCCCGCACGACGGTCAGCACCAGCACCCCGCCCGCCGACGCCACCACCCCCGAGATCAGCAGGATGTCGGTCAGCCCGGCGACATGGGCGGCTGCCACGGCCGCCCGGGAGGCCCCGGGCCGGACGCCGTGCAGCGCATCGGCGAAGACGGTGCCGAGGGCCGCGATGCCCAGGGCGTAGCCCAGCTGCCGGAAGGTGTTCACGGCACCGCTCGCCATCCCCGCCCGCTGCGGGGGCGCCGCGCCGAGTGCCGCCGAGACCAGGACCGGCATCGCCGCCCCGATGCCCAGTCCGCTCACCGCGAGGCCGGGGACCAGTGCCGCCCAGCCGGCCCCGTCGTCCAGCAGCGCGTACTCCAGCAGTACCCCGGCGCCCACCAGCAACAGGCCGATACCGACCGGGAGGTGGGGCGCCACCCGCTGTAGTGGACGGCCGCCCAGCACACCGACCAGCAGGGACATCAGCGCCATCGGCGTCACCGCCAGGCCCGCCCGTACGGGGCTCAGGCCGAGGATGTTCTGCACCCACAGCCCCACGAAGGTGAGATACGGGAAGGCCGCGGCCTGGAGCAGCAGCGCCGCCGCCATCAGGGCCGCGAACGACGGGCGGCGCAGCAGCCCCAGGTCCAGCAGCGGCCGGTGCACCCGCCGTTCGACGACGAGGAACACCAGCAGTGCGAGCGCCGCGCCGCCGAGCGCGGCGAGCGTCCCGGACTCCGTCCAGCCCTGCTCGCCGCCGCGCATCAGCCCGTACGTCAGCGCGCCCGTGCAGGCCGTGAAGGACGCGGCGCCCGGCCAGTCGATCCGGGCGGTGGGGTCGCCGTGCGACTCGGGCACCCGGCGCACCGTGAGCCACACCGCGACGGCGGTCAGCGGCAGATTGACCAGGAAGATGGCCCGCCAGTCCACATACTCGGTGAGCAGGCCGCCCAGTACGGGGCCGATCGCGGCCGCGGCGCCGCTCGTGCCGCCCCAGACGCCGAACGCCACGCCCCGGTCCCGGCCCTGATAGGCGGCCATCAGCAGTGGGGTGTTGGTGGCGAACATCGCCGCCGCGCCCACCCCCTGCACGGCACGGGCCGCGACCAGAACGCCCGCGTCCGGGGCCAGCCCGCAGACCAGCGAGGCGAGCGCGAACAGCGTCAGCCCGGCGACGTACAGCCGCCGCCGCCCGTAGAGGTCCGCGGCCGAGCCCGCCACCATCAGGAGCGCGGCCAGCGCCAGCGCATAGATGTCCATCACCCACTGGAGCGAGGTGAAGGTGGCGCCCAGGCCGTCGGCTATCCGGGGCAGCGCGGTGTTCACGATCGTCACATCGACCAGCAGCAGGAAATTGCCCAAGGTGACGGCGGCCAGGGGCCACCACTTCCCGGCCGGTCCCCTGCTCGGTTCCCCGCCCGCGTCCGGCGCCCGGCCGCCCGCTGCGGTCCCCCGCTCGGGTGCGCTCCGCATGGTCTTTCCTCCGTTCGTATCAGCCGGTACCGGCGCGCCCGGCGCCGCTCGAAGGTCCGGCCCGGCCCGCCGGTTCACCGGCCGGTGTCCCGTATTGCCGACGCCACGGTGCGGTCGGCCCCGCCCGCGCTCCCAGCCATCGCGCGCCCGGCGGCGCAATCCGACACGGGTTAGCCTCGAACGGTGAAATCCGACGGGAAGTCCGAGGCGGCGGACCGGGGGAGCGGCGCCGGTGCGGTTCCCGGCGGCCGCACCGGTTTCGACGAACTCGATCACCGGCTGATCCATGCGCTTCAGCTCGACGGCCGGGCGCCGTTCAGCCGGATCGCCGCCGTGCTCGGGGTCTCCGACCAGACCGTCGCCCGGCGCTACACCCGGCACCGCACCCACGGCGCGCTCAAGGTGCTGGGGCTGCCCGGCGCGCAGGCGCTGGGCGAGGTGCAGTGGCTGGTGCGGGTCCAGTGCACACCGGACGCCGCGGTCGCCGTCGCCGAGGCGCTGGCCCGCCGCCCGGACACCTCCTGGGTCAGCCTGATGTCCGGCGGCACCGAGATCACCGCGATGTGCCGGGCGGCGAACCGTGACCACAGCGATGTGCTGCTGCTCCAGAAGCTGCCCCGCACCCCGAGCGTCATCGGGGTGACCGCACACTGTCAGCTGCACCAGTTCTTCGGCGGCCCCCAGGGCCTGATCAACAAGTCCGGTGCGCTGACCGACGAGCAGATCGCCCGGCTGAGCCCACCGCCGCCGGACCCGGCCGCCGCCCCCGTCACGCTCACCGACGCCGACCGCCGGCTCTTCGACGCCCTCGCCCGGGACGGCCGCGCCCCTCTGGCCGAACTCGCCACCGCCACCGGCTGGTCGCCCACCACGGTCCGCCGCCGCTTCACGGAACTGCGGGCCACCGGCGCCCTGTATTACGACGTCGACTACGACCTGGGGCAGTTCGGGTACGGCGTGATGGTGGCCCTCTGGCTGTCCGTCGAGCCCGCCCGGCTCGCCGCCGCCGGCGAGGCGATGGCGGCCCATCCGGAAGTCGGCTACGCCTGTGCCACCACCGGCCCGCACAACCTCTTCGCCTCGGTCCTCTGCCGCGACGTCGGCGCCGTCTACACCTATCTGACGACCCGGGTGGCGGCGCTGCCCGGCGTACGGGCGATGGAGAGCGCGCCCCGCATCCGGCACCTCAAGGGGCCGGGACCGCTGTTCTCCGCCGCCCCGGGGCGCCGCCGGTGAGGCCGCCGGACGAGCCGCCGCCGGGCGGCCGTCGCCCGCCCGCTGTCAACCCCCTGACCTGGGCGAAGGACTGGGTACGCAGCAGCCCCGGCACCCATATCTGGCTGCTGGTCATCGGCATCACCAGCCTGGTCATCGCCGCCGCCTCCGAGGGGCTGGGGCAGTTCCTGGTCCACCGCACCAGCAGCAATATCCACGAGCTGAACGAGCATCCGCTGCCGTCGCTGCTCATCAGCGGCTTCTGGATCGAGCGTCCCGAGTCATTTCTGCTCTACGCGGTGATGTTCGAGCTGCTGCACGCCAATGTGGAGCGCTGGACGGGGACCACGCGCTGGCTGCTGACCGTCGGTGGCGCGCATATCGCCGCCACCCTCGCCAGCCAGGAACTGGTCCTGCTGGCCATCGAGGGGCACCGGCTGCCGCGGTCGATGACCCATGTCGTGGACATCGGGGTCTCGTACGGGCTGGCGGCGGCCGCCGGGGTGCTGACGTACCGGCTGCGGCCGCCCTGGCGTTACGGCTACCTCGCCGGGGTGCTGGTCTTCTTCGGCATTCCGCTGCTGACCGGCGCGACCTTCACCGACTTCGGCCATGCCATCGCGCTGGTCATGGGCTTCGCGGCCTGGCCCCTGACCCCGGCGGCGGCTGCCGGGGAGCTGCCGCCGGAGGACGGGACGGGCCCCGCGGACCGGGCCGCCGGGCCGCCGCCGGAGCAGCGGCCGGAAAGTCCTCAGGAGAGGTAGAGCCGCTCCAGCACCACCGCGACGCCGTCCTCCTCGTGGGAGGCGGTGAACTCGTCCGCGACGGCCTTCAGTTCGTCATGGGCGTTGGCCATCGCCACCCCGTGCGCGGCCCAGCCGAACATCGGGATGTCGTTGGGCATATCACCGAAGGCGATGGTGTCCTTGGCGGTGAGGCCCAGCCGGCGGGCGGCCAGCGACAGTCCGGTGGCCTTCGACAGGCCCAGCGGCAGCAGTTCGACGATGCCCTCGCCGGCCACCGTCACCCCGACCAGATCCCCGGCGACCTGACGCGCGGCCAGGGCCAGCGCATCGTCGTCCAGGGTCGGGTGCTGGATGTAGACCTTGTTGATCGGGGCCGCCCACAGGTCGCCCGGGTCGTCCATGAGGACGTTGGGCAGCGGGCCTTCCTGGACGCGGTAGCCGGGGCCGACCAGTACCTCGCCCGCCAGGCCGTCCCGGCTCGCCGCCAGATACAGCGGGCCGACCTCGGCCTCGATCTTGGCCAGCGCGAGACCGGCGAGCTGGCGGTCGAGCGTCACCGACGTCAGCAGCCGGTGCTCCCCGGCGTGGTAGACCTGACCGCCCTGTCCGCACACCGCGAGGCCCTGGTAGTCCAGGGCGTCGAGGATGTGCCGGGTCCAGGGGACGGCCCGGCCGGTGACGACGATGTGGGCCGCGCCCGCCGCGGTGGCCGCGGCGAGCGCCCGGCGGGTGCGCTCGGAGACGGTCTCGTCGGCGCGCAGCAGCGTCCCGTCGAGGTCGGTCGCGATGAGCTTGTACGGCAGCGGGGCGCCCGCGGCCGGAGCGGGTGCGCTCACTTGGCGACGGGCTCCAGGATCTCCCGGCCGCCCAGGTAGGGGCGGAGCACCTCGGGGACGCGCACGGAGCCGTCCGCCTGCTGGTGGTTCTCGAAGAGCGCCACGATGGTGCGCGGGATGGCGCAGAGCGTGCCGTTCAGCGTCGCCAGCGGCGAGACCTTCTGCTTGCCGTCGACGTTCTCCCGCATCCGGACCGAGAGGCGGCGCGCCTGGAACTCGTCGCAGTTCGACGCCGAGGTCAGCTCGCGGTACTTGCCCTGGGTGGGGATCCACGCTTCGCAGTCGAACTTGCGGGAGGCGGAGGCGCCGAGGTCACCGGTGGCGACATCGATGACCTGGAACGGCAGCTCCAGACCGGTCAGCCACTGCTTCTCCCAGTCCAGCAGCCGCTGGTGCTCGGCCTGGGCGTCCTCCGGCGCGACGTAGGAGAACATCTCGACCTTGTCGAACTGGTGGACCCGGAAGATGCCGCGGGTGTCCTTGCCGTAGGTGCCGGCCTCGCGGCGGAAGCACGGCGAGAATCCGGCGTAGCGCAGCGGCAGCTTGGCGGCGTCCACGATCTCGTCCATGTGGTACGCGGCGAGCGGGACCTCGGAGGTGCCGACCAGGTAGTAGTCGTCCTTCTCCAGGTGGTAGACGTTCTCCGCGGCCTGGCCGAGGAAGCCGGTGCCCTCCATGGCGCGCGGGCGCACCAGGGCGGGGGTCAGCATCGGCGTGAAACCGGCCGCGGTGGCCTGCGCGATGGCGGCGTTGACCAGCGCGAGCTCCAGCAGCGCGCCGACGCCCGTGAGGTAGTAGAAGCGGGAGCCGGAGACCTTGGCGCCGCGCTCGACGTCGATGGCGCCGAGCAGCTCGCCGATCTCCAGGTGGTCCTTGGGCTCGAAGCCCTCGGCGGTGAAGTCACGGATCGTGCCGTGCGTCTCCAGGACGCGGAAGTCCTCCTCGCCGCCGACCGGAACGTCGGGGTGGACGAGGTTGCCGAGCTTCCGCAGCAGCGCCTGCGTCTCTTCCTTGGCCTCGTCCTGGGCGGCGTCGGCGGCCTTGACGGCGGCGGACAGCTCAGCGGCCTTCTTCAGCAGCTCGGCCTTCTCGTCGCCGGCGGCCTTGGGGATGAGCTTGCCGAGCGACTTCTGCTCGGCACGCAGCTCGTCGAAGCGGACGCTGGACGACCTGCGCCGCTCGTCGGCGGAGAGAAGCGCGTCGACGAGCTCGACGTCCTCTCCACGGGCGCGCTGGGACGCGCGCACACGGTCGGGGTCCTCACGGAGCAGGCGAAGGTCAATCACCCCCCCAGGCTACCGGGGCCACGCCCCGCCACTCGACGCCATATTCCCCAGCATCCCAATTTGTCCGTTTTGGGGTTGTTTATTCCCTTAGGGGTGGGGCGTGAAAGGCGGTGTGGAATTCCCGTGCATTCCGTGTCGCGGGGGTGGTCGGCGCGACCTCTTCGCCAGGTCCGTTGCGACTCCTTCACGGCGTCCGTGACGGGGTTTTCGCGGCATCCGCGACGATGATCCACTGTGTGGACAGCGGGAGTTGAGTGGGCGCCGGGGCGGGGTGCGAACCCTGGGTTATCCCCCGTGAACCGCCGGTTGTCCACAGGGGGCAGGGCTTTCGGGATTCTTATCCACAGGCTGTGTGTGAGATCTGTGGAAGTCGGAGGTGATCATTCCGCTCCCGAAATGCTCGGCTATGGATTCCCTGTCCAAACACTGTTCACGCACTCTTTCGTGTGGGATTGCCTCGCCCTAAAGGATTGATCAGGTGAATTGTGCTGACGGTGCCCGGCGTGGGGTGCTGTGGAACGGTGTGGGGTCAGTAGGGCGATATGTCGACTGTGTCCGACTCTCATGTCGACTTACCCACAGGTCGAGAACCGGGCCTGTGGATAACTTTGTGGATAACCCGGAGGTCATCCAAAGCCGCAGGTCGTGCTCTTCCGCAGGGCCCGCCGGCCCGGCCGTGAAGCCAGGTCCGCGGCTCAGCTCCGTCCGTCCATGCAGCGCGCCAGCCAGTCCGACGCGTCGGTGAACGCCGCGTCGGTCATCTCCGGCCGTACGCTCGCCGTCACCTCGTCCGCCCGGGGATACGAGCCGAGGAACCGCACTTCCCGGCAGACCCGCTTGAGGCCCATCAGCACCTCGCTGACCCGCCGGTCGGTGATGTGCCCCTCGCAGTCCACGGAGAAGCAGTAGCGGCCGATGCCCTCACCGGTCGGCCGGGACTCGATGCGCATCATGTTCACCCCGCGCACCGCGTACTCCTGAAGCAGTTCGAGCAGGGCACCAGGGTGGTCGGCGCGCAGCCACAGCACGACCGAGGTCTTGTCCGCGCCGGTCGGCGCGGCGGGCCGGGCCGGGCGGCCCACCAGCACGAAGCGGGTGGCCGCGTTCTGTGCGTCATGGATGTCGGTGACCAGCGGCGTCAGGCCGTACGTGGCCGCCGCGAACTCGCCCGCGAACGCGCCGTCGTAGCGGCCCTCCTGCACCAGCCGTGCGCCATCGGCGTTCGAGGCCGCCGACTCCCATACGGCTTCCGGGAGTTGCGCCGCCAGCCACTTGCGCACCTGCGGCTGGGCGACCGGGTGCCCGGTCACCGTCTTCACGTCACTGAGCGCCGTACCGGGCCGCACGAGCAGCGCGAAGGCGATCGGCAGCAGCACCTCGCGGTAGATCATCAACTGCTCGCCGGAGGCCAGTTCGTCCAGGGTGGTGGTCACCCCGCCCTCGACGGAGTTCTCGATCGGCACCAGCGCCGCGGCGGCCTCACCGGCCCGCACCGCGTCCAGGGCGGCCGGTACCGAGACCATCGGCGTCAGCTCACGCGTCGCCGCCTCGGGCAGGGTGCGCAGCGCGGCCTCCGTGAACGTGCCCTCGGGGCCCAGATAGGTATAGCGGCTGGCCGACATGGATAAGGACTCCCTCGCGTAACTGCGGGGGCACCCCGCCGATCTTCTCCCTGTCCTGCCACGATACCCAGCCGCTCCGGCACCCGGCCGGTACACGGGAATACCGCCACCCCCCACCCCGTTGTGGCCCCCGAGGGGGCGCTCCCCTCCCCTACGGCATCCGTTCGACCCCTCCCTAAGGCCCGCCGCCCGCCGCCCCCAGGCCCCAGGGCGTCTCCCCCCCCCAGGTCCCAGGGCCGTCCCTCAGGCCCTAGGTGTCTACCCCTCCAGCAGCGGCTGCCCGACGTAGTCGCCCGGCTCCGCGGCCGGCGGCACCGCGAACAGTCCGCTCGCCTCGTGCCGTAGGAACGGCGACAGCGCGTCCCCGCGGTCCAGCTTCCGCTGGACCTGGGTGAAGGCGCGCAGCGGATCGGCCTGCCAGCAGATGAAGAGCAGCCCGGCGTCCGGGGCGCCGTCCTCCCGGAACCCGTCGTGGTAGGAGAACGGGCGGCGCAGCATCGCCGCGCCCTGGTTGGACTCCGGCGCCGCGATCCGCGCATGCGCGTTGGCCGGGATGACCGGCAGCCCGTCCGGGCGGTTCGCGTCCAGCCGCATCGGGGTGGTCTCGGAACCACCGGTCAGCGGCGCCCCGTTGTCCTTGCGGCGCCCGATGACCTTCTCCTGATCGTGCCGGGAACGCTTCTCCCAGTCGTCCAGCAGCATCCGGATCCGGCGTACGACGGCGTATGAGCCGCCGCGCATCCACGCCTGGTCGGCGTCCCGCCCCACGAAGATCCGCTCATCGAAGTCCCGGTCCGACGGCTTCGGGTTGTTGGTGCCGTCGATCTGGCCCATCAGATTGCGGGTGGTCATCGGCTGCGCGGTGGCGCCCGGAGTGCGGTTGAAGCCGTTCATCTGCCAGCGCAGCCGCGCCCGGCCGGCCGCGTCCTTCTGGAGCGCGCGCAGCGCGTGGAAGGCGACCAGCGCGTCATCGGCGCCGATCTGGATCCACAGATCGCCGTTGCTGCGCGCGGGGTCCAGGGCGTCGGCGGAGAAGTCGGGCAGCGGGTCGAGCGCGACGGGGCGCCGCTCCGTCAGGCCCGTACGGCCGAAGAAGCTGTGGCCGAAGCCGAAGGTGACGGTCAGCGAGGACGGGCCCGCGTCGAGGGCGACCCCCGTGTCGGCGTCCGGGGCCCGGCCGGCCATCAACTCCTCGGCCGTCCGCGACCAGCGGCGCAGCAGCGCGGCGGCGGCCTTGCGGTCGGTGCCCGGTACCAGGTCGAAGGCGACGAGATGGCCCTTGGCCTGCAACGGGGTGGTGATCCCCGCCTGATGTCCGCCGCCCGCCGCCCGGAACGGGACCCCGGTCGAACCGACGGTGGTCAGGGCCTCGGGAGTGTCGTCCCCTGCCGCCGCGACCCCGGCGGCGCCCGCGGCCCCGCCGACGACCAGCCCGGCCGCGCCCGCCGCGCCGACGGTGCCGAGCAGCCGGCGGCGGGAGAGCTCCTTGGCGGGCGACCCGTCCGTCTCCGGTGCCGGGGCGGCGGCCGGGGCGGGGACGCGCCCGCCGCCCGCCTCGGCGGACCCGGCGCCGGAGTCCGTGGCGGGGGTCTTCCGGCTGGTGGTCTTCCGGCCGGTGGCCTGCGCCGCGTCGGCCTGCTTTGCCGCCGCCTGCTGCGCCGCCGCCTCCTGCGACGTGGCCTGCTTCGCGGCGGGTCGCTTGCGGGCGGACTGCTTACGGGGGGTCTGCTTGCTCATGAGCCGATCTTCACGTTCTTGATCTCGGTCACCTGGTCGATGTCGGAGGTGCGGACGACCAGCGACAGCTGCCACTTCCCGGGCACCGGCAACTGGATCCCGCTCGCGCGCCACTGGCCCTTGCCGGTGTGCCGGGTGGTGACCGACAGCGGTCCGAGCTTCTTGGCCTTCTGCGTGAAGGAGACCTTCACCTCGGGGACGTCCCTGACCTTGCCCGAGGGGTCGGTGATCCGCAGCTGAAGCGTATTGGTGCGGCCGCTGCTGCCGGGGGCGAGGCGGACGCGCGCGGTGCCCTTGCCGTCCGGGCCACCGGTGTCGAACGGGATGGTCAGCGCCAGCGGCCGCCCGGCCTCGGCGGACTGCCCGCCCGAGGTGGCCTTGACCGTCGCTTCGGTACGGGCCGGCTCGGTGGCGGTCAGCGCCGTGGTGACCACGAGCACGACGACCGCGACCGCCGCTTCGGCGAGCACGGACCGGCGCAGTCCCAGCCGCTCGGGGTCGGCGTCACGCTGCCGCTTGGTCCGGGCGGTACGCACTGCGGCCTGCTGCCGGGCTAGTTGGGCGGCGCGGGTGGGGTCGGGGGCGGAGGCGTCATGGCCGGCCGAAGGGCCGTCGTCGGTAGCGGGGGTGGTGTCGCGGGGGGCGGGTGTGCCGTTGGAGGCGGGGGAGGAGCCGCTCTTCGGGACCGGGCCCGCGGTCGCAGCGGTGGCCACAGTGGCAGCGGTGGCCGCGGTGGCCGAGGCACCGACGGCCGCCTTCTCCGCTTCCCGCTCTTCCTGCCCTTCCCGGCCGGCGCTCTCCTCAGCGTCCTGCTCTGCTTCCCGCCCGGCGTCCTGCGCGGCTTCCTCCGCCGCCCGCAGTTCCGCCGCCGCTACCTGCCCCGCCGGTACCTCCGCCAGCAGCCCCGTCCACCGTCGCGACAGCCAGGCGATCCCGACGAGCACCACGACCAGCGCCACCTTGATCAGCAGCAGCCGCCCGTAGGCGGTGTCGGTCAGCGCGCTCCAGGTGCCGACCTGCCGCCAGGACTGGTAGAGGCCGGTCGCCACCAGCACCACTACGGAGCCGAACGCGATCCGTGAGAAGCGGCGGACCGCGGCCCGCTCGACGGTCGGGCCCCAATACAGGGACACCACCAGCGCCGCCAGCCCGCCGAGCCAGGCCGCGACCGCCAGCAGATGCAGCACATCGACCGGCATCGCCACGGCGGGCTGGAGCCCGGTCGAGGCGTGTTCGGCCATCGCCCAGGTCGCGGCGAGCCCGGTGGCGACGATCACGCCGCCGAAGCCGAGGCCGAAGGTGAGGTCCTTGCGCCGCCTGGCCTCCTCGGCCGTATCCGCCGTATCCGACGCATCGGCCGCACCGCGCTCGTCAGCCTCCCCCTGCTGACCGTGCTCCTCCCCCGGCTCCCCCGGCTCCTCCGGCTCGTCCGCCCCCGCCGGCTGATGCGCCCGCGCATACGCCCCGAAGAGCACCGCCACGAACAGCGCCGCGGCGGCGAGCAGCAACAGACGGGAGACCAGCGCCGCACCCGGCTTGGTGATCAGGACCTGCTGGAGGCCGCCGAGGTCGAAGACATCGGCGAGATCGCCGGAGCCCGTGTACGGGGTGCGCAGCAGCAGCATCACGACGGTGGTGCCGGTCAGCAGCGCCCAGCCGTACACCACCAGCCGCTGGACGGACCGTACGAGGGCCGCGGCGGGCCGGCAGGCCACCACGAAGGCGGCGCCGCCGGCCAGCAGCACGAACCCGGCGTAGGCCAGATAGCGGGCGATGCCGTAGAGCGCGCCCACCAGGCCGCCGCCGGCCTCCTGTTGGGTAACCGGGGCGGTGGTCTTGGAGGGCGCGCCGATGGAGAAGGTGAAGGCACCGGACACCGGGTGGCTGTCGGCGGAGACCGCCTGCCAGGCGACGGTGTAGGTACCGTCACGCAGCCCGGACGGCAGCCCCGCGCCGTATTTGACGACGCGGTTGCTGCTCAGATTCCGCAGCTTCTTGTCGTCCACCCGCTTGCCCCGAGGGTCCAGCACCCGGATCGAGTCGTCGCCCATGGCGACGCCCTCGGAGAAGGTGAGCGTCACCTGCTCGGGGGCGCGGTCCGCCACCGACCCCTGCGCGGGGGTGCTGCCGGTCAGCGCGGCATGCGCCGAGGCCGGTGCGGCACCGCCGAGCCCGCCGAGCAGCGTGCCGGCCAGCGCGAGCGCGACGACCAGCAGGCGCAGCACGGCGGACCGTCGTGGCCGAAGCCCGGTGGTGACCATAGTGATCGCTCCCCTTACTCCCGTCGTCGCGGCCGGCCGGTGCGGTGCTCCGGCCGCGGCTGGTTTCTTCGGACCTGTGTGTTCTCCGGCTACGGGACAGCCCTTAGTGGTTCGGTCGGTGGGTCGGTCAGTGCTTCGGCTGGTAGTCGGCGGCCTTGACCGGGACGGACACCCGGACCGGTTCGGCGTTGGCGAAGTGCAGCTGGATGGTGACGACGTCGTTCTTGGTCGGCTTGCTCTTCAGCCCCATGAACATCAGGTGGTTGCCGCCGCGGCCGAGCTGGAGCGTGCCGTTGGCCGGGACGGGCAGCGATTCGACCCGCTCCATCTTGGAGCCCACGGTTTTGTGGATCGAGATGTCCTTGGCCAGGTTGCTGGTGACCGAGGTGAGCTTGTCGGCGGTGTCCGTGTTGTTCTTGACGGTGAAGTACGCGCCGGCCATGTCCTGGTTGACCGGCTGCGGCATGTACGCGTCGACGACCTCGAGCTTCGGGGCGGCGTCCCCGCAGCCGGCCAGCGCGAGACCGGCCGTGAGGGTGAGGGCGGCGGCCAGGGTGATGCGGCGGTTCACGGGTTCTGCCCCTTGACGATCTTCGGAAGTGCCTTGGTGTAGTTGTCGGAGGTGGCGTCCTGCATGCCCATCCAGTGGATCTTGTCGTCCTTGGGGGAGGTCAGCAGCACCTGTGCGCCGTGGGTGGAGACGACATCGCCGTTCTTCTTCTTGACCGGCTTCTCGATGCCGATGTTCGCGCTGCGCGCACCGGCCTGGATGGTGTCGAACTTGCCGGTCAGCCCGACGAAGTCCTTGTTGATGCCGCCGAGCCACTTCTTCAGGGCGGCCGGGGTGTCCCGCTCCGGGTCGGAGGTGACGAAGACGACCCGCAGGTCCTTCTGTTCGGCCTTGGGCAGCTGCTTCACCGCGACCGCGATGTTGGCCATCGTCAGCGGGCAGACGTCCGGGCAGTTGGTGTAGCCGAAGTAGATCAGGGTCGGGTGGCCCTTGGTCTTCTCCAGCAGGTCGTACTTGGCGCCGTGGGTATCGGTCAGGACCAGGTCCGGCTTCGCCAGCGGGCTGTCGAGCGTGACGATCGACTTGGTGGCGGTGCCGCCGGACACCTCCGCGGCGGGCTTGCTCTCGTCCCCGCCGCAGGCGGTCAGGCTGAGTGCCGCGGCCGCCGTGAGGGCGGACGCGAGCAGGGTCGTTCTACGCATTGCAGATAAATCCCGTGAGTTGTGTCCCGGGTGTCCGGGAAGGGGCGTCGGGCCGGCGCGCGTCGGGCGCCGGCCCGTCCGTGCTCAGGCGCTGCGGCGCCGTCCGGCGAACACTCCGAAGCCGACGCCGATGATGCCGACGACGATGCCGATGGCACCCAGGACGCGGGCCGTGGTGTCGCCGGCGGCGGCGTCCTCGGTGGCCGCGGCGTTCTTGAGGTGGTCCTTGCCGCCGCTCTTGTCGTCCGCGCCGGCGGCGCCGTGGCCGTCCTCCTCGGCCGCCGTGAGCTTGAGGACCGGCGCCGGGTTCTCCGGCTCCGGGGCGCCCTCCTTCGTCGGCTCGATCCAGCGCACGACCTCCTTGTCGTCGTACGTCTGGAGAGCCTTGAAGACGACCTGGTCGGCGTCCTCGGGCAGCATGCCGACGGAGACCGGGAACTGCTGGAACTGACCGGGCTCGACGCCCTTGTCCTCCGCGGTCCAGGTGATCTTCGAGGGGGCCTCGTTGATCTTCTCGCCGTGCATCTCGATCGGCTTGGCCAGCTTGGACTTCTTGACGTCCACCTTCCAGCCGGGCACCGGCTGCGGCATGACCGACGCCAGCGGGTGCTCGGTCGGCAGCGTGACCTCCAGCTTCACCGTCGATGCGTCGTCCCGCTCATTGGGCACCTTGAAGTTGACGGTCGCATAGCCGCCCTTCGGGGCGGCGCCCGCGGGCTGCACGCTGACGTGGGCGAAGGCCGGGGCTGCGAGCAGCACCACACTGCCGACCGCGGCGGCGCCCACGAGCGGCAGCCGCCGGGCGAGCCGCCGCGTGCGCGACGCGTCCGACTGCTGCTGCGGCATCTGCGTCATCTTCGAGATCTTCGACATCGGAAAAACACTCCACAGGAAGGAGAAAGGTGCTGGTGACGGTGTAGGTGGCGCGCGTGCGGTGACGGCGCGCGAGCCCGTACCCCGTCCTGTGGGAGCGTGCTTCGCGCGAAGTCAGGCCGCGAGGGCCAGGGTGGGTGGCCCTCGCCTGACGACACTGTGGTGGAGGGCGAGGTCCTTCGGGCCGGGTTTGTCATCCCCGTACGAAACGGGGGTGCGCCGCGCCTCGTCGTGCGCCGCTCCGAGCCCCATGAGCAGGGCGCGGACCAGCACGAGCGCCCTGCGCACCGCACCGGCCAGGGTCCGGACGGTCAGCTCGTACGCCGCCGGGGCCGACAGCCGCACCAGCCGCCACAGCGCGGCCTCGCCCCGCCGCAGCAGCCAGCCGACGGCGAGCGCCGCCAGCAGGTGCCCGAGCAGCATGGGCAGCGACGGCAGCAGACCGTGCACCACCGGGTCGGCGGTGGCCGTGGCCCCGGCCGTCCCGTGCCCCGCCGGTGCGGCCACCCCGGCGGCGGAGGCCGTGTCGAAGCCACCCGAGCCGAGCACCCGGCGCGCCTGCGCACCGTCCATCCGGCCGGTGCCGAGCCCGCAGGTCAGGTGCCGGGCCAGGCTGATCGCGGCCCGGTCCGAGAGCCCGCCGACGCCCGGTCCGCTCCGCGCCACGGAGGGCGCCTGGCCCCAGGCGAACAGCGCATGCAGGGCGAGCTGCCCCACGGCGAGCCCGACGGCGATCCCCGGCAGGCTGCGTTCCCGCCCGGCCAGCGGTGCCGCGACCGCGAACACCGCGGCGGCGGCGACGCCCAGCGTCCACAGCGGGACGGTGGCGCACGAGGCGAGGATGTGCCCGCCCGCGGACAGCGCGACGCAGACCGCGGTGAAAACCGCGGCCCTCAACAGCCGGAGATCGGCGGCTGCGCGCGCTGGGGAGGCGGGCGGTGGAGTCATGGCCGCGCCATCATCCCACTGGTCCCACGGACCCCCGACGGCAGGTCGGTGTCAAGGGGCGCCCGGCGGGGCGTCCGAGGAGGCAGGCAGGGCGCGTGACGGCGCACGGGCAGCGCGGCACCTACACCGATGCGCTCACTCTTCGCATCCGCCGAATGAGCGGTATCACGTCCCGGACATGCTTACGGACCTTGCGGCGCGGCAATAGGTATCGATATGTCGAGCCGCGGCCAGGAGGCTGGAGCGATGAGCATCTGGTGGTCACTCCATTTGCGGCGCGAGGCTGCGAGCGTCCCGCTGGCCCGTCGCCTGTTGCTGGGCACGATGGAGACCGCGGGCGTGGACCCGGACATCTGTTACGACCTGTCGGTGGCCCTCTCCGAAGCCTGCGCGAACGCCGTCGAGCACGGCGGCGACACCGCCGAGGACTACCGCGTCACCGCTTTCATCGACGGCGACACCTGCCGCATCGAAGTCACCGACTCGGGCCCCGGCTTCCACCACCGCCCCGCACCCCCCGCGCCACCCCATACGGCCACGGACCGCCCCCTCCCCCCGGCGGCCCCCGTGCCCACCCCCGCGCAGGCTCCCGAGTTTGCCGAGGACGGCCGGGGGCTCTTTCTGATCGAGGCCCTCACCGACCACGTCCGCTACCGCAACCGCACGGGCCGCCCCGGCGCAGTGGTCAGCTTCGACAAGATCCTCAAGTGGCGGGAGGGCGCGGCCCTCCCGATGGCGTCGTGATCAGCAGTCACGGTTAACCGGGCTCCGACGGCCGCGCGGACCCCGAAGCCACCCTTCAGGGGCAGGCGGCGGGACACACAACACACGAGGCCCTGTCGCGATGAGAGAGGTGTTCAGATCCTCAACTCATCGGCACGGGCGCGAAACCGCCGGCCGCTTCGGTGCGTACCCCTGGCTTCCCCGGCCCGTCGGATCCCGTTCGTACTCCGCGCAGCTCACCAAGAACCGAAGTGTCAATTCAGGCGAACGTCGGCAGACGGATAGTTGGCCGGAAATCGCCTCTCGGGGAAGAGGGGCAGCGCGGTCTCGCGGTGGGAGGACCTCCCCCGCGGCGTCCCCTGTCCCTGCGAGACCAGCGCGCACCACGATTAACGCGAAGTTGCTCGCGTTAACTCGTCTTGGACAATACTTGGCGTGAACCCGCACTGCAATACGGAGCCACCGTGACGACAGCGCACCATGCCCCGGGCGAGACCCGGCCCGGCGGGCGTACGGCCCGTACCCGCCAGGCCGTACTGGCCGCCGTTTTCCAGGAGTTGGACGACGGCGGCTTCGCCGGGCTGACCATGGAGAAGGTCGCGCAGCGCGCCGGGATTCATGTGGCGACGCTCTATCGCCGCTGGCGCTGTATCGAGGGCCTGGTGTGCGAGCTGCTGACCGAGCTGAGCTCCGATGTGCCGCTGCCGGACACCGGCAGCCTGCCCGAGGATCTGCGGGCGCTGTCCCGCTCGGTGGCCGCCTTCTTCGGTGAGGCACGGATGCGCGCGCTGATCGAGGCAGTGGTCTCCGCCGCGGCGCGGGACCCGCAGGCGGCGGCGGTGCTGCGGTCCTTCTTCGGCGAACGGCTGACGCTGGCCGGCCAGATGGTGCGGCGGGCCGTCGACCGCGGCGAACTGCCCGCGGACACCGACCCGGAGGAAGTGATGTCGGCGCTCGGCGCGCCCTTCTACTACCGGATTCTGATCGCCCGCCGGCCCGTCGACCGGCGCCTCGCCGAGTCCGCCGCCACCGCCGTCTGGGCGGCGGCCCGCGCGGGCGCCTATGGGACGAGGGGCGGTGGCGATGCCGCTGACGACACGTCCCCCAGCGGTGGCGACGCCGCCGACGGCACGTCCCCCGGCGGTGGCGACGCCGCTGACGGCACGGCTCGCGGCGAGGGCGTCCCGCCCAACGACACGTCCCCCGGCGGCACTTGAAGCCACCGGGGGACGTACACGCACCTGCTCCGCGCTGCTACTTGCCGCCGAGCAGCCCGGCCATCCAGGCCTCGACCTCGTCCGAGCGCCGCGGCAGGCCGGCCGACAGGTTGCGGTTGCCGTCGGCCGTCACGAGGATGTCGTCCTCGATGCGGACACCGATGCCCCGGTACTCCTCCGGCACCGTCAGATCGTCCGCCTGGAAGTACAGTCCGGGCTCGACGGTCAGCACCATGCCGGGCTCCAGCGTGCCGTTGACATAGTGCTCGGTGCGGGCCGCGGCGCAGTCGTGGACGTCGAGGCCGAGCATGTGGCCGGTGCCGTGCAGGGTCCAGCGGCGCTGGAGCCCCAGGTCCAGTACCCGCTCGACCGGGCCGTCGACCAGGCCCCACTCGACCAGCTTCTCGGCGAGCACCCGCTGCGCCGCGTCGTGGAAGTCGCGGTAGGCCGCGCCCGGCTTGACCGCCGCGATGCCCGCCTCCTGGGCCTCGTACACCGCGTCGTAGATCTTGCGCTGGAGGTCGGTGTAGCGGCCGTTGATCGGCAGGGTGCGGGTGACGTCCGCGGTGTACAGGGTGTGGGTCTCCACACCGGCGTCCAGCAGGAGCAGTTCGCCGGAGCGGACCTCGCCGTTGTTGCGGACCCAGTGCAGGGTGGTGGCGTGCGGGCCGGCGGCGCAGATCGAGCCGTAGCCGATGTCGTTGCCCTCGACGCGGGCGCGCAGGAAGAACGTTCCTTCGATATAGCGCTCGCTGGTCGCCTCGGCCTTGTCGAGGACCTTCACGACGTCCTCGAAGCCGCGCACCGTCGAGTCGACGGCCTTCTGGAGCTCGCCGATCTCGAACTCGTCCTTCACCGCGCGCGCTTCGGAGAGGTGGACGCGCAGCTCCTCGTCCCGCTCGGCGGTGACCTTGTCGGTCAGCGCGGCCTCGATGCCGGCGTCATGGCCGCGCACCACACGCACCGGGCCGGTGGCCTCCTTGAGCGCGTCGGCCAGCTCGCGGACGTCCTTGCAGGGGATGCCGAGGAGCGCCTCGGCCTCCTGGAGGCTGTGGCGGCGGCCGACCCACAGCTCGCCCATGCCATTGAGCCAGAACTCGCCGTTCTCACGGTTGGAGCGGGGCAGCCGGTAGAGCGTCGCCTCGTGCGCGTCGCCCGTCGGCTCCAGGACCAGGACGCTGTCGTCGGTCTGGTCGCCGGTGAGGTAGACGTACTCCGTCGAGGCGCGGAACGGGTACTCGGTGTCGTTGGAGCGGGTCTTCAGATTGCCCGCCGGGATCACCAGCCGCTCACCGGGGAAGCGCGCGGAGAGCGCGGCCCGGCGCCGGGCGGCGTTCGGGGCCTGCTCGATCGGCTCCAGATCGCGCAGCTCGGTGTCGGCCCAGCCGCTCTTCATGTTCTCCGCGAGCTCGTCCGAGACGCCCGGGTAAAGGCCGTTCTTGCGCTGCTTGATCGGCTGCTCGTCCTCGTCCGGGGTCTCCGGAGTGAGCTCGTCGGTCACCGTGCCTCCTTTAAAGACTGAACCGCATTCCATCGTATGTGCGGATCGAAAACGGTCCAGGGGCAGGAAGGTGTGACCTCTCCGGTACTCCGGCCATAGGAGGCATGGCGCCCGGTGGGGGTGTGAACGGGCGCGCGGGCGGGATGTCCGCCCGCCGTATGGGGCGTGCTCAGGGCCGGCCCTGCAAACCAGGGCCGGGGGCCGCCGGACCGGCCCCGAGCCGCCGGACCGGGGACTACTCCTCGAAATACGCCGCGAGCAGCACGACGTCCTCCTCCGACAGCGGGTCGTCCAGACCCTGCGGCAGCATCGTGCGCACGATGTGGTCGACGACCGCCTCGGGATCGTGCCGGGCGGCCCTGGGGACGCCCGCGGCGGCCGCGTGCAGCCGGGTGAAGGCGCGGTCCATGGGCTCGCCGGTGCGGTGCAGCAGCCCGTCGCTGTAGAGCAGCAGGGTCTCGCCGCCGGCCGGTTCGATCTCCACGCTGGGCGCTTCCCAGCAGGCCAGCATGCCCAGCGGCGCGGACAGCGAGGTCTCCGCGTACTCGGTCCGCAGATCACCGAGGATCAGCGGCGGGCAGTGGCCGGCCCCGGCCAGCACGACCTTGCGGGCGAAGGGGTCGGTGATACCGCCCGGCATCGGGGGTGCGGGCGGCCCGCCCGGCGCGCCGGGCGGCGGCTCGGTGAAGGCGAACAGCGCGGTGGCGCTGCGGGCCGGCTCGGTCAGCCGCAGCAGCAGTTCGAGGTCGGAGAGGACCGCGACCGGATCCTCGCCCTCCATGACGGCGTAGGCGCGCAGGGACGCCCGCAGTCGTCCCATGGCCGCCACCGCGCTCGGCCCGGAGCCGGTCACCGAACCGATGGCCAGCCCCAGCGCGCCGTCGGGCAGCGGCAGCGCGTCGTACCAGTCCCCGCCCCCGCGCGGCCCGCTGCTGTGCCGCACCGCGAGGCGGATGCCGGGGACCCGCGGCAGCCGGTGCGGCAGCAGCTCCTCGCGCAGGATCCGGACGGCTTGCCGGGTGCGGTGCAGCTCAAGGAGGCGGGCGAGGTGTTCGGCGGCGTGCGCCCGGTAGAGGCCGATGAGGTGGCGCTGCCGTTCGGTGGGCTCGGCCGGTTCGTCGTAGAGCCAGACCGCGGCGCCGGTCCGGCCGATGGGTTCGGCGGTGAGCGGCACCGCGTAGCTGGCCGCGTACCCGAGCCGGGCCGCGACCTCGCGCAGGCGCGGGTCGAGGTCCTTCTCGCCGGGGATGTCGGGTTCGGAGATCTCGGTGCACGGTCCGGCCGCCGCCGCGCCGCGGGCGCCGGGAGGACGGCTCGCATCGCCCACCGCGCGCCGGGTGTCGTCGCCGGTGGCGCCCGGCTCCGGGAGGCCGTCCAGTATCCGCGCGTACGACAGGGCGCGGCGCGGGATGGTCTCGATGGTGCCGATCTCGGCGTGGCCGAGGCCGAGGCCGACCGTGGTCTCCGGGCCGAAACCGTCGGCCGGGGCGAGGACGACCAGCCCGCGCCGCGCGCCGACCAGGGAGGCGCCGGCGCGCAGCAGCTCGTGGAGGGCGTCCTCCACCGTGCGGGTGCGCGCGAGCTGTTCGGTGAGGTCGTGCAGGGTGCTGAGGTCGGAGATCCAGCCGGCCAGCCGGTCCTGCACGACAGCGAGTTGGTCGACGGCGGAGAGGTCGGGGGCATCGCCGGGGGCGGCGTCTGACGCGGCGTCGAGTACGGGGGCCTGAGGGGCGCCCGGAGGGGTGGGGGGCGAGCCGTCGGACGGGGTGTCGGCGGTGGGGGCCGCGGAGGCTTTCCCCACGCGCGGGTCGACAGTGTGCGTGGGGGCGGGAAGAGCTGGTTCGATTCCAGCCACTTTCGGTACGTGCGGGGCGGTCATGGCTGGCGTCTCTCGTTGCGCCAGGTAATGACCCAGGTCAGGCCGCTTTTTGGTAGGGAGTGCGGCGTTTTGTTGAGTGCTGTTGTGCGGTGCGGTTGGCCGCTCAATTTCCTCAATAGCATCGCAAACCCCCATGTCGTGCTGCTCCGCTATCAATGCTCCAGATGTACACGCATCAACGATGTGATGTCCAGCACTCTCCCCGTGGGGTTTGTGGTGTCAGCGAGGTCTGTAGATTGGCCTGAAAAAGGCCCCCCAAGCGTCAATTTGAGGTCGACTGACGGCGATCAGCAGCGCGTCTTCACCACAGTGGCGGGTACGTACTCGGAAAGGTGCGGGGCCAGTTGGGGCCGCACCGGAACTCTCCGGCGGACACCGGCGTCTAATACGGCGACGGCCGCGACGCACTCCCAAGAGGCGGGGACTGCACCACGGAGGCGCAATCGCCAGCGTGCGCCACCCCCCGCCATGTTCCACGCTCGGCGTACGGCGTGATGCGCTGCCTTGTACACGCGGTGACCAGTGATCCACGTGGCGTGATCGAGATGCGATCGACCCCGGGTTGCACGGCCGGGCCGCAGAAGACGCCCCACCACGGCATGAAGCGGCACGGCACGGACAACGGCGAACCGGCGAGAAGTGCCATGTAGTGCGATGGACGAAGCCCTCGGCGTTAACGGAAAGGAACGAGCGCTCATGCGCGAGATCCTCGGAAGGCGACGCAAGCTCCTGTTCCGGCGCGGCGGAAGGTCGGCGCTGCTCGGTGCGGCGCTCCACTGCGCCACCGAGTGGCAGTGGCCCGTACTTCCCGGTGTGGGGATCAGGCCCGCCGGCCGGCAGCCGGCCGGTGCCCGGCTCGGCCTCGGCGAGCGGGCCGGCCGCCGGTGCAGCTGCCCCGACCCCGACTGTGTGGTGCCCGGCGCGCACCCCTTCGACCCCGGCCTGCTGGCCGCCACGACCGATGCCCGGATGGTGCGCTGGTGGTGGGCGAACCGCCCCGATGCCCCGATCGTGCTGGCCACCGGCGGCCGCGCGCCCTGCGCGGTGAGCCTGCCCGCCGTCGCCGGCGCCCGCGCCCTGGCGGCCCTGGACCACTTCGGTGTACGCCTCGGCCCCGTGGTGGCCACGCCCACCCGCTGGTCCCTGCTCGTATCGCCCTACGACCTCGCGGAGTTGGGTGAGCTGCTGCACTCCCAGGACTGGGTGCCCAGCTCGCTGCGGTTCCACGGCGAGGGCGGCTATCTGGTGCTTCCGCCCTCCCAGATCGGCGCGGGCCGGGTCCGCTGGGAGCGGCCGCCGGCTGCCGTCCCGGCCGCGCCCTGGCTGCCGAAGGTGAGCACGATCGTGGACGCCCTGGTCATGGCGAGCACCAGCACTCCCGACGGCGGCAGCCGGCTCGCGTACTGACCCCCGCGGATGTGCCCGTGCGACCGCCCCGCCCGGCCGGTGGATGACCCGGCCGGCGGATGATCGGAAACAACGCGCGGGCGGATCACCCGTTCGGGTGTGACCGGCCCGGACAACTACGGGGAAGCAGCGTCCGGGTGCCCGGGGGCACCGCCACCGCCCGATAGGTTCGGCCCACCGTCAAGCCGCCGTCAGCGGCATCTCAATCGCAGGTGGGGGCCATGCAGCGTGCGCAGAAACTCCGCATGACCGGTCTTGCCGGCGTGGTGGTGTTCGCCATCGCCGTGCCGCTGGGTGCCGCAATGGCCGGTCCGGCCGACCTCGCGGCGCCCGGGGTCTCCGCCACGTCCGAAAACCGCTCTACGGCCAAAAGCGGCATCAGCTCCGATAATGGTGCCAACTTGGACATGCGCCCCGCCGTTGCCCGCGCCCGGACCGCCGCGGCCTCCCCCGCCGGCCCCGGCCTGCCGCCCCGCTCCGCCCGCACCTCCCGCTGCGGACCCCAACTCATCGCTCCCCAGCGGATCGAGGCCCAGACCTGTGTGCTCGCCGGGGACGGTCTGACCTGGGGGCGGACGTACTACCGCAATCGCACCGGCGGTCCGCTGCGCGCCGCACTGACGCTGCTGCGGCCGGACGGCACGACCGTCCAGGTGAACTGCGAGGTCCCGGCGGCCGACGCGCCGGGCCTGTGCGAGACGCCGACCGGGACGACCGTGCGCCGGGGCGGGCCGTACCGCGCGGTGGCGGAGTTCTCCGACGCGGCGGGGGAGCGGCTGCTGCTGCGCTCCGGCAGCAACTCGTCCGTGGGAGGCAGGGGTTCGGGCCGCTGAGGGCGCCGGGCCGCAGGCGGCCGGGGCCGGCCGCGCGGAGCACCTGACTCCGGACATGGAAGCGCCCGGTCGCTGGCGACGGGGGATGCACCAGCGACCGGGCTTCTAGAACCGTAACAAGAGATCGGCGGTTCGCAAATTCGATCGTGGAATTCCGGACGCCTATTTACCGGCAGGTACGGGGAGTTGTGACAGGTGTCACGCCGGAGGTCCCCGGAGGCATCCGGTCCGCGCGGCCGGCCGGTCCGGTCAGCTCAGGGTGACCTGGCGGTTGGTGAGCCCGCCGCGCGCCCGGCGCTCCTCGGGGGTCAGCGGGGCGTCCGTCGCGAGCGCCTCGGCCAGCCGCTCGGCGAACGCCGCGGCAGGCTTGGCGACGTCCTCGGCGCTCATCGACGAGGGCAGGTCCCAGACCGGCACGACCAGGCCGTGGGCGCGGAACGAACCCACCAGCCGGGTGCCTTCACCGAGCGAGGAGGCGCCCGCGGCGTGCAGCCGGGCGAGCGCGTCCAGCAGCTGCTCCTCGGGGTGCCCGGTGACCCAGCGCAGGTGGTTCTTCTCCGGGGCCTCGCACCAGTACGCACCCTCCAGGCCGGGGATCCGGGCGGTGGGAATGGCCGCCGCGTTGGCCCGCTCCAGGGAGGCGGCGACCTCGCCGGTGGCGTTCTCGGCGTTCTCCACCCAGAACTCGAAGCCGGTGTGGACGGCCGGTTCGAAGACCGCGTCCGGGTCGAGCAGATCCTGGAGCCGCGGACCTTCGGGGGCCGGGCGGCCGGCGGCGACCGGAGTGCCGGGCTCGGCGGCCAGCGCGCGCTGGAGGGTGTCGGCGAGGGCGCGGCTGAGGTCGCCGGAGGCGGTGTCGTTCTGGAGGCCGAGCATCACCGCGCCGTTGTCGCGGCGCAGCGCGGGCCAGGCCATCGGCAGCACCGTCGCCAGCGTCACGGACGGGACGCCCTCGGGCAGCCCGCCCTTCAGCGTCAACTCGGCGGTGGCGGCGGGCACCAGCTCGCGCAGCGCCACCCAGTCGCACTCACCGGGCAGGCCCTCGAAGGGGCGCTGCACCAGCTCGGTGGCGGCATGCGCCGCCTGTCGCCCGTGACAGGCCTTGTACCGGCGGCCGGAGCCGCACGGGCAGGGCTCACGGGCGCCGACGACCGGCACCTCGCCGTCCTTGATCCGTGATGCTGCGGCCTGGGGCTGGGGACGGCGCTTCTTGGCCATGGCGACGGTGTCTCCTGGTCGATCCTGGGCGGTACGGACGCGTTTCGGCGCGAGCCTAGAGGATTGCGTACGAGGTCGCGCTCGGCCGCGCGCCCGCCGTGTCCCGCCGTGCCGCTATGGCAGATCGTCGAAGTCCGGGAAGCCCGGCAGCGGCAGCCCCGTGCCCACTCCGGCTCCCGTGGTCAGCGAGGGCGGCAGATCGGGCGTCAGATCCACGCGCGTAGCGAATGCGCCTTGCAGCGAGAGGGCCGCCCAGACCGTGACTTCGCCGACGACGGAGTCGTGTACACCCCAGTCCTTGGCGAGCGAGCGGATGATCGCCAGCCCGCGCCCGCCGCGCGCCGTGACCGACGGAGTGGCCGGAAGTGGCCGGGTCGGGCCGCCGCCGTCCGTGACCGCGACGGTCAGTCTGCCCTGTGCGTCGATGCGCCAGGACGCCCGGACGGAGGCCACCGGAGCCTCGTGCGTCTCGACCGTTGCGGAGCCCGGTGATCCGTTTTCGTATATCGGACGCGCATGGCGACACGAATTGCTCAGCAGCTCCGAAAGAATGAGGACCGCGTCATCGACGACTGTGTCCTGAACTCCACTTGCCAACAGCTCTTCACGCATGCGCCGCCTGGCCATGCCGACACCCACAGGACCATGGGGTACGGCCATGATCGACGACGTCGGCACCTCTTGTGCCACCACCAACGCCACCCCCGAGACCTCCTTTGCCCCACGCCACGGGATGAATGCCCCAATGGACTGGACCGGAAACCGGCCAAGCCGCACATGGTGACGCATTGGACACGATCGAATACGGGCCGAATGCGCCGGTGCACACCCTGTGAGGGGCTCTACCCAAGGCCGAGTTGGATTCGTACCTGCTTGGGGCGGTTCGTAATCACCGCATCCACCCCCAATTCCTGGCACAGCTCGACATCGGCGGGCTCATTGACGGTCCAGACATGGACGAGGTGGCCGGCGCGATGCGCCTTGGCGACGTAGTCGGGGTGCGAGCGGAGGATGCGTATCCCGGGGCCCGCGATGCCGACGCCGGGCGGGAGCCGGCCGTCGCGGTGCCGCGGTGTGAGGAACTGCATCAGGTAGACGCCGGGGATGCAGGGCGCCGCGGCCCGTACGCGATGCAGTGAGCGCGCCGAGAAGCTCATGACCCGGACCGCGGGCGTCCAGTCGCTGCGCATGGCCGGATTGGTGTGCCCGAACCGGGTCAGCAGCTCGACCAGCCGCTCCTCCACCTGTCCGGCCCAGCGCGTCGGGTGTTTGGTCTCGATGGCCAGCTCGACCCGGCGGTCCGCGTCGGCGACCAGCTCCAGCAGTCGCTCCAGTGTGAGGACGGAGGTCAGCTCGGGGTCCTCGTGCTGCCGGTCCGGCGCCTCGTTCGCGAATCCGTCGTTCGCGGAACCGTCGCCTTTCCAGGAGCCGAAGTCGAGCATGGCCAGGTCGGCGAGCTCCAGGGCGGAAACCGAGCCGCGCCCGTTGGACGTGCGGTTCACCCGCCGGTCGTGCACGCAGACCAGATGCCCGTCCGCGGTCAGCCGGACATCGCACTCCAGGGCGTCCGCCCCGTCCTCGATCGCCTTGCGGTAGGCCGCGAGGGTGTGTTCCGGGGCGTCCTCCGAGGCACCGCGATGGGCGATGACGGACATGGCGGGACGGCCCGGACGGGCGTCCTGGGCGGGGCGTGCATAGGTCACCGCGTTATCGTGCCATCCGCCACCGAGGGGCCGCCGGGCGCTTCCCCAAGGTGCCGGAACAGGGGATGCGCCGGTTTTGTCCGGCATAAAGGATGAGGGGACAGTCACAGCCTCGACTTACGGTGCTCTGACGCGCGGTGGGAAAGGGTGGTAGGGAGACTCGCTCATGCCGCCCGCCCGGATCACCGGACGGGCCCGCGGCCGGGGCTCGCGCACGGCCGGGTGTGCGGGACGGGACCTGCGGACCACGGCGGCGGCCCCGGACCGGCGGACCGGGACTCGCCCGTATCGCCGGGATCCTTGATCCTGGAGTACGGGGTTCCCCGTCCACCGGCACGAGGAGCTGTACGACCCGGAGGGCCCCAGGCCCGCCGGACCGGCACAACCGCATCACCCGGCGGACCGCGAGGCCCGCCGGCCCCAGAAGAACCGCACCACCCGGACGCACCCCCAGGGTCCGGCCGACCTGCAAGCCCCGGAAGAAACGGCCCGCCCCGATCTCGGCCATGGATGAGATCCGGGGCGACAGGGAAGCAGCCTGCCAAGGCCGTGGGAGCCGACAGTCATGAAGCTGAGGAGAGAGCTGTGAGCACCGAGAACGAGGGAGCCGCCGTCCCGTCGGAGGCCAAGCCGCCGGCCGGGCCGCAGCCGGACAGCGCCCCCGCGTCCGCCTCCGGCGCCCAGGCTCCCGACGGCCCGTACGCGCCGCCCCCGCCGGGCTTCGCCCCGAGCGTCGGCTCGGCCCCGGGCGCCGGACACCCTCCGCAGCCCGGCTTCGGCCACCCCGGCGACGACCCCACCACCGAGCAGACCGCGCAGATCCCGCCGTACCCGGGCACCGGCCATGGCGCCCCCGGAGCGGGCGGCGGCTGGGGCCAGCAGCCTCCGTACGGCGGCGATCCCTGGGGCGTCGGCAGCCCCGCGCCCAAGCGGCGTAACGGCGGCCTGATCGCGGCGGTCCTGGTGGCCGCGCTGGTGGCCGGCGGTGTCGGCGGCGGCATCGGCTTCTGGGCCGCGGGCCAGAACGACAGCGCCTCGACGACGGTCTCCGCGCCCGGCGACCCCGGGGCGCTGAACCGCAAGCCCACCTCCGTCTCCGGGATAGCGCAGAAGGCGCTGCCGAGCGTCGTGACGATCGAGGCGCAGGGTGCCACCGGCGAGGGCGGCACCGGCACCGGCTTCATCTACGACAAGCAGGGCCACATCCTCACCAACAACCACGTCGTCGCCAGTGCGGCCGGCGGCGGCAAGCTCACCGCGACGTTCTCCAACGGCAAGAAGTACGACGCCGAGGTCGTCGGCAACGCCCAGGGCTACGACGTCGCCGTGATCAAGCTGAAGAACGCCTCCGGCGCCCCGCTCAACCCGCTCCCGCTCGGCAAGTCCTCCAATGTGCAGGTCGGCGACGCCACGATCGCCATCGGCGCCCCCTTCGGCCTGTCCGGCACGGTCACCACCGGCATCATCAGCGCCAAGGACCGCCCGGTGGCCTCCAGCGACGGCGGCGGCACCAGCGCCTCGTACATGAGCGCCCTGCAGACCGACGCCTCGATAAACCCCGGTAACTCCGGTGGCCCGCTGATGGACGCCGCCGGCAATGTCATCGGCATCAACTCCGCGATCCAGTCGGCGGGCAACGGCGGCGGCCTGGGCGGCGAGTCCCAGCAGTCCGGCAGCATCGGCCTGGGCTTCGCCATCCCCATCGACCAGGCCAAGCGGGTCGCCCAGGACCTGATCCGGACCGGCAAGCCGGTCTACCCGCAGATCGGCGTCCAGGTCGGCATGCGGGACACCGGCGACGGCGCGACCATCGCCCAGACCGGCAACAACGGCTCCAAGGCCGTCACCCCGAACGGCCCCGCCGACAAGGCCGGCCTCCGCCCCGGCGACACCATCACCAAGCTCGACGACACGGTGATCGACAGCGGCCCCACCCTCATCAGCGAGATCTGGCAACACAAGCCCGGCGACGAGGTCACCCTCACCTACAAGCGCGACGGCAAGGAGCACACGGCCCATGTCACCCTGGGCCAGCGCACGGGCGACAAGTGACGCGCTAGTCTGATCCCGCGACACCCACGCGCCCCGCGCACAGGTGCCGCGGGGAGGCTTGCCCGAGCGGCCTAAGGGAACAGTCTTGAAAACTGTCGTGGCGGCAACGTCACCGTGGGTTCAAATCCCACAGCCTCCGCAGAGGTCAGCGAATTAGCTGGTCAGAAGGGGTGTCCCGCTTCGGCGGGGCACCCCTTCTGCGTTCGTCGTGTCTCCCCCTGTCTCACCCTGGTTCGCCTGTACCCAGGCGCTGACCAGGGTTACGGGCCAGTGGCGGGCCGGGGTTTCGGGGGGCAGGCGCCGTTTCGTGCGTCCTCCCGGAGCGGGGGTTATGTCAGATGCTCGATCGAGACGTCGCCCCACTGTTGCGCCATGTATTCGGCAACCAGTCGGCGATGACAATGCTGCGCCTTGTCTTCGCTGCAAAGCAGGACTGCGTTGTTGAGTAGTTCCCGTGGGACGGTGTTCTCAATGTGACGGGTCTTCATTAATTCCAGGAAGCGGTCTTCGTAGGATGTCCAGCTGGCGCCGTGCTTCTTGTAGTCGTCGAGCAGGGGCTGGGTTGGCGCCAGATCGATACGATGGGCGTATTGCACGTCGCAGATCTCGCTGAGGAAGTACTTCAGGTCGTCGCGCTTGGCGAAGCCGGATAATTGTGAGACGTTGTTCAGCCGGACATCGATCAACGTTGTCACCTCAGCTTTGCGCAATAGCCCGAAGAACTTTTCTGCGGACTTCTTCGTAAAGCCGATTGTGTATAGTTTCATTTTCCCGACGTCCCGTTCACGCGAAGCTCCTCATTGACGTACGCAATCCGGTCTTCCTGGCGGCTGAGCGCCTCCTGGAGGCGCTCAGCCGGCGTGCGGAATAGTTCGTCCTGGTCCAACCCGAAACTGGCCATCAAGCGTTGCATTGCCATGGCGTGGCTCTCGATATGCCCGTCGCCATGAATGTGGTCGATGGTGATCCCGCGTTCTTCGAGCGCTCGCGCGACGAGGACACAGCGATGGCATTCGAGTGGTTCTTGTTCAGTGCACATGATGGCGATTCGCTCATTCTGTGCACCCTTCAGTAGGCGGTTGATGCCGCTGACGAAATCCGGGGTCCGGGCGAGACGGCTGTACTGTACCTGTCCGTCGACATAGCATGTGGCGTCTTTCGTACGCGCTCCGAGCTCCTTGCCCAGGAAGGCGTACTTGATGTCGGACTCGCACAAACTACGCTTCACTGCATCTCGGTTGAACTGGGGGGTGAACCGACTGGCGGGTGTCGACCGCACATCGGCGACCGCCGTGACTTCATGCTTGTGAAGTAGGCTCAGGAAATGTGAAACACTGTGCGTGGAGTGGCCGACGGTGAACACGGTATTCAGTGTCATTGCTTGCTGCCTGCTTAAATCTTTGCTCGCTCGATGATGGCTGCCACTAATTTGTAGGCGTAATCTTCGTACGGTTCACCCAGACTCACCGTAAGGAAAGATTCGCTCAGTTCGTAGGTCCCTTCCCGCTTGGCCAGGTACGTTTGTTCATACTCGGGATCAGTCAGTCGCAGTATGTATGTGCATCCGGCATAGCGAAAGTGTGCGTCCACGACCAGCCGCATGTCGCCGAACGCTGCGCTAGGGGCGTGCACCTGTAACGTTACGCCGTCAACGCGGATGAGCTTGAGTGAGTCCGGTAAAGTGTGCGCTTGTTCAATTGCCACACGGTTGTTGTTGCCGTGAAATGTGCTGTGTCCGTTGATCCATAAGGTTTTTGGATGCTGCTCCAGCATGAGCAGCGTGTCCCACTTGGCCCGGCCGGTCTTCTCCCAGTAGTAATGGGGATCAAGGAGCCAGTTTTCGCTCTGGTAGCTGCGTGGCTGAGGGTGGCGGAGTGGCACGGCGATAATGTCGAGGACCCTTGGGTCCGATGTGTCTGCATATTGCCGCTCGTATTCGGATACTTCACGGTTCGGGCGGGTGCTGACCGGGCGTATCCATTGCCTTGAACCCCCGTCAACCATGCCCGCCACACATCGGCCCGCATTCTTGCGCGAGTTTGCTAAGCACACGAGCGTCTTGACAGTTGCCATGTGTCCCCCCAAAAAAAGCTGATGTGCCGGCTCGTTCGTGACGATAACGCGGCGCGCTAACACAGAGCGACGGTTACCGGTGAAGTAACCGCCGCTATCAGCCAGGCCCGGGTCGAGAATTCGCGCCTCGAGGAAGAGGCTCGCTGAGCCGCCCGTGGCCTTGATCCTTGGCGGGTCCCTCCTTTTCGATCATGGCGGATTTTTCCTCTCGCAGGTCAGCCACAACCTTCAGGTCAGGCACAGCCCTGAGCCGGGCGTGCTACAGGCATGCACGTCCCGGTCAGCCGGCGGCGGTGGGCCGGTTCACGTAAGCCCTGAACTCCGTCGGCCCACCACAGGGGCGGCCTAACAATGGCTCAGTTCTTGTCCTGCGCTTGATGTTGTCGCCCTGTCCGGGTGCATCACGCCGGTTGTTGCCCTGTGGACGATTGTTGCCCTGTGGGCGATGTGTGGGCCAAGCCGCTGGCCAGTGACGGGCGTACAGCCTTTCACCAGTCCAGTGCCCTCGGCGGGTCGTCAAAAGAGCTGGTTTTGCTCGGTGTTCGCGGCCGCAGGCGATGCACCATGACCAGCATCCGCGGCCTGCCGGAGGCCCCCTACCTGGGACTATGTGGCCGGCCAACAGCTGGGGGAAGCAGTAGAGCCGAGCGTGGCGCCGCGGAGCTTGGCTGAAATGCGATTGGCTGTGGCGAGCAAGCGCTGGGATGCTCGTCCCCGACCATGATCCATAGGGGAACAGGAGTACCACTCTTGAGGACGAAGCTCATCGCGCTCGGCGGCGCCGCTCTCATCGCGACGCTGCCGCTCGCCACCGCCCAAACCGCATCCGCCTCGTCCGTCTGCCGGGAGGGCTCGGTCTGCACCTGGTCGAAGAATGACTTCGGCGGAACGAAGCGCACCAGCGGCGTGAACCCCTCGCACGGCTGTTACCCGTGGAGCGGCAAGACCGTCTCCAACCAGACCAAGAGGACGATCCGGGTGTACAGCGACGTCTCGTGCACCGGCAAGCGCGTCGACATCAAGAGCCACCACTGGGGGCAGACCAAGCCGGGGGCGACCATCAAGTCCATCGCGGTCATCGGCTCGTGACCTCCGGCTAGGAGCTACTCGGCACCCGCAGAACCGAGACACGGTCCCGGCCCTCGCATCCCGGCCCGGGGCCGTGCAGGTGCGGGGGCCGACCGCTGCGGGGCCGGCGTCGGGCCGACTCCGTACCGCGCCGGTCGACGCGGCGTTCAGCGCGGTGCCGACGTTGATCTTGCGCATGCCGGCCGCGCCTGGGGGACAGCCCTTAGGTAGCGGCGTCAGTCGGGGTGTAGATGCCCGGGTCGGTGGCGAGGTGGCCATTGTCGGGCGTGAGGATTCCGCAGAGCCGTTTCACGGGCGTGTAGAGGGGCCGGCCGTCGGGTTCGATGCCGTCCTCGTCGGGAAATTCGAAGAGCCGGTCGAAGGGCACGGTGACGAACGGCCACGCGCCGGGGATCTCCATCAAATCGGGGTGGTACTGCCACACGGTGCCGAAGTGCCGGTTGTGGACTTCCCCGACGTACCAGGAGGCGGTCTGGAGGAAGTCGCCCCCTTCGTGCTGGTGGGCCTGCTCGACGTCGGAGTATCGGCCGCGGATCAGAGCTTCGAGGCGGACGAGGGAGCCGAGGCTGAAGTCCCAGGTGCCAGGGGCCTGTTCGGCCCAAGCGGGGGATTCTGCGTGCTGGATGGTCAGCCAGGCATTCAGGGCCGAGTTGTCGGACCTGAGCCGGTCGAGCCGACGCAATTCCTCGTACTCGTCTTCGCTGATGTCCATGACTGAGACCGTATCGGTCCGTCTTGAGGGAAGCAGTAACCACCATTTTCGGGTGGGGAGTTGGAACCTCGTCCACAGGAATCCTCCGGTCCGAGGTCCCGGCGGCGCGACGAACCGGTTCGTTTGCCGGAGAAGCGGAATGGGTGGCTTCTCTGCCGAATGGCAGATGTGGTGGTCCATGGGCCGGGCTGAGACTGCGGATGTGCCTCGGGGAGCGGCGGCCGAAGTCGGTTGCGGTTGTGGTCGAACGGGGCGCATGTGCTGACGAGGGGAAGGCGAGAGGTCTATGGGTCTCTTTCGGTGCGTGCCGGCTGCCAGGCGTGGGGTTCCTGGGGTGGCGATGGCGGTGGTGACGGTGATGGCGCTGATGGGGGTGGTGGTCCCGGCGGCGGGCGGGGCCGGAGGTGAGGCGTATGCCGCGGGGGACGGGGGCTCGCGGTGGGCGCAGGCTTGGGGGGCCGCGGTGCAGCAGCCTCTTGAGGGGGATGTGGATGACGTTCCCAACTGGTCGAGGCAGGGGTTCCGTCATCAGTCGGTGCGTCAGGTCCTGCGGGTCGGTGTCGGCGGGGACCGGGTGCGGATCAGGCTGTCCAACCGGTACGGCAAGAAGCCGCTGCGGGTGGACGGGGCGGTGATCGCGCGGTCCGGGGGCGGGGCGCAGGCATGGCCAGGGACCGCGCGGAAGGTGAGCTTCCGGCACGCTGGTTCGACGGTGATCCCGGCGGGCGGGGAGGCGGTCGGCGATCCGGTGAAGCTGTCCACGTCACCGTTGGAGAATCTGGTGGTCACGTTGTACTTCGCCGGAGAGACCGGACCGGCGACCTTCCACCGGGTTGGGTTGGCCGGGTCCTACCGGGCTGCCGGGAATCATCTCAACGATGTGTTGGCCAAGGCGTACCGCGAGTCGTCGCAGTCGTCTTACTTCCTCAGCGGGGTTGATGTCTCAGGGCCGTTCCGGGCGTCGCGGAACACGGTCGTGGCGTTGGGGGATTCGGCGACTGATGGGGTGGGGGCCACAGCGGAGGCCAACGGCCGGTATACGGACGTTCTCGGCGAGCGGCTGATCGCCGGCCGCCGGAACCTTGGTGTGGTCAATGCCGGCATTGCCGGGAACATGCTGTTGACCAGCAGTTCCTGTTTCGGGGAGAAGGGCATCGCGCGGTTCCGGCGGGACGTTCTGGACCGGCCGGGGGTGCGTACGGTGATCGTCGAGCTGGGGGCGAATGATGTCGGGGCCAACTGGTCCACGGGCCCCTGCTTCCCGTCGTCGCACAAGCCGGTCTCGGCGCGCCAGATCACTGAGGGGTACCGGGCGTTGATCCGCGCCGCGCACGGGCGGGGGATCAAGGCCATCGGGGCCACGCTGGTGCCGCTGAGCGGGTATCCGGGCTACCCGGACCATGCCGCCAAGGTGGAGCGGCTGCGTACGCAGGTCAACCACTGGATACGCACCAGCGGGGCGTTTGACGCGGTCGTCGACTTCGACAAGGCCCTGGCGGACCCGGCCCACCCGGAGCGGCCACGGCCGGGCTATGTCTACGAGGACGGGCTGCACCCCAACGACGCCGGATACCAGGCCATTGCCAACGCCTTTGAGCTGTCGGTTCTTTGACGGGGTGGTTGCGGCGGTTGCGGTGGTCACGCGGTCACGGCGGTTACGGTGATCGCTGCGACCGCTGCGACCGCGGTGATCGATGGTCCGGATCGCCACCCAGCTGGATTGGTTTATGGCGCCACTTTTTAATGCGCCACTTTTTATTGAGGCATTCTTTCTTTCGTTGGGTTGGATTGGGTTGGGTCTGGGGCTGTCGTGGGGTGGGGTTCGTCCAGGGAGGGAGTTGGGTGGTCGGGGGCTGCCGTGGGAAAACATGCGGGTGTCTGGAAACGCTTCTAGCGTGAGTGTCATGGGTACTCAACAGACGACACAGGACAAGTACTACGTCGTGGTTGCCGGTGACACGCTTTCCGGTATCGCTTCCCGTTTCCGTACCACCGTGAAGCAGCTTCAGATCTGGAACAACATTCCGGATCCGAACGTCATCAAGGTGGGCCAGCGGCTTCTTGTCGCCAAGGCGACGACGGGAGAGCCGCAGCCCGGCGATCCCAGCTTCGTTCCGTTCCCCGGTGGCGAATGGTTCAAGACCCTGCCGACCAGCCCGATCATCCAGATGATGGGGTTGCGCCTCGTGGAGGAAGGGTGCGGCGCCGCTTACGGGTTCAGTGGCCCCGGGCCGAAGTGGAATGACAAGCACCTTCAGGCCTATGCCGCCTTCCAGAGTGCGCTGGGATACTCGGGCTCGGATGCGGACGGGTGGCCGGGGCGTAAGTCCTGGGACCAGCTGCGTGTTCCGTTCCCGGAGGAGGGCTAGCCGAATTACGTGGCATCGCGTGGAATCTCTGCCGTGTGGCTGCCGGGAAGAAGAACGGCGGCTGCGGGGCGGGGATTGCTGTGAGGTGGGGATTGTTGCGGGGGTGGGGTTGCTGTGGGATTGCCGTGAGAAGGGCGCGGTAAAGTGGTGGTGGAATTCGGAATTGTCTTCCCGGCATGATGCGGAAAGTGGGCAGGGGTCACGGTGGGTGCGCGGAGGGCGGGGGAAAAGGGTGGGTCCCGGCGGGGGGCTGTGGTGATCCGGCGGGCCGAAGGGCGGGATGCCGGACGGCTCACTCGGCTAGTGCGGAGTTCTCGCGCGTACGAGGGGCGGTATTCCTCGATGGTCGAGGGGTATCGGGTGGGGCCGGACTACATCGCGGCGCATCGGGTGTTCGTTGCCGTGGAGGAGGCCGCCGGTGGTGCGGGCCCCGGTGAGCAGGAGCGGGTGTGGGGCTTCTATGCGCTCCTCGTGGAGCCGGCCGAGCTGGATCTGATGTTCGTGGCGGATCAGGCGCAGGGGTACGGCATCGGGCGCCGGCTGATCGCGCACATGCGGGACGAGGCGCGGCGGGCCGGGCTCGACCGCGTGCGCGTGGTGTCGCATCCGCCCGCCGAGGGTTTCTACCGGAGCGTGGGCGCCCGGCCGGTCGGTGTGGTGCGGGCCGATCCGCCCGCGGTGATGTGGGACCGGCCGGAGCTGGCCTTCCTGGTGGAGGCCGGCGAGGAGCGCTGACCCTGTGGAGCCCGGCGAGGAGCGCTGACCCTGTGGTCGCGGGGCGGGTGCGGACCCGGGTGCAGTGGGTTCGGGGCAGGGGTGCGGACCCGGGTGCAGCGCGCGGGGCGGGGGCGCGGGGCCTGGGTGCAGGGCTCGCGGGGCGGGATGGCAGGTTGCGGGGCGGGTGGGGAAAATCGCTGGCAGGGTAGGTCTCTTGCGGTGATCGTGGGGGTATGGCGCGATCATTTGAGGACTTGGTGGCCGAGGCCGAGGCCGTATCGGTCGAGGGGTGGGATTTCTCGTGGCTGGCGGGGCGGGCCACGGAGGAACGGCCCTCGTGGGGATACCAGCGGGCGATGAGTGAGCGGTTGGCGGGTGCGTCGGCCGCGTTGGACCTTCAGACGGGCGGCGGCGAGGTGCTCGCCGGCGCGGCGAAGCTGCCGCCGGTGATGGTGGCCACGGAGTCCTGGCCGCCGAATGTCGCCAAGGCCACCGCGCTGCTGCATCCGCTCGGTGCCGTGGTGGTGGCCGATGCGGATGAGCCGCCGCTGCCGTTCGCCGATGAGGCGTTCGACCTGGTGACGAGTCGCCATCCGGTGACGGTGTGGTGGGAGGAGATCGCCCGGGTGCTGCGGCCCGGGGGCACGTACTTCTCCCAACAGGTCGGTCCGGCGAGTGTGTTCGAGCTGGTGGAGTACTTCCTGGGGCCGCAGCCGGAGCACGTACGGCGGGGCCGTCATCCCGAGGATGCGCGCCGGGCGGCGGAGGCGGCGGGCCTTGAGGTGGTCGATCTGCGCGCGGAGTCGTTGCGGACCGAGTTCTTCGACATCGGGGCGGTCATCTACTTCCTGCGGAAGGTGGTGTGGATGGTGCCCGGCTTCACGGTCGCCCAATACGGGGATCGGCTGCGGGAGTTGGATGCGCAGATCCGCGAGGAAGGGCCGTTCGTGGCACAGACGACCCGGTTCCTGATCGAGGCGCGGAAGGGGTAGGCCGCGCCGGGCCCTCTCTCCTCAGGCTTCCCCTTCTGGACGGGCAATTGACCGACGGGCCCCTAGGGCCTGTCTCTTTGACCCGCTCTGGCGGCGCTGGCGCCGTCGCATGAGTGACGAGCTTGGGTCACCCGGTGGGCTTGACGGCGTGTCCGGTCACAGTGATCCCAAGCCCGATGATGAGGGGCGTCCATGAGACGAAGGCCAAGCTGGAGACCATGAACAGCATGCCGATTCCCCAAAGTCTGGGGTTGCGTACTGTTTTGCCGAGCCATCGTCCAGGGACTCGGTTGCAGATCAGGGCGTAGATACCGAGCCCTGCACCGGTCATCCCCAGAACTGCCATGGCGAGGAGCGCAAGCGTCAAGAGTTCACCGAAGGCCATCGTTCCCCCCAAGTGCGGCTGTTGCAAAGCTACTCGTCGGGTCACGCGAACGGGTCAACGGGTGCTGTTGCGGGACTCGCGAGGGGCGCGTGTCTCTCCAGTGGGCTGGACGGTTGATCGGATATGTCCGTCCGGCTAGTAATCAGTGATGCGATGTGGGACCGGATCGAGCCGCTGATGCCGGCCAATCCGCCCCGGGGCCGACGGTGAGCCGACCACCGTCGCATGCTGGAAGCCATCGCGTGGAAGTACCGCACCTGCTCGCCATGGCGGGACCTGCCTGCCGAACTCGGCTCCTTCCAGACCGCTCACAAACGCCTGATCAGGTGGGCAGTCGACGGCACCTGGGAGAAGATCCTCGCCGTGGTCCTGGCCGCGGCCGACGCCGATGCCGACATCGGCTGGACCGTGTCGGTCGATTCCACCGTTGTCCGAGCCCACCAACACGCCGCAGGAGCCCTCAAAAGGGGGCAGCCTGCCGCAACGAGCCAGCCGACCACGCGCTGGGGCGCTCCCGCGGCGGGCTGAGCACCAAGATCCACCTGGCGGCGGACAGCCGTGCACGACCCCTGGCTCTGACCGTCACCGCGGGCCAGGCCGGTGACGCGCCCGCCTTTGAGACGGTCATGGCCCGCATCCGCGTGCCGAGAACCGGTCCCGGCCGGCCCCGGACCCGCCTCGTCACGGTCCTGGCAGATCGCGCCTATTCATCCCGTTCAATCCGCAGCCACCTGCGCCGCCGCACGATCCGCGCGGTCATCCCGCAGCCGTCCGACCAGATCGGCCACCGCCTGCGGCGAGGCCGCCGAGGCGGCCGCCCACCCGGCTTCGACGCGGACGCCTACAAACAGCGCAACACCGTCGAGCGGTGCATCAACCGCCTCAAGCAGTGGCGCGGCCTCGCCACACGGACCGACAAGCTCGCGATCGCCTACCAAGCCGCTCTCCACCTCGCCGCCATCCTCATCTGGACACGGCGCTAATGACCAGAGAGACAGAACCTAGCCGCGGCGGGCTAGCCGTGGCGGGCCGCCGAGGCGATCGTTGCTCGGGCCTCCTCTGCGGACAGGCCGGTGTGGCAGGCGGCCTCTGTCAGCCTGGCGGCGAGTTCCTGGCCGAGGCCGGACTCCTGGGCGCGGCAGGCTGCCCAGAAGAGGCGGGCATTGCGCTGGCCGCGCGGGGAGGACCGGACGAAGCGTATGAGCGCCGCGGCGGGCTGGGGCGGGACGCCGTACGGCGGCTCGCGGTGGGCGGGCGGGGGCGGGGCCGTGAGCAGGGTGAGCAGGGTGTCCGGCACGGGGGCGGGGAGGTGTGGTGTGTCCGCTGCCAGGACATACCGGCCGTGGGTGGTGAGCGAGCCGGGGCCGACGAGATAGCCGCCCGCGCCGCGGACGTCGATGCCGGGGGCGAGCCGGCCGACCGAATTCGGTACGGGCGGGGACGGCGGGCCGGTGAACCAGAGGTGGCGGCCGCCGCTGGGGGTCAGGACCGTGACGGTCGGCGGGAGCGGGAAGCCGTGCTGTTCGGCGAGGAACCGGAGGGCGGTCAGGCCGTCGGCGCCGTTCTTGGTGTCGAGGTCGATGCCGATGAGGTGGTGCGGGGGCCGCCCGCAGGCGATGCCGTAGCCGGTGGCCCAAGGTGCGGCGGCGAACATACGGCGGACGGTGAGCGGGTCGGTACTCGCGTCGTGTACGCCGTGCCCGAGCCGGCCGCAGGCGCCGCGGCAGGTCGGGGTCTCGGGGTGCCCGCGGTGCGGGGACCGGATGGCGGGGAGCTTGCTGCGGGTCAGCGGCATGACGGGGTAGCCGGCCTCGGCGGCGAGGAGTGCCTGGGTGAGCGCGGCGGCGGGCGGGTCCGTGAGCGCGGTGGGGGCGTCCATGGGCCTGGTGGCGGGCGGGGCCGTGGGTGTGGTTGCGGACGGGTCCGTGGGCGCGGTGGCGGGCCGGTCCACCGGTGTGGTGCTGGGCGCCTCCGTGGGCAGGGTGCGGCGGCGCAGGTCGGCCCATGGCTCGGCCCAAGGGTCGGACTGCTGCTCGGCCCACGCGTCGCGCTGCTGCCCGGCGCGCGGATCGGGTTGCCGCTTGGCCCCCGGATTGGGTTGCCGCTCGGCCCACGGGTCGGGTTGCTTGCCGCCCGACGGATCGGGCGGCGTGCCGCGCCATGGGGCAGGCGGCATGCCTCCCCGTGGATGGGGTCGGCTGTTGGCCCATGGGTCGGGCGGGTGGTCGGTCGGTCTTCCGGCATGGCGGCGGTGCATGGCCATGGCTCTATTTTCGTACGAATGTTCGACGAAGGGAAGGGGGGCGTGTGTGCATTGACCCGCGCGCCGGTGCGTCGATGCGCCGGGGGTGGGGCTCGTCGGCCGCGCCCGGGCGGGCCTGCCCGCCAGGCTCGGCATCGCCGCAAGGGTGTGACCGGCGGTACGCGTGCGACAGGGGTTTACCCGAGGTTTCTCATGCTTGCGGGGGAATCACGCCTCGTGGCGGGTTCGGCGGAGGTTCATGGGCAAAGCTGAGTTCGCGACGTCGAGGCAAGGATCGCGGTGGTCGGCCAACTGCCGGATGAGAAAGCGGAGTTCAACAGTCGTGTTCCGTAGGAGGAGAAGAGACATGGCAAGCATCCGTACCGCCCGCGTCTTCGCCGTTGCCGCCGCGCTGCCCTTTGCGGCCACCCTTTTCACCGGTGTCGCGCAGGCCGACAACGGTGGCTTCGCGACCAGTGGGTCGAGCTCGGCGGCGACGAGCCAGACGGGGACCGGTGTCGGCGGCGACAACCTCGGTAACTCGACCACCGGCCAGCAGGTCGCCAACGGTGCCGGCGCCTCCAATCAGAACAACACCGCGAGTGTGAACGGCTCCGCCGGTCCCACGGACATCGACCAGACCAACTCCACCGTCACCTTCAACAACTTCGAGTGATCCGGCCCGCCGCCCAGGGGTCCGCCGCCCGGGGAGCGCGGCGGCCAGGGGGTGCTGCGGCCGTCCGGTAGGGGAGACGTCAGGGGCGGCACGGAGGGAATGGGGCTTCTCCGGGGTTCACTGCGCCGACCTTGACAGCGAGCGGGTTTCTGACGGACAGTCAGAAACCCGCTCGCTCGTTCGTACGTCCGGACCCAGCGCACCGGGCGTACGGCCACCAGAAGGGGAGGCCGCCGACGTGCACCTCGCCCCCACCGCGCGCCAGGAGCGGCTGCGCGCCGCACTCCGTTCGTACTTCCGGGAGCTGCTGCCGGACGGGCCGGTCGAGGACGCCGCGGCGCAGCGTGCGGTGCTGCGCCGGATCGGCGCCGACGGCATGCTGGGGCTGGGCTGGCCGACCGCGTACGGCGGACAGGGCCGCGGCCCCGACGAGCAGTTCGTGTTCTTCGCCGAGGCGTATCGTGCGGGCGCGCCGGTCTCGATGGTCACGCTCAACACCGTCGGCCCGACCCTGATGAAGTACGGCACCCAGCAGCAGAAGGACTACTTCCTGCCGCGCATCCTCAGTGGCGAGCTCGTCTTCGCGATCGGCTATACGGAGCCCGAGGCCGGTACCGACCTCGCCGCACTCCGTACCCGCGCGGTGAAGCAGCCGGGCGCCGTCGGCGCCACCACGGGAGCCGAGAACATAGGAGGCGCCACTGAGGACGCCGAGGGCACCGCCGGCGCCACCGAAGATGCCCCGGGCGCCGAAGGCACCCCCAAGGGCGCCGCGAGCATCAGCGCCGCCACCCAGGACGCCTCGGGCCCCGGCGGCAGCCCCGAGGACGCCCACTGGCTGATCAACGGCACCAAGAGCTTCACCAGCAACGCCCACCGGGCCGACTGGATCTGGCTCGCCTGTCGCACCGACCCCGACGCGCCCAAGCACCGGGGGATTTCGATCATCCTGGTGCCGACCGACGCCCCTGGTTTCTCGTGGACGCCGATCAAAACCGTCGGCGGGCTGACGACCACCGCCACGTACTACGACGGCATCCGCGTCCCGGCCGGGAACCTCGTAGGGGAGGAGAACGGCGGCTGGCAGCTGATCACCAATCAGCTCAACCATGAACGCGTCGCGTTGGCCGCTCTCGGTATGCAGGCCGAGGACGCTTTGGACGCGGCGCTGACGTACGCCCGTACACCGGACCTGGAGACCGGCGAGCGGCCCGCCGACCGACCCTGGGTGCGGTCCCGGCTCGCCGAGGCGCACGCCCGGCTGGCCGCCACCCGGCTGCTGAACTGGCGGCTGGTCGACGAGGTGGGCGCCGGGACGCTCAGCCCCGGGGACGCCAGCGGCGTCAAGTTCGCGGGAACGGAGAGCACCGTCGAGGTCTACCGGATGTGCCAGGAGGTGGCCGGTGACGCCGCCCTGGTACGGGCCGGTTCGCCGGGCGTCTTCGGGGACGGGGAGCTGGAGCGGATGAACCGTGCGGCGCAGATCAACACCTTCGGGGGCGGCGTGAGCGAGGTCCAGCGGGAGCTCGTCGCGACGATGCGGCTGGGGATGCGGAGGGGGCGGCGATGAACCCGGTGCGGCTCGTATACGAGCAGCTCAAGACCTATGAGGGCCGGCCGACCTCGGCTCCCGGCGTGGGCAAGGACCTGGTCAACGAGCCGATGATCCGGCACTGGTGCGAGGCCGTGGGTGACACCAACCCCGCCTACCAGGGGCCGGATGCCGTCGCCCCGCCGACCATGCTTCAGGCCTGGACGATGGGCGGCCTGTCCGGCCATGCGGACCGCTCGGGGGCGTACGACGAGCTGTCCGGGTTGCTGGACAGCGCCGGGTACACATCCATCGTGGCCACCGACTGCGAGCAGGAGTATCTGCGGCCGCTGCGGCCCGGTGACCGGATCACCTTCGACTCGGTGATCGAATCGGTGTCGGAGTGCAAGACCACGAAGCTGGGTGTCGGGCACTTCATCACGACGCGGATGGATATCCGGGCGGACGGCGAACCGGCCGGGACACATCGCTTCCGGGTCCTCAAGTACGCACCGGCTGCACGGCTCCCCAAGACGGACGAGTGGCCTTCCGAGACGGTCGACCGGTCCTCAAAGACGGCGGAGCGGCCTCCCGAGACGGACGAGCGGCCCCCCGAGACGGTCGGCCAGCCCCAGCCCCAGCCCCTCCAGCACCCCCGGCCCCGCCGCCCCCGCCCCGTCATCAACCGCGACAACGCCGGCTTCTGGGAGGGCGTTCGCGGGCACCGGCTGCTGATCCAGCGCTGCACGGGCTGCCGGACGCTGCGTTTCCCCTGGTTGCCGGGGTGCAACACCTGTGGGTCACCGGAGTGGGACACCGTCGAGGCGAGCGGCGCGGGGACGGTCTTCTCCTACGTCGTGATGCACCATCCGCCGTTCCCCGCGTTCACGGTGGCCGACACCCCGGCCGACGGGGCGGGCCCGGACGCGACGGCCCCCGGCGCAACGGCCCCCGGCGCAGCGGACTCCGGCACGGCGAGTCCCTACGCGGTCGGGCTGATCGAGCTCGCTGAGGGGGTGCGGATGGTCAGCAACATCGTCGGCGTCCCGTATGACAAGGTCCGGATCGGGATGCCCGTACGGCTCGAATTCCTGTGCGCGGATGAGGAGTTGGAGCTGCCGGTCTTCCGGGTGACCGAGGGTGGTGAGGGGTGAGATGGACTTCACGCCCACCCCGGAACAGGCGGCGGCCCGTGAGCTGGCCGCGGAGATCTTCGGCGACCTGTCCACACCGGAGCGCCTCGCCGCAGGAGGCAGCGGTACCGATGCCGCCCTCTGGAAGGCGCTGTGCGCGGCCGGCCTGCCAGGCGCCGCGGAGGAGACCGGTCTGCTCGGGCTCGTCCTGATGCTGGAGGAGCAGGGCCGTACGACGGCGCAGGTGCCGTTCGCCGCCACCTGTGTGTACGGCCTGCTGGCGATCGGCGCCCACGGCAGCGCGGAGCAGCGGGCGCGGCTGCTGCCGCCACTGCGGACCGGCGAGGCGGTCGCCACCGGGGCCTTCCCGGCGAGACGCGGCGGCGTACGGGCCGAGGGCACGGCGGACGGGGCGGAGGACGGGACGGCGGACGGGGCGAAGGACGTGCCGAGGTCGGGCGGGAGGTCGGACGGGAGGTCGGACCCGACGGCGGACGGGACGAAGGACGGGAGGTCGGACCCGACGGCGGACCCGACGGCGGACAGGACGGCGGACGGGACGGGCCGGCTGACCGGCGTCGTGCCCGTGGTGCCGTGGTTGTGCGCGGCCACCCATGTGCTGGTGCCGGACGGGGTCACGCGGACGCTGTGGCTCGTACGCACCGACGCTCCCGGTGTGCGGTGGGACCCGGTCGAGACCACCGCACCGTGGTCGGCGGGCCGCCTCACCCTGGACGACGCCCCGGCCGAACGCCTGGGCCCGGATGCCCCGGCCGAACGCCTGGGTCCGGATGCCCGAGCCGAACGCCTGGGCCTGGATGCCCCGGCCGAACGCCTGGGTCCGGATGCCCCGGCCGAACGCCTGGGCTCGGACGCCCCGGCCGAACGCCTGGGCCCGGATGCCCCGGCCGAACGCCTGGGTCCGGACGCCCGAGCCGAATGCCTGGCCCCGGCCCCCAGCGCCCTCCCCCACCCCGCCCGGCCCGCCGTCCGCGACGCCTACGCCGACATCCTGGCCCTCGCCCGGACGGCCTTCGCCGGTCTCCAGGCCGGAGTCGCGGCCGGTTCCCTGGCCCGCGCGGTGGCCCACACCACCACCCGCGAGCAGTTCGGCCGCCCGCTCTCCACGAACCAGGGCGTGCTGCTGCGCGCCGCCGACGCCCACATGGACATCGAGGCCATCCGGCTCACCGCCTACGAGGCGGCCTGGCGCCGGGACGCGGGCCTGGATGCCGGACCGCATGCGCTGACCGCCGCCTGGTGGGCGTCCGAGGCGGGCACCCGCGTGGTGCACACCGGCCAGCATCTGCACGGGGGCATCGGCGCCGACCTCGACCACCCCGTTCACCGGCACTTCCTCTGGGGCCGACAGCTCGCCGGATATCTGGGCTCGGGAGCCGAAGCCCTGGAGGATCTGGGGGAGTTGCTCACCGGGGAGCGCTCGACGCCGGCCGCCCGCCCGGACCAGCCGACCCGGACCCGGACGGAGGCCCCGTGAAAGCCGGTGACGAGCTCCCTGCCCTCACCATCCCCCTGACCCGCACCCTGATCGTCGCCGGAGCCCTGGCCTCCCGTGACTACCAGGACGTGCACCACGACGCCGAGGCGGCCCGCGCGAAGGGCTCCCCGGAGATCTTCATGAACATCCTCACCAGCAACGGGCTGGTCGGCCGCTACATCACCGACCACTTCGGCCCCCGCTGCACCCTGCGCAAGGTCGCCATCCGTCTGGGCGCCCCCAACTACCCGGGAGACACCATGGTGTTGCGCGGCACCGTCACCGAGGTCACGGACGGTACGGCGGTGGTGCGGGTCGTCGGCACGAACGGCATCGGCCACCACGTCACCGGCACCGTCACCGTGGGCATCCCGGAGGGCGTCCCGGAAGGCGGCGTCCCGGAGGGCGTCCCGGAAGGGATCCCGGCGGGCGTCCCGCAAGGCTCCCCGGAAGGGATCCCGGAGGGTGTCCCGGAAGGCTCCCCGGAAGGGACCCCGGAAGGGACCCCGGAGGTCACCGCATGAGCGTCCGTCGCCCCGACTCCCTGGGCGGCCGGGCCGCCATCGCCGGCATCGGCGCGACCGAGTTCTCCAAGGACTCCGGCCGCAGCGAGCTGCAACTGGCCGTCGAGGCGGTACGCGCCGCCCTCGACGACGCCGGGCTGACCCCCGCGGACGTCGACGGGCTGGTCACCTTCACCATGGACACCAACCCCGAGATCACCGTCGCCCAGGCGGCCGGTATCGGCGAGCTCTCGTTCTTCTCCCGGGTCCACTACGGGGGCGGCGCGGCCTGCGCCACCGTCCAGCAGGCCGCCCTCGCCGTCGCTGCCGGAATCGCCGAAGTCGTCGTCTGCTACCGGGCGTTCAACGAGCGCTCCGGCCGCCGCTTCGGCTCCGGCGTACAGCAGCGGGAGCCGTCCGCCGAGGGCGCGGCGCTCGGCTGGAACCTCCCCTTCGGCCTGCTCACCCCCGCCTCCTGGGTCGCCATGGCCGCCCAGCGCTACCTGCACACCTACGGGCTGACCCCGGACGCCTTCGGCCCGGTCGCGGTCACCGACCGCCGCCACGCCGCCCGCAATCCGGCCGCCTACTTCTACGAGAAGCCCATCACCCTCGCCGACCACGCCGCCGCCCGCTGGATCGTCGAACCACTACGGCTGCTGGACTGCTGCCAGGAGACGGACGGCGCCCAGGCGATCGTGGTGACCTCGCCCGAGCGGGCCCGGACGCTGCCGCACCCGCCGGCGCTGATCACGGCCGCCGCACAGGGCGCGGGCCGCGCCCAGGAGCAGATGACCAGCTTCTACCGCGACGGTCTGACCGGCCTCCCCGAGATGACCGTGGTCGCCCGCCAGCTCTGGCGGACCGCCGGACTGACCCCCGCCGATATCGATGTCGCGATCCTCTACGACCACTTCACCCCGTTCGTGCTGATGCAGCTGGAGGAGTTCGGCTTCTGTGCGCCCGGCGAGGCCTCGGACTTCGTCGCCGCGGACACCCTCCCGCTGAACACCCACGGCGGCCAGCTCGGCGAGGCCTATCTGCACGGGATGAACGGCATCGCCGAGGCCGTCCGCCAGCTCCGCGGCACCTCCGTCAACCAGGCGGGCACACCCGCACATGTGCTGGTCACCGCGGGTACGGGGGTGCCGACTTCGGGGCTGGTTCTCGGCGCGGACGGCTGACGGGGCGGTCGCGGGCCGGAACCGTGGTCAGAGGTCTGACGGGTACGACCTGCCTGTCCCCCTAGAGGAGGTGAGGCAGACCTCACCCGTACAACTTCAGACGGATGGGCTTCGGCACCTGGGGGCGATCCCTTCACCCCACCCTCGCTCCTAGCGTGGTGCCCATGACCACGCCAGTGTGCACCAGCGCTTCGACCGCCGCTGTGTTCCCGACGTTCTCGTCCTATGTACGGGCCCGGGGGCCGGTCCTGCTGCGCGCCGCGCGGTCGATGTCCCCCAACCCGAACGACGCCGAGGACCTCCTCCAGACGGCGCTGACCAAGACCTATGTGGCCTGGGACCGGATCGAGGACCACCGCGCCCTGGACGGCTACGTCCGCCGCGCGCTGATCAACACCCGCACCTCCCAGTGGCGCAAGCGCAAGGTCGAGGAATTCGCCGTCGACGAGCTCCCCGAGCCGGACCCGCTGCCGGCCCCCGACCCGGCCGAACTCCAGGGCCTGCGCGACGCGATGTGGCGCGCGGTGATGCGGCTGCCCGCCCGTCAGCGGGCCATGGTCGTCCTCAGGTATTACGAGGACCTCAGCGAGGCCCAGACCGCCGAGGTCATGGAGGTCTCGATCGGCACGGTCAAGAGCGCAGTCTCCCGCGCCCTGGCCAAACTCCGGGAAGACCCTGAGCTGGCGATGCTCTCGTCCTGATCGGGACGCCGGGGCGGCCCCGGACGGGCCCGACCGCTGGTGGCGCGCCGCCTACCGCGACGCCCCCCTCGTCACCCAGTTCGCGGAGGGCCCCGACGGCCACCGTGCCCCGTCCTCCTCCGCGTCGATGCCCAGCGTGGTCGTACGGATGCTCATGGCGCTCAACACGCGCCCGGGGCATGCGGTGTTGGAGATCGGTACCGGCACCGACTTCAACGCGGCTCTGCTCGCCTTCCTCTGCGGCGCGGACAACGTGACCTCGCTCGATGTCGACCCCGAGCTGACGCGCCGCGCACAGCGGGCGCTGAAGGCCGGTGGACAGCAGCCGCACGTGGTGTGCGCGGACGGCGCGAGCGGCTGGCCGCCGAACGCCCCCTACGACCGGATCATCGCCACCTGCTCCGTCCGCACCATGCCGCTCCCTTGGCTGGAGCAGACCGTGACCGGCGGTCTCCTCGTCATCCCGTGGGACACCCCCTGGTGCAACTTCGGGACGCTCATCGCCACGAAGCGTGCGGACGGCACCGCATCGGCCTCCGGGTGCCGGGGACGTGGCATGCGTGGGACACCGAGACGCAAGGGGCGCAAGGGGTGCATACGCGGCTGTGGCTGGCCGATGTCGAGGCGACGAGTTGGGCCAGTGTGGACTACGACGGCCGGCAGCTGTCGACGTTCGCGGTCGCTCAGTACGGCCCCAGGAGGCTGTGGGACGAGGTGGCCCTTGCGTACGAGGGGTACGTGGCCGCCGGCCGCCCGGGAGTGCCACGGCACCGGCTGCGGATTTCCCCTGACGGTTCGGGGACCCGCCACCACGTGACCCTGAGCTGAGGGCCGTGGCCCCAACTCGTGTGGTGCGAGGCGGCTTCGTCGTCCGAGGCGCCTGCGCCGTCGGCATTCGCATCCGTCACTCGGCCACCGCAGGGTGACCCAGGCCACATCATCTGCCGTCATGCGGGAGCGCGCCGGGGGCCAAGGCGGCCTGCCCGGTCCACAATGTGTGCTTCTTCCCCGAGTCCGACTTCCGTGGGACGCCGGAGAACGTCGACCCGGCGAACATGCCGATATGCGGTGCGACCCCGAACATCGCCAAGTCGGTCGTCAACCACACCGGCGAGGTCTACTCGTTCTACGACCACGAGAAGTGCGGTGGCGCGAAGGTGACCCTCAGCCCGGGTCAGGAGAACCCCAACCTCACCGCTGTCAGCTGGCGCTGAGGCGCCACCCCAAGTGGCGGACGCACCGGCCCGGTTCGGGCGGTCCGATGCCAAGCGCACAAGAGAAGAACCGCAGTCCCGCGACTAGCGCTGGTCGCGGGACTCCGCGGTGCGGACGCCGGGGTCGGGGCCGCTCCGTCGGGGGTGCCGTCGCGTGGCCGCGTAGCGCCCCGGTGTCGTGCCCACGTGCCGGGTGAAGTGGCGGTGGAGATGGGCTTGGTCGTGGAAGCCCACGGCGGCCGCGACGTCCGCCGGGCGTCTGCCGTCGAGCAGCAGTCCCCGGGCCCGTTCGATGCGCTTGCCGGTCAGGTAGGCGTGCGGGGGCAGGCCGTAGGTCTGCTTGAAGCAGCGGATCAGGTGGGTGGGGTGGGCGTGCAGGAGCGCGGCGGCTTCCTCCAGCGACATACCGCTCGCCAGCCGGGAGTCCAGCAGCTCGCGCAGCGTGGCGGCCAGCCGGTTCGCCTCCCGGCCCGGTGTACGCGGCGGCCGCAGCGCGTCCAGGTGCCCGTGCAGCCGCTCCCGGATGAAGGCCAGCCGGGATTCCGCCTCGAACCCGTCGCCCGGGTGCCCGAGGGTCGTGTGCAGCTGGTGGATGCGGTGGCGCAGCAGCTCGTCCCCGAACACCGGACCGTCCACCGCCCGGCCGGTCAGTTCCGCCGGGAGCACGCTCGTGTCGAGGTAGAGCACGCGCTTGCGGAAGCCGTTCGCGGTGACCGTCCGGCCGTCATGGGAGACACCGGGCGGCAGGAGTACGACCGTGCCGGAGCCGGTCGCGTCATGACGGTGGCGGTCCAGGGCGAAGTCGACCGCGCCGTCATTGAGGATCATCAGGGCCCAGGTGTCATGGGTGTGGGACGGATACGCGTGCTCCGTGAAGTGCGCGTGGAAGACCTCGGCGATTCCCGGCACGGACGGGCGCCAGGCGCTGACCGTCGTACGGGGCGGGCCGTCTGTCATGCCAGGAACGTACAAGACCGCCGGATTCCGGTCACGGCAGTCTCAAGGCATGAACCAGCAGCCCGTCCCCGTGAATATCGCCGACAAGCTCGCGCAGTTCAGCGACCTGTGGTCGCAGAAGAAGATCGCCCAGCTCAACGACTACGAGATCAAGCTCGCCAAGCTGAAGGGCGAGTTCGTCTGGCACAAGCACGACGAGACCGATGAGTTGATCATGGTCGTCAGCGGCCGGCTCACCCTCCAGCTCAGGGACGGCGAGGTGACGCTCGGGCCCGGCGAGCTGTTCGTGGTCCCGCAAGGCGTCGAACACTGCCCGGTGGCGGACGAGGAGACCGCGATCCTGCTCTTCGAGCCGGTGGGCACGGCCAACACGGGCGACGCGGGAGGGGCGAGGACCAAGGCCCCCGAGCCCCTCGTCTGACTCAGCCCTGGTCGGCGGCGTACGCGACGAAGTCGGCCCAGGCGGAGGGCCGCAGGTGCAGCTGCGGCCCGTCGGGGTTCTTGGAGTCGCGGATGTGGATGGTGGAGGGGGTGGGGGCGACTTCGATGCAGTCGTGGCCGTTACTGCTGTCGCTGTAGCTGCTCTTGAACCACTCCAGCTCGGAAGGACTCCCGGCCGAGGGCTTGCAGATCATGTCTCTCCCAGCAGTTTCTCGATGAAGGCCACGGACTCCCGTGGAGTGAGAGCCTGGGCCCGGATGATGCCATAGCGCAGCTCAAGGATCCGGATCTCTTTCGGATCGGAGATCGGGCGGCTGGTGACCTGGCCCTCGTCGTGGCCTACCGCTGAACCATCCCCGAACTTCAAGACCTGGATCCGACCGCCCATCCCGGCGTGGTCATCGCAGTCGGTCGGCATCCCCTGGATTTCGACGTTCCGCAACTGTCCAACTTCCAACAGGCGTTCGAGCTGTCGGCGTAGAACCATTCTGCCCCCAATGGGGCGGGAGAGCGTTACCTCTTCCTGGACGAACGTGAGCGTGGGCGCCGGTGAACGCTCGAAGATCGATCCTCGTGCCATGCGGGCGGCCACCATGCGCTCCACCTCGTCCTGTGAGTAGGCAGGACGCCATGTCTGGATCAGAGCTCGCGAGTACTCCTCTGTCTGTAACAGCCCAGCGATGTTGTGGTTGCCGTACGTGCCAATCTCAACTGCTTTGGCCTCCAGCTTCGCCAGGTCTCGCACCTTCTTGGGGTACCGGGCCTGCTCAAGGTCCTTCTTCATCGCGGAGATCTTCCCGCCTGCACCCAGCACCTCATCCGCTTTGTCGAGGAACTCGGGGCGAGGAATGCGCGCACCGCGCTCGACCTTGTAGATCAGGTTCTCTCCGTAGCCGATTAGCGCCCCGAACTGGGCTGGACGTAGTCCCGCCGCCTCCCGCCACAGTTTGAGCTGGCGACCGACCGCCTCGATTAGGGCCTGCGCCTCATCCTCCGGATCAAGGTCCCAACTGGCCTCGTCCGCGCCGTCAACACTCATCCGCTCCACCTCCTGGACAGCAGGGGACGTCCCTGGACAGCCCACGGGACAGTCACCGTACGTACTGGCCTCATCACTTTTCAGCGTAGGCACGTACGACCACGCTGAGTGACATGAATCAGGAATTCGCCGCGTACAAGCTCCAGTTCAGGGTCCAGCTGTCCGCCACTCGCCGGGGCGCTCGCCTGGCGCGGCTCCTCGCGACGGAGGAGCTGCGCTCCTGGGGCCTGTCGTTCGAGGAGCCGGCCCATGTCATCGCCGAGCTGGCCGCGAACGCCGCCACGCACGGGCGCGTACCGGGCCGGGACTTCCGGCTCGCCGTGTTGTCTGACGCGGACACGCTCCGTATCGAGGTAACGGATGCGCGCGGCGACCGGCTCCCGGCCCGGTACGTGCCGGGCGTACGGGACTCGGGCCATGGCCTGGTAGTGGTCGACGCGCTCGCCGACCGCTGGGGGACCACGCCGGGGCCGGTCCCCTGCAAAACGGTCTGGGCGGAATTCGATCTGCCGATGTGGGGCCGTTGAGGCGGCCGGTCGCCCGTCAACCAGGCGCCCGTCAACCGGCGGCCGGGACACCGGACTTCGGTGTGCCGAGAGCCGGGGGTTCGGCCCGTAAAAGAACCCATAACCCCAGGTACAGAAACCGAACCCACCCAGCCCGACCCGGCCCGCTGCACCCGCCGTCACTCGCTTGGGTGATCCATGACCGGAGGACTGGCTTCCGCTGCTTCCACCCATGCACTCTCGGCAGCAACACCCCCGAAAACCCGCACACATGCGACGGCCCCCGGCCGGGACTGGCATCCCGATCGAGGGCCTGACCAACGAGGAAGAAGAGACCTTCCCGATGGCTGAAGAGAAGCCTAATGCGCCTGCGCGCGACCGGTACGCGATTCGCCGATCACCGTCGCCCCTCCGATCACCGTCGCCTCGCCGATCACCGTCGCCCCGCCCGGCCGGTGTCCACCAGGTCACCGAGTTCCAGGACCCCGGCTACACGATCGTCGGCAACCACCTCACCCAGCACCGCTCGCTGTCGGGCCTGGCGATCGGGCTCGCCGCGTACATCCAGTCGCTGCCCGAGGGCGCGCCGGCCGACATCCGTACGCTGGCCAGGCGCTTCCCCGAGGGGCGGGACCGGATCGCCGCCGCCTTACGGGAGTTGGAGGCGTACGGCTACCTGGAGCGGGTCCGGCAGCGCACCGACGACGGGCGGATGGTCACGGTGACGATCTCGTACAACAACCCGGCAGCCACCCGCGCCCGCCGCGCCCGCGAGACCGCCGAGCAGGCCAAACGCCGCACCGCCGTCGAACCACCCTGCTCTTCGCCGGACCCGGCCCGCACCCCCACTCCGGCCCCGAAGCCACCCCACGCACGAACCAGCCCCCGCCCCGTACGACCGGAGGCTCCCCCCCGTACGAGCCGAAACTCCCCGCGTACGAGCCGAGCCCGCGCCGCCACCGCCCGAGCCCCGCACCCGCGAACACCACACCGCGGCCGCCGCCCTCCTCGCGAACCTCCGGCAGGACGACCCCCGCCTACTGCTCTCCGTACGGGACATCCACCGCCTCACCCCGCCCGTAGCCGCCTGGCTGGAACGCGGGGCCACCCCGGACGCCGTACGCAGAGCCCTGACGACCGGCCTCCCGGACACCCTCCGCCACCCGGCGGCCCTGCTCGCCCACCGCCTCACGGACCTGGTGCCGCCAATCCTCCCGGCCACCCCCGCCCGCGACCACCCGTCCCCGCTCCAGACCTGCGACGGCTGCGACCGCGCCTTCCGCGCTCCCGTCCCGGGCCGCTGCCGCGACTGCCGCCGCAGGGCGACGGCAGCGGAGCGCCTCCCTACTGGACCCGGATGACCGGCTCGTGCCGGATGGGGAAGTTCACCGAGCGAGCGATGAAGCAGACCGCATGCACCTCGCCGTGCAGTGCGCGAGCCGTGTCCACCATCGACGCCTCGGCAACGGTCACCTCGGGGCGGAGTACGACCTCGGTGAGCTGGCCACCGCCGCCGCTCGCGTCCATGGTCATGACCCCGTGTGCGCGGTCCTCGTAGTCGACGACGGTCACTCCGCCCACCGCGCAGAGGTGGAGGTACCAGAGCATGTGGCACTGGGCCACCGAGGCCACGAGCAGTTCCTCGGGATTCCAGCGGGACGGGTCGCCGCGGAAGGCGGGATCGGAGGAGGCCGCGATGGGCGGCTTTCCCGTCGCCAGGACTTCATGAGCACGGCTGAAGGAACGGTAGGTATCCGTGCCCGAGCCGAGGTTGCCGGTCCATTCGATCGCTACGTCATAAGTGTGCGTCTCAGCCATGCGGCCAGGATGGGGAGAGCCGGGCCGCAGCGGACCTGCCGAACTCCGCGACTCTCAGCGCCTGTTGGGCGATAGTGGCGCACGGTGATGAAGACTGTGCGCATGGAATTCTTCTGCTATCACCGCGATCGGTCCGATTCCTTGGCGCTGCGTGATGAGCTGCTGGAAGAGCACTGGTCCTATATGGACGGGTACGGGGCGGAGATGATCGCCCGTGGTCCGACCCTCGCCGGCGACGGCGAGACGCCCACCGGCAGTGTGCACATCGTCGACCTGCCGGATCCGGCCGCGGCCCGCGCTTTCGCCTTCGGTGAGCCCGGCTACCAAGCGGGTGTGTACCGCGATGTGATGCTGCGCCGGTGGCGCAACACATTGGGCCGCACCATGTGGGACTTTCCTGGTGGGGAGACCGGCGGCAACCGGTATCTGGTGCTCGGCCTCGGCGCCGGGCCGGCCGGAGACCTCGATCTGCCACCCGCGCGGGACGAGTTGATCGCGTACGGGCCGCTGCTGTCCGACGACGGCGCCGCCTGGCTGGGCACGGCGGCGCTGGTGCGGGCGACGGACCCGGACACGGCGCGCGCCGTCCTGACGGCGGACCGGTACGCCGATATCGAAGTGCACAACTGGCAGTTCGGCGGACGGTCGTGAGGAGCCGGGGATCCGGCTTGCCGCGGCCGCAATGTTCCCGCGTCCGCCGATGTTTGGACATTGCGTATCAGTCGACCGAAACGTGAACATCGAATGCCGCGTGCGAGTTTCACAAAATCGTCAAGCTCAAGATCGGCTCAACAGGGTTCCCTGAGTGCATATCGGCAACTACGTTTGTGAGTGGCAAAGAGAGCGCGGTATCTGACCCATACCCGCGCCGCATAAGAACGTTGAATCGGGGAAATTCAATGAAGAGCCTTGTCTCGGGTGCGATGTCGGCCGTCATGGTGGGAGGCATCGTCCTCGCCAGTGGCGCCGGAGTGGCCCACGCCGAGTCGGACCCGCGGCCAGCGGCTCAGTCGAGCATGGTGAACCCCATCGAAGAAGCCCGTTCGATGTGCACCATGTCCAAGAGCAAGGACGACTGCGCCTACCTCATGAACCACACCAAGATGCAGAAGATGGTGAAGAACTGCCTGATCAAGGGGGCGATCGGCGGAGCCGGCGCGCTGGTCGTCGGCCGCTACGTCAGCAAGGACGTGGCCTCGGACATCGCGAAGAAGACCGTGGTCGCCGGAGCCACCGGCTGCCTCGCTTCGCTCTCCTGACGGTTAGGGAATTCTGATGGCCAAGATCGTATTCACTCTTCTCTGGGCCGGTGTGGTCGTCGCGGTGAACAGTGTGCTCGATGACATCACCTGGGCTCAGTATCTGGCGATATTCGTCCTCGGGGGAATGTACGCCTTTACTGTCAACAAGATTCCGGGGATCCGGGGCAAGAGCGCCCAAGAAGGTCCAGGAGCGTAGCGTTCTTGGCGTTGCAGGTCGTGTCGGCGGTGTCCACCGGGCGCCGCCGACACGGCTGTGCGGCACGTGGATTCAGGTGCCCCGGCTCACCAGGAGCCTGCCCACCGCCTGTTCCAATTCCGCGATGCGGTCGGCCAGGCGTTTCTTGTCGGTGCCCTGGGCGTCACGCAGGAGGAGTTCCACCTCGGCGAGCTGACCGGCGATATCCGCCAGCCGGGAGGCGTCGCCGGCCCCGGGGGAAACGGGCGGCGGCACGGGCCCGGAATGCGCCCGGAATTCCGGGCTTTCGGGGGGTGTGACGGAGGGTGTGACAGGGGGCGCGGCGGGCTGCCCGGGGGCACCGGCCTCCCCGGCTTCCCCGGCCCTTCCGACTTCCCCGGCTTCTGCGGATTCCCCGGGTTCTCCGGTCTCCCGGGCGCCTTCGGGCGCAACCGGCGGCGGAGGGGCGGCCGAGGCCGAGACCGTCGTGGCGGGCGGTGGTGCGGGCGCGGCACCCGGCGCCGGGGCGGCCGGTGCGCTCTCGCCGCGGGGCTGTTCGTCCGAGGTCAGCAGGCGTTTCAACTGCTCGGCCTGGGCGGCCAGTTGACGGTTCTTGCGGTGCAGGTCCAGGAAGACGTTCACCTTGGTGCGCAGCAGCCAGGGGTCGAAGGGCTTGATGAGGAAGTCGGCGGCGCCGACCGTGTAGCCGCGATAGGCGTAGTTCGGGTCGACCGAGGCACCGGTGAGGAGAATGATCGGGACGTCCTTGGTCTGGTCGAGGCCCTTGATATTGGCGGCGGTCTCGAAACCGTTCATGCCCGGCATCATCACATCGATGAGCACCACCGCGAATTCCTCGCGGAGCATGGCCTTGAGGGCCTCCTCGCCGGATCGCGCGCGGACCACTTTCTGCGTGAGGGAGCCCAGAACGGCCTCCAGCGCGACGAGGTTCTCCTCCATGTCGTCGACGATGAGAATGCTGGATGAGGTGTCGGGTGTGGTCGTCATGATTCCTGCCCCGCCGTTCCCTGGTCGTCCTGGCCGATGCCGCCGCTGCCTTCGGCGGCATGGGGGATATCGGGGTCACCGGGCTCGGGGTGCGGCGACGGATCACCGTGCTCCGGGTCGAGAAGGCGGCAGATCACGGACAGCAGCCGGTCCACATCGACCGGCTTGGGGATGTAGTCATTGGCCCCGCTCTCGATCGCCTTTTCCCGGTCACCGGGCATGGCCTTCGCGGTGAGGGCGATGACCGGCAGGTCGGCGAACCGAGGCGCGTGCCGGATCGCCTTGATCATCTCGTAGCCGTCCATTTCGGGCATCATGATGTCCATCAGCACCAGCGAGACATCCGGAGTCCGGTCGAGGACTTCCAGGCCCTCACGGCCGTTTTCCGCGTACTTCACGCTGATACCGACCCGGCCCAGTACATGCGTGAGCGCGAAGACATTGCGGATGTCGTCGTCGACGATGAGGATCCGGCGCTGGGCCAGCACCTCGCCGGCGCGTCCGCTGAGCCAGTCCTTGAGGCGGGTGGTCTCGGGCCAGGTGACGGCGCCGCCGTCGGGGGAGGGTCCTCCCGTGGGGGACGTCAGCTCCTGGTCCGCCGGGGTGGGGAAGAGGTCACCGGCCGGCGCGCTGCGCTGCGGTTCGCGCTCGGCCGTGAGCTGTTCGGCCAGGACGGGGCCGGACTGGGCGGTGCTGTCTGCGGGGCGGGTGGCGGCGGTGGGGCTCGGGGCGGGGAACGGGCCCGTATAGCGCGCGGGCACGTACAGGGTGAAGGTGGAGCCGACGCCCGGCTCGCTCTCGGCGATGATCCGGCCGCCGAGCAGTGCGGCCATATCGCGGCTGATGGACAGGCCGAGGCCGGTGCCGCCGTATTTGCGGTTGGTGGTGCCGTCGGACTGCTGGAACGCCTCGAAGATGCCGTCGAGTTTCTCCGGCGAGATGCCGATCCCGGTGTCCTTGACGGAGAGCGCGATGACATCGTCGGCGGCCCGCAGGGACTCCTCCTCGAAATCCGAGCCCGGAACGCGCTGGACGATGAGTTCCACGCCGCCGGAGGAGGTGAACTTCACCGCGTTGGACAGCAGATTGCGCAGGATCTGCTGGAGGCGCTGTTCGTCGGAGAACAGTTCCTTGGGGACGTTCTCGCCGACCGTGACATCGAAGCTGAGACCACGGTCGAGGGTGAGCGGCCGGAAGGTGGCGCGGACGTAGTCGAGGAGTTTGATCAGCGGCAGCGTCTTGGGGTGGACGTCCATCCGGCCGGCCTCGATCTTCGACAGATCGAGGATGTCGTTGATGAGCTGGAGCAGGTCGGAGCCCGCGCGGTGGATGGTGACCGCGAACTCCACCTCCTGCGGGGAGAGCCGGCCGTCGGGGTTGTCGGCGAGCAGCCGGGAGAGCACCAGCAGGGAATTCAGCGGGGTGCGCAGCTCGTGCGACATATTCGCCAGGAATTCCGACTTGTACTGGGAGGAGGTGGCGAGCAGGGCCGCCTTCTCCTCCAACTCGGCGTTCGTCAGCTGGAGTTCGTCGGAGCGCTGCCGGAGCTCCGCGGTCAGCCGCTGGGATTCCGAAAGCAGGGATTCCGTACGGGAGTTGGCGATGATGGTGTTGATCGAGACGCCGATGGTGTTCACGAACTGGTCGATGAAGGCGAGGTGGACCTCGCTGAACCGGCTGAACGAGGCCAGCTCGATGACACCGAGCACCTGGTCCTCGAAGAGGACGGGCAGGATGACGATGCTGGCCGGGGCCGAGGCGCCGAGTCCGGAGCTGATGGTGATGTAGTCCGGCGGAACGGCCTCGACGACGATGCGCTTCTTCTCCGTGGCGGCCTGGGTGATCAGGCCCCAGCCGGGGGTGCCCAGCCGCAGCCGCGGCAGGGAGCGGCGGCCCTCGGGCTGGCCGGTGCCGTAACCGGCGATCAGCTCCAGGCCCTCGCCCGGCTCGGCGCCCGCCTCGGCCAGGAAGAACGCGCCGAACTGCGCGTTCACCAGCGGGGTCAGCTCGCGCAGGATCAGGTCCGCGACCTCGACCAGGTCGCGGTGGCCCTGCATCAGGCTGGCGATACGGGCCAGGTTGGACTCCAGCCAGTCCTTGGCGCGGGTGGTCTCGCGGAGGTTGGCGACCATCAGGTTGATGTTGTTCTTCAGGGCGGCGACCTCGCCCTGGGCGTCGACGGTGATCGAGCCGGACATATCGCCCTGGGTGACCGCGCTGGCCACCTCGGCGATCGCCCGGACCTGCGTGGTCAGATTCAGCGCCAGCTCATTGACGCTGGTGGTCAGCCGCTTCCAGGTGCCGTAGACGCCCTCGACCCGGGCCTGGCCGCCGAGCTGGCCCTCACTGCCGACCTCGCGGGCCACCCGGGTCACCTCGGACGAGAACGAGGACAGGGTGTCGACCATCGTGTTGATCGTCGTCTTCAGCTCCAGGATCTCGCCGCGGGCGTCCACGTCGATCTTCTTGGACAGATCGCCCTTGGCGACGGCGGTGGCGACCTGGGCGATGTTGCGGACCTGGGAGGTCAGGTTGTCCGCCATGGAGTTGACGTTGTCGGTGAGGTTCTTCCAGACGCCGGATACGCCATGGACCTGCGCCCGGCCGCCGAGCCGGCCCTCGGTGCCGACCTCGCGGGCGACGCGGGTGACCTCGTCGGCGAAGGCCCGCAGCTGCTGGACCATCGTGTTGACGGTGTCCTTCAGCTCCAGGACCTCGCCGCGGGCGTCCACATCGATCTTCTTGGACAGATCGCCGTTGGCCACCGCCGTGGTCACCTGGGCGATGTTGCGGACCTGGGACGTCAGGTTGAGCGCCATGAAGTTGACGCTCTCGGTGAGGTCCTTCCAGACGCCGGATACGCCCCTGACCTGGGCCTGACCGCCCAGGTT
>NZ_BBNO01000002.1:0-380377 GCF_000829715.2 Streptomyces lydicamycinicus | reverse complement strand
CGCCCGCAGCTGGTCCACCATCTTGTTGACGGTGAGCTTCAGCTCCAGCAGCTCGCCGGTCGCCTCGACCGTCACCTGCTGGGTCAGGTCGCCGGTGGCCACCGCGGTGGTGACCACGGCGATGTCCCGCACCTGCGCCGTCAGCCGGGACGCCATGGTGTTGACCGCCTCGGTCACATGCAGCCAGTCACCGGACAGCCCCTGGACCTTGGCCCGGCCGCCCAGCCGCCCCTCGGTGCCGACCTCGCGGGCGACCCGGGTGACCTCGCCGGTGAACAGCGACAACTGGTCGACCATGCGGTTGACGCCGTTGCCCAGGCGGCGCAGATCGCCGCGGAGCTGGCGGTTGCCGTCGTGCAGATCGACCCGCTGGGTCAGATCGCCGTCGGCCACCGCGTCCAGCACCCGGGTGGCCTTGGCGAGCGGGACCACCAGCGCTTCGAGCACGGTGTTGGCCGCCTCGATGTTCGTCGTCCAGGTCCCCTGGCCGGGGCTCGCGGAGATCCGCTCGTCCAGCCGCCCCTGCCGGATGATCTCGCCGCGGACGCGTTGCAGCTCGGAGGCGAGATGGGCGTTGCGGGCGATGATCTGGTTGAAGACGCCGGCCATGTCGGCCAGCACCCCGTCCGTGGAGCCGCCGGCCGGCGAGCTCTCCACACGCGTGGTGAAATCCCCGTCGCGCACCGCGTTCATCGCCGCGAGCAGCGGCCGCAGCTCACTCGTGCGTACCCACTGGCCGTCGGGCGGGGGCGCGGGCGGCACGGGCCGGACGTACCCGGCGGGCTCGGACTGCTCGGACGACGGCTCGGGCGGTTCGGAGGGCTTGGCGGGCTGCGCGGGCTCGGGAGGCTCGGGCCGGGCGGGGTCGAGCGCCATGGCACACCATCCCCCAGTGATCGAAGCGGGGAAATCCCATCGGGCAGAGTGATCCATTTGGGCAGGTATGACATAGTATAAAGCGCTCGTAATCACTTTTTCCCGGCATATCCAGGGGGCGCAGTGGTGCCGCTGTCCTCCCCGCACACGACGGAATCCGTGTCCCGGAAAGGTCTGCCCGCGAACCAGCTCGCGGCCGCCGGCGCACGCAAGTTCGTGCGCGCCCTGCTCACCGAACGGGCCGCCGCGCCGTCCGCCACCGCAGGGCCCGGCTCGGCGGCGATCAATGCGGAGCTCATCCACGATGCCGTCCTGCTGACCAGCGAGCTGGTCACCAATGCCGTGATGTACGCCGGTACCGAGATCGATGTGACCTGCCGGCTGGAGCACGACCAGGAGCCCGCCGAGGGCGACGGGGAACGCCGCCCGGCCAAGCTGGGCCTGGTCATGGAGGTCTCCGACCGCCATCCGGCCCGGCGGGTACGCGGCGGGGTGGACGCCCGCACCGGCGAGCCGGGATACGGCCTCCAGCTGGTGGGCGCGCTGGCGGAATCGTGGGGCGTGACCTACCGCAAGTCGGTGAAGACCGTGTGGTTCCGGCTGGAGGCGACCGAGGGCGAGCCCGGCACGATCGGCTCCGTGTCCCGGCCCGAGTCGCGCGCCGTCGCGCCTCCCCGGCCGGCCCAGCCCGTCGCCCAGCGCCGCCATACGCACGGCTACGCCGCCGAATGGGCCGACCGCGGCGGCCCGTCCTTCCTCGCCGAGACCAGCGAACTGCTGGCCGGGCAGCTCGACCAGGACATGGTCACCGCGCTCGCCGCCCAGCTGCTGGTGCCCCGGCTCGCCGACTGGTGCGCGATCTGGCTGACCACCGAAAGCGGCACGATGCAGCTCTCCCGGGTCTGGCACGTCGATGAGCGGCGGATCGCCCCGCTCCGCGCCGACCTGGAGGTGGACCCGCCGGCCGACCTCATCCGCACCGCCGGGACCCCCTGGCCCTGGCCGGAATGCGCCGGCGCGACCTCCTCGGGCGGGTCCGCGCTGGCCTTCCCCCTGGTCGCCCGGGACACCGACCAGGGCATGCTGCTGCTCGGCCGGGCGGGACACCTCCAGATGACCGACACCGTGGTGCGGATGGTCGAGGATGTCGCCCGCCGCGTCGCCCAGGCCGTGTTCACCGCCCGGCAGTACACCCGGCAGACCACCATCAGCCTGGCGCTCCAGCGGCGGCAGCTGCCCGCGACGCTCGCCAGCATTCCCGGCGTCGACACGGCGATCGTCTACGAGCCGCACGGCGAGGGCCAGACCGTCGGCGGCGACTTCTACGACGTCTTCCCGATGGGCGACCGGCGCTGGTGCTTCCTGCTCGGCGACGTCCAGGGCAAGGACCCGGAGGCGATGTCCGTCACCGGCCTGGCCCGCCATCTGGTGCGGCTGCTGGCCCGTGAGGGGCACGGCGTCGAGTCGGTGCTCGGCAGGCTGAATCTGGCCATGGCCGAGGAGAGCGCGGAGGCGGTGGAGCTCGGCGGCGAACAGGCCAGCTCCCGCTTTCTGAGCCTGCTGTACGGCGAGCTGGAGGTCGATCCGGGCACCGCCGGGGCCCGCTGTACGGTCGCCACCGCCGGCCATCCGCCGCCGCTGCACATGTTCGTCGACGGCCGGGTCGAGGCGGCCTCCGACCCCCAGATGCTGCTCGGCATCGACGAGGGCACCGAATTCCAGGCCAGCTCCTTCACCCTCGCCCCGGGGGAGACGCTGCTGTGTGTGACCGACGGGGTCACCGAACGCCGCTGCGGCAACTGGCAGCTGGACGACAACGACGGTCTGATCGAGGTGCTGCGGGACGGAACCGGCCTGGGCGCCAAGGCCCTCGCCGAGCATGTCCGGCGCGCCGCACACGACTTCGGCACCGGCCCGGTCGAGGACGATCTGTCGGTGCTGGTCCTCCAGGCGGTGACCCCGGTGGCCGATCGGCGCCCGTGAGCGGCCGGCCGGCCCGCCGGTGGCCGGCGGTCAGCGCCGTGGCATCACCGCCCGCCGCCGGCCTGGGTGGCCACCGGCCGCCCGCCACCGGAGATCACGCCCCCGCCCAGCCCGGCGACGGTGTCCAACTGCCCGCCGAACAGCGGGCGGCCGAGGGAGGGGCCGTCGACAGCGGCCCGCGGGGCCGGGGCGGCCGTGGGCGCCGCCTGAGCGGTGCCGCAGGCGAGGACACCGACACCGACACCGCCCAGGGCGGCAAGGACGAGGCAACGACCGAGGTGGGGGCGCATAAGACGCTCCTGTCAGAAGAGGAAACCGGGAAAACCGGACGCTCGTCAGCGTGCTGCTCCGTCCGGACACCGCACAAGCAACGTGCCGTAAGGGCCATCCCTCCGGGTGAACGACGGCTGCCTGGCCTTTGACCTGGGGGAACGGGGGAGGGGCCGCCGGGCGGGGCGGCGGCGCCGGAAAACTGCCGGGCGGGCCGCGGCGGCCCGCCCCGTGCCCGCCCCGCTCCCGGCCATATGCCTCCATGAGCGGGCAAGAACACACGCCAGGGGGCGTGACATACCAAGCGGTATGCGTCGACAATCTCAGCACCATTACCCGCCCGTACACAGCGGAGGCACCCGGTGCTCAGCACGATGCAGGACGTACCGCTCACCGTCTCGCGAATCCTGACCCACGGGTCGACGGTTCACGGTGAATCGCAGGTCATCACCTGGACCGAGGGGGACCCGCACCGGCGCACCTTCGCCGAGATCGGCCGCCGGGCCGCCCGGCTCGCCCATGCGCTGCGTGACGAGCTGTCGGTGGCCGGCGAGGAACGGGTCGGCACGCTCATGTGGAACAACGCGGAACACATGGAGGCCTATCTCGCGATCCCCTCCATGGGGGCGGTGCTGCACACCCTCAATCTGCGGCTGCCCGCCGAGCAGCTGGTGTGGATCATCAACCACGCCGAGGACCGGGTCGTGCTCGTCAACGGCACCCTGCTCCCGCTGCTCGCCCCGCTGCTCCCGCAGCTGCCGAACCTCCGTCACATCGTCGTCGCGGGCCCCGGCGACCGGTCGGTCCTCGACGGCGCGCAGGCCCGGGTGCACGACTACGAAGAGCTGATCGCCGGCCGCCCGGACAGCTACGCCTGGCCGGAGATCGACGAGCGGGAGGCCGCGGCGCTCTGCTACACCTCCGGGACCACCGGCGACCCCAAGGGCGTCCTCTACAGCCACCGTTCGCTCTATCTGCACTCGATGCAGGTCAACACCGCCGAGGCGTTCGCGCTCAGCTCCCGCGACATCACCCTGCCCGTCGTGCCGATGTTCCACGTCAACGCCTGGGGCCTGCCGCACGCCGCGTTCATGGCCGGCGCCTCGCTGCTGATGCCGGACCGCTTCCTCCAGCCCGCGCCGCTCGCCGAGATGATCGAGACCGTCCGGCCCACCATCGGCGCCGCCGTCCCCACCATCTGGCAGGGCCTGCTCGCCGAACTGGACGCCAAGCAGCGGGACGTCGCCTGTCTGCACACGGTCGTCATCGGCGGCTCCGCCTGCCCGCCCGCCCTGATGCGCGGCTTCGAGGAGCGGCACGGCATCCGCGTCGTGCACGCCTGGGGCATGACCGAGACCTCCCCGCTCGGCAGCGTCTCCCACCCGCCGGCCGGGGTCAGCGGCGACGAGGAGTGGGCCTACCGCGCCACCCAGGGCCGGTTCCCCGCCTCCGTGGAAGCCCGGCTGATCGGCCCGGACGGCGAGCAACTGCCCTGTGACGGCCGGGCCGCGGGCGAGCTGGAGGTCCGCGGGCCGTGGATCGCGGGCGCCTACTACGGCGGCGCGCAGGGCCACCCGCTGCGCCCCGAGGACAAGTTCAGCCCCGACGGCTGGCTGCGCACCGGCGATGTCGGCACCATCACCCCGAACGGCTATCTCACGCTGACCGACCGCGCCAAGGACGTCATCAAGTCCGGCGGCGAATGGATCTCCTCGGTCGAGCTGGAGAACCATCTGATGGCGCACCCGCATGTGGTCGAGGCCGCGGTGGTCGCCGTCCCGGACGACAAGTGGGGCGAGCGGCCACTGGCGACGGTGGTGCTCAACGACGGCGCGACCATCGGCTACGAGGAGCTGAAGGCGTTCCTCGGTGAGCGGATCGCGCGCTGGCAGCTGCCGGAGCGGTGGGCGGTGATCCCGGCGGTGCCCAAGACCAGCGTGGGCAAGTTCGACAAGAAGGTGCTGCGCAAGCAGTACGCGGAGGGCGAGCTGGACGTGACGCTGCTGGCGTAGGACACCCTGCGGTGGGGCCCGGCGGTCCGGGCCCCACCACGGGTCAGTTCGTGCCGATCTTGGCGAGCAGGTCGACGATCCGGCTCTGCACCTCGGCGCTCGTGGAGCGCTCCGCCAGGAAGAGCACCGTCTCGCCGGCCGCCAGCCGGGGCAGCTGCGCCGGGTCCATGTCGGCGGAGGTGTAGACGACCAGCGGCGTGTGGTCGAGCAGCCCGTTGGCGCGCAGCCAGTCGACGATGCCGGCCCGCCGGCGCCGCACCTGCATCAGATCCATCACGACCAGATTCGGCCGCATCTGCGTCGCGAGAGTGACCGCGTCGGCATCCGCGCCGGCCCGGGCGACCTGCATCCCGCGCCGCTCCAGCGACATGGTCAGGGCGCCCGCGATGTCGTCGTTCTGCTCGATCAGCAGCACCCGCGGCGGGTGCACGTCACTGTCGCGCGGGGCCAGCGCTTTGAGCAGCACGGCCGGGTCGGCACCGTACGCGGCCTCCCGGGTGGCCTGCCCCAGACCGGCGGTCACCAGGACGGGGACCTCGGCCGCGCCCGCCGCCTGACGCAGCGACTGAAGCGCGGTACGGGTGATCGGCCCCGTCAGCGGGTCGACGAAGAGCGCCGCCGGATACGCGGCGATCTGGGCGTCCACCTCCTCGCGGGAGTTGACGATCACCGGGCGGTAGCCGCGGTCGCTCAGCGCCTGCTGGGTGGCGACATCCGGGGCCGGCCAGACCAGCAGCCGGCGCGGATTGTCCAGCGGCTCCGGCGGCAACTCGTCGTCCATCGGCATCGGCTGACGGTCCATCACCTCTATGGCGCCGTTCGGGCCGTCCAGCGGCTCGGGGCCCTCGCTGCCCTCATCGGGCGCGGAGATCGCAAAGGCCCGGCCCTCACTGGCATCCATCAGATGCGGCTGCGGCTGCGGCTGGGACTGCGGCGGGGCCGGAGCCTGCGGCTTGGGCTGCGGGACACCGGGGTGCGCGGGCGCCTCGGCCGGCGTGGGCTCGGCGCCCGCCGCGCGCCGGTCCTCCTGCGGCGCGGCGAGCTTGCGGCGGCGGCCCGAACCGGCGGACGTACCGCCCGGCGGGGTGCTGCCGGGCGGTGCCGGCGGGCGCTGCTGATCGGCGATCTGCTGGGCGAACGGCACACCCTGACCGAGCGTCCGCACGCTGAACGCCCGCCCCTGGGAGTGCCCCGCGGCATACCCGTCGTCCTCGGCGGCCGGCGGCAGCGGCTGCCGGTGCGCCGCCGCGGCGGGCCCGCCCTGCGGCGGCACGGGCGGCCGGCCCGCGGCCTCCTCGGCGGGGCTGGGACGGCCCCGGCGACGGCCGGTGGGGGCCTGGGGGCTCTGCGGGTCCTGAGGCGCGACGGGAGCGGGGGACGGCTGCGGCGCGGCGGGCGCCTGCGGGGCACCGGCCTCCGGCGCGGGGGCGATACCGGGCGTCGTGCCACCGGCCGTACCCGTCGCCTCGACCGGTTCGGTGGGCTGCGCCACGAGCCCCTCCGGGCCCGCGACAAAGGTGCCGGACGACTCGGCGTCGGCCATCGCGGCGGCCGCACGCTCCTCGGCCGCGGCCCGTCGGGCCCGCCGTCTGCCGGTCGGCTCGCCGTCCCACTCCCCTTGCGGTGCACCGGAGCTGACGGGCCCTTCGGGCTCGTGCCCCGGCTGCCCGCCGGGTACCGCCGCGTCCGGGCCACCGGCCACCGGCCGACGCGCCCGGCGGCGTCCCGTACCGGCGCCCTCCTGCGGACCGGCCGACTGCGCGGGCACCTGGTCGGCGGTCGCGGGCAGCGCCGGCACCGACGACTCCGGGGTCCGGTCCGCGGCGGCCAGCGGCAGCGCGAAGGCGGTACGCGCACCGGCCGGCTGCTGTGCCCCGGAGGCCGCGGCCGCCCCGTTCCGCTCACCCGGGACGGTCCGCTCCGGCGCCTCGGCCAGCGCCCGGCGCGCCCGTCGGCCACCCGCCTGGACGGGGGCGAGCCCCTGGGGGCCCGGGGGCGGTGTCTGGCCGGGGCCCGTGGCCTGCCCCGGAACATGCGGCCGGCCCGGCGCCGGAGTCTGCCCCGGAGCCGGGCTCTGAACTGGAATCTGCGGGCTCGGCCGGCCGGGCGCCGAGGCCGGCACCGGGGCCGCCCCGTTGGCTGACGGCGCCGCGGGCCCCTGCGGACCGGCCGCCGGCCCCTGGTCCTGCGGTCCCTGGCCCTGCGGTCCTGCCGCGAGCCCGTGCGGCTGCTCCGGAGCCGGGCTCGCCCCGGAGGGAAGGGCGGGCAGTCCGCCGCCCTCCGTCGCGCCCTGCCGGGCCCGGCGCCGTCCCGTCGGCGGTACGGCCTCGGCCCCCGCCATACCGGGCGGCAGCCCCCGGCCGTCCGTGACCGGGCCGCCCTGGGCACCGTGCACGGCGTCCCCCTGACCGGGATGCGCGCCCGGACCGTGGTCCACCGCTCCCGGGCCGGTCGCACCCTGCGCGCCCTCGGCGACAACACCGTGCGGCACACCGGCCTGCGGCACCCCGGCCTCCGGGCCGCCCGGATGCGCGCCCTGCTCCGCACCCGAGTGCCGCGCCCGCCGGCGACCGGTCGGCTGCGCCCCGCCCGTCTGCTCCGGCACCGCCGCGCCGGCCGCGGCCCCACCGCCACCGAGCGGCGCACCGGACCCGTCGGAACCGCCCGGCCCACCGTCACCACCGGACGGCCCCTCGCCGCCCTCGTGTCCTTCGTCGTCCGGCCCCTGGCCGCCGCCGGCCGCGCCCGCGTCCGCCGCGTTGCCCTGGGTGCCGCGCGCACGGGCCGCCGGTACCGGCATCACCGTCGTCTCGTTGCCGGTCGCCGCGTCAGCCCCGGCCGTCGCACCATCCGGGGAGGCGCCGTCCCCCGCCACCGGCAGCTCCAGCACATACGCGCTGCCGCCCGCGCCGGGTCCGCCACCGGGCACCTCGTGCGTCTGCATCAGCCCGCCGTGCTGCCGCACGATGCCGCGGACGATCGGCTCATGAACCGGGTCGCCGCCACCGTACGGGCCGCGCACCTCGATCCGTACGACATCACCGCGCTTGGCCGCCGCCACCACGATCGTCGAATCGCCGGGGACCGGCCCCGAACGCCCGCCCATGGCGGCCTCACCGGCCGGCATCCGCCCCGTCGAATCGACCCCCGCGACATCCGCGATCAGATGCGACAGCGCCTGCGCGATCCGCTCCGCGTCGACCGTCGCCTCTATCGGCGGCGCATGCACCGCGAACTGCGCCCGGCCCGGACCGATCAGCTCGATCGCGCCCTCCACACCGGCCGCGACCACACCGTCCAGCGAAACCTTCGTGCGGTTGAGCTTCTCCTTGCCGGAGTCCAGCCGCTGATAGCTCAGGACGTTGTCCACCAGCGTCGTCATCCGGGCATGGCCCGCCGCGAGGTGGTGCAGGATCTGGTTCGCCTCGGGCCACAGCTGCCCGGCCGGGTCGGACGCGAGCGTGCCCAGCTCGCCCTTCAGCTCCTCCAGCGGCCCGCGCAGCGCCTGGTCGAGCACCGCCAGCAGCTGGGCGTGCCGGGCCGCCAGCGCGTCGAACGCCCGGCGGTCGGTGAAGGTCATCACCGCGCCGACGAGCTGATCGCCGTCCCGCACCGGCGCCGTCGTCAGATCGACGGACACCGCCCGTCCGTCCTTCGCCCACAGCGCCTGCCCACGCACCCGGTGCTTGCGCCCCGACTTCAGCGTGTCGGCCAGCGGGGTGTCCTCCCACGGCAGCGCCGAACCGTCCGCCCGCGAGTGGTGGATCAGCGGATGCAGCTCCTTGCCGCCCAGCTCACTCGCCCGGTAGCCGAGGATCTGCGCCGCGGACGGATTGACGAGCACGACCTTGCCGTCGGCGTCGACCCCGACCACACCCTCGGCCGCGGCCCGCAGAATCATCTCGGTCTGCCGCTGCTGACGGGCCAGCTCGGTCTCGGTGTCCAGCGTCCCGGTCAGATCACGGACGACGAGCATCAGCAGCTCATTGCCCGTATAGCCATTCCGGTGATCGGCGTACGCCGCCTCGAAGGCCGACTCGTACGGGGTCCGCCCGTCCTCCAGATTGGCGCTGGTCACCTCGACCAGCAGCTCCGTCCCGTCCGTCCGCCGCGCGACCATCCGCGTCGGCTTCGTCCGGGTCCGTTCCTCCTCCTCGTCCCGGCGTCGCATGGACCCCGGGATGCGCTTGGAGTCGAAGGACGGCAGCAGATCGAGCAGCCCGCGCCCCACCAGGGCCGTGCCCGGCGCCTCGAAGGTCTCCAGCGCGATGGTGTTGGCGTTGACGACCGTGCCGTTGCAGTTGACGAGCAACAGCGCGTCGGGGAGGGCGTCGAGTATGGCTGCGAGGCGAGCAGCGCCTCGGGATGGCCTGCTGCTCACGACGACGCTTCCTCCCTGTTACCGCACCTTGCCGACCCACCGTGGCGGATCGCTGGGATGGAGTCTACGGGCACTTGCCCGGGACGCGGAGGCGGATGACGAGGAGGTAATGCCACGGCAGTGTGCGACTCGCCGCACGCCCGACATGTGCCCCATCGTCCTGACCTGGCCCGCTACTAGGGCATGAACCGGGTCATGAACCGGTCGACGGGAGCAGGGGTTCGAAGCTGCTCCAGCGGCTGATCTCACACCCATTGGTGCGCCGGAAATCCGCGTTGACGGGCCGCCCCGCCCAGGTCCCGGTGATATGCGCGGTGGCCGGACCGCCGTAAATCATCGTGCAGTTCGCCCCCTGCGGCACCGGCGCGAACGGATCCCGCCCCCACCGCGTCATCCCGTCCAGCTTCTTGCATGCCTCCTTGGCATGCGGGTGGTTGCCACGCGCGGGGTGGCAGTACAGCTCGAAGGTCCCGTCCGCCCCCGCCGAACCGGTGCCGTGCACGGTCACGGTGAGGTGATCGACGACGCCGGGGTAGGGGGCGTCGGGATCCTGGCCGGTGGGCGGGCGGTGGTCGGTCGGCGAGCGGTGGCCGTCCGGGGCGCGGTGGTCGGCCGGGGCGTGGTTGACCGGGGCGTGGTGGTTCTCCGGGGCGGGTTGACCGGCCGTGGAGTGGTGACCGGCTGCGGAGTGGTGACCGGTCGTGGAGTGGTGACCGGCTGCGGAGTGGTGGCCGGTCGTGGAGTGGTGACCGGCCGCGGAGTGGTGGCCGACCGGGAGGGGGCGGCCGACCGGGAGGGGCTTGGGGGTGGGGGCGTGGTGCCCGGCGCCGATGACGCCGTCCCCGGACCGGACGTGCGGCAGCGGGATGGGGGCGGCCACCGCGGCGGGCGCCGCCAGGGCCAGCACAGCGGCGGCGGAGACGACGGACACGGCGGCGGAGGCCGCGGAAGCGGTGGCGGAGCGACGGGACGCGGCCGTGGTGGCGCTCGTGGCGGTGGAGAGACGGGACACGGCCGTGGTCGCGGCCGTGGCGGTGGTGGCGGCCGCGGTGAGGAAGGACGACATCCGGCGATACGGCATCACAGGCTCCAGAGGCGAGTGCGGGGCGGTACGCGGCACGTACACGCCGGGGGCGCACGACAACGCGAGTCGTCGCGTCCCCGACACCTCTAACGCGCTGCCGCCCCCGACGTTGCGCTGCAAAAACGTCTTTGCCGGGTGGCCCACGCGCCTAGTACCGTAGGGGGCGATTGGTGACAGCCCTTGGAGCTGTGCCATCATCTGGACACGCCACAGCGTGCATGCGCGCGTGGGGTGTGTGGAGGCGTCGCCTAGTCCGGTCTATGGCGCCGCACTGCTAATGCGGTTTGGGGCTTACCCCCCATCGAGGGTTCAAATCCCTCCGCCTCCGCTCCTCTTCGTTCAGGCCCCGATCTTCCAAGATCGGGGCCTGAACGCGTTTCGGGGCGCCTTGGGGCGCCTCTGGGCGCGGGGCGGGGCCGGCCGGTCGGGCCGGACCTGGCTCGGCCGGGCATGACCGCGTGGTGGCCCTGCCAGGTGAGCGCGCGCGGGACGACGGGATCTTCCCTACGAGATCCCCAGGCTGCCTGCTTTCCCCTCGCTTCCCCTCGCTGCCTCGTCGGTCGCTGGGGCGGCGGCGCCGGTCGGGTGACTGGGGGCCCGGTGGTGCGGCGTCCGGGGTGGTGCGGGGCCCGGGGTGGTGCGGCGTCCGGCGGGGGCGCCTGCCGGGCGGCCGAGGTTCTCGGTGGCCGACGGCGCGGGCGGGCTGCCGGCCCGCGCCGCGTCCGGGAGGCCATCGCCCTGCACACCACCCCGGAACCCTCAGTCACCCAACCCTGGAAGTGGCCCTCGTCACAGTCGACGTCGAACCTGACGTCCCCGGAATTGCCTACGAGGCCCTCCCCGCGGAAATGCGCGAGGCCCTCGTCACCGCCAACCGCGCCCCGACTTCAGGCGCCGCATCCTCCGCGCCTTCCGTGCCGGCCCGGCCCGCCACCCCCAGGCCCGCCTTCGGCAATGCGAACGCCGATGCCCAGGGCCACTGCGAAGACCACTACACCCGCCCGAACTTCGTCCGGATCATCGAGGACTCCCCTTGGCCCGAGTGACCCCCCAATCCCCGTCGCAAGGGCGTTTCCGCAGGTCAGAGGGGTTACGGGCAATGGATTTCGCCTCACGCCGCAGGTCATGTAATGTTGTTCCCGCAACGCCGACCGGCAAGAAAAACCGCCGGAAAGCCAAGCGCTCGTAGCTTAACGGATAGAGCATCTGACTACGGATCAGAAGGTTGCAGGTTCGAATCCTGCCGAGCGCACAGCAAGCGAGAGGCCCCGTCGAGAAATCGACGGGGCCTCTGGCGTTTGTGTTGACGGGCGGGCGGTGACGCCGGGGCGGGCAGGCGGGGCCGGTGACTGGTGCTCAGTCTTTGTTTCGCGAGGCGAGTTCTTCCCCCCACCCCTGTACCCACCCCTGCCCCCTCCCCCGAAGGGGGAGGAGGGGGGCGGGGGAGCAGCGAGGGGTGCTGCGTGGGGGCAGTGAGGGTTGCCGTGACCGGGCGGTAGGGGGGTGGGGCGTCGCGGGGCCCAGCTGGTGGCCAGTCCTGCGGAAACCCCGTGATCTCGGGGTTGTGCCGGCCCGGGGAAGACCTGGTGGGTGTGGCGTCTGCCGGGCGTGTGGAAGCCCCGTGGTTGTGGGGTTGCGTGGCGTTGGGGAAGCCCCCGGTGGCTTTGGGGTGGCGCCGGGCGTGGGGAAACCCGTTGCTATTGGTGTTGCTCCAGGTCTGGGGAAAACCCGTGGCCTTGGGGGGCGGGCCTGGGGAAAACCCCGTCGGGGTGGGGGGTGCGCTTCTATGGTGTGGGGTGGGAGTGGTGGCGATGGAAGGGGCCGGGTGGGTGGAGGTCAATCTGTCGTTCGGGGGAGGGGCGGAGGATGCCGAGGGAGCGGTGTCGTTGTACCGGTGGCTGGTGGCCGAGCCTGAGTTGCGGGGGCAGGTGCGGGTTTCGCTCGGGTCGGGGCAGCCGGAGCCGGGGCACATGGGCGGGGGGCTGGATCTCGTCAATGTCGTGGTCGCCAACAGCATTGCTCTGGGCAGCCTGATCACCGCTGTGGCCACCTGGCGGGGCTCGCGACCCCGGCCGCCACAGGTCCGGCTGGAACGGGACGGTGTGGTGGTGACGCTGCACGACAGCTCTCCCGAGGCGGTCGAGCAGATTCTGCGGGTCTGGAACGAGAGCGGTGCGCCCGCTCCGGTGGCGGCGGACGGAGACAGCGAGTAGCCGTGGCCGTCTTGTCGGACCCGGCCCGCTCGGAGGCCGTATTGGTGGGCGTCCATGACTACGTCAACCTGGAGAAGCTGCCCGCGGTCGCCAGGAATCTGGCCGGGCTGCGGGAGGCGCTGACCGATCCCGCGGTGTGGGGACTGCCCGCCGAGGCATGCACGGTGCTCTCGCAACCCGGCAGTGCCGGGCAGGTGCTGGACACGGTGCGGGACCGGGCCCGTAAGGCCCAGGACACCCTGTTCATCTACTACGCCGGGCACGGGCTCACGGATCCGCACACCGACGAGCTCTATCTCGCCCTGCCCGATTCGGACCGCGAACGCGAGTACACCTCGCTGCGGTACGAGTATCTGCGGCGGGCGGTGCTGGATCCGCAGGCGGGCGCCCGGCGGACCGTGGTGATCCTCGACTGTTGTTACAGCGGACGTGCGCTGCTCGGGCGGATGAGTGCCAGCGCGCACATCGCGGACCAGGCGATTGTCGAGGGGACCTGCCTGCTGACGGCCTCCGCCGAGACCCGGCCCGCGCTGTCGCCGCCCGGGGAGACCTATACGGCGTTCACCGGCGAGCTGATCGCGACGCTGACCGAGGGCATTCCGGACCGGCCCGATCCGCTCGACATGGACACCCTCTACCGGCATCTTCGCGGGCGGCTGGCGAGCAGGTCCCGGCCGGTGCCCCAGCAGCGCAACCGCAATACCGGTGGCCGTATCGCGATCGCCCGCAACCGGGCCGTATCGGACGGGGCAGCGCCGTACGGGGCCGCGCCCGACCCGGCGAGCCTGGCCGACCGGCAGAGCGAAGCCGAGCAGCGGCTCGCGGAGATGGAGCGGCGGGCGGAGCTGTTACGCCTGGAGACCGAGGCGCTGCGGCAGGAGGCGGAGCGCCGCGCCCTGCAGACGGTGGAGACCGCGCAGCGGCTGGCGAACGCGCTGGCCGCCTCCCCGGACCGGGCTGTCCAGCCGTTCTGGTTCGCCGTGCCGGCCACCCGCCCGTTCATGGGACAGGACGGTTCGCTGGAGCCGGTGGGGGAGTTGGTGCCGGGCACCTGGTACCTCGCCGTCGAGCAGCGGGGCAAGGCTCTCGTCGTGCAGACCGCGGAGGGTCGCCGGGGGCTGCTGCTCGACGCGGACGGCATCGAGCGTGGGTATTACGTGGACTACGGGGCGGCGGAGGATCCGGGCTTCGAGCCGTTCTGGTTCGCGGTCCCGGTGGCTCGCGAGATGGTGAGCGAGGACGGTTCGCCGGAGTCGGTGGCGGAACTGGTGCCGGGTGTCTGGTACCTCGCCATCGGGCAGAGCGACGGGGCCCTCGTCGCGCGGACCGAGGACGGTCGCAGGGGGCTGCTGCGCGATAGGGACGGCATCCAGCGCGGGGGCAGTGACGTGGCGGAGAGCCATGCCCGGCAGACCCTGCGCAAGGCCGAACGCATGGCCGGTGCCGTGGTGTCCGACCCGGAGCCGGGTTTCCAGCCGTTCTGGTTCGCCGTGCCGGTGGCTCGCGAGATGGTGAGCGAGGACGGTTCGCTGGAGCCGGTGGCGGAGTTGGTGCCAGGCACTTGGTACCTCGCCGTCGAGCAGCGGGGGCCGGCGCTGCTCGCGCAGTGTGCGGACGGACGCCGGGGGTTGTTGCTCGACACCGACGGCATTCAGCGGGGCTGAGCGCCGGGGGCGGCCGGGTATCGGCCCCCCGGGGGCGGGACCGTCGGAAAACGATTAGGTATTGCCGGGGGAGTCGCGTAGTGTTCATTTCACCGACGCGGGGTGGAGCAGCTCGGTAGCTCGCTGGGCTCATAACCCAGAGGTCGCAGGTTCAAATCCTGTCCCCGCTACTGACGCCGCAGGCCCGGTGGAATCACTTCCACCGGGCCTGCGGCTTTTGTGCGTGTGATTCAGCCGTGGACCGGGGGCGGCGGGGCCGTGTAGTGGACGGCCGGGCCGGTGCGGGGCGGGGGCAGCCGGGCCAGGTCGGGGTGGAGCAGGAGCTCGTCGTCGTAGTCGCCGCTGTTCTGGTGGCGGAACGGGAGCGGCTCGGTGGTGGGAAGCGTGCGCAGGCGCTCGCGCAGCCGGGTGGCGGCGGTCGCGTAGGCGGTCGGGGTGGTGCGGTCCGCACCGGGGATCAGAAGGGGCGGGACGACGGACATCCCCGTGTACCAGAGGGTGCCGTGCTGGAGGGGGAAGAGGAGGTCGTTGAGGTCTCCGTTGACGCCGCGCGGGCCGAGGGTGGCGGCGCGGGCGCCGGCGGTGGTGATGACCATGGCGCGCTTGCCGGTGAGTTCGCCGTCACCGTAGCGCTGGGGGCGGCCGGTGACCGGGTCGGTGATGCCGAAGGCGAAGCCCTTGACGAAGACGCGGTCGAACCAGCCCTTGAGGATGGCGGGCATCCCGTACCACCAGAGGGGGAACTGGACGATCAAGGTGTCGGCCCAGTCGAGCTTGTCCTGTTCGGCACGGATGTCGGGGGCCAAGTGGCCGTCCGTATAGGCGCGTTCGGAGGCCTCGCCGATGAGCAGGCGGTCGGCCGGGTCGTGGCCGTAGTCGGCGGCGTCGACCACCGGGTTCCACTTCATGGCGTACAGGTCGGAGACGCGGTGTTGGTGGCCCTGGGCGTCGAGGGCGCGGAGGCCCTCGTCCTTGAGGGCGCCGCTCAGGGAGCGCGGGTCGGGGTGGGCGAACAGCCAGAGGACCTTCATGTCCACCACTCTCCGCGGGAGCGGGGCGCCGAACGAGTGGCCCGATGGACATAGTGTGCAAGGATCGGGCCATGGGTGTAGTGGAGAGCGGAAGCGGTGGCGGGGGCAGGGGTGAGGCCCGGCAGGTGCGGGCCGTTCCGGGGGGCGCGTCACGGCAGCGGGTGGCGGTGCTGGTGCGGGACGGGATGCTGCCGATCGAGGTGGGCATCGTGCACCGGATCTTCGGGGAGGCCCGGTCGGCGTCCGGGGAGCGGCTGTACGAGCTGGTGACCTGCGCGTTGGAGCCCGGTGAGGTGCGGACGGACACGGACTTCACGGTGAACGTCGCGCACGGGCCGGAGGTGCTGGCGGAGGCCGACACCGTGGTCGTACCGGCGTCCGGGGCGGACTACGACCTGGGGGCGGAGCGGAGCGCCGGGCGGCTGAGTCCGGCGATGGCCGACGCGCTGGGCCGGATTCGGCCGGGGACCCGGATCGCGTCGATCTGCACGGGCGCGTTCGTGCTGGCCGCGGCCGGGCTGTTGGACGGGCGGCGGGCGACCACCCACTGGCGGTCGGTGGAGGACTTCCGCCGGTTGTTCCCGGCCGTCGAGCTGGACGCGGATGTGCTGTACACGGACGAGGGCGAGGTGCTGACGGCGGCCGGGGTCGCCTCCGGGATCGATCTGTGTCTGCACATGGTCCGGTGCGATCACGGGGCGGCGGTGGCCAACGACGTGGCGCGGCGGACGGTCGTGCCGCCCCATCGGGAGGGCGGGCAGGCACAGTACATCCGGCGGCCGGTGCCGGAGCCGCAGATCTCGTCCACCGGGGTGGCGCGGGCCTGGGCGCTGGAGCACCTGGACCGTCCGCTGAGCCTGCGGGAGCTGGCGGCGCGGGAGGCGATGAGCGTACGGACCTTCACCCGGCGGTTCCGGGAGGAGGTCGGTATCTCGCCGCTCCAGTGGCTGACACAGCAACGGATCGAGCGGGCCCGGCAGTTGCTGGAGGAGACGGAGCTGACCGTGGACCGGATCGCGGCCGAGGCGGGCTTCGGGACGGCGGCCTCGCTGCGGCAGCATCTCCAGTCGGCGCTGGGAGTGTCGCCGCGGGCGTATCGGAGCACGTTTCGGGGGCCTGGCGGTGGGGGCGGGCTGGTGGCTTGAGGGGGAGTCGGGGAGGGACTTGTCGGGCTGAGGGGGGGGCGGTGGGCTGGGGGGAGTCGGCGGCCTGGGGGAGGTGAGGGGGCGCGGGGCCGGGCCTGGCCCCGGGCGGGTGCTGGGGCGCGCGTGAGTGTGCTGCGGGCCGGGCGGGGTGGGCGTACGGGGCCCGGGGCAGGCCGGCTGTGGGCGGGTGGCGTTGTCAGTGGGTGGTCGTACGCTGGCGGTGTGTGGCGATGTACGGGACCGCGCTGGTCGGGCGGCGGGCCGGGGTCGGGGCCGGCGGGGCGGTTCGGACAGCGGCTCGGCTGGTATTGCGCCGAGCGGGGCGAGGAGCGGATGAGCCCGCTCCCCGCGGGCAAGCCGCTGGCCTTCGCCGCGCAGGGCGAGCGGCTGTGTCTGGGGGTGCGGCGGGCCGGCCGCTGGATCGTGTGCCCGTATGGGGCGGTGCTCGACGGGGCGAGTGCCAAGGACCAGTGCGCGCGGTGCGCCCAGTTGGACCGGTCGCGTTCGGTGGCCGCGGACACCATGGCCGACGATCCGCGGCCGTACGGGGTCTATCTCGCGTACTTCGGTCCCGGGCTGCTCAAGGTGGGGATCACGGCCGCCGAGCGCGGACCGGCCCGGCTGGTGGAGCAGGGGGCGGTGGCGTACGCATGGCTGGGGCGGGGGCCGTTGATGGCGGCGCGGCGGGCGGAGGCGCTGCTGGGGAGTGCGCTGGCGGTGCCCGACCGGTTCACGAAGGCGGCCAAGCGGGCGGCGCGCGGGGCGCTGCCCCCGGTACCGGACCGGGCCGCCGAGCTGGCTCAACTGCATCGCACGGCACGGGAGTTGGCGGGCTGGCCGGAGACCCTGGAGCCGGTGGAGTTCGCCTGCGCAGACCATACGGAGCTGTTCGGGCTCGACCGGATTCCGGGTGAGGTGGCGGAGCTGGGCGGGATGACGGCCGGGGCGGAGATCGTGGGGGAGGTGCTGACCGGGGTGGGGGCTGATGTGTATCTGCGGTTGGCGGGAGAAGGGGGCGGGGGCGGATCTGGGGAGGTTGGCGGGGCCGCTAACGGGGGCGGGGAGCGGGCGGGGGCCGGTGGGTTCGGTGCGGGTGCGGGTGCGGGTGCAGGTGCAGGGGGGGCAGGCGTGGTTGCGGTGATGGATGCGCGGTTGCTGTCCGGCTGGGTGTTGGGGGCCGCTGAGGGGCGGGTGACGACGGTGGCGGTACGGGCCGCGGGCCGCGGGGCGGGAGAACGGGAGCGGGAGGGTGCGGAGCAGGAGGGGTTGTTCTGAGGGGGACTACGGGCCGGCTTGGTGGGGGTCGGCCGCCGGGGCCGAGTCGGTCGCATTGTTCGGTGTGTGCCGCGGGTGTTCCATAGGGGAGCCGCCGGATCGGTCCTCTGCGTAAGGGGCGGGTCGGGCCGGGTCGTGCAGGTCGGGGCCGTAGGGGCGAGGCCGTAGTGGTCGCGGGGCTGTAGTGGTCGCGAGGCCGTAGTGGTCGCGAGGCCGTAGTGGTGGAACCGTAAGGGAGGGGCCTGGCGTGGCGGACGGGGATGAGCGGGTCGGCGCGTTCTGGCGGGAGTTGGGGCTGCCGGGGCTGATCGATGTGCATACGCACTTCATGCCCGAGCGGGTGATGGCGAAGGTCTGGGCGTACTTCGACGCGGCCGGTCCGCTGGTGGGCCGGGTGTGGCCGATCACGTACCGGTTCGAGGAGGACGAGCGGCTGGCGGTGCTGCGCGGCTTCGGCGTACGCGCCTTCACCTCGATGATCTATCCGCACAAGCCGGGGATGGCGCGGTGGCTGAACGGCTGGGCGGCCGACTTCGCGTCCCGTACGCCGGACTGCCTGCGGACCGCGACGTTCTTCCCGGAGGACGGCGCCGCGGAGTATGTGCGCGCCGAACTGGCCGACGGGGCACGGGTTTTCAAGGCGCATGTGCAGGTGGGCGGGTACGACCCGGCCGATGCGCTGCTCGACCCGGTGTGGGGAGCCCTCGCGGAGGCCGGGGTGCCGGTCGTGATCCACTGCGGCTCGGGCCCGGCGCCGGGCAAGCACACCGGGCCCGAGCCGATCGCCCGGCTGCTGGCCCGCCACCCCCGGTTGCGGCTGATCATCGCGCACATGGGAATGCCGGAGTACGCCGACTTCCTGGACCTCGCGCAGCGCTATCCGGGCGTGCACCTCGATACGACCATGGCGTTCACGGACTTCGCCGAGCGGATCGCGCCGTTCCCGCGGACGGAGCGCGGCCGGCTCAGGGACCTCGGCGAGCGGGTGCTGTTCGGCAGCGACTTCCCCAACATCCCCTACGGGTACGCACATGCGCTGGAGGTGCTCACCGGGCTGGAGCTGGGGGAGGACTGGCTGCGTGGGGTCTGCTACGGGAACGCGGCGCGGTTGTTCGGCGTGTGAGCGGCCGGGCGGGCGCTGCGGGCCGCCGCCTTCATGGTGTGGTGAGCGGGGCGGCGGTTGCGGCCGCGGCCAGATGAGCCATGGCCACGCCCAGATCGGTGAGGGTGGCCTCGTCCGTCACCCGTTCCGTAGTGGGGTCGACCTTCGGGCCGATGGCGGGGATTTCGCGGCAGGCCGCCGTCACCACCTCACCGGACATCGTGCGCAGGACCTCGCGCAGCTGGGCATTGGCGTGGTCACCGCCGGTGGGGAATGGCGAGGCGGTGATCACGGCGACCGGTTTGCTGACGCATTCGCCGCTGCTGACCAGCCAATCGAGGGCGTTCTTGAGGACACCGGGGACTCCATGCGCGTATTCGGGGCTGACCACGAGCAGGGCGTCGGCGGTCGCTGCGGCGGTGCGCAGGGCGGCGACCGGGGCCGGGGGTGTGGCGCCCTCGCCGTCCAGATCGGGGTTGAAATGCGGGAGCGCGCCGATGTCCGCGGTGGTGGCCGGACCGTCCCAGAAGGTGAGCGCGGAGCGCAGCACCGCACCGTTGGAGGAGCGCGCCCGCAGGCTGCCGGAGAGGGCGAGGAGTCTCATGCCGGCGACGGTACGCGGCGGCGTCCGTACGCGGTCGGCGCCGGTACGCGGTCGGGGGCGGGGTGGGCCGGAAGGCCGGGCGGCCCACGCGGGTGGGCCGGAGAGGCTGCGGAGAGGGCGGCGGAGGGCTCTCGCGGCAGCTCTCCGCGGCCGTCAAGGCAAGGAAAGTGCTGGTCAGGCCGATTGTCAGTGGCAGGTGCGATGCTTAAGAAGTGGTGATCGACCTGGACCGCGCGGGGGGCGGCCCAGGTCGGTCCACGGACGGCCGGCAGATACCGACTCGCGGCAGCCGAGGGGTCGTTGGGCGCTGACGGCTGACGGCTGACGGCTGACGGCTGACGGCTGACGGCTGACGGCTGACGGCTGACGGCTGACGGCTGAGGCCGTTGGTGGCTGCTGGCTGCTGGCTGCTGGCTGCTGGCTGCTGGCTGCTGGCTGGTGGTGGGGAAGGGGTGGGGTGGGGCGGGGGCCCCGGGGCCGGGGGGAGGGGGAAGAGAAAGCATGGCGGATTCTCAGGAGATTCACAGAAAGGCGCAAGGGAGCTCTCACGGGGGCGGGTCAAGCTCCGGAGCATGACCGTGACTTCCTCGTCCTCAGCGTCGTTTCGTCTGCCGGCTCCGGCGTCGTCCTCCAGGGGTGCGCCGGGGAAGCAGCCGGAGCTGTTGCGGGCCGACGGGAGCCCCGTGCGGGTGCTGGTCGTGGACGACGAGACCTCGCTCGCCGATCTGCTGTCGCTCGCGCTGCGCTACGAGGGCTGGGACATCCGCGCGGAGGGGGACGGCGCCGGTGCGCTGCGCTGTGCCCGTAGTTGGCGGCCGGATGCGGTGCTGCTTGACGTCATGCTGCCGGATATGGACGGGCTGACGGTGCTCGGGCGGCTGCGGCGGGAACTTCCGGATGTGCCGGTGCTGTTCCTGACCGCCAAGGACGCGGTCGAGGACCGGATCGCCGGGCTGACGGCGGGCGGCGACGACTACGTCACCAAGCCGTTCAGCCTGGAAGAGGTGGTGGCCAGGCTGCGGGGGCTGCTGCGCCGGGCCGGTGCGGCCGCCGCACGGAGCGAATCGCGGCTGACGGTCGGCGATCTGGTGCTCGACGAGGACAGCCACGAGGTGTGGCGGGACGGCCAGGAGATTCATCTGACGGCCACCGAGTTCGAGCTGCTGCGCTATCTGATGCGCAATCCGCGGCGGGTGCTGAGCAAGACCCAAATCCTCGACCGGGTCTGGAGCTATGACTTCGGCGGCCAGGCCAATGTCGTGGAGCTGTACATCTCGTATCTGCGGCGGAAGATCGACGTGGGGCGGACGCCGATGATTCACACCCGGCGGGGCGCGGGCTATCTGATCAAGCCGGGCGGGTAGCGGGCGTGAGCGGGAAGCCCGCCACGGCGCCCGAGGACCCCGACCGGCCCGGGCACCCCGACCGGCGCGACCGCTCCGACCGCCCCGACCGGCGCGACCACCCCGACCAGCGCCGACCCCACCAGCCCCCCGAGCCGTCCACCTTGCCGGAGCACCCCGACCACCCCAACCACCCCGACCACCCCGGCCCCCCGCCCCCGCCGAAAGCCCCCCGGCCCCCCGCCCCCCGTCGCCGATGGTCCCTCCGGACCCGTCTCGTGGTGTCCGCGGTGGCCCTGATCGCCGTCGTCGGGGCCGTCATCGGGACGGTGACGTCCATTGCCCTGTACTCCTATATGCAGGGGCAGTTGGACCGGCAGGTGCACGAATTCGTGATGCGCGCCCAAATGCCGCGCCCCCATGATCCGAGGCTTCCCCGGGGCGACCTGGACTTTGTGGCGATGGCGGGTCAGCCCCTCGGAGCGGTGGGGGCGCGGATCGGGTCCGGGGGGACGGCCGAGGCCGGAGCGAAACTGACCAACCCCACCGGCCGGCTGCCCGAGGAGCGGCTGACGGGCCTGACCAAGGCGCAGGTCGCGGCGCTGAACAGGCTGCCGAGAGACGGCCGGTCACACACCGCCGAGCTGCCCGGACTCGGTGACTACCGGGTGGAGTCCGCCAAGGACGGCTCCCTGGTGCTCGGCCTGCCGCTCGCCGATGTGCAGAAGACCGTCGGCAGGCTCGTCCTCATCGAGGCGTGTGTGACGGCCGCCGGGCTGGCGGCCGTCGGGCTCGCGGGCTCCGCCATGGTCGGGATCGCGCTGCGGCCGCTGCGCCGGGTCGCCGCCACCGCCACCCGGGTCTCCGAACTCCCGCTCCACCAGGGCGATGTGGCGCTGCATGTCCGGGTCCCGGCGTCCGAGTCGGATGGGCGTACGGAGGTCGGGCAGGTCGGTGCGGCGCTGAACCGGATGCTGGGGCATGTCGGTTCGGCGCTCGCGGCCCGTCAGGAGAGCGAGACGCGGGTACGGCGGTTCGTCGCCGATGCCAGCCATGAGCTGCGTACCCCGCTCGCGTCGATCCGGGGTTACGCCGAGCTGACCCGCCGCGGGCGGGAGCAGCCGGGGCCGGAGACCCGGCACGCCCTGGGCCGGATCGAGTCGGAGGCGGAGCGGATGACGGGCCTGGTGGAGGATCTGCTGCTGCTCGCCCGGCTGGATTCCGGGCGTCCGCTCGCGTACGAACCCATCGATCTGTCACCGCTGGTGGTCGATGCGGTGAGCGATGCCCGGGTGGCCGGGGCCGGTCACCGGTGGCGGCTGGAACTGCCCGATGAGCCGGCGGTGGTGTACGGCGATGCCGGGCGGCTGCACCAGATACTGGTGAATCTGCTGGCCAATGCCCGTACGCATACGCCGGAGGGGACCACGGTGACCGCCAGGGTGCGGGCCGCCGCGGGAGCTGCCGCCGGTGGTGTCGGGGGCGTCCAGCTGGAGGTGCGGGACGACGGGCCGGGGATTCCGGCGGAGCTTCTCCCGCATGTCTTCGAGCGCTTCGCCCGGGGTGATGCCTCGCGTTCGCGTGCCGCCGGGAGCACCGGGCTCGGCCTCGCCATCGTGCAGGCGGTGGTGGCCGCGCACGGCGGTACGGTCCGGGTCGGCAGTGTGCCGGGGCGGACGGTCTTCACGGTGACGCTGCCGAGGGCGGCGGCCGCATCGAAGGCGTGCGATACGGCGGGAGGGACGGCGCCGGGCACCGGCCGATAAGACGCCCGCCACGAGCCGGGAGGAACCGGACGCGGGCCGGAAGGCACCGGTCAGGGCCGGGTTGGCGCGCTGGTCAGGGGCCGCGACCCCACCCACTCACAGCCCCACCACAGCCTCAGCACACCCCCATGACAGCCGGTCTGGCGAATGTCGTGGCATGACGACGACACCGCCGCCCCGCACCCCGCTGGGCTCCCTGCCACCACGCGAGCATCTGCGGCTCGGCCAGAGCGCGACCGTCCTCGATGTGGTGATCCCCGTTTACAACGAGGAGCGCGACCTCGAACCCTGTGTGCGGCGGCTGCGCGAGCACCTCGCCCGCACCTTCCCGTACGGCTTCCGGATCACCATCGCCGACAACGCGAGCACGGACCGTACGCCCGATGTCGCCGCCCGGCTCGACGAGGCGCTCGACGAGGTCACCGCGGTACGGCTGGAGCAGAAGGGGCGGGGGCGGGCGCTGCGCACCGTGTGGTCGCTGTCCGAAGCGCCGGTGCTGGCCTATATGGACGTCGATCTGTCCACCGACCTCAACGCGCTGCTGCCGCTGGTGGCGCCGCTGATCTCCGGGCACTCGGATCTGGCCATCGGCTCCCGGCTCAGCCGGAGCGCACGGGTGGTGCGGGGGCCGAAGCGGGAGTTCATCTCGCGGATGTACAACCTCATCCTGCGGGGCTCGCTCGCCGCACGGTTCTCCGACGCGCAGTGCGGGTTCAAGGCCATCCGCGGCGAGGTCGCCGAGCGGCTGCTGCCGATGGTCGAGGACAGCGGGTGGTTCTTCGACACCGAGCTGCTGGTGCTCGCGGAGCGGGCCGGGCTGCGGATCCATGAGGTGCCGGTGGACTGGATCGACGATCCCCACAGCACTGTGCACATCGTGCGCACGGCGGCCGAGGACCTCAAGGGCGTCTGGCGGGTGGGGCGGGCGCTGGCGACCGGCGGGCTGCCGCTGGACCGGCTGGCCCGGCCGTTCGGGGACGATCCGCGGGACCGTGAGCTGACCGGTGTGCCCGGTGGGCTGGCCCGTCAGCTGGTCGGCTTCTGTGTTGTCGGCGGGCTGAGCACCCTGCTCTACCTCGCTCTCTTCTCCCTCTTCCGCCTCGGGACGGGCGCTCAACCGGCCAATGCCGCCGCGCTGTTGATGTCGGCGCTCGCCAATACGGCCGCCAACCGGCGGCTGACTTTCGGGGTACGGGGCCGGGACCGGGCCGTCCGTCATCAGGCGCAGGGGCTGGTGGTCTTCGCCGTCGGACTGGTGCTGACCAGCGGCTCGCTCGCGGCCCTCGACGCCGCCGGGGGCACCGCCTCGCACGGCACCGAACTCGCGGTGCTGGTGTCCGCCAACCTCGCGGCCACGGTGCTGCGGTTTCTGCTCTTCCGCGTCTGGGTCTTCCCCGACCGCGAGCGCCGGGACGACCTCACCGTGACGCCGCACCCCTCGCACGACCGGAACGACCTCACCAGGAGCGCTCGATGACCCCGCAACCACGGCCCGGCACCCCGGCCCCGCCGCCGCCCGCCACACCGGAGGGCGCGACGGTGTCGCTCACCGGCCCCCGGACGCCCGTGGCACCGGAGCCGGCAGCCCGCTGGGAGCGGCCCGCACTGCTGGCGTTGTTGCTGGTCACGGCGGTTCTCTACCTCTGGAGCCTGTCCGCTTCCGGCTACGCCAACCAGTTCTACTCGGCCGCCGTACAGGCCGGCAGTGAGAGCTGGAAGGCATTCTTCTTCGGTTCGTCCGATGCGGCGAACTCCATCACCGTCGACAAGCCGCCGGCCGCGCTGTGGCCGATGGCGCTGTCCGTACGGCTCTTCGGGCTCAGCTCCTGGGCGGTCCTGGTGCCCGAGGCGCTGATGGGTGTGGCGGCCGTCGGGGTGCTCCACGGGGCCGTACGGCGGCGGTTCGGCGCGGGCGCGGGGCTGCTCGCGGGCGGGGCGCTGGCGGTGACGCCGGTCGCGGCCCTCATGTTCCGGTTCAACAACCCCGATGCGCTGCTGTGCCTGCTGATGGTCTGCGCGATCGCCTGCGTCCTGCGTGCCCTGGAAGCCGGCCGGACGAAGTGGCTGGTGCTGGCCGGGGTCTGCTTCGGGCTCGGGTTTCTCACCAAGACGCTCCAGGCGTGGCTGATCCTGCCGCCGCTCGCCGTCGTCTACGCCTGCTGTGCGCCGGTCGCGCTGCGCCGGCGGTTCGGTCAGCTGCTGCTCGCCGGGCTGGCGATCGTGGTGTCCGCCGGCTGGTGGGTGGCGCTCGTCGAACTGTGGCCGGCGGCCTCCCGCCCGTACATCGGCGGCTCACAGCACAACAGCTTCCTGGAGCTGACCTTCGGCTACAACGGCTTCGGGCGGATCACCGGCAACGAGACCGGCAGCGTCGGGGGCGGCGGCCGTCCCGGCGGCGGTGGCGGCGGCTGGGGGGAGACGGGCATCACCCGGCTGTTCTCGTCCGACATGGGCGGGCAGATCTCCTGGCTGCTGCCCGCGGCGCTGATCCTGCTGGTCGCGGCGGTGACGGTGCTGTGGCGGGCGCGGCGGGCGGTCGCCGCCGAACACGCCGGGCAGCGGGCGGAGTTCCTGGTCTGGGGCGGCGCGCTGCTGATGACCTTCGCGACCTTCAGCTTCATGTCCGGGATCTTCCACCAGTACTACAACATCGCGCTGGCCCCGTATATCGCGGCGCTGGTCGGGATGGGCGCGGCGCTGCTGTGGCGGCGCGGCGGACGGCTCGACGCATACGTCCTGGCCGGGACGGTGGCGGTGACCGCCGGATGGTCGTTCGTGCTGCTGAACCGCTCGCCGGACTGGCTGCCGTGGCTCCGCTGGACGGTGGCGGCGCTCGGCCTGCTGGCGGCGCTGGGTCTGCTGCCGGCGGTACGACGGGACGGAGCACCGGCGTTGGAGGAAGCACCGGCGTTGGAGGGAGCGCCGGCATCGGACGGAGCACTGGCATCGGACGGAGCCCGCGGGCCGGAGGGAGCGCCCGTATCGGGTGGCGCGCCGGCATCGGGTGACGCGCCTGCATCGGACGGCGCGCCTGCATCCGGGCCGGTATCGGGTGGTGCCCCCGTACGGGCGGGCCGGCGGATCGCGGTGCTGGCGGCAGGGCTCGCGGTGGTGACGGCGCTGGCCGGGCCGGTGGCGTACACGCTCAATACGGTCAACACGGCGAAGGGCGGCTCCATCGTCACGGCCGGTCCCTCGGTGCGGGGCACCATGGGCGGCCCCGGCGGCGGCTTCCCGGGCGGCCGGATGCCCGGCCGCATGGGCGGCGCACCGGGCGTCGGCCAGGGCGGGGCCGCGGGCCAGGCCCTTCCCCCGGGCCAAGGTGGCCAGGGCCGGATGCCGGGCGGCAAACAGGGCAACGGCCAGGCCGGCAAGCAGGGACAGTTCCCCGTGCCGGGCGCCCGGCCGGGCTTCCCCGGCGGCACGGGCGGCTTCGGTGAGCGCGGTGCCGGTCGGATGGGCGGTCTGCTCAACGGCAGCAAGGTGAGCGACCGGGCCAAGGCGCTGCTGGAGAAGGACGCGGACGACTACACCTGGGCCGCCGCGGCCATCGGCTCCCAGAACGCCGCCGGCTACCAACTGGCCACCGAGAAGCCGGTGATGGCGGTCGGCGGCTTCAACGGGAGCGACCCGTCGCCGACCCTCGCCCGGTTCAAGGAGTACGTCGCGGACGGGAAGATCCACTACTTCATCGCAGGCGGTCAGGGCGGCCCCGGCGGCGGCCGGGGCGGCTCGTCGCAGATCACGTCCTGGGTGGCGAAGACCTTCCAGAAGGTCACCGTCGGCAGCGCCACCTTCTACGACCTGACCCGGAAGGCGTGACGAGGGAGGACTGATCCGGTGGGGGCGCGCCCCGGATGGCGCACCCGCCCCGCCGGTCGGTCGAAAACAAATGTACGGCGTATAGCACTCCCTGTACGGTGTAAATGATTTGCTCATACGCCGTACAGGGAGCCCGTATGTCCCCCGTGGCCTCCGACGCCACCACCACGCTCCGGCCGCCGGGCCGCACCGCCACCCGCTGGCTGATCCTGGCCGTCATCTGCCTCGCCCAGCTGGCGGTCATCCTCGACAACACCGTCCTCAACGTCGCCATCCCCTCCCTCACCGAGGACCTGGGGGCGACCACCGCCGACGTCCAGTGGATGATCAACGCCTACTCGCTGGTCCAGTCCGGCCTGCTGCTCACCGCCGGAAATGCCGCCGACCGCTACGGCCGGAAGAGGATGCTCGCCATCGGCCTGGTGCTCTTCGGCGTCGCCTCACTCGGCGCGGCGCTCGCCCAGTCACCCGGCCAGCTGATCGCCGCCCGGGCCGGGATGGGGGTCGGCGGCGCGCTGCTGATGACCACCACCCTCGCCGTCGTCATGCAGATCTTCGACGACGAAGAGCGCCCCAAGGCCATCGGTATCTGGAGTTCGGTGAACTCGCTCGGGTTCGCGGCCGGGCCGCTGATCGGCGGTTCGCTGCTCGACCACTTCTGGTGGGGCTCGCTGTTTCTGGTCAATCTGCCGGTCGCCGTCGTGGCGCTGCTGGCCGTCGTCGCCCTCGTGCCCGAGTCCAGCAGCCGTGGCGGCGAACTCCCCCAAGCTCTCAACGGCGTTCGAGCAGGGGGGACCCCCATGGATCTGCTGGGCGCGCTGCTGTCCATGATCGGCATGGCCGGAGTGGTCTTCGCGATCATTTCCGGGCCGGTCACCGGCTGGCTGTCCGGGCGGGTGCTGATCTCCGCCGCCATCGGCCTGGCCGGCCTCGCGGTCTTCGCGCTGTGGGAGCTGCGCGTCCCGTATCCGATGCTGGACATGCACTTCTTCCGCAACCGCCGCTTCATCGGGGCGGTCTCCGGCGGCATCCTCGTCGCCTTCGGGATGGGCGGCTCGATGTTCCTGCTCACCCAGCATCTGCAACTGGTCCTCGGCTACGGCCCGTTGGACGCCGGGCTGCGGATGGCGCCGCTCGCCGTCACCGTCATACTGATCAACTTCACCGGTCTGAGTGCGCGTCTGCTGCCCCGGCTCGGCACCCCCGGAATGATCGTCTCGGGGATGTCGCTGCTCGCGGCCGGCCTGGCCGCCATCTCCCTGCTCGGTGGCGACAGCTATGGCGGCATGCTGACCGGCCTGATCGTGATGGGTGCCGGTGTCGCGCTCGCCATGCCGACGATGGCCAACGCCATCATGTCCGCGATCCCGCCGGCCAAGGCAGGAGTGGGAGCGGGCGTCAACGGCACGCTGATGGAGTTCGGCCAGGGGCTCGGCGTCGCCGTCCTCGGCGCGGTCCTCAACTCCCGCTTCGTCGCGCTGCTTCCGCTGGTCGCCGCGGGCGCCGGCTCGCTGCCCGCGGCGCTCGCCAGGACCCGTACGGACGCCGAACGCACCGCCGTCCAGGACGCCTTCGCCGCCGGTATCGGCACCAGCCAGCTGTTCGGCGCGGCCGCGGTCTTCCTCGGCGGGCTGGTCGCCGCCGTGCTGCTGCGCCGGGCGGAGCGCACCGGCCGGGACCCGGAGGTGCCGGCCACGCCCGCCGGTGCGGAAGCGGCGGCCGCCGGGGCGGATTAGCATCGGCGGGTACGTGATCGTGAACGGCACGTACCGATGGCTCGTATGACCACCCGTACGCGCCGTGCACCGACGACGACACCGACGACGACACCCTGACGCCGCAGACGTTCGGGGCAAGGAGGGGCGCCATGGCAGCGACGGACGGCCGCACCGGGAAGCGGCCGGACAGCGTCTGGCTGACCGAACGCCCCCCGCTCAAACGGAAGGCGGACCAGCCGGCCGGACTCGACCTCGACAAGATCGTCGAAGCGACGGTCCGGCTGCTGGACGCCGAGGGCCTGGCGAAGTTCTCCATGCGCCGGCTCGCGGCCGAGCTGGGCGTCACCGCGATGTCCGTCTACTGGTACGTCGACACCAAGGACGACCTTCTGGAACTGGCCCTGGACCGCGTCATGGGCGAGATGCGGCTGCCGGACGAGGCCGACACCGGCCGGGACTGGCGGGACCATCTGCGCTCACTGGCCGCCGAATACCGCACCCTGCTGACCGGCCACGCCTGGGTGGCCCGGCTGCTGGGCACGTACATCAACATCGGCCCGCACTCGATCGCCTTCTCCAACGCCAGCATGCGGGTGATGAAGGAGAGCGGCCTGTCGCTCCAGCAGATCACCGGCGGGCTGTCCGCCGTCTTCCAGTTCGTCTACGGCTTCGCCACCATCGAGGGCCTGTTCAACGCCCGCTGCGCGGAGGCCGGGGTGTCCGTCGACGCGTACTTCCAGCGGGTGATGACCTCGGTCCAGGGCCTTCCGGAGTTCGCGGAGACGCTGGAGAACACCACCCGGGTCATGGAGGCCCGCGGCGGGGCCACCGTACGGGAGATGCGCGACCGCGACTTCGCCTTCGCCCTCGATCTCCAGATCGCGGGCATCGAGGCGATGCGGGACCGGGCGGGGGAGTGACACCCGGCCCGGCCGTGCCCGAGGGGACGGGGCCTCACCCCACCGGCAGGCTCTCCCCCTGCACGGCCTGGATGTCCAGCTCGACCTTGAGCGTGGTCCCGATGGCCGCGACACCGGCCGCCACGACCTGGTTGTAGTTCATCTTGAAGTCCTCGCGGCGCAGCTCCGCGGTGGCGCGGAACGCGGCGCGCACCCCGCCCCACGGGTCGGGGCCGGTGCCGAGGTAGCTCAGTTCGAGGTCCACCGGCCGTACGACACCGTGCAGCGACAGCTCACCGTGCACGGTCCAGCGGTCCGGGCCGGCCGGGGACAGGCCCGAGCTGCGGTAGGTGAGCTCCGGGTACTCCTCGATGTTCAGGAAGTCCTCGGAGCGCAGATGGCCGTCGCGCATCCCGTTGCCGGTGTCGATGGAGGCGGCCTTGATGTCCGCCTCGACCCGCGAGGCGTTCAGGTCCTCGGCGATCTCGATCCGGCCGCCGAACTCGGTGAACCGGCCGTGCACGCTGGAGATCCCCAGGTGCTGGGCGACGGCCGCCACCGTCGAGTGCATCGGGTCGATGGTCCAGACACCGGGCGGCGGCAGCTCGGCCCCGCCCTGCCGGGCCAGGACGACGCTGCCCACGTCCATCCGGCCGCTGGCCGTCACGATCGCGCTGGAGGCGACCGGCGCGTAGCCGACGGCCGTCACGATGACCGTGTACGGGCCGGCCGGCAGCGGCTGTGCGCTGCGGATGGCGCCCTCGTCGTCCGCCGCGGCCCGCAGTACCTGCGCGCCGGTCATATCGGTGACGGTCAGTACGGCGTGCTGGACCGCCCAGCCGTCCCGTGTGCGGACCTGCGCCCTCAGTCCCGCAGCTCCCGCGCCCGTCGAAGTCATTGCCTCTCCCGTTTGTTGCCTGATGGTGTCCCCCGCTCATGGGGCCCTCGCGAGCCCGGCCGAGAGTGTGGGGAGGTGTCGGGCTCCGGCGGCGGCGTGCAGGCCGTCCCCTGCCTGTGCGCAGCGCCGCCGGCGCCCTTCGGTCCGGTCCGGGGCGCGCCTCCGCTCAACGCGCGCCCCGGACCGGGGTATTGCTCCCGGGGTGGATCCCCGGGTCCGGGGTGTTTCAGTCCCCGGGGTGCGCGAGCTCGATGTCGTAACCGTCGACCCCGCGGGCATCGACCGCGAGGCCGGTGGCGACGGGCGGGTAGCCGCTCGCGATCACCGTGTAGTCGCCGGCGTCCAGGTCGGTGAAGGCGTAGGCGCCGTCCTCCCCGGTCGTCGAGGTGGCCACCACATTGCCCGCAGCGTCCACCAGCGTGACCCGTGCGTCGGGCAGCGGCCGGCGGTGTGCACCGGCCCGCACGACGCCCTGCACCCGCGCGCCGGACAGCAGCTCGATCTCGATCCTCGTGGTGCCCTGGCCGCCGATCTCGACCGGCAGTGCGGCCGGGCGGTGGTCCGGGGCGTTCACGGCGACGGTGAAGGTGCCGGGCGCCAGCTCGTCGAAGGCGAAGTGGCCCTCGGCGCCGGTCTTTCCGGTGGCCAGCACCTCGCCGCGGACGTCGGTGACGACGACCATGGCCCCGTCGACCGGTGCGCCGGTGGCCGCGCTGCGGACCTGGCCGCCGAGGCCGCTGGTGCCGCTGAGCAGGATGTCGTAGGCGTGCGGCGCCTCGCCGATGACGACCGTGGACGCCTGCGGCTGGTGGCCGTCGGCCGCGGCGATCAGCACATACGAGCCGGCGCCGGGGGCGCTGAGCGCGTACGAGCCGTTGGCCTGGGCGACCGCGCGGCCCAACTGCCGGCCGCTGAGCGAGATCAGCGTGACCGCGGAGCGCGGTACGGGGCTGCCCTCGGCGTTGCGGACGAAGCCGTGCACCGACGGGCCGGACGGGATGGCGTCCCCGCCATCGGCCGAGGCGTACGCGGCCAGCGGCCGGGTGGCCGTCGCCACGGCCGGGCGCGCCCAGGAGGGCGTGTGTGCCTCGTCGTCCGGGGCCACCGGCGCGGCGCCCACCAGGGCGGGCTCCCGCTCCTCGGCCTGCGCCGGGACGACGGCCTCCGCGGAGGCGGCCGACGGCGCGGCCTCGGCCGGTGCGTCCTGCGAGCTCTGGGCCAGTCCGCCACGTGTCTTCAACGCGACCTCCTTGATGAACAGGGTGAAGAGGAAGGCGAGCAGCGCGCAGGGCGCCGCGTACAGGAAGACATCGGCGACCCCGTGGCCGTAGGCGCTCTCCATGACGGTGCGCAGCGGCGCCGGGAGGGAGTCCAGGTCGGGGATGCCGCCGCCGCTGTTGCCGGCGCCGTGGGCGGCGGCCTTGGCGGCCTTGGGGCCGAGGTCGGCCAGACCGTCCTTGACGTAGTGGGTGACGCGGTTGGCAAGGACCGCACCCAGGGCCGAGACGCCCACCGCACCGCCGAGGGAGCGGAAGAAGGTCACGACGGACGAGGCGGAGCCGAGGTCCTCGGGAGCCACCTGGTTCTGCGTGGCGAGCACCAGGTTCTGCATCATCATGCCGATGCCCAGGCCCATCAGCGCCATGAAGATCGCGATGTGCCAGTACTCGGTGTCGTAACGGATGGTGCCCAGCAGGCCGAGACCCGCGGTCACCAGCACGCCACCGGCGACCAGCCAGGCCTTCCAGCGGCCGGTCTTGGTGATGACCTGGCCGGAGACCGTCGAGGAGATGAACAGTCCGCCGATCATCGGAATCGTCAGGACGCCGGACATCGTCGGCGACTCGCCGCGCGCCAGCTGGAAGTACTGGCTGAAGAAGACCGTGCCGGAGAACATCGCGATACCGACGAACAGCGAGGCCACCGACGCCAGCGTGATCGTCTTGTTGCGGAACAGCCGCAACGGGATGATCGGCTCCTTGGCCCTGGTCTCCACGAAGACGAAGATCGCGCCGAGCACGACCGCGCCGCCGACCATCGCGGCGGTCTGCCACGACATCCAGTCGTACTTGTCCCCGGCCAGCGTCACCCACACCAGCAGCAGCGAGACCGCCGCGCTGATGAAGAACGCGCCCGCCCAGTCGACCTTGACGCCCTCGCGCCGGACGACGGGGAGCTTCAGGGTCTTCTGGAGCACGATCAGCGCGATGACGGCGAACGGGACGCCGACGTAGAAGCACCAGCGCCAGCCGAGCCAGTCGGTGTCGGTGATGACGCCGCCGAGCAGCGGGCCGCCGACGGTGGCGACGGCGAAGGTGGCGCCGAGGTAGCCGCTGTAACGCCCGCGCTCCCGCGGGGAAATCATGGCGGCCATCACGATCTGGGCCAGGGCGGACAGACCGCCCACGCCTATGCCCTGCACGACCCGGCAGGCGATCAGCATGCCGGTGTTCTGCGACAGCCCGGCGACGACCGAGCCCGCCACGTAAATGATCAGCGCGAACTGCACCAGCAGCTTCTTGCTGAACAGGTCGGAGAGCTTGCCCCACAGCGGGGTGGTCGCGGTCATCGCCAGCAGCGAAGCGGTGACCACCCAGGTGTAGGCGCTCTGTCCGCCGTCGAGGTCATGAATGATCTCGGGCAGCGCGTTGGAGACGATTGTCGACGACAGGATGGCGACGAACATGCCGAGCAGCAGCCCGGACAGCGCCTCCATGATCTGACGGTGCGTCATAGGGGCTCCGTCGGAGGCGTGCTGCCCGCCTCCGTGCCTGGCGTGGCCGCCCCGCACACCGGCTGGTGTGGTCGTAGCCATGTAGTTCCTTTTCATCCTGCGGGTGTACGGGTGGGGAAGTCGTGATGCGCCCGGGTGCGGCAGTCGCCGAAGCTCGTGCGGAGCCTGGCGAGGAGTTCGGTGAGCTGCCCGACGTCGGCGTCGGACCAGTCGTCCAAGTACCGGGCGAGCGTGGCCGTGTAGCGCTCGGCGAGCTCCGCCAGGAGCGCGGTGCCGCTCGGGGTCAGGCGCAGCAGCCGTGAGCGCTTGTCCGCCGGATCGGGCTTGCGCTCGATCCAGCCGCGCTCGGCGGCATGGGCCACATGCCGGCTGGTCACCGACATGTCGATCGCGAGCAGCTCGGCGAGCTGGCTCATCCGCATCTCGCCGTGCCGGTCGAGCAGGGCGAGCACCCCCGCCGAGGCGGGCGGGCAGTCCTGGGGCAGCGTCCGCCCCATCTCGCGTTTGACGGCACCGATGGCGCTGAGTTGCCTGGCCAGCTCCTCGTACTGACTGTGAGCTGCCACCGGCTCCTCCACGCATCCCTCGCACATCTTTTGTTGCTTGGGGCAACCATAAGCAATGTTGGTTGCTGAAGGCAAACGATTCATCCAGTGTTGAAGTAAAGGCGGCTAAAAGTCTGTACCGGGCATTGGTCAACAACCTGACCGAGGCCCGCAAACCCGCAGGTCGGAGCCGGTATCGCAGGCGCCGCCCAATACCGGCCGGTAACGGGACACCCCCGGACGCCCCGCCCACGCTCCCGCCCACGCGCCGTACCCGGCCCGACCCCGCTCCGTAGGCGCCTGCGCGGATGCTCCACGCGCGCCCCAACGGTGCCGCTCCGCCCCCGGTTCGCTAGGGTCCTTGCCCATGGCGACCAACCCGCAGAACCAGGCCGGCGGCAACTACGACCCGGCCGGCAGCACGCAGATGTTCCGCGCCTTCGTGGACGAGGGCGGCACCCCGCAGACCGGCGGCCGCCGCGCCCCGGCCCCCCAGCAGTCCGCCGGCCCCCGCGTGGGCGTCATCATCGGCGTCATCGTCGCGATCCTGGTCGTCGCGGGCGCGGCCTGGCTGGCGCTGGCCTAGTAATGCCTCCCCGTACGGGGCCCGGCGCTCCGGGCTCCGTACGGGCGCGGGTTCAGCCCGTGGTCACCAGCCGCTCCGCCGCCCGGTGGGCCGTGGTCAGTACGTTGCCCAGCTCGCCGTACAGCAGTTGCCCGTTGCGTTTGACCGGGCGGCCGTCCACCAGGACCGTGTCGATGTTCCCGGGGTGGGCGGCGGTCACCACGGCGCCGATCGGGTCGTGGGCGACCGGGGCGAGGTTGAGGGCGTCGGCGCGCAGCAGGACGAGGTCGGCGCGCTTGCCGATGCCGAGTGAGCCCACCTCGTCGGCCAGGCCGAGGGCCTCGGCGCCCTCCGCGGTGGCCATCCGCAGGACATCGGCCGCCTTGACCGTCGGCGCATCGGCCTCGCCGTCGCCGTCACCGTCGAAGTGACTGCTCATCAGCGCGGCGCGCATCTGGGAGAACATGTCGCCCGGCGCCGAGGTGACCGCGTCCGCGCCCAGCCCCGTCGGGATGCCCGCCCGGCGCAGCCGGCCCGCCATCGGTGCGCCGAACCGCATCGAGGCCTCGATCGCCGGCGTGATCGCCACCGCGCCGCCGGACTCGGCGATCAGCCGCAGCTCGGAGTCGGGCAGTGAATTGCCGTGCACATAGAGGGTGCCGGCGGTGAGCAGCCCCTGCTCCTGGAGGGCGGCGATCGGCCGCATCGCCACCGGCCCGGCGGTCACATGCACGGCGATCGGCAGCCCCAGCTCACGGGCGAGCAGCCAGTCCTCCCGGACGGTCTCCGGTGGGGCGAAGGAGGGGCCGACGGGGGCCAGGGCCATCGTGAGCAGCGCCTCGCCGGAGGGGAAGTACCGCGTGCGGACCTGCCGCACCCAGTCGGCCCGCCGGGCGGTGTCGTCGAAGACGGGGTAGCCGTAGCCGAACACGGCGCGGATACCGGCCTCCTCCAGTGCCTCGACGGCGGCCGCGCTGTGCTCCGGCGTGTACTGGACGTGCGAGAAGTCCTGCACGGTGGTGACGCCGGTGTCCAGGCACTCCAGCGCGCCGAGGAGGTTGCCGGTGTACACATCCGCGGGCGTGAAGCGGCCGGAGAGGTCGCCGAGGATCCGGCCGAGATAGCTGTCGAGGCTCTCGTCGACCGCGGCGGACCGCAGCACGGCCTGCCAGACGTGCCGGTGGGTGTCGACGAAGCCCGGCAGCACGATCAGCTCGCGGGCGTCGATCACCTCCAGGCCGGTATCGGCCTCGTCGAAGGGCAGCCCGCGGCCCACGGCGGCGATCCGGCCCTCCTCGACGAGGACATCGGTGTGCGGGTGGACGACGGGGTGGGGGGCGGTGTCGATGACCAGGCCGCCGCGCAGAAGCAGGCGCGGTGAGTGGTGGCGCTCGATTCCCATGGCAAGTCACCCTCTACACGTTCGGAAGAAAGCTTTATAGAAAGCTATCATGATGCTGATCTATCCTGCCGACGTGACCGCACCACCCGGACCGCGCCCTGACCCCGTCGACGCGCTGATGGACGCCTGGCACACCGAGCTGCCGGACGTGCTCCGCCCGACGACGGAACTCTCGAAGCGCATAGCCCAGCTCGCCCGCGCCCTGGATCAAGCCACCCGCGGGGTGCTGCCCGAACTCGGCCTGACCGTCGCCGAGTTCGACATCCTGGTCGCCCTGCGCCGGGCGGGCGAGCCGTACCGTATGAAGCCGAACGAACTGGCCCGCGCCCTGCTGCTGTCCTCCGGCGGCATCAGCAACGTCGTCAACCACCTCGCCGAGCGCGGCCTCGTCCGCCGCGAGCCCTCTCCGGACGACGGCCGGAGCACCATGATCAGGCTGACGCCGGACGGGGTGCGGACGGCCGAGCACGCCGTCCGCGCCAACGCCGACGCGCATGAGGCCGTCTTCGCCGAGGCGTCCCCCACGGCCGTGGACGCGGCCACCAGGGCCCTGCGTGACGTGGACATACGCCACAGCCCCGCCCCGCGCCCGATACGGACCGGACGGAATCCCAGCCGCTCCTGAGGCGGCGGCCGCGGCGCGGCGACGGGCCCCGGACCGCGGCCGGCCCGGGGCTCCGTGACACGCGCGGGAAGTGGCCGGGGAGGCGCCTCAAGCCTGGTCGGCCGCCGCCCGGATCGCGGCGACATCGATCTTCTTCATGCCGAGCATGGCCTTCATGGCACGGACCGCGCGCCCCTGGTCCGGGTCGTTGAGCAACTCCACCATGTCGCCGGTCGCCACCTGCCAGGACAGCCCGTATTTGTCCTTCAGCCAGCCGCAGGGCCCCTCTTCGCCGCCCTCGGAGAGCTTGGCCCAGTAGTAGTCGATCTCGTCCTGGTCGGCGCAGTTGATCATCAGGGAGATCGCCTCGGTGAAGGTGAACTCCGGCCCGCCGTTGATCGCGGTGTACTCCTGGCCGTCGAGCTCGAATTCCACCGTCAGTACGGTGCCCGCCGGCCGCGGGCCCGCCTCGTTGAAATAGGTGACGTTGTTGATCTTCGAGTTCGGGAACACCGAGCAGTAGAACTCGGCGGCTTCCTTGCCTTGGGTGTCGAACCAGAGGTTGGGGGTGATCTTGGGCATGGTCTTCTCCTTGGGACGGTTCGCGGCCGGTGGCTGCGTCTGTGCCTCTACAGACCGTCGCACCGCTGGGAACTCATCGCTATCCAGGGAGACGTTTCGCGGGCCGACGGGGGAACGGAGCGGCCCGCCCGCCCGCGAGGCCCGGCGCCCCCGCCCGGCCGCCTCACTTCCAGGTGAAGGCCACATCCTTCGTCTCGATGTGCATGCCCGCCGGCACCCGCCAGCCGTCCACACACACCCGCCAGCTGCCGGTCTTCTTCTTCCCCGGCGCCAGCGGCAGCGGCAGCTTGTGGGTGGAGGGGAGGGTGGCCCAGTCGATGCCGAGGGCGCCGATGATGTGCGTCCCGAAGGTGACCGCGCCGGCGGTGACGGGCCGGTCGCCGGTGTTGAGGAACTCCAGGGTGACCCGCTCGCACCAGCGGACGTCGGTGCCGGACCGGCCGGGCAGACCGATCAGCAGACCGTCGGGGGTGTCGGGGCCGGAGGGGAGGGTGGGGGAGGGCGGTTCGGGGGCGGGGGTGCCGTGCGGCGGGGTGGGATGGCCGGGGTGCGAAGGGGAGTTGGGGGAGCCCGGTGACGTCGGGGGCGTGGTGGCGCCGCCGTGGCCGGGGTGCGCTCCGGTGGTGGGTGCGGAGGAGTCGTGCCGTGCACCGGGCGCACCGGGGCTGCCGGGGGCCCGTGAGCCGTCTGCCGTGCCCCCCTTGCCGGAGCCCTCCGACGCCCCCGTGCCGGGCCGGCCGGACTCCGTGCCGCCGCCGCTGCCGTCTTCGCCGCCGTTCCGCACCTGGCTCCGGTCGCCGTCCAGAGGTGTCAGCTCGACGCCGTCGCGGGGCGGTACGGCCTGGGTCGGCACCCGGCCGTCGCCGGGACCTGCCGCGCCCACCGCGGCACGGCCCGCCCCGGCCGCGCTCCCGCAGCCGGTCAGCAGGACACCCAGACACAGCACGGCCGCGGAAGCGGAGGCCACAGTCGTCGTCCGTCGCATCGGGTCAGTGTTGCTGACGGTGCGTCAGGTGTACAGGGGTCGGACGCCGGGCTTGTGGAGGGCGGGCCGGCAGCCGTCATCACCGGGTCGACAGCCGCCACCATCCGGGGGCCCGCTCACCGTCGAGGTCGTCGGCCGGCTGACGGCACGGACGACGGACGGGCGGCCACGGCCGGCATCAAGTCCCTGGTCGACGCGGTACGTTCACAACTCCGTGCGGACAGCACGGAGGGGCCCACGAGCTGCGTACGGTCCGCGTATCGGCCCGTGTACGGCTCTCGTGCGCCTCTGTTGCCGCTTTCGGGGTTGCGGCTGTCGGGCAGCCGGGGCGCGGATCTCCCGCGCGATGCCCCGCCGTCCTCCTGGCTCCTCTTGTGACTGTCCGCCGAGCGGCACGAGCGCTGTACAAGCCCCCCGGCGGACCGTTCCTCAGTCGGAGATGAGGCCCTCGCGCAGCTGCGCCAGGGTGCGGGTGAGCAGCCGGGAGACATGCATCTGGGAGATGCCGACCTCCTCGCCGATCTGGGACTGCGTCATGTTGGCGAAGAAGCGCAGCATGATGATCTGGCGCTCACGGGCCGGGAGTTTGGCCAGCAGCGGCTTGAGGGACTCGCGGTACTCCACGCCCTCCAGGGCGCTGTCCTCATAGCCGAGGCGGTCCGCGAGGGAGCCCTCGCCGCCGTCGTCCTCGGGGGAGGGGGAGTCGAGCGAGGAGGCGGTGTAGGCGTTGCCGACGGCGAGACCGTCGACCACGTCCTCCTCCGACACCCCCAGGCACAGGGCCAGTTCGGGGACGGTCGGGGAGCGGTCCAGCTTCTGGGAGAGCTCGTCACTGGCCTTGGTGAGGGCGAGCCGGAGCTCCTGGAGGCGGCGCGGGACCCGCACCGACCACGAGGTGTCGCGGAAGAACCGCTTGATCTCGCCGACCACGGTGGGCATCGCGAACGTCGGGAATTCCACGCCGCGTTCGCAATCGAAACGGTCGATCGCCTTGATCAGACCGATCGTGCCGACCTGGACGATGTCCTCCATCGGCTCGTTGCGGCTGCGGAAGCGGGCCGCCGCATAGCGGACCAGCGGGAGGTTCAGCTCGATGAGCGTGTCGCGTACGTACGTACGCTCCGCGCAGTCCTTGTCGAGCGAGGCCAGCCGCAGGAACAGGGAGCGGGAGAGCGTGCGGGTGTTGATGGCGTCGTCGTCGTGCACGTGCGGTGCGGGCGCGGGAATCGCGGGAAGCACCTTCGAGCTGCCCAGTTCTACGGACATGCCACCCCCTTGAGGTCGCGGTCGGGTCGCTGCGGCGTCCTCGGGCCGGGTGGACCGAGGAGTGATACCTCCACCTGAATACCGGAGGCAGCGCCGCGGCAAACGCGGTTCCAGCAGAATGTCACATGTCGGCAACACGCTGTAGCGTCATGTCGACATATCTGTGCAGGATCGGGTCGCCCGTCCCGGCTATGCGTCGATCCTGTTTGCGGATCGCAGCCGAGCGAAGCTCCGCGACAGTAGCCGCGAGACATGCATCTGCGACACCCCTAGTTCCGCACTGATCTGTGACTGCGTCAGATTGCTGTAGTAACGCAGCAGAAGGATCCGCTGCTCGCGCTCCGGCAGCTGGACCAGCAGGTGCCGTACGAGGTCCCGGTGCTCGACGCCGGCCAGCTCCGGGTCCTCGTATCCGAGGCGGTCGAGCAGACCGGGCAGGCCGTCGCCCTCCTGTGCGGCCTCCAGTGAGGTGGCGTGATACGAGCGGCCCGCCTCCAGGCAGGCCAGTACCTCGTCCTCGCCGATCTTCAGTCGCTCGGCGATCTCGGCGGTGGTGGGGGAGCGGCCGTGCAGCACCGTCAGATCCTCGGTCGCGCCGTTGACCTGGACCCACAGCTCGTGGAGGCGGCGTGGCACATGGACCGTGCGGACATTGTCTCGAAAGTAGCGTTTGATCTCGCCGACGACGGTAGGCATCGCGAAGGTGGGGAACTGGACGCCCCGGTCCGGATCGAACCGGTCGATCGCATTGATCAGGCCGATGGTGCCGACCTGGATGACGTCCTCCATCGGCTCATTGCGGCTGCGGAAACGCGCCGCGGCATAGCGGACCAGCGGCAGATTGGCCTCGATCAGCGCGGCGCGGACCCGGGTGTGCTCCGGGGTTCCGGGTTCGAGGTCCGTCAGCTCCGCGAACAGCACCTGCGTGAGCGCCCGCGTGTCCGCGCTTCGGCTCTCGCGGGATGGAGCCTTGGGCGCAGTACGGGCCGTCACGGTCACGCCACCCTTCACAGTGCATGTATCCGGCAAAAGCGGTCATAGCATCACAAGACATGTGCACTGTGTGCAAGCACCCCATAACGCCGTGTTGAACAGAGAGTTGAGTGGCTGCGGGGTGGCGTGGGGCGGGTGGGTGGCGGCCGGGACCGGGGTACGACAAAGCCCCCCGCCCACGGGGGGCGAGGGGCTCGGCGGGGCGGGGGAGTGCCGCGGCTCAGAATTCGTAGTCGGCGATCACCCAGGTGGCGAATTCCCGCCACTGGGCAGCGGCCGCCTGGTGGGCCGGGTGCTCGATATAGCGCTTGAGGGCGTCCTTGTCGGCCACCGCCGAGTTGATCGCGTAGTCGTAGGCGATCGGCCGGTCGGTGATGTTCCAGGCGCACTCCCAGAACGCCAGCTCCGGAATCTCGCCCTCCAGCGCCGCGAACGCGCGGACGCCGGCCTGCACCCGCTCCTCGTCGCGGGAGACACCTTCATTGAGCTTGAACAGGACCAGGTGGCGGATCACGGGAGCCTCCGTGCGGCGGACGGGGCGCAGCCGGTCCGGTCGTCGGGCGGGCTGGGCCGGGGCTGGGGTGCCGGCCGACCGTGGGCCGGCCCGGTCACGGGCGGCCCCCAGGGTTCGCCGGCCGGGGCGGGCGGTCCCTACTTGATCAGCTGGGTCATGAACTCGCCGACGCCCTGAGCGGCGGACGAGATGCCCTCGAAGCCTATCTGCACCATTTCGGCGGCCCGCTGCGGGGAGGTGATGATCGTGTACAGCACGAAGACAATGATCATGTACAACGCGATCTTCTTCGCCTGCGCCATCAGTCCCGTCTCCCCTACGCAGGCCCCTACGGCAGTGCCTGCACTTCCCGGTTGCAGTCGGGCGAGTGTAACCACAGGTGTTCGATCTCGGGAGCCGAGGATGCGGGCCGAGTGCGTCCTCTCCCGCCCGGCACTGATCCGGACTTTATGGACCAAAGACCCACCAAAGGGGGCCCTTCGCCTGCCTGTTGGGACGGCTCCGGGGAGGCACCCTGAGAGACGTGGGCCGGTGGATCTGGCAGGAATTCCCGGCCCCTGGACCGGAGCCTCGCTGCGGGGTTCACGCCACGACCGCCCCCCGGACGGTGGCGTGGACTCGAGGTGTGGTCCTCCTCGGAGGATGCGGCCGTCCGCGGACGCCGCTCCCCCTGGACGGAGCCCTGTCGCCGAGCCGCCCCTGGTCACCACGGGGGAACCCAGGAAACGGCCGGCGGCGGGGCTCCCGTCGTGTTCGGCGACAGGCGCCGGGCCGCGGCACATAATGGCGGGACGCTCGTCCCAAGGGGGAATCGAAGATGCCCATGAACTCCGCGTCACCCGCGCCCGATTCGTCGCACCGAGCCGCCCGGCCCGCCCGGAGCGGCGCCCGCTCGCCCCTGACGCGGCGGCGGCCGGCCGTCGTGCTGGCACTGCTGGCCGGTCTGCTGGCCGCGGCCGTCGCACCGGCCGCCGCGGCCGGCCGCGGCGCGGGGGACACCGCCCGGCCGGCCGCCGCCGCGAGCGCTCCGAGCCGGGGTGCCGACGCGTCCGTACGGCTCGCCGCCGCTCCCGCGCAGCCCGCGTCGTACCGCCACCACCGGGCACACCACGCGCCTCACTTCACGACGGTCTCCAAGTCCAAGGTGTCGAAGTGGAAGAAGAAGGCGAAGAAGAAGGGCAGCTTCTTCAAGAAGCTCGGCATCGTGCTGATCGTGCTGTTCGTCGTCTTCCTGGCACTGGTGATCCTGGCGATCTGGCTGCTCGTGCGCTTCGTCCGCTCGCGCAGCAGGCGTAACGCCCAGTAGACGCCGGCCGGCCACCCCGGCCCAGCGGCGCGCCCGTCCCCGCGGGCGCGCCGCTTTTCCGTGGCGGTGCCGGGCGCGGAACCTGTCCTGCGCTGCCGGTCGTCGCGGCCCCGGACATGACGAAGGCCCCGATCCTTGTGTGGATCGGGGCCTTCGCCCTCTGAGCGGTAGCGGTGGGATTTGAACCCACGGAGGAGTTGCCCCCTCACGCGCTTTCGAGGCGCGCTCCTTCGGCCGCTCGGACACGCTACCGAGAGAGAGCTTAGCCCAAGGGTGGCCGTGCGCCGAAATCGGATTCCGGGCGGCGGCCGCCGCGGGCTCCGGACGCCGGTCAGCGCTCGCGGAAGAAGTCGGTGAGCAGGGCCGCACACTCGGCTTCGAGGACGCCGGTGATGACTTCGGGCCGGTGGTTGAGGCGCCGGTCACGGATGACGTCCCAGAGGGAGCCGGCCGCCCCGGCCTTGGCGTCGCGGGCGCCGTAGACGACGCGGTCGATCCGGGAGAGCACGATCGCCCCGGCGCACATCGTGCACGGTTCGAGGGTGACGACGAGCGTGCAGCCGGTCAGCCGCCACTCTCCGACCGTTCGCGCCGCCGCGCGCAGCGCGAGGATCTCGGCGTGGGCGGTCGGGTCGCCGGTGGCCTCGCGTTCGTTGTGGCCGGTGCCGAGGACCGTGCCGTCCGCGGACAGCACGACGGCGCCCACCGGGACATCACCGGTCCCGGGGGCGCGGGCGGCCTCGCCCAGCGCCTGCCGCATCGGCGCGGTCCAGGGATCGCGCAGCGGGTCGGGCGCGGGGGAGGGAAGAGAGGCGGATGGCGGGACGGTCATGTCCCCAGTGTCGGGGACGTGACCGGGGCGGGGCCGGCGGGCCCCGGGGCAGGAGCCCGGCCGGGCCCGCTCAGCGCACGGCTTCGAGGACTTCCGTGCAGCCCAGCGAGTCCGCGATGGTGCTCAGCGCATCACCGTCGAGGGCCAGCAGTTCCTTCTCGCTGACCCCCAGGTCGGCCAGCAGGGCGGCATCGCCGAGCGGACCGTGCGGCGGCCCGTCCGAGCCGTTCACCGCCTCCAGGGGGTCGTCGTCCACGTTGTTGTCCGATTCGGGTTCGCCGTCCTCCGTGCCGTCCAGGTCGAGGCTGTCGAGGTCGTCGGTCGCGTCGTCCTCGTCGCGTCCGAGCAGCTCGTCGGTCAGCATGGCGCCGTACGAGCTTCTGGCGGCGATGGCGGCGTTGGAGAGGAAGACCCGTGGGTCGTCCTCGCCGTCCACCCGGACGACGCCGAACCAGGCGTCCTCCTGCTCGATGAAGGCCACCACCGTGTCGTCGTCGACCGCCGCCTCTCGGGCCAGATCGGCCAGATCGGTCAGCGTCTCCACATCGTCGAGCTCCGTATCGCTCGCTTCCCACCCGTCTTCGGTGCGCGCGAGCAGTGCGGCGAAGTACACCGTGACTCTCCCACTGGTCATAGGCGTGCCGGGCCGGGCGGGGCGGCGCTGCACGCCGTTGGTCCCGCCCCTTCGGAATCGTGGCAGAAACAACGCGTTCGCGCGGGGTCTTCGGCGCTGCGTCGTGCGGAGGTTGTGAGAGATGTCGCTCACGTGCCGCAGCGCGAGCGGGGGCGTGAAGGCGTTCCGCTACCGGCGCAAAGGGCTCCGCTACCAGCGGAATGTGCGCATCCGCACGGCCTGGCGCATCCGCTCGGCCCGCGCGCGGCGCGGCTGGACACGGTCCCGCAACGCCTTGGCCTCGTGCAGTTCCCGCAGAAATTGTGCACGGCGCCGTCGGCGCGCCGCTTCGTTCCCGGCGTCCGGGGACGGGCCCTGGCTGCCGGAGACGGCGTCGTTCGTGTCATCGGTCCGCTTACGGTCGGGCACACGCACACCACCTCGGGCGAGCTCCTCGCCCGAGGACGGAACGGCCAATCGGGCGTACGTGCCCCCTTTCCCTCCTTTCAGTGGTTTGATGCCGGCCACCTCGCGCGGCCGCGGGCTTCCGCCGGGCACTGCACGGCGGGCGCCGGGGCCTTCCGGCTCGGTTAGTGTCGATGTCATGCGGATCCACGTCGTCGACCACCCGCTGGTGGCGCACAAACTCACCACTCTGCGCGACAAGCGCACCGACTCCCCCACGTTCCGGCGGCTCGCCGACGAGCTGGTCACCCTGCTCGCGTACGAGGCCACCCGCGATGTGCGCACCGAGCAGGTCGACATCGAGACCCCGGTGACGGCGACCACCGGTGTGCGGCTCTCGCACCCGCGCCCCCTGGTCGTGCCGATCCTGCGGGCCGGTCTGGGCATGCTGGACGGCATGGTCCGGCTGCTGCCCACCGCCGAGGTCGGCTTCATGGGCATGGTCCGCAACGAAGAGACCTACGAGGCGCACACCTACGCCACGCGGATGCCCGACGACCTCTCGGGCCGTCAGGTGTACGTCGTCGACCCGATGCTCGCCACCGGCGGCACGCTGGTCGCGGCGATCCGTGAGCTGATCAAGCGCGGTGCGGACGACGTCACCGCGATCTGCCTGCTGGCCGCGCCGGAAGGCGTCGAGGTCATGGAGAAGGAGCTGGCCGGGACGCCGGTGACGGTGGTCACCGCGGCGGTCGACGAGCGGCTGAACGAGGCCCGCTACATCGTGCCGGGCCTCGGCGACGCGGGCGACCGGATGTACGGCACGGCCGGCTGACCGGACCCGCCTTTCTCACCTGCTCATTGTTCGGGCCCTGCACCACTTGGTGCAGGGCCCTTGCTCATGCGGTCAGCACTTGGCGTCGGCGGCGGGGGCCGGGGACGGATGGGTCAGCAGGGACAGGGACTTGGTCGCGGCCTGCTGGGTGGCCAGTGCCTTGAAGGCGTCGCCGATGATCAGGTCGAGCTCGGCGCCCTTGCGGCCGTCGGTCTTCTGCTGGGCGCCGGCGAGCTGGGTGGCGAGCACCTTCAGCGGTCCGTCGGCCGCCTTGGGGCCGAGCAGTATCCCGGCGCCCTTGATCTTCTTGTCGTAGGCGGCGGGGGCGTTGCCCACCTTGCCGATCTTGAAGCCGCGCTTCTGGAGTTCATCGGCGGTGCGCTTGGCGAGCCCGGAGCGCGGGGTGGCGTTGAAGACATTGACCGTCAGGGTGGCGGGCGCGGGCAGCTTCCGGGCGGCGGTCTTCGCCTGGGCCGCCGCCGTCTTGGCGCCGTCCCGGCAGTGCTGTTTGTCCTGGGCGGCGTGGGCGGTACCGGCCCGGCCACCGAAGACGTCGATGAGCTGCAGGGTGCCCCAGCCGGCCAGGCCGAGGGCGCAGGCGGCGGCGACGAGGGTGAGAACGATCCGGCGACGGTGGCGGGGACGGCGCATCCGCGGATACCTGTCGCCCGTGATGCGGTACTTCCTACCGCCCATGCCTGGGGGCGTCAGCATGCTCATGGGCGCAGCGTAGTGCGGGCGGAGGTCCGTGCCTACTAGATGATCAACGCGTCGTGCGAGACCCAACCCAAAAGGGTCAATTCGGACAGGGTGGGTTGGGTGCTGACGGGCGGTTGAAGGCGATTTCCGGCCTGTTGGGCGACGCGGGCCGGGGTGTCAGTCCAGTTCGAGCACGCGGGCGTGCAGCACCTGGCGCTGCTGAAGGGCCGCGCGCACCGCGCGGTGCAGCCCGTCCTCCAGGTAGAGGTCGCCCTCCCACTTCACGACATGCGCGAAGAGGTCGCCGTAGAACGTCGAGTCCTCGGCGAGCAGCGTTTCGAGATCGAGCTGCTGCTTGGTCGTCACCAACTGGTCGAGGCGTACCGGGCGCGGGGCGACGTCCGCCCACTGGCGGGTGCTCTCCCGGCCGTGGTCCGGGTACGGCCGGCCGTTTCCGATGCGCTTGAAGATCACACGGAAAGCCTACCGGGCGAGCGGCACCGGGCGCAGCCATGCCGCAGCAGTGCAAAAGGATCATTGGCGGCAAAGTTGGATCATTGGGGAGCTGAGGTCCGGCGGATATGGCCGAATGCGACCCGAACGGCCTACCGCGGCGGGCGCCGGAGCGGGGGAAGGGTCCGGGCGTCACCACTTCCGGGTGGCCGCCAGGCTCGACTGCCAGTACGTGACCCGGGCGGTGTGCGGGTCGACATGGACCGGGGCGCGGCCGTCCAGACCGACCTGGGTGGGGGTGGCCCGGGGCGACAGGGCGACGCCGAACTGGGAGACCTTTCTGCCCCGGTGGTGCGTGCCGTCCGGCCCGTGGGCGGCGGAGGTGGTGATCAGGGCGTACGCGGTCCGGTTGGGCTCCAGGGAGACCACGGCCGGCGGTTCGCTGGCCCCGATCGCCGGGAGCGGGGCCTGCCGGTCGTCGCCGAAGTGCAGCAGGGGGAAGGGCTGGGCGGCGAAAGTGCAGGTCCGGTCGGAGAAGTTGGTGACGGTCAGCAGCATGCGGTGCGCCCGCCGCGGCATCGCGCCGGCCTGGAACTTGAGCATCTCGGGGGTGCAGGCGGTCCGGCCGTCCGGGCCGGTGGGCGGCTCGCCGCCGTCGTGCGCTGAGGGCGGGACGGGAGCCGGCGACACGGCCGTGGCGGAGTCCCCGGCCTTGGGGCCGGCGCCGTCGTGGCAGCCGGCCGTCAGGGCCAGGGTGGCGGTGACGAGGAGAGCTGCGGTGGCGGCCCGGCGGATGGTGGCGATGGCGGTGATGGGCATAGGTGGTGCTCCCCGGACGGTGGCGTGTACACGACCTTCGACGCGGGTGCTGGCGATCCACTAACGCATGGCTAACGCCTGCCGGGCTGCCCCCGCTGGGTGGTCCGCCGCTCCCGGGCCCTGGACGAAAGTCGGGGGTCGTTCCTGCCGAACGACAGCGGTGACGAGGGGGCCGCCGCCCCTAGCGTCCCGGTACGCGGCAAGCGAGGCGTACGGGGAGAGGAGAGCGGTGTGCTCGGCATACGGGAGCGCGGGGGAGCGGGAGCGGGCAAGTCGGCAGGAAAGGCCCCGGAGAAGGGGCGGGAAAGCAGGGAGCGGACGGCGCGGGCACGGGCGGCCGGGCGGTGGCTGTGGGGGACGGGCACCGCGCTGCTGGTGCTCGCCGTGCACAGCAACTGGCATCTCGCGGCGGCCGCCTGGCTGTTTCCGGTCTTTCTGCTGCGCTACGCCCGGCTGCGGCCGGCCCGGCACGGGCTGCTGCGGGTCGGATACGCGCTGGGCCTGGCCCAGTTGGCGTGGCTGATCTCGACCGGGATGGTGTTCGTGCCGTCCGTACTGGCGGTGTTCGCGGTGCTCGCGGTGGTGCAGACACTGCCGTTCGTCGCCGACCGGCTGGTCGCGGCGCGCTCCGGCTCGGTGTCCTCGACGCTGGTCTTTCCGGCGGTGCTGGTCTGCGGGGAGTATCTCTTCACGCGGCTGGCCGGCTTCGGCGACTACGGAGCGCTCGGCTTCACCCAGCACGGCTTTCTGCCGCTGGTCCAACTCGCCTCCGTCGCCGGTGTGTACGGCGTCAGCTTCCTGGTGGCGTGGACGGCTTCGGTCGCGCACTGGGCGTGGCGGCGCGGTTTCCGGTGGCGGGAGATCCGGCGCGGCGTCGTGGTGTGGGCGGGGGTGCTGGCCCTGGTGCTGGGGGCCGGTGGCGTACGGCTGGTGGCCTTCGCGCCGACGACGAAGACCGTACGGGTCGCGGGCATCAGCGCCGGCCGTGCCGCGGAACGGGCCACCGAACGGGCGCTGCACACGGCCGGGGAGGAGCTGTGGCGGCCGCGGAATCTGGTGCGGGCGGATCCGCGGCGGGTGCGCGCCGCGCTGGCGCCGGTGACCGACGATCTGGTGGCGGCCACTGACCGGGAGGCGCGGGCCGGTGCGCGGATCGTGGTGTGGCCGGAGACCCAGGCCCGGGTGTTGGCGGACGACCGGCAGCTGCTGCTCGGCCGGGTCGCCGAGATCGCCCGCAAGCGCCAGGTCTACGTCAACACCGCCTTCGCCCTGCACACCCCGCGGCCGCCCTATGTGCGCAATGTCGCCGCCCTGGTGACACCGGAGGGGAAGGTCGCCTGGACCTACGACAAGACGCACCCCACCCCGATGGAGCCGATGACGCCCGGCAAGGGGGCGGTACCCGTCACCGGCTCGCCGTACGGGCGGCTGGCGACGGTGATCTGCTACGACGCCGACTTCCCCGGGCTGATGCGGCGGGCGGCGGACCAGGGCACCGCCCTGATGATGGTGCCCGCCAACGACTGGGCGGGCTTCGAGTCGCTGCATGCCCAGCGGGCCGTCTTCCGGTCCGTCGAGTACGGCTATGCCATGGTCCGGCAGTCCGTGCACGGTGTCGCCACCGCGGTGGACCACCAGGGCCGCATCCGTGGCCTCGCGGACTACTTCACCGCGGACCGGCAGACGCTGGTCGCCGAGGTGCCGGTGCAGCCGCGGACGGACACCCTCTACAGCCGGACCGGTGATCTGTTCGCGCTGCTGTGCACCGGCGGGACGCTGCTCGTGGTGGCGCTCGGGGTGCGGGGGCGGCGGGCCCGGGCCGGTGCTCCCGGGGCCGGTGGCGGCCGTCCGTAACATCCTCAACTCGCGGACGTGGTGGGGGAGGTGCTCCGGTCGCCGCCTTCCGGGGTGGGGGTGGGTGACGGGGGTGTGGAGGGCGGCGGGTTGGTGCCGGAGGCCCGGCCGTCCGGGCGGCCGGACTGCTGGGCCGTGGCGGGGGCCGTGGGGGCATCCCGCGGCGGCCGGGACGGGTCGGGAGCGGCGGGCGATGAGCCGGAGGGACCAGCGGTCCGGTGGCCGCCCGTCCGCGACTCGCTCGGCGACGGCGTGGTGCCCGGTTCCGTAGGCGTCGGGTCCGGTGACGGGCCGACGGAGTGCGGCGGCCGCGCGGGCAGCGGCCGGTCCGGCGGGCCGTCGGGGGCGGTCGCCAGATAGCCGAGCGCAACGGCGGCGGCCGCGGCGGCCGCCGCCAGCGGCAGCCCGAAACGGCGCAGCCAGGGCCGCCGCGGACCGAGCAGCCGGCCGCGGCGCGCGGCGGGTCGCGGGGGCGCGGCGGGCCGCAGATCCCGGATGCCGATGCTCTCGGCGCGGGCCGCGAAGGCCCGCCGCAGCCGGTCCTCCACGGGGCGCCCGGACGCCATGCCGTCGGGGCCGGGGCCGGGGCCGAGGTCGAGGCCGTGGCCGGGGCCGGGACCGGATCCAGGGCCGGGGCCGCCGGGTCCGACACCGCCGCCGTCTCCCGGGCGGTCCTCCGGGGCGTCTCCGGTGCGGCCGAATCCCGTGCCGGGGCCGTTCATGACCGCGCCTCCAAGATCTTCTCCAGCGAGTCCAGGGCGCGGCTGGCGAGGGACTTCACCGCGCCGCGGCTGATGCCCAGTGTCGTCGCGATCTGCGCCTCCGTCAGGTCGCCCCAGTAGCGCAGTACGAGCACCTCCCGACGGCGGGCGGTTAGCCCGCTCAGCGCGGCGAACACCTCCCGGTGCTCCTCGTCCAGCACGATCCGCTCCTCGGCGGACGGCGCGTCCGCCTCGAAGGGCGGGGTGTAGTCACGGGCGGTCCGCCGGCGCCGTAGTACCGAACGGGCCGCGTTGACCACCGCGGTGCGCAGATAGGCGAGCGCGTTGTCGACCTCGTCGAGCTGTTCGCCGTGCCGCTTGTAGAGCGCGGCGAACGCGTCCTGGACGACGTCCTCCGCGGTGGCCCGGTCGTCGACGAGCAGCACGGCCAGCCGGACCATGGTCAGCCGGTGGGCGTGGTACAGCTCGCTGATCGTGGGCGCGGGTTCGGGTGGCGCGGCGCCCTCGCCGTCCGGCAACCGGGGCCGGGAGCCGACGGGTTGGCCGTACGCGGCCGGCACGGGCGAGTGGCCGGGGCGCGGGGTTTCGCGGTGGGCGGCCGTCGCGCGGGCGGTGCGCAGCAGCCACCGCCACAGGGCAGGCCGGCGCCCCGGCAGGGCGAACCGTACCGGGGCGTGCGGGGCGGCGGAGTACTCCATCGCTTCCTTCGGCGGGGCCTGGTGCGGTGGCTCAGCCGCGCCGGCGGCGGACCGCGTAGACGGTGCCGCCGCCCGCGGCGATCAGGGCCGCGGCGACGCCGCCGAGCGCCATGGTGGTCGTGTCGGAGGCGCCGGTGCGCGCGAGTTCCTTCCCGCCTCCCTGCCCGTTGGCGGGGGTGGGCTTGCCGGGGGAGGACGGCTCGGCGCCGGGGTGCGGCGGGGTGTGGCTCGGACGCGGCGGCTGCGTCGGGCCGGCGGAGGGCTGCGGGGCGCCCGGGGAGGGCGGGGCGGTGGGCTCCGGGGTGACGCTGGTGCCGGGGGTGGGCCGCGCACTGCCGTCGGTCGGCTGCGCGGACGGGGTCGCCTGGGACGGGCGCGGGGACGGGGGCGTGTGGTTCTCGGCGTGCGCGGTGCCGGCCGACAGCGCGGCCAGGGCGAGCGCCGCGACCACTCCGGCGCCGGCCGCACCGCGCAAACGGGGGCGGGCGGCGGACGGCCGGGCGGCGGAGGTGGTGCGGACGGTACGGGTGGACTTCACGGTCGGCTGCTCCACGTTCTTCGACGGGGCGGCGCCGGATGGCGCCCTCACCCCTGACGACGTGCGGCGGGGGCGGGGGTTGCCGGGCGGCGCGAAAAATCTTCCGCCGGGCCCGCGCCCGCCCGCCGCCGGGCCTCAGCCCACGCTCTGGAGCAGCTTCTCCACGGCCTTGACCCGGTCGCCCAGCTCGGCCAACTGCGCGCTCATCGCCTCCTGCTGGGCGGTGACCCGCTCCGCGAGCCCGCGGTACTCGGCGAGCGCCGCGGCCTCCGCGCGCGTGGCCGGGCCGTAGCCGCGTCAGCCGGTGAGCGGCACCGCCGGGTGGTCCGCCGGACTCTCGTGGTCGCAGAGATCCCCGGTGCCGTGGACGTCCCAGGCCGGGAACGGGTCGTCGGCGCTCGTGGGCGCGGGCTCGTCGGGGTCGAGGAGGCAGGCGGTCAGCGCGGTGTGCAGCGGCGCGGCGCGCAGACCGGTGCCGATGAACACCAGCTCCTGACCGGCCGGGCCCGGCTCCGCACCGTGTGCCGGGCCCGACTCCGTACGCCCCTCGTCCACGCCCGACGGCTCGAAGCGGGCGACCGAACCGGCCTGGGACCACAGCCCGGTGACGCCGGGGCGGGTGGCGAGCCGGAAGAAGCCCTTGGAGCGCAGGATGCTGCCGAAGGCGCCGCTGTCGAGCTGTTCGGTGACGAAGTGCCAGAGGCGGGCCGGATGGAAGGGGCGCTCGGCGCGGAACACGGTGCCGGTGATGCCGTACTCCTCGGTCTCCGGGACATGGTCGCCGTTGAGTTCCCGTACCCAGCCCGGCGCCTGCTGGGCGCGCTCCAGGTCGAAGCGGCCGGTGCCCAGCACCTCGTTGGGTGCCACCACGCCGTGCCGGGCCGTGACGATACGGGCGGCCGGGTTGAGCCGGGCCAGCGTCGCCCGCAGGCGTTCCGCGGTCCCGGCGTCGACCAGGTCGATCTTGTTGAGCACGAGGACATCGGCGAACTCGATCTGGTCCATGAGGAGATCGCTGACCGTGCGTTCGTCGTCCTCGTACTGGTCGAGGCCGCGTTCGGCGAGGCCGTCGCCGCCGGTGAGTTCGGGCAGGAAACCGGCCGCGTCGACGACGGTGACCATGGTGTCCAGGCGCGCGAGCTCGCCGAGCGTGGCGCCGTCGTCGCGCGGAAAGGCGAAGGTCGCGGCGACCGGCATCGGTTCGGAGATGCCGCTGGACTCGATCAGCAGATAGTCGAAGCGCCCCTCGCGGGCCAGCCGGTCGACCTCCTCCAGCAGATCGTCGCGCAGGGTGCAGCAGATGCACCCGTTGGTCATCTCGACGAGCCGCTCCTCGGTGCGGGACAGGGCCGCGTCGCCCCCGCGCACCAGGGCGGCGTCGATGTTGATCTCGCTCATGTCATTGACGATGACGGCGACGCGCAGGCCCTCCCGGTTGCCCAGGATGTGGTTGAGCAGGGTCGTCTTGCCGGCGCCGAGGAAACCGGAGAGGACGGTGACGGGCAGCCGGGGGTGCGCCATGGCCGTCAGCCCTTCGGATCGATCAGGCCGAGCCGGTAGGCCTTCACCAGGCGGCGCGGCACCTGGTACACGGAGCCGTCGACGGTGACCGGCACCAGCTGGGGCGTGCTGGCCTTCCACTGGGCCCGGCGGTGGCGGGTGTTGCTGCGGGAGAGCTTGCGCTTGGGTACGGCCATGGGGCGGGCCTCCTACGGGACGGGCGGGTGCCGGCACGGTGCGCCGGCGGATGTCGTCGGAGGCTATATGGAAATGGATGCCATTTTCAATTGAGCTGCGATGCGGGGAGGCGGAACGCGGGCCGCCCGGTCCACCGAAGGCCGCGCACGCGCCCGCCCGGGGCGGCCCGTGGCAGGCCACCCCGGGCGGCGGTGCGACCGGGCGGAAAGCTCCCGACGGCGTCAGATCGTCGCGGTGTCGATCACGAAGCGGTAGCGCACATCGCTCGCCAGGACCCGCTCGTACGCCTCGTTGATCCGGTCCGCGCCGATCACCTCGATGTCCGCGGCCAGCCCGTGCTCCCCGCAGAAGTCGAGCATCTCCTGGGTCTCCGGGATGCCGCCGATCATCGAGCCGGCGATCGACTTGCGCTGCGGTATCAGCGCGAACGGCGCGACCGGCAGCGGATTCTCCGGTGCGCCGACCTGCACCAGCGTGCCGTCGGTGCGCAGCAGCCCGAGGTAGGCGTTCAGATCCAGGTTGGCCGAGACGGTGTTGACGATCAGGTCGAAGGTGCCCGCCAGCTCCTCGAAGGTCGCCGGGTCGGATGTCGCGTGGTAGTGGTCCGCGCCCAGCCGCAGACCGTCGTCCTTCTTGCGCAGCGACTGGCTCAGCACGGTGACCTCCGCGCCCATCGCATGCGCGATCTTCACGCCCATGTGGCCGAGGCCGCCCAGGCCGACGATCGCGACCTTCTTGCCGGGGCCGGCCTGCCAGTGGGCGAGCGGCGAGTAGAGGGTGATGCCGGCGCACAGCAGCGGGGCCGCGGCGTCCAGCGGGATGCTCTCGGGGATGCGCAGGGCGTAGTTCTCGTCGACGACGATATGGGTGGAGTAGCCGCCGTAGGTGGTCTCACCGTCCCGGCCGGTGGCGTTGTACGTGCCGACGTTGCCGAGCTCGCCGGTGCAGTACTGCTGAAGCCCGGCACGGCAGTTCGCGCACTCCCGGCAGGAGTCGACGAAGCAGCCGACGCCGACCCGGTCGCCCGCCCGGTAGCGGGTGACCTCGGCGCCGACCTCGGCGACCACACCGGCGATCTCATGGCCGGGGACGATCGGGAAGGCCCCGCCGTCGCCCCACTCGGCGCGCACGGTGTGGATGTCGGAGTGGCAGATACCGGCGTACTTGATGTCGATCAGGATGTCGTGGGCACCCAGCTCGCGGCGCGGAATCGTGGTCCGCTCCAGCGGTGCTTTCGGGGCGGGTGCGGCGTACGCGAAGACAGAGGTGTGGGTCATGCCACCGAGCCTGCGTCGTTCCGCGCGCCCGGACCAGTGCCCCCTTCAACATATGCATGGTGTGCCTAGCACTGGCGGAACCACCCTCCGGGGCCGGCCGGGGGAGGGGCGGCCGCCGGCCGTGCGCTCCGGCGGCCGGCGTCGGATCAGGCGAAGACCACCGACCGCACCTTCAGCCGCTCCGAGCCATGGCCGCCGTTCGGCCGGAGCGTGAAGTAGTCGCCGGTGCAGTCGACGCCCGTGAACAGCGTGGCGACGGACGCGGTGTAGTTCTTCGGGGTGTGCGCGGGCGGTACGGCCGGATCGGCCACCTCGGGCAGGGTGATGCATACCCGGCTCACCGGGTCGGGCAGCAGCCCCACATGCGGAGTGCCGGTCTGGTCGGTGTAGACGTAGGTGAAGGGGCCGGTGGCCGCGCCCGCCGGGGAGGCGGGCAGGGACAGGGTGAGCGCGAGCGCGCTGACGGCGAGGGCGGCGGTGTGACGAAGACGCATACAGACATTCCTTCCGTTCCGGTTCTGTGCGGAATGTGTGCTTCCCGGCCTTCCGCCCGGTGATGTGCGTCGTCACACGAAGGAGTTGCGGCGAAACGATCCCTCGGTGGTTGTTCGGGGCAGGGTCCGGGGTTCGGGCCGGGCCGGGTGGGGGCCGGGTCGCCTCCGCCGCGCTGGGCAGGGGCGCTAGGGCTGCTGCCCCCCGTCGTACCGCGCCCGCAAGATATCGGCGCTCCGCTCGCACCAGTCGCGGGTCTCCCGTTCGAAGGACAGACCGCGCAGACAGGTCAGATACGGGCCGAGCCGCGTGCCGTGCGCCAGGAACTCCGCCTCGTCCCGCCCGCCGCGCAGCCGCACCGCCAGCTGTTCGAGGATCTCGGCCTTGGCGGCGGCGGTCCGGGCCCGCGCGGCCAGTTGCTCGATCACCGGCGCGGCCTCGATCCGGTCCACGGCCTGCACCTTGACCAGCAGATCGTCGCGGATGAACGACGGCTTGGCCGTGGTCGCCGCGAACCGCTCCAGCTCGGCCAGGCCCTCCTCGGTGACATGGAACAGCCGCTTGTTGGGCCGGGTCTCCTGGATCACCTGGCGGCCGGCGACCAGCCCGTCCGCCTCCAGTTTGGTCAGCTCCGCGTAGAGCTGCTGCGGCAGTGCGTGCCAGAAATTGGCGACCCCGGCATCGAACGCCTTGGCCAGCTGATAGCCGCTGTACTCGCCGTCCAGCAGCGCCGCCAGCACCGCGTGCCTGAGAGCCATGTCCGGCCACCCCTTCCCATACTCAAGAATATGACTAATCATAGTCGCGACTATGAGGGCGGGGTCCATCGCCGCGGCCGGGGTAGGGGCCGAGGCCGCTCGGACCGCTGCCCGGCCGAGGCGAGGAGGAAGAGTCATGGGGACGACCGCGGACCGCTTCAAGGTGGCGGTGGAGGCAAAGGAACTCGACGCGGTGGAGGAGCTGTTCACCGAGGACGTCCGTCTCTACAGCCCGGTGAAGTTCACGCCCTTCGAGGGGCGGCCGATGGTGCTCGGGCTGTTCGGGGTGCTGCTGCGCACCTTCGAGGACTTCCGCTACGTCGGCGAGCTGACGGGCAGCGCACAGACGGCGGCGGGCCCGGACGGCGGCTCCGCCGACTCCACCGTCCTGATCTTCCGGGCCACCGTGAACGGCAAGGAGATCCACGGCATCGACCTGCTTCAGTTCGACGAGGCGGGCCGGATCAAGGAGTTCACGGTGATGGTGCGCCCGCAGTCCGCGGTGCATGCGCTGGGCGAGGCGGTGCTGGCCGGGCTGGTGGAGGACGGGCTGGCGCCCCAGACGTAGGGCGGCCCAGGCGTGGGGCGGTCCGGCCGGGTGGCCTCGGGGGATTGGCGGCCGCGCCCGGCCCCGCCCCGATCACGGCTGCCGTGGCGGGGCGGGCCCGGAGAAGCCGGCTAGACCTGCTCGGTCTGCTCGACCGTGATCGCCGCGGCCGGGCAGATGGCCGCGGCCTCGTGGACCGCGTCGTGCAGCGCGGCCGGCGGTTCGGCGTCGAGCAGCAGCACGATGCCGTCCTCCTCGCGCTGGTCGAACACCTCCGGCGCGGACAGCACACAGCTTCCGGCGCCGCAGCACTTGTCCTGGTCAATGTGTACGCGCATGGTTCTCTCCAAGAGGGGCCGGCCGGCCCGTGACGGCCGTGGACGGACGGGCTGGAACGGGATGAGGGATGGAACGCGATGACGGGAAGGGCCGGGGCGGTACTGCCGTGCGCGGGTGCTCACCACGCGACGGGCAGCGCGTGCACCCCGTAAATCCCCATGTCATGACGGAACGGGATGTCCTCGAAGGGAATGTCGAGCCGCAGGTTAGGCAGCCGGCGCAGCAGGGTTTCGAGGGCGATCTGGAGCTCCACCCGGGCCAGCGGCTGGCCCAGGCACTGGTGGACGCCGAAGCCGAAGGCGATATGACGGCGGGCATCGCGGCCGACGTCGAGTGCGGCGCCCCCGGGGAAGATCTCCTCGTCGCGGTTGGCGGTGTTGAGCACGCACAGCACCCCCTCGCCGGCGCGGATGGTGCGGCCGCCGATGGTGACGTCCTCGTCGGCGATCCGCGGGAGACCGTTGTGGACGATCGTCAGATAGCGCAGCAACTCCTCGACGGCCCCCTTGATCAGCGAGGGCTCCGCGCGCAGCCGCGCCAGCTGGTCCGGGTTGCGCAGCAGGGCGAGGGTGGACAGCGCGGTCATGTTGGCGGTGGTCTCATGGCCCGCGACCAGTAACAGCCGTCCCATGGAGGCGATGGCCGCGTTATCGAGTTCGCCGCGGGCGACCAGCCGGCTGACGATGCCGTCATCGGGCTCACGCCGTTTGGACTCGGCGAGCCGGCTCAGGAAGTCCTGAAGCTCCTGCTGCGCGACGTGTACCTGCTCGGCCGTCGACCGCAGGCTGAGCAGCACGCTGCTGTGCTTCTGGAAGAACTCGTGATCGTCGTAGGGGACACCGAGCAGCAGACAGATCACCAGTGACGGCAGCGGCAGCGCGAACTCCGCGACCAGGTCGGCCGCGTGCCGCCCCTCGGTCATCCGGTCGAGCAGCTCGTCGGCGATGCGCTGCACCTCGGGGCGCAGCGCCGCCATCTTCTTCACCATGAAGTCGGCGGTGAGCATCCGTCGCAGCCGGGCGTGCTCGGGGTCGTCCTGGCGGATGAACGACGGGTTGCCGGTGGCGAATTGACGTGCGCCGGCGGTCAGGAACGGGAATCCCGGGCGGGTCGCATCCGCACTGAACCGCGGATCGCCGAGCACCTCCCGTACGTCCTGATGCCGGGTCACCAGCCAACAGGAGGAGCCGTCCCACAGCGTGGCCCGGGTGACCGGCTCCTCCCGGTGGGCCCGTGCGATCTCGGGTGCCGGGTCGAAGGGGCAGCCGGTGGCCCGTGCGCCGGGGACGGCGATGGGGGAGCGACCGGTGTCCGGTCCGGTGCTCGGTCCGGTGCTCGGTCCGGTGTCCTGCTCCCACTCGATGCGTTCTGTAGTCGTCATTCGGCTGGTCCTTCCACGATCGGGACACGGCAGTGCCGTGGCGAACGGTGCGGGTGGCGCCACTCCTTGACGGGACATACGAACTCGGCGGCCGGCTCGGCGGCCGCGGTGACCAGCGGCGATCACTGTCGGCGACAGCTAGTTACCTAACTTAAGCAACTAAGTTGTTCTACGCTAACCCACCCTTGGAGGGGGCGGGAAGGGGCGAACGTGGCGCGCACGAGGTTGGCTCAAACCGAGCCGACGCCCCTACGGAACGGGCAGGTCACGGGGCGGATCGCCGCACCGTGCGGGCCGCTAAAGTGCCTGCATGCCGGACCCCGGAAGAGACCAGGACCCCACCGTCGCCCTGCAAAGAGTGCTGGCCACGCTGTCCTACCTGCTCACCCGCTCCCGGGCGCACGAACGCCAGGCGGCCGAGGCGGGCGTCACGGCGGCACGCTCCGATCTGTGGCTGCTGATGGCCCTGGAGGACAGCGGAGGCATCAGCAGGGTCGGTGATCTGGCCGCCCTGCTGATGGTCGAGCCGCCGCATGTCACCCGCCAGATCAGCCAGTTGGAGTCCCAGGACCTGGTCGAACGGACCCCGGACTCCCTGGACCGCCGCGCCCGCAAAGTGGCGATCACCCCGCATGGCAAGGCCGTCCTCAACCGTCTGCAACAAACCAGCCAGGCCGGCCTCCACGAGGCCCTCGCCGGATTCGACGACACCGACATCGCCACCACCGTCGCCGTCCTCAACCACCTGGTGGCCTACGCCCGCCGGAAGCACACGGAGGAGGAGCGACAGCGGAGGCGGGGGATGTGAGGGGGGCGGGGTGGGATGTGAGGGGGCCGGGGTGTGAGGGGGCGGGGTGCGGTGCCGGCCCTTACGTGGCGGGCGCCGGGGCGCGGCGCGCCTCGTAAGGGAGCCTCGGCGGGCTTCTGCCTCTCTGCCCCTGCCCCCGTCCGCGTCCCCGTTTCGCCCCGCCCCTTCGCTGCTGCTACTCGATCCCGACCCGGCCGCTGTGGGCGTTGGCCGTTCCTGAGCCGCCTTTCTTGTCGGTGCTGCTGTCCTGACCGTCGGGGGTGCCGAGGTTGCGGCGGACCGAGTCGAGGATGGTCAGGCCCTGGCCGACCAGTCCGGCGGCGATCTCGCCGAGACCGTCGGTGCCGTTGAGGACATTGACGTTGGCGTTGGCCAGGCCCGCGGAGGCCTCCTTGACGATCTGCGGGAGCTGGTCGATGAGCATCCGGTCCAGGGCCACCCGGTCGTGCGAGGCGGCGGCCTCGGCCTGGATCTTCATCCGCTCGGCCTCGGCCAACGCCAGCAGCCGGATCCGCTCGGCCTCCGCCTCGGCGGGCTTGACCACCTCGGCCACCAGCTCCTGCTGCCGCAACCGGGCCGCGCGCTCGGCGAGTTCGGTCTGGGCAGCGAGGACTTCCTGCTGCGCGTGTGCCTGGGCGAGCGGGCCGGCCTGGGCGGCGTGGGCCTGGGCGCGGTCCACCTCGGCGTTGTACTCGGCCTGGACCACGGCGGTCTGCCGGGAGTACTCGGCCTGATTACGCGCGGCCTCCTGCTGCGCCTCGACCGAAGCCTGGGTGGCCTGGGCCTGGGCGATCTGTGCCTGCCGCTGGATGGCGGCCTTGTGCGGGGCGGACATCGCCTCGATATAGCCGGTCTCGCCGTCGTCGATCGACTGGATCTGCAACGAGTCGACGATCAGACCGATCTTCGCCATCTCGGTCTTGGACGTTTCCAGGACCTCGGTGGCCAGCTTCTGCCGCTCGGTGACGATCTCCTCGACCGTCATCGAACCGATGATGGAGCGCAGATGACCGGCGAAGATCCGGCCGGTCAGTACCGACATCTGGTCCTGGTCGGACAGGAACCGCTGACCGGCGTTGACCACGCTCTCGGTGTCGTTGCCGACCTTGAACGCGATCACGGCGCGGACGGTCAGCGCGATGCCCTGCCGGGTCACACAGGTTTCGGCGACCTCCGCCTCACACATCGCCAGGGTCAGAAAGCGGACCTTGCGAAAGACCGGCAGCACGAACTTGCCGTGCCCGGTCACCACTCGGAATGGCGCGCCCCCTTGTCCACGCCTGCCGCCCGAAATCAGCATGGCTTGATCGGGGGCAGGAACGCGGTAACCGAACATTCTTTGTCTCCTCAGCCTGCGTCGCCGGCACCGCCGGTCAACGCGTCCAACGGATCGGCCCACTCCATGACGTCGACCTGGCGACTGCCACGGGACTCGATGACGAGCACGGTCGCCCCTACCGGAAGGGGCTCGGCGGACCAGGCGAGAAAGGCCTCGGAGCCGCCCCTGATCCGCACCAGAACCTCACCGGGACCGGCAGCCCCACGAGTGCCGATCAGAAGCACTCCCGTACAGCCGATCACGGCATCGTCCTGTGCCATCGGCGGCTGCCCTCCCCCGTTTACGTTCCTGGAAATTCGACCTTAGCGCTCCGTTGCGCGGCGGCCTACGGGGGGAGGGCGGCGAGTTGGGCTATCGGTTCGGCCCGTCAATTTCTCGTAAAGAAGGGAACCGAATGCCGCAAAGAAGGGAACCGAATGCCGAATGCGGTGCGGAATTTCCGGCGGCCGGTGCTTTCAGTGCGCCGTGGGGCGGGCGTCGAGGGCGGCGAGGATGTCGGACGGTTCGGCGCGGGCGGTGTAGTCGGTGTCGACGAAGGACCAGCGGATGGTGCCGTCCTGGTCGATGACGTAGGTGGCGGGGACGGGCAGGGTGCGCGGATGTCCGCCGTTGACCCGCTGGAGGTCGAAGCCGAAGGACTCGTAGACGACGGCCAGGTCGTCGGGCAGGTCGAAGCTGAGGCCGAACTGCTTGGCGGTGTCGCAGCCGAGGTCGCTGAGGACGTCGAAGGCGAGCGCGTGCTTCTCGGCGAGGGTGAGGGACTCGTCGGGGATCTGCGGCGATATGGCCACCAACTGGGCGCCGCGGGCGGTGATATCGGCGTGGTGCTGCTGGAGGAGACGCAGGGCGAAGTTGCAGAAGGGGCACCAGGCGCCGCGGTAGAAGGTGAGCACGACCGGGCCCGCCGACAGCAGACCGTCCAGCGTGACGGTGCGACCGGTCGAGGTGGGGAGGCTGAAGCCCGGGGCGGTGTCTCCGGTCCGCAGGGCGCGCTCGGCCAGTCCGGAGGCGGCGAGCTCACGGCCGGCCCGGTCCATCACCGCGCGCTCGGCGTCGGGGATCTGGATGTGGGGGTAGTGCTCGCGCAGGAAGGCGGTGAGTCCGTCGGCGTAGCTCATTGCGGGGGTTGCTCCTGAGGTGTGAGAGGGGCGCGCAGTGGCGCGAGGGCGGCGGCCACCGTGTCGGTCAGTGTCTGGGCGTCGGCACCGGCACGGGAGCGCAGATTGACGCCGTACGCGAGGGTCGCCAGCACGGCGGCGGAGGCGTCGAGATCGCAGGACGGCTGGAGTTGCCCCAGGTCGGCAGCGTTGGTCAGGGCCGCCCGCATGGCTGACTGGAGCATGTGGTGGTGGTCTTCGAGCAGTGTGCGGATGCCGGTGTCGGCGCACTCCGGGCCGGCGTAGGCATTGGTGACCATGCAGCCCCAGCCGGCGACCGGGCCGGAACAGCGCACCTCGATCAGCCCGGCGAAGAACTCCTCTATCGAGGTCAGCCCCGCGGAGGCCTGCGCCAGGTGAGCGAAGGCCGGTGTCGAGTGCTGCGCTATATAGCGGTCCAGCGCCGCCGCGTAGAGACCGTCCTTGTTGCCGAAGGTCGCATAGAGGCTGGAGCGGCTCACTCCGGTCGCGCTGACCAGCGCCTGGATGCCGGTCGTCGGCAGCCCGTGCCGCCAGAAGACCTGGATCGCTTCGTCGAGCACGATCTCGGGGTTGAAGTGCTTGATGTCGGGCATGGCTGTGCTGCTCGTTTCGCCGTCACCGGAGGAAGGAACGCAGGGTCGCTCGGTCCCGCTCACGTATCTTGGAACGGTCATTCCAAGATACGCCGACTGCCCTTCCCTGCCAAGGAGTTGGGTAAATCGACCGGGGGAACTTCTGGAGCCTGGCCGTCCGGTTCCGGGGGGCCGGCGGTGGGCACGTACGGGGGGCGCTCCCGTAGGTGCCGCTGGGTGGTCAGGCCGGTGAACTGGCGGGATCAGGGCTCGATGACCGGTGCCGTGTCGCTGGACGGCGACAGGATGGCCGTCGGGGTGGCCGCGCCGGCGAAGCTGACCTCGTAGCCGCCGTTGAGGAGGATGAGCGTCAGGGTGAGCGTCTCGTTCACCCGGGCGACGCCTTGGGCGTCGGTGTTGGCGATGCCCAGGACGTTGCTGCCGGCCTTGAACAGGATCGGCTGGTTGGGCACCGGAAGGCCGGTGACCTGGTCGGTCAGCGTGGCCGTCAGGAACGGGAAGTACACGTGCGGCGGGAACAGCTTCGTCAGCGCCGGGGTCGCGGTCAGCGAGGTGGCGTGGACGGGGACGAAGTAGGTGAAGCCGCCCACCAGAGTGGTGCTGCCGCCAGGGGTGGTGACGGTGACGTCCGCGGGCCCCGGCACTCCGGGCGGAGTGGTCGCGGTGAGCTGCGTACCGGTGGCGTTGACGGTCACGCCGGTCGCGGGGTTGCCGCCGATGTCGACGCTCGCCCCGGTCAGGTTGGTGCCGGTGATCGTCACCACCGTGCCGCCCGTGACGGGCCCCGAGTTGGGGGTGATGCTGCTGATCGTCGGGTCGAACTGGATGACGCTGACACTGGCCCCGGCGATGTTGGTGACGTAGACCTTGTTGTTGGGCGCGACCACCAGGGCGATCGGCTGGCTGCCGACGGGGATCGGGGCGCCGATGGTGGTGTTGGTGGTGGTGTCGATCACCGACACGTTGTTCGAGCCGCGGTTGGCCGTGTAGGCGTTGCCGTCGGGGCCGACCGTGATGCCCCACGGGTTGGTGCCGACGGGGATCGTGGTCGCGATCGTGTCCGTGGTCGTGTCGATCACGGACACGTTGTTCGACCCGATGTTGGCGACGTAGGCGTCCCCGCTGGGGCCGATCGCCACGAAGTTCGGCTGATTGAAGCCGGGGATCGTGGTGACGACGGTGGCGGTGTTGGTGTCGATCACCGTCACGCTGTTGCCGTTCCGGTTGGCGACATAGGCCTTGCCGTTGGGGGCGACCGCGATCCCGACCGGGCCGCTGCCGGTGGGGATCGCGGCGCCGACGGTGGTGTTGGTGGCGGTGGAGATCTCCTGCACGCTGTTCGCCCCGAAGCGGCTCACGTAGACGTTGCCGCTGGGGATGACCGCCGCCGCGGCGGGCCCGCCGCTGAGCGCGATCGTGGTGAGGACGGTGCTGGTGGCGGTGTCGATCACCGTCACGTTGTTGGAGATGTTGTTGGGGACGTAGGCGTTGCCGTTGGGAGCGACGGTCAGCCAGGCCGGTGTGGTGCCGGTGGGGATCGCGGCGCCGATGACGGTGTCCGTGGCGGTGTCGATGGTCTGCACATTGCTCGACCCGGAGTTGGCGACGTAGAGGTCGCCGTTGGGGATGAACGCCAGCCCGACCGGGTTGCTGCCGACCGGGATCGTCGTGACGGCCAGGAACGTCACGGGCGCCGCCGTTGCCCGCACCGGGCCGGGCGAGGTGGCCGGCTCCAGCAGAGTCTGCGCCGGTGCCAAGAGATTCGTGCTCATGTGGACCCCTTCTGTGGGGGGCCGTCCGGAGATCCCGCTCCGGGGCGCCACAACCACAGGCCCGACGTCGCAAAAAAGCGATGGGCCGCGCATCCCCGAGGAGGGATGGGCAGCCCATTGGTCGGTCGATTCCTTGCTTCCCACGCCGAGGGGCGGCGAAACCTCCGCCTTGTCTACGTTTCGCGGCTTCTCCCAGCCTTTACCCAGGGGGAGTTGTCCGGCGCCGGGCGGTCAGCGGAACGGAAGCGGGTGGCCACGCTCCTCCTCCGCCCGTGGTCCGAAGATGCGCCGGTCCGCCTCCGTGATCGCGACGTCGTGGATTCCTGCCTCCCGGCGGCGCATCAGCCCGTCCGCGTCGAACTCCCACAGCTCGTTGCCGTAGCTGCGCCACCACTGCCCGGCCGCGTCATGGCACTCGTACTGGAAGCGCACCGCGATCCGGTTGCCGCTGTACGACCAGAGCTCCTTGCGCAGGGCGTAGTCCAGCTCCCGGGCCCACTTCCGGCGCAGGAAGGCGACGATCTCGTCGCGGCCGGTGAGGAAGGTGTCGCGGTTCCGCCAGACCGAGTCCTCGGTGTAGGCGAGGGCGACCCGCTCCGGGTCGCGGGTGTTCCAGGCGTCCTCGGCCGCCTGCACCTTCTGCCGTGCGCCCGGCTCGTCGAACGGGGGGAAGGGTGCGCGTGGCGCCATGGCGGACTCCCTTTCTCAAGAGCGGAGAACGATCGTTCTCTCTTGGTCGGCTAGTGTAGAGAACGACCGTTCTCCTGGAAAGCCCCGGAAGTGCCATGGACCTCGACGAAGCCCGTACGCGGATACTCGACGCCGCGGAGAAGCTGTTCTACGACCGCGGCATCCAGTCCGTGGGGATGGATGAACTCCGCACCGCCGCAGGGGTGTCGCTCAAGCGCCTCTACCAGTGCTTCCCCGCCAAGCACGACCTCGTCGAGACCTACCTGCGCCGGCGCGACACCCGCTGGCGCACCGCACTCGCCGAGTACGTCGACGCGCACGCCGACGGCCCCGCGGGCCGGCCGCTCGCGGTCTTCGACTGGCTGGGCGAGTGGTTCGCGGAGGACGGCTTCCGCGGCTGCGCCTTCCTCAACGCGTGCGGGGAGCTGGGGGCGACCTCCGACCGGGTCGGCCGGGTCGCGCGGGAGCACAAGGAGGCGCTGCTGGCGTATGTGACCGGTCTGGTGCGGGCGGTGCCGGTGGCCGAACCGGAGGCGTTGGCACGGCAGTTGGTGCTGCTGATCGACGGGGCGATCGCCGGGGCCGCGCTGATGGGTGAGCCCGGCGCCGCCCGGCAGGCCCGTACCGCGGCCGCCGTGCTCATCGAGGCGGCGGGGTGTGGCGGTGCGAACGGGGTGCCGCACAAGGGAAATTGAGGGCACGTGAGTTCGAATATCGACTAAGATCAACTACGTGCACGCGGTGCCCGCCACGCCCCATTCGTGGCGGGATTTTTCGCGTCTTCGCCCGTACTCCGAGGAGAGGACTCCCCCCACACATGACCCGTTCGAAGCTGCTCCGCGCCCTGACCGTCGCCGGAACGATCGCGCTGAGCGCCGTCGCCACCACCCCGGCCGCGCACGCCGCCGCGGACGCCTGCACCCATGACTGGTCGGGTCCGCAGATCTGCATCGCGGCCGACGGCCAGAACGGGACGGCCAACCCCGGTCACGTCACCGCTTCCTGGACCAACCCGCCCAAGAGCCGGAAGTCCGCGACCGTCTACCTCTACCAGCCGGACGGTTACACCTACTCGTTCAAGGCGAAGCGGTCCGGCGGCGAGATCGTCGGCCACACCGTCCCGGGCATCCAGTCCGACGGGAATCTCTGCGTGCGGTTCAAGGGCAGCTCGCACAAGGCGTGCATCGACATCCGCAACCGTAACGGCTCCTTCTAGGGGCCACAGGGGCCGGACGCACGGGCAACGGCCCAGGACGCGGAGCGGCCGCGGCTCGGACGAGCCGCGGCCGCTCCGTGCGTGCCGAACTGAGCCGGGTGCCGGGTCAGCCCAGCGCCCGCTCCAGGCTGCCCAGGGCCGACGTCAGTTCCCCGTCGGTGATGGTCAGCGGCGGGGCCAGCCGGATCGTCGAGCCATGGGTGTCCTTGACCAGCACACCTTCCTTCAGCAGGCGTTCGCTGATCTCCCGGCCGGTGCCCAGGGCGGGGTCGATGTCGACACCGGCCCACAGGCCGCGGGCCCGGAAGCCGGTCACGCCCTTGCCGGTCAGCGCGGCCAGGCCGTCGCGGAGTACGGCACCGAGTTCGGCGGCGCGGCGCTGGAACTCGCCGGTGGCGAGCAGCTCGATCACGGCCGAACCGACCGCCGCCGCCAGCGGGTTGCCGCCGAAGGTCGAGCCGTGCTGGCCGGGGCCGAGCACGCCGAGCACCTCGCGGCGGGCGACGACCGCGGAGACCGGGACGATGCCGCCGCCGAGCGCCTTGCCGAGCAGCAGCATGTCCGGCACCACGGACTCGTGCTCGACCGCGAGGGTGGTGCCGGTGCGGCCCAGCCCGGACTGGATCTCGTCGGCGATGAACAGACAGCCGTTGCGCCGGGTCAGTTCGCGTACGCCGGTGAGGTAGCCGTCGTCGGGGATCAGGACGCCCGCCTCGCCCTGGATGGGCTCGATCAGCACGGCGGCCGTCGTCTCGTCCAGGGCCGCCTCCAGCGCGGCGAGGTCGTTGTAGGGGACGGTGCGGAAGCCGGGGGCGAAGGGGCCGAAGCCGACCCGGGCGGTGTCGTCGTCGGAGAAGCCGACGATGGTGGTCGTCCGGCCGTGGAAGTTACCGCCCGCCACCACGATCGTCGCGCGGTCCGCCGGGACGCCCTTGACGTCGTACGCCCACTTGCGGGCCACCTTGATGCCGCTCTCCACCGCCTCGGCGCCGGTGTTCATCGGCAGCACCATGTCCAGGCCGGTCAGCTCGGCGAGGCCCTCGGCGAAACCGGCGAGCCGGTCGTTGTGGAACGCCCGCGAGGTGAGGGTGAGCTGGTCGAGCTGACGGTGCGCGGCCTCGATCAGGGCCGGATGGCGATGGCCGAAGTTGAGCGCCGAATAGCCGGCCAGCATGTCGAGGTAGCGGCGCCCCTCGACGTCCTCGACCCAGACCCCTTCGGCGCGCGCGACCACCACGGGAAGCGGGTGGTAGTTGTGCGCGAGCACCGGGCTCTCGGCCTGGATGAGCTCCGCGGACGAACGGGGAGCCTGGGCCGGGACGGTACGGGTGGGAGCGGTCATGAGCGGATCTCCTGGGTGCAGCACTTGATGCCGCCGCCGGCCTTGTGGAACTCCGACAGGTCGACGGGGACGGGGACATAGCCGTGCGCGCTGAGCTGAGCGATCAGGCCGGTCGCCTGCGGGGCGACGAAGACATGGCGGCCGTCGGAGACGGAGTTGAGGCCGAAGGCCATGGCGTCCTCCCGGGTGGCGAGCACCGCGTCGGGGAACAGCCGCCGCAGCACCTCACGGCTGCCGGACGAGAACGCCTCGGGGTAGTAGGCGATATGCGCCTCGCCCGTCTCCGGCGATTCGTCGAGCACGAAGAGCGCGGTGTCCAGGTGGTAGAAGTACGGGTCCACCAGCTGGAGGCCGATCGTCGGCATGCCGAAGAACTCCTGCACCTCGCGGTGCGCCGCCGGGGTGGTGCGAAAGCCGGTGCCGGCCAGGATGAAGCGGCCGGCCGGGACGAGATCGCCCTCGCCCTCGCACGGTGACTCCGGCCGGTAGACGTCGTAGCCGGCCGCCTTGAACCAGGTCTCGTACTCCGTGGACTCCGGCCGCCGCTGCGGGGCGTGGAAGTGCGAGCCGAAGACCCGGCCGCCCACGACCAGCGCGGAGTTCGCCGCGAACACCATGTCCGGCAGGCCGGGCACCGGGGGCACCGTCTCCACGGTGTGCCCATGGGCGCGGTAGGTGCCCATCAGCGTCTCCCACTGGCGCCCCGCGAGCGCGGTGTCCACGGGCACGTCGGCCCGCATCCATGGGTTGATCGCGTAATGCACGGCGAAGTGTCTGGGCTCGCAGACCAGATAGCGCCGGGGGCGCGACACACGACTCATCGGCACGGGACGATCCCTTCGCTCCTCGGGCAATGCGGGGTGACCAGGGGTCACAGAGCGTCACCCCGAATGCTTCCAAGGTAAGGAGCGAGGGATTCGGGCCACAAGAAACAAATGCTGCTGAGCGGCGCAGTAATGCTGCGTGTATGCGCGCGCTCACGCAGCTTTGCTGCGCGCTCTCGTCCCGGATTCCGCTTGTGCGGCCGGTGGCCCGGGCCTGCGGCGGCTGTGACGGGCCGCGCGCACCGGGCGCCTCAGCGGACGGTCCCTTCGGAGGACTGCCGGGCGCCCGCCTCCGGGCTGTCCGGCAGCAGATGGGACAGCACCATGTAACTGATCGTCTTGCGGATGAACGGCTCGGTCCGGATGCGTTCGAGCACCTCCTCGAAGTGCTCCACATCGGTCGCCCGGACGTGCAGCAGCGCATCCGCGCCCCCGGTGACCGTCATCGCCGCCGCGATCTCCGGGTGGTTGCGCACCACCTCCGCGAGCCGGCGGGGCGGCGCCGCGCTGTCGCAGTACACCTCGACATACGCCTCGGTCAGCCAGCCCAGCGCGGCCGGGCGGACGGTGGCGGTGAACCCCGTGATCACGTTGTTCTCCCGCATCCGGTCCACTCGCCGCTTCACCGCGGTGGACGACAGCCCGATCGCCGTCCCGATCTCCGCGAAGCTCGCCCGGCCGTTGTCGATCAGCGCCGCAACGATCTTGCGGTCGAGGTCGTCGAAGGGCACGGCCTTGTGGGTCACTGGGCCTCCCGATTGCTCCCGGTCCATCCCGGTCCTGCTCCGTTGCGTCGCCTCACGGTAGCGACACCGGGAGCGGAGGTGGACGGGGCCGCTCCGGTGGGCGGAGCGGGACGGTCCGGCGGCGTGGGACGACCGGGCGGTTTCCGGCGGCCGGGCGGTGGCCTTGCCGTCCGACGTGCGGGCAGCGGAAACCAGTTGCTCCGCACGGACGCCGCTGACAAGGTCGCCGCCATGCCCACCTTCTCCGCGCATGACGGAACCACGCTCGCCTACCACGTGTCCGGAGACGGACCCCCGCTGATCTGCCTGCCGGGGGGACCGATGCAGGATTCCGCATACCTCGGCGACCTCGGCGGTCTGGCCGCGCACCACCGGCTGATCAGGCTGGATCTGCGGGGTACCGGCGGCTCCGCGATACCGGCGGACCCGGCCTCCTACCGCTGCGACCGGCTCGTCGACGATGTGGAGGCGTTGCGCGAGCACCTCGGCCTGGAAAGCGTCGATCTGCTCGCGCACAGTGCCGGCGCGAATCTCGCGGTGCTGTACGCGGGCCGCCACCCCGACCGTGTCGGCAAGATGGCGCTGATCACGCCCAGTGTGCTGGCCGTCGGGCTCGTCATCACCGGAGACCTCCGGCGCGAGACCGCGCGGCTCCGCCACGAGGAGCCGTGGTTCGCCCCCGCGTTCGCGGCCTTGGAGGCGCTCGTCGCGGGCAAGCCGGCGGACGACTGCCGAGAGCGCATTGCGCCGTTCTTCTACGGGCGTTGGGACGCGGCGGCGCAGTCGCACCGGGCCGCGGAGGACGGCCAGCGGAACGCGGCGGCCGCGGCTGTCTTCGGCGCCGAAGGTGCCTTCGACCCGGAGGCCACCCGCGCGGCGCTCGCCGCCTTCGGGCGGCCGGTGCTGCTGCTCGCCGGTGAGGTAGACCTGGGCGCCCCGCCGCCTGCGATGGCGGAGTTCACCGACCTGTTCCCGCACGCCCGCCTCGTCGTTCAGCCCGGCGCCGGGCACTTCCCGTGGCTCGACGATCCCGGGCGCTTCGCGGCGGCCACCACGGCGTTCCTGGCGTAGGCGTAGGCGTAGGCGTCGGAGTCGGGCAGGGGCGGCCCGTCGGGTGCGCCCGTGGGCGAGCCGGGGCCCGGTGCGTGGGTGCACCGACCCCGGCGAGCCGCGCATGGGATCCTGGTATGTCATGGATCTGCCGGACGGTCGGTGGACGTGCGGCGATGACGAGGGTGCCCGATGAGACTCTGCTTCCTGGTGGAGGAGCAGTACCGCCATGACGGCATGCCGCTGGAGGTGATCCACCAACTCCGCGCCTGGGACCACCAGGTGGACGTGGTGTGGCCCGGCCGCTCGCTGATCCGGATATCCGAGGCGATCCGGGCCGGCAGCCACGATGCCTGGGTCCTCAAGACCGTCTCCGGCGGTCCGGGCCTGACGCTCCTGGAAGCGGCCGCTTCCGTCGGGCTGACCACGGTGAACGACGTCCGGGCCATCCGTGGCGTACGGGACAAGGCGCTGGCCGCGGTGATCGCCCGCAGCAAGGGGCTGCCGGTCCCGGTGACGTATGCGGCGGCCCGTCCCGAGGAGTTCGCGGAGATAGCCGAGGCGGAGTTCCCGCTCGTGGTGAAGCCCGCGGACGGCAGTTCCGGGCGCGCCGTGCGGCTGGTGGCGACGCCGGACCGGCTGCTGGAGCCGGGCGGCCCGGACGGACCGGCCGGGGGGCTGCTGATCGCCCAGCCCTATGTCCCCAACTCCGGTACGGATCTGAAGGTCTACAGCGTCGCCGGTGAGCTGTACGCGACCGAGCGGTGCTCCCCGCTGCACCCCGCACACGCGGTACGCGAACGGCAGGTGCCGCTGACGCCCGAAGTCGCCCGGATCACCGCCGAGATAGGCGCCGTCTTCGGCCTCGACCTCTACGGGGTCGACATCCTGCTCGGCCCGGACGGCCCGGTGGTCGTCGACATCAATGACTTCCCCAGCTTCCGTCAGGTGCCGGACGCGGTCGCCCGGGTGTCCGCCGCGGTCCTGGACCTGGCCCGGAACGGGGCGCGGGGGCGGGAGGCGTTCGGGGGAGAGACGTCCGTACGGGAGGACGCACCGGACACGCGGGCGGCCGGCCGGACCGGTGCCCCGGCCCCGCCGTCCACCGCGCGGACGAGCGCGGCGGCCGCCCCGCCGCCCCCGTTCACCGCGTCGCCCGTGCCCCGTCCCACCAGGCCCGCGGCGTCGATCGGCGGCGGCCGGTGAGGATCTGTCTGCTCACCGCGGACCCCGGGCATCCGCTGCTGGCCGCGGTCACCGGCCTGCTGACGCCGGATCACCGGGTCGAAACCCTGGACCCGGGCGCCGCAGGGCCGGGCCCGGACCTCTCCGCGCTCGCCGATGTCTATCTCCTCAAGGCACGGACGCCCCGGGCGCTGGCGCTCGCCGCGCTCCTGGAGGAGCACGGCGCACCGGTGCTCAACTCGGCGGCGGCGACCGCCCGGTGCCAGGACCGGGTGGCGATGGCAGCGGTGGCGCGCGCGGCGGGGCTGCCGTTCGCGGCCACCCGCGCCGTGGCCACCCTGGGGGAGCTGGCCGCGGCCGGTGCCCCGGACGGCCCGCTGGTGATCAAGAGCCGGTTCAGCCGCCGCCGGGACCTGGTGACCCGCGCCGACAGCGCCGTACGGCTGCGGGAACTGGCCGCCGACTGGGCCGAGGAGCCGGTGGTGGTCCAGGACTTCACCCCGAACAGTGGCTGGGACCACAAGCTGTGGGTGGTCGACGGGCAGCTCTTCGCCGCGCTGCGCCGCTCGGAGCTGGCCCCCGACGGCCGCGGTCCGAACCTGCCGCTGCCGGTCGGTGAGCTGCCCGCCGGCTGGACCGCCGCCGCGCTCCAGGTGGGCGAGGTCTTCGGCCTGGACGTCTACGGGGTGGATCTGCTCGATGCCGGGGGCGGTGCGCCCCTCATCGTGGACATCAATGCCTTTCCCGGTATCCGCGGCCAGGCCGGTGCCCCGGAGGCGCTGGCGGCGCTCGCCCTGCGCACCGCGGCGCGCGGCCGGGCCGGCGGGGCGGACGAAAGAAAAGTGTCACAAGTCAGCGAGAAATGAACCCAGTTGGTGTCGCTCCGAACCGAAGGGGAGTGGAGGCAGAAGCTCCTCCTCCGTAAGGCCTAAGGCGCCGGGCCCCGGGGTAGCGCAGCCCCGTCAGGGGGGCGTGATCCACCGCGCCTTCCTTCCGTACGCAGGGAAGAGGCCAGCAACGGTGACTCAGCCATTTGAATTGCCCCATTTCTATACGCCCCATCCGGCGCGGTTGAATCCGCATCTGGAGACCGCGCGTACGCATTCCAGGAAGTGGGCCCGCGACCTGGGAATGCTGGAGGGCTCGGGCATCTGGGAAGAGAAGGATCTCGACGCCCACGATTACGCCCTGCTGTGTTCCTACACCCACCCGGAGTGCGACGCCGACGCGCTTTCGCTGGTGACCGACTGGTATGTCTGGGTCTTCTTCTTCGACGACCACTTCCTGGAGAAATTCAAGCGGACGCTGGACCGGAAGGGCGGCAAGGAGTATCTGGACCGGCTGCCCGCCTTTATGCCGATGGACCTGGCCGCGCCCCTTCCGGAGCCGGCCAACCCGGTCGAGGCCGGGCTCGCCGACCTGTGGATGCGCACGGTGCCGCAGATGTCCATGGACTGGCGGCGGCGGTTCGCCGAAAGCACCGAGCATCTGCTCAATGAGTCTCTGTGGGAATTGTCCAATATCAATATCCACCGGGTGCCCAACCCCGTTGAATACATCGAGATGCGCCGCAAGGTCGGTGGCGCGCCCTGGTCGGCGGGCCTGGTGGAGTATGCGACCGGCGCCGAGGTGCCCGCGTCCGTCGCCGCGTCCCGGCCACTGCGGGTGCTACGGGACACCTTTTCCGACGCCGTCCATCTGCGGAACGATCTCTTCTCCTATCAACGAGAGACGGAGGACGAAGGCGAGCTGAGCAATGGCGTCCTGGTACTGGAGAATTTCCTGGACTGCACCACCCAGGAGGCGGCGGACGCGGTCAACGATCTGATCACCTCCCGGCTTCAGCAGTTCGAGAACACGGTCCTCGCCGAACTCCCCCCGCTCTTCCTGGAGAAGGGGCTCGATCCGGCCTCCTGCGCGAAGGTGCTGGCCTACGCCAAGGGGCTCCAGGACTGGCAGTCCGGCGGCCACGAATGGCATATGCGCTCCAGCCGCTACATGAACGGCGGCGGGGCGGCGGCCGACAGCTCGCGGCCCTGGTCGCCCTTCTCCTTCGGCGGCCTCGGCACCTCGGCGGCGGACCTGAAAACCGCCCTGGCCACGGCCGGTGCGCTCCGCCTCCGCAGCGGCACCCACCTCCCGCACCAGACGGTCGGACCGTCCCAACTGCCCGAGTTCTGCATGCCGTTCACCACCACCCTCAGCCCGCACCTGGAGGGCGCGCGGCTGCGGCTCATCGACTGGGCGCACCGTATGGGCCTCCTTCAGCCGCAGCCCGGTGTGCCGCTCTCCGACATCTGGGACGAGCCCGCGATGGTCCGGCACGATCTGGCACTGTGCGCGGCGGGCATCCACCCGGACGCCACCCCGGAGCAGCTGGACCTGGACGCCGCCTGGCTGGCCTGGGGCACCTATGCCGACGACTACTATCCGGCGGTCTTCGGCCGCACTCGCGACCTCGCCTCGGCGAAGGTGTGCACCGAGCGGCTGTCGGCCCTCATGCCGCTCGATTCCGGGACGGCGCCACCCGAGCCGGTCAACGCCCTCGAACGCGGGCTGGCGGATCTGTGGTCCCGTACGACGGCCGGTATGGCTCCTGAGGCGCGCCGGGCGTTCCGCGAAACCGTCGACACCATGACCGCCAGCTGGCTGTGGGAGATCGGCAACCAAATCCAGCACCGCATCCCCGACCCGGTCGACTACATCGAGATGCGCCGGGCGACGTTCGGCGCCGACCTCACCATGAGCCTGAGCCGGCTCGCCCACGGCCGGCGGGTCCCGCCGGAGGTCTACCGCTCCGGCCCGCTGCGCTCACTGGAGAACGCCGCCGCCGACTACGCCGGCCTGATGAACGATGTCTTCTCGTACCAGAAGGAGATCGAATACGAGGGAGAGGTCCACAACGGCATCCTCGTCGTCCAGACCTTCTTCGGCTGCGACTACCCGACCGCGCTGCATATCGTCGACGACCTCATGACCTCGCGCATGCGGGAGTTCCAGCATGTCGCGGCCCATGAACTCCCCGTCGTCTACGACGATTTCCAGCTCTCGCCGGAGGCGCGCGAGGCGGTGGACGGCTATGTCCGCGAGCTGGAGCACTGGATGGCCGGCATCCTCATCTGGCACCGCGACTGCCGGCGCTACCGGGCCTCCGAGCTGCGCCATCCGACGGGTTCGCCGGGCCGTCTGGGTGCGCCGACCGGCCTGGGCACCTCGGCGGCCGGCCTCTTCCGGTCGGCCGTGAAGGCCGGGTAGCACCGGCATTCCGGGACGAGGCACGGCGGCAGGCCAGGACCGGTCGGGAGGTGGATCACGCCGGATTCCACGTCCAGTGCTCCACCGTGCTTCGTCCACCACCCCTCGGGACTCGCCTCGTACGGCGTGCCCGCGAAGGGGTCCGCGGTGGCCTTCTCCGCGTCCAGGGGCCTCACGGTTCCCCCTTCCTCTCGGCCTCCCGCTCGGCCTTCCCCTCGACCGGCACGTCGTCGTGTTCCGGGTGCCGCCGCAGCAACACCCGGCAGTCGACGGCCTTCGACCGGTCACCGTGCCGCTCGGCCACCGCCAGCACGGCCCGCAAGGTGTCGCACGTCGTGCAGCTCATAGCGACCTCCCCAGCTGTCCGTGGCGCTGCCGCCGCGCGTAGTCCTGGTGCACTCGCGCACGAAGGTGCGTCAGGGTCTCGCTGTCGCTGTCGCTGTCGCTGTCGCTGTCGCTGTCATCGGCCCGTTCGGGGCCCTCCGGGTCCGCGTCTTCCGGTAAGCCGACGTCCACCGCTGCATCCTCTGGGCCACTCAACGCCCGCTCCTCTCCGTAGTCATTCCACTACCAAGGGCGGCCAGAGTGGCCTAGGGTCGGGAGTCATTCAACCTGTCGAAGGAGGGGGAAGCGTTGGTGAAAGCCCTGTGAATCGCAAGGAGTTGACGCCGGACAGTAGTCCGCAAGCCGCCTTCGGGGCGCGCCTGCGCAGCTCACGGGAGGCGCGCGGCTGGACGCAGGACGAGCTCGCCGAGCTGATGGGATATTCCAGTACGCACGTCTCGGCGGTGGAAACTGCGCGGAAACCCCCTACTCTGCGTTTTTCGCGCAGCGCCGACCGCACCTTCGGCACCGAAGGCACCGTGGACACGTTCGAACGGCAGTGGCGCGAGATCCGGCACGGCAGCCTGCTGGAGGGCTTCCCTGAGTACGTCGGCCACGAGGGCCGGGCGGCGGAGATCCGGCTGTACGAAGTGGGCATCATCCCTGGTCTGCTCCAGACCCCGGAATACGCGTCCGTGCTTGCTGGGAGCGCCGTCAAGCGCGGAGCGATCACGCCCGAGCAGGCGGACGAACGGGTGTCGCTCATCGCGGAACGACAGGCGGCGCTGGTCCGGACGCGCCCGCCGCTGATCTTCGTGGTGCTGGACGAGAGCTGCATCCGTCGGCCCATCGGCGGACCCGCCGTCATGGACGCCCAGTTGGCGCGGCTCGTCGAGTTCGCCGAACTGCCGAACACCGTGCTCCACGTCGCCCCGTTCGACATGGGGGAGCGCCGGCCATTCGATCTGCCGATTACGGTGCTGACGCTGCCGGACCGCTCACTCATGTCCTACGCCGAATCCGCCCAACGGGGCCATCTTGAACGGGAAAGCACCTCGGTGCTGCCCATACTGACGGCCTACCATCAGCTACAGGCCGACGCTCGCTCCCAAGCGGCATCAGTGGCCATGATCAATGACTTACGAAAGGGCACCCCGTGACCGATTCCCTCCGCTGGTCCAAGTCCTCGTACAGCAACAACGGCGGACAGTGCATCGAGTGGGCTCCGGAGCACGCGGCGGCCACCGGTGAGTTCCTGGTCCGTGACAGCAAGGATCCGAATGGTCCGCAGCTCGCGCTGACCCGTCAGGGGTTCGCTGCGCTCGTGGAGTTCGCCAAGTCCCAGGGGTGACCCGCCTCCCCGCGGACTCTTCCTGCCATGCGCCCGTGCCCCGCCCGTGCGCACTTCCGCGTCATGTGCCATCGACCTATGGTTCATGACCCATGTGGTTCATGGCCCATGCCTTCGGGGGCGAGCGGTGAGGGGGCGAGCGATGGCGGCAGGGAGTGCACCGGGCGGGTCGGCGGGTGCGTCGGCGGGCCGGCGGGCGCAGCAGGCCCGTCGGCAGGAGCGGCTGTTACGGGAACAGTGGCAGGCCGCCAGGGCGCGGGCCGAGCGCTGGGAGGCGGCGAGTGAGGGGGAGCGGCGGGTCGCCGCCCAGCTGCTGATGCTGGTCGAGCGGGGCTGGCGGCTGCTCGTGGACCGGCGCTGGCCGGGCACCCGCGCGGCCAATGTGGACATGCTGCTGATCGGCCCCGGCGGAGTCTTCGTCATCGACGTCAAGAACTGGCGGGCCGCACCGGAGACCTGCGGCGGCCGGCTGCGGGCCGGGGGGTTCTCCCGCGACGAGCACCGCCGCAAGCTGCTCGCGGTCACCAAGGCCGCCGAGAGCGCGGTGGCGTCGCTGGGGATGTCGCCGGTGGCGGTGCGGCCGCTGCTGGCCTTCGCGGGGCATCGGGTCGATGCGGAGCTGGGCCGGGTGCGGCTGCTGGGCGAGCGGGAGATCGGGCCGGCGCTGCTGTCGGAGCGCACCCGGCTGTCCGCCGAGTCCGTCCGTGCCCTCACCGAGCATCTGGAGCGGGTCTTCCCCGAGTACGAGGCGCCGGCCGCCGCCCCCACCCCGGACGCCGCCACTCCGGGCTCCGCCTCCCGAATAGCGGACGCGGCGTCCGACGGCCTCTTCGACCTCGACGGGCTGCGGGATGCCGCGCTCGACGAGGCGCGCCGGGCGCCCATCGAGCGGTGGATGACCTTCCTCGACCCGGACCAGCTCGCCCTCGTACGGCGCAACTGGGCCGGTCCGGCCAGGATCAGCGGCCCGGCCGGCACCGGCAAGACGGTCATCGCCCTGCACCGCGCCGCCTACCTCGCCCAGCGCACCAACGGCCGCATCCTGTACGTCACGTTCGCCAACAACCTGCCCCGTGTCCAGGCCACCTTCCTGAAGACCATGGCCCCGGCGGTGGCCGACCGGGTCGACTTCCGCAGCCTGCACTCCTGGGCACAGGAGTACCTGCGCGACCGGGGAGTTCCGGTCCACCTGCACAAGGAGAAGGCGGAGACGGCCTTCAGCTTCGCCTGGAAACACGTCGGCCGGAACAGCTGCCTGACCGAGATCGATCCGCAGCACCCGTATTGGCGGGAGGAGATCGACTACGTCATCAAGGGCCGCGGCATCACCTCCTTCGACGCGTACGCCGCGCTGCCGCGCCGTCGCCGCCGCGCCGGGCTGCGCCGCCCGCACCGGCAGGCCGTCTGGTCCCTGTATGAGGCGTACGAGGCGCAGCGCACCGAGCGTGCCGTCCACGACTTCAACGATGTGCTCTCCCTCGCGCTCGCCGAGGCGGCCGGCCGGATCGGGCACAGCGCGTACACGGCCGTCGTCGTGGACGAGGTCCAGGACCTGACCCTCGTCGGGGTGCGCCTGCTGCACGCCCTGGTGGGCGACGCCCCCAACGGTCTCCTCCTGGTCGGCGACGGCCAACAGGCCGTCTACCCGGGCGGGTTCCGCCTCTCGGACGCGGGCATCGACATCCGCGGCGACCGCGGCCAGGTGCTGCGTGCCAACTACCGCAACAGCAAGGAGATCGTGGACACCGCGCTCTCCGTGGTCGCCGAGGACGCCTTCGAAGACCTCGACGGGCTGCGCACCCCGGGCCGTCGGGACATCGACCTGACCTACCACGACGGCGAGGTGCAGCGCGCCGTCCTGCCCACGACCGCCGCGCACGACGAGGCGCTGCTGACCGCGCTGCGCGGCCTGACCCCGCAGGAGCTGGCCGGTTCCGCCGTCCTCTGCCCCGCGAAGCGCGCCATCGAGCACTACCAGCGCCTCCTCACCCGGGCCGGCCTGCGGGTCTGCTCACTGGACCGCTACGACGGGCACCCGGTGGAGGCCGTCAAACTCGGCAGTTACCGCCGTGCCAAGGGCCTGGAATTCAAGCGCGTCTATCTGCCGCAGCACGACACCCCGCCGCCCATGGGCACCCCGGACGGCCGCACCCCCGCCGAAACCGCCCACGAGCGCGCCGAACTGGCCCGTAGTCAGCTCTACGTCGCCATGACCCGCGCCCGCGACGTCCTCTGGCTGGGCAGCGTCCGGCCGGTGCGGGAGAACTGAGTGACGGGAGGCGGCCGGCGGCGCGGCGGGCGGGCCCGTACGGGCGAAGGCGAGGGCTTGGGAGAGGGCTTGGGCGAGGGCGATGGGGCGGTGGCGCGGACGGCCAGCCCCGGCCCCGTCGCCGGCCCCCGTCGCCTCTCCCGAACCGCCGATGCCACCCGTAATGTCCTGCTGCACGGTGAATCTCCCCTTCGGTGGGAATATCCCGAGAGGGCGTCGGGAACCCCACATGGCGACATCCCGTAAGGGCCTGGCCCAGGACCGGCCCGCCGCCATGGCTGACAGGAGTTCCGACTGTGCGACGCAAGACCGCTTTCCTTGGTGCGCTGGCTCTCACCGGGGGGCTCGTCGCGTTCGCTCCCTCCGGCGCGCATGCCATCACCGGCGTCATCACGTACCACACCCGGCCCGACAACCGGCCGCACGAGATCCTCGACCCCGGCGACGACCACTGCTACGGAGTGGGGGACGGCTACGGCGAGGTGGACAACGACACCCCCACCGACCTCGTCCTGTACAACGGCCGCGACTGCACCGGCTCCGTGGTGACCGTCGTGCCCGCCCGCGGCTGGCTCACCGCGAGGTTCGGCAGCCTCCAGCTGAGCTCGGACGGCCCCCGGGAGGAGGCCCCCTCCGCTGACGAGGACCGTCGCGATGACCAGGATGGTCGGGACGATCAGGATCGTGGGGACGACCAGGACCGTCGCGATGACCAGGACCGTCGGGACGATCAGGATCGTCGCGATGACCGGGACCGCTCGGACAGCCCGGACCGTTCCGACGACCGAGACCCCGCCGCCGATGACCGGGACCCCGCCGTCGGCGACCGCCCGAACCGCTCTGACGGCCAGGACCCCGCGGACCGCCCGGACTCCTCCGGCAGCTCCGACCCCTCGGACGACTTGGACCACTCCGACCACCCGGGGGACTCGCAGGACCTCGACCGCTCGGAGAACCGCGACCAGCCGGCAAGTTCGGCAAGTCCGGTGGACCCGGTCAACGCGGGGACCCCGGGGCGCCATGGACGACCGGGACGCCCGGGGGCGGCGGGCTGAGGTGGGGAGACGGGGCTGAGGGGCGGACGGCCCGAGGCCGCCGGGCTACCCCTGGGCGGGGGTACCGGCCCAGTCGGTCAGGGCGCGGTGGCGCTCGGTGCGGCGGTCCGACAGGGCCGGTGTGCGGGTGGCCCAGGCGATATGGCCGTCGGGGCGCAGGAGGATCTCCCGTACCCCGTCGAGGTCGGTGCGGTGGTCGTGGTGGGTGACGGTCAGGGCGGTCACCCGGGGACCCCAGCCCGGGGTGACGGTCCGCCGCAGCTGCTCGTCACCCGCGAGGTCCAGCAGGACGAACCGGCCGGGCGGGAGGAGCTCATGGGCGCGGACGGCCGCGGAGCCGGCCGCCGTCAGGGCGATATCGGGCATCCGGCGTCCCGCCAGGGCGTCGGCGTCGGTGGCGGTGGGCGGATAGACCGTGTCGAGCGCGGAAATCCGCCCGGCCAGGCGGCGGTTGACCTCCTCGATGCCCAGGAGTTCCGTCAGCAGCGTGCGCAGCGCGGCGGCCGGGCGCTGGTACGGGGGGAGCCGGGTCAGCTCCATCAGTAGCGTCTGGACCTCGGTGTTCTCGGTGACCGCGCGTCCGACCGGATGCCGTTCGGCGTGGTAGCTGTCGAGCAGTCCGGGCGGGGCCCAGCCGTGGATCTCGGCGGCGAGCTTCCAGCCCAGGTTCATCGCGTCCTGGAGCCCGGTGTTGAGGCCCTGCCCGGCGGCCGGGAAGTGGATATGGGCGGCGTCGCCGGCCAGCAGGACGCGTCCGGCGCGGTAACGGGCGGCGAGACGGGTGGCGTTGCCGAACCGCGACAGCCAACGGGGCCGCGCCACCCCGCAGTCGGTGCCGCAGAGGTCCACCAGGGAGCTGCGGAACTCCTCCGGTGTCAGCGGTTCGGCGGACGGTGTGCGCATCCGCCGCGGGTCGATGAGGACGAGCCGGGTGAGGCCGCCGGTCCGCCCCTCTGCCGGGCCGTTCGCGGGTCCGTCCGCCTCCAGCGGGGCGACCAGGACGCCATGGGCGCGCGCACGGTCGAGGGCTGCCGGGTCGACGACCGCGAAATCCCCCAGTACGCCGGTCAGGGTCTCGTCGGTGCCGGGGAACGCGATGCCGGCGGCCTGCCGCACCGCGCTCCGTCCGCCGTCGCAGCCGACCACATACCGTGCGCGGACGGTCCGCAGGCCGCCGCCGGGCCCGCGGACGTCCACCTCGACACCGCCCGCGGCTGCGGGCCCGCCCTGCCCGTCGCCGCAGCCTCCGTCACCGCCGGCGTCCTGGCGCAGCCCGACCACCTCGTATCCGCGCCGGACCGGCACCTCCAGTTCGCGGGCGCGCTCCGCCAGCAGGTGTTCGGTCCGGGCCTGGGCGAGGAACAGGGTGTAGCCGTGCCGGGTGTCCAGCGTGCTGAAGTCCAGCCGGGTGTCCAGTCCGGCGAAGTGCCATTCCGGGACGGTGCGGCCGTGCGACAGGAAGCGTTCCACCAGGCCCCGTTGGTCCATCAGCTCGATGCTGCGCGGGTGCAGGGTCAGCGCCCGTGAATCCCGCTGGGCCGCGGTCCGCCGCTCAAGGATCTGCACCCGTACGCCGCCCAATGCCAGCTCGGCACCGAGCATCAGCCCGGTCGGTCCCGCACCCACCACGAGCACATCGACCTCGTCGGCCTCGGCAGCGGCATCCCTCACCCGGGCCTCCCGCTCGGTCGCCATCTCGGCCTCGCTCTCGAAAGCGGCATCCATCGGCTGCCCCCGCCTTTCTGCCCGCTATTTAGTGAACGCTGTTCACGTGAACGTCGTTCACTATAATGAGGGCCATGAGCGCCGCGTCAACCCCCAGCCCGCACAGCCCTCCCGGCGCCCGGCCCACCACCACCGGGCGGGGCCGGCCCCCGAAGCTCGACCAGGCGCGGACCGTCGAGGTGGCCCTGGCGCTGCTGGACGAGGTCGGGCTGGACGCGCTCACCATGCGGCGGCTGGCTGAGGCCATGGACGTACGGGCCGGTGCGCTCTACCGCTACTTCGCCACCAAGCACGAACTGCTGACCGCGATGGCCGAAGTGCTGCTGGCCGACTGTCTCGACCGGCCGCTCCGGTCGCCGGAATGGAGCGAGCGGGTGGCCGAACTGGCCCGCCGGATGCGCACGGCGCTCCTCGGTCACCGCGACGGCGCCCGCGTCTACGCCGGTACGCACGCCACCGGCGCACACACCCTCGGTTTCGCCGACGCCCTCATCGGCGTGCTGCGGGAGGCGGGCTTCGCCGCCGACGACGCGGGCCGGGCCGCCCTCACGGTCGTTCACTTCACCCTCGGCCACACCCTGGAGGAGCAGGCCGCGCGCCAGGGCGCGGACGCCGGCCCGGCGGACCCGGCACGGCTGCGCGCGGCGGTGACCCCCGGCCAATACCCCCATCTCGCCACCGCGTTGCCGGTGTTGACCAGCACGGATTTCACCGCCCACTTCGAATTCGGGCTGGGGCTGCTCCTCCAGGGCCTGCGCGCCCCCGGGCCCGGCACCGCGCCCCCGGGGACCGGCGGGTGACGCCATGCCCGAGCTGCCCGACGTCGAGGCGTTCCGCGGAATCCTGGCCTCCTGTGCACAGGGGAGGCGCATCCGGCGGACCGAGGTGTACGACGCGGGCGTGCTGCACGGGGTGAGTGCCGGGCGGCTGCGCCGCGAGCTGACCGGCCGCCGGTTCGCCGAGCCGGAGCGGCGCGGCAAGTGGCTGCTCGCGCGCACCGACGGCCCCACCGTGCTGCTGCACTTCGGGATGACCGGTGAGCTGGTGTGCGCCACCCCCGCCGAACCGGTGCACGCCCATGACCGGGTGGTGTTCACGGTGACCGGCGGACGCCAGCTGCGCTACCGCGACCAGCGGAAACTCCAGGGCCTGTGGCTGGTCGACGAGGCCGGGCTGGACCGGATGCTGCGCGACCAGGGGCCGGATGCGGCGACGCTGACCCGTCAGGGGCTCGGGGCGGTGCTCGCCGGGCGGCGCGGCAGCCTCAAGCCGGTCCTCATGGACCAGTCGGCACTGGCCGGGCTCGGCAATCTGCTCGTCGACGAGATCCTGTGGCGCGCCCGGCTGCACCCCGCCCGACGGGCCGGTGCGCTCTCCGCCGACGAGCACGGCCGGCTGTACACGGAGCTGCGCCGCACCCTGCGGTCGGCGGTCCGCGCGGGCCGCGTACCGCCGCGCGGATCCTGGCTCACGGGACGCCGCGACGACCCCGTGGCGAGCTGCCCGCGCTGCGGCACGGCGCTGTGCCGGAAGCGTCTCGCGGGCCGCGGCACGGTGTGGTGCCCCGACTGCCAGCCCGACGGGACCGCCGGGGGCGAGACCTGAACTCCGTTCCGCCGCACGGCGCCTGGTGCCGTGCACGCGGTCAGCGGAGCGGGGCGGTGACGCGGCAGGCGGCAGGCGGCAGGCGGCAGACAGAAGTGTGGCGCGGCTCACCAGGAAAGGGTGACAGGGCGTTGTCGCGGACGGCTGCGAGCGTGGGCGGTATGACGCTCACCGATGAGGACTGCCTCGCCGAGACCCTGGCATTCAACAAGCAATTCGAGGCCGCAGCCGCGAGCCGCCCGGCGCGCGAAGGGACGCCGGACGCAGCCCTGCTGGCCACCCTTCGGCGCAACCGGCTCGGTGGCGACACACCACCGGTAAGGCTGCCGCACGGCCAGGACCGCGTCATCGCGGGCGGAGTGACGGTACGGATCTTCGTGCCGGATCACGTGGAAGGCGTCTATCTGCACTTCCACGGAGGCGGCTGGGCGTTCGGTGCCGCGGACGGACAGGACGAGCGGCTGTGGCGACTCGCCGAGCAGGCCCGGCTGGCCGTGGTCAGCGTGGACTACCGCCTCGCGCCGGAACACCCGTTCCCCGCCGGGCCCGACGACTGCGAGACGGCCGCCCGGTGGCTGGTGCGGCACGCCGCGGCCGAGTTCGGCACCCAACGGCTGCTGGTCGGGGGCGAATCGGCCGGTGCCCACCTCGCTGTCGTGACGCTGCTGCGCCTTCGCGACCGGCACGGCATCACCGGCGCGTTCCGGGCCGCCCATCTGCTCTTCGGCCCCTACGACCTGTCCATGACGCCGAGCCAGCGCGCGTTCGGATCAAAGCGGCTGCTGAGCAATACGGACACGCTGCGGCGGAGCTACGAGCTGTTCACACCCGGCACGGGGCCGGAACAACGCCGTGACCCCGAGGTCTCACCGCTCTTCGCCGACCTTGCCGGTCTGCCACCCGCACGGATCGTCGTCGGTACCGAAGATCCGCTGCTGGACGACTCGCTGTTCCTGGCCGGGCGGTGGCAGGCGGCCGGTGCGCCCGTACACCTCGGTGTCGTCGCCGGCGCCATGCACGGCTTCACCCTCTTCCCGCTGACCATCACCGAGCGCGAACTGCGGCGCGAACGGGAATTCCTGTCCACCACGGGACGGTAGCGTCGCCCGGATGAACCGCACTGCCCGGCTCTATGCGCTGGTGGAAGAGTTGCGTGCGGCGGCGCCGCGGCCGCTGACGGTCGCGGCGCTCGCCGCGCGGTTCGAGGTGAGCACGCGCACGGTGCAGCGCGACCTCCAGGCGCTGATGGAGACCGGTGTCCCGGTACGCACCACCCCCGGGCGGGGCGGCGGCTGGTCGATCGACCCGGAAATGACCCTGCCCCCGATCCACTTCACCACCGAGGAAGCCTCGGCCCTGGCCGTCGCCCTGGCCGCGGCCGACGCCGCCGCCCCGTACGCCGCCGCGGCCCGCACGGCGGCCCAGAAGATCGCGGCTTCGCTGTCCGGCCCCGCCTCGGCGGCCGCACAGCAACTCGCCGCCCGGATCGTCACGCTGCCCCCGCCCGCCCACACCACGGTCCGCACCGCGGTGGAACAGGCCCTCACCACCCACACGGTGCTGCGGCTGTCCTACACCGACGCGGCAGGACGCGTAAGCGACCGCGCGGTGGAACCGGCCGGACTGCTCACCGCAAACGGCAAGTGGTACCTCATCGCCTGGTGCCGCACCCGCCGGGCCGGCCGGGGCTTCCGGCTGGACCGCATCACCGCGGCGGTTCCCACTACGGAGCAGGCATCGCCCCACGACCTGACCGCACTCCTGCGCGCCTCGGCGGCGGCCGACGCGGTACGGCCCGCCACGCTGGCTCCCCTCACCTCCCCGCGTTGAGAAACCGGGGCACCGCTGCGGACCCGCCCCGGCCCATCTTCCGCACCCCGGACGGAACTTCGCGGCCCGCCGCAGCCCGCCCTTCGCCCCCGGACGGGACGTCACGTCCCCGCCCTACCCCCCGTTCAGATACGCCAGCACCGCCAGCACCCGCCGATGGCCGCTGTCGCCCGCCGGCAGGCCCAGCTTCGCGAAGACATTGCCGATGTGTTTGCTGACCGCCCGGTCCGACACCACCAGCAGCCGGGCGATCGTGGTGTTGTCCCGGCCCTCCGCCATCAGGTGCAGCACCTCCCGTTCGCGCGGGGTCAGTGTGTCGAGCGGATCGTCGCGGCGCCGGGTCATCAGCTCCGTGACCACCTCCGGGTCCAGCGCGGTGCCGCCCGCCGCGACGCGTTCCAGCGCGTCCAGGAACTCGTCGACCCGGCCCACCCTGTCCTTCAGCAGATAGCCGACGCCGCTCGCGCCACCGCTCAGCAACTCCGCGGCGTAGGTCTCCTCCACGTACTGGGACAGTACGAGCACCGGCAGCCCGGGGATCTCCCGGCGGGCCGCCAGCGCCGCCCGCAAGCCCTCGTCGCGGAAGCCGGGCGGCATCCGGACGTCCAGCACGGCGGCGTCCGGACGGTGTTCGAGGAGTGCGGGCAGCACCTCGGGCCCGCTGGCCGCCACCGCCGCCACCTCGTGTCCCGCGGAGGTCAGCAGCAGCACCAGCCCCTCCCTGAGCAGGGCGTTGTCCTCGGCGATCACCACACGCACGGCAGCTCCACATCGATCACGGTCGGGCCCCCGGCGGGGCTGGTCACTTCCACGGTCCCGTCGAGCGCCGCGACCCGGCGCCGGATGCCGAGCAGCCCACTGCCGCCCGAGGCCCCCGGAGAGCGGGTCTCCGCGCCACCGCGCCCCTCGTCACGTACCGACAGCGTCAACCGGCCGGGCCCGCGGGCCAGTTCCACCCGGGCCCGGTCCGACCCGCTGTGTTTGGCGGCGTTGGTCAGGGCCTCGGCGACGACGAAGTACGCGGCCGCCTCGACCGCGGCCGGTGCGCGCGGGCCCTCCGCCAGCCCGTCCTCGCACACCGCCACCTCCAGACCGCTGCTCGCCGCGAGCGCCCGCACCGCTCCCACCAGGCCCCGGTCGGTGAGGATCGGCGGATGGATGCCGCGGACGACCTGACGCAGCTCGGTGAGGGCCTCTTCGGCCTGGTTCTGTGCGTCGTCGAGGAGCGTGCGGGCCGCCTCGGGGTCCTTGTCGTAGGCCCGCCGGGCCAGCCCCACCCGCATCGAGAGCGCCACCAGCCTGGCCTGGGTGCCGTCGTGCAGATCCCGCTCGATACGCCGCAGTTCGGCGCCGTGCGCGGCGACGGCACCGGCCCGGGTCACGGTCAGCTCCTCGACCCGCTCGGCGAGCCGGGCCCGGTGCGCGCTGTCCGGCGAGGGCCGCAGCAGCGCATGCGACCAGGCCGCGTCGAGGTCGGCGAGGCGTCCGATCAGCGGCAGGACGACGGCCCGGTGCCGCAGCAGCCCGCACCACACCCCGTCGACGAGCAACCCGACGGCCCACAGCGGCAGCGCGAGATACGCCAGCAGCCAGCCGTAGCCGAAGTGGGCGGCGAGCCAGCGCAGATCCCGGTAGGTGCCCGGGTCCGTGAGCGCGGTACGCACCCGCGCCAACAGGCCACCGGTGAGCGGCAGATACGCCTCCGGCACCGGCACCCCCGTCCAGGCCGCCACCCGCCGCCGCTTGAACCCGGCCATCCGGCGCAGCAGCAGAACCGTCTCGGGCAGCACGCCCGCGCCGACCACGATGACCGTCACCACGGCGGTGAACAACAGCAGCCCGAGGAAGAGATACGACAGCAGCGCCAGCCCGCCCGCCGTCATCAGCTGAGCCGTGGCCCGCCCCGCCCGCCGCACCGTCTCCCCCATGGGCTCAGGCTAAGGGACCGTCACCGGGGGCGCGGGCGGGTGCGCTCCCCGGCCGGGGTGTAGCGCGCTACACCCCGCATTCGGGAGGGCGCTCCCTCGAACCGGCGGTCAGCGGCGGGCAATCTGGGCGCAGCGATACCCGCCTCGGCCCGGTGCGGCGGGTGACCCTCCGGAAGGAAGAACTCCCATGAAGGCCCTGCTCTGGTGCGTGCTCGTGCTCGCCCTCCTCTTCAATGTCGCCACCAGCTTCGCCTTCGACGGGGTGCAGCAGGTGCTGGTCAGCGTCGGCAGCGGGGTCGTGGTGATCGGGTCGGCGGTGGGGCTGTTCCTGATGCGCACGAAGCGGTCCTGATGCGCACCAAGCGGTGCTGAGGCGGGCGGTTCGGTGTTGAGGTGGGCGGTTCGGTGCTGCGACGGGCCTTGTGGTCCTGAGACGGGCCGCGAGTTTTCTTGTGGCGGGCGCCGCCGGTCAGTGCCGATCAGCCGGAACGAGACATGGAGCGAGACCTGAAGCGGGAACCCGAGCGAGACCCGGAGCGCCACCGTCGCCGACGCGAACAGTCCGGGCGGCAGTCAGGCGCTCAGTGCGACAGGAACTGCTGGCACTGGTACGGCCCGGCGCGCTCCCCGCCGATCACGATGGTCACCTGGACCTTGTCCGGGCGGGTGCCGTGGAGGAGGACCTCGGCACGGGCGAAGGTGCAGACCAACTGGCCGGTGCTCTGGTCCTGGGGGGCGTCGGCGGTGGAGTGCGGAATGCTGATGGTGACACTGCCGTCGTGGGAGGTGACGCGGAGCCACTTTTCGGGGGCGACGAGATTGGCCAGGCCGTTGAACTGCTCTTCCCGGGTCGGCCCGTCGAGCAGCAGTCGGTAGGCGGCGTTGAAATCCCTGACCTTTTTGCCGGGCCGGGACACCCCCCGCAGTCCGCTGTCGGAAGCGAAGTAGATCCGCATGTCCTTCGAGATCCCGGAGGGCGCGGTGCCGCCGGCCGTGACGCCGGTGGGGCGGATACCGCAGCCCGTGGCGACGAGGGCGAGCACACAGCAGGTGAGGGCGGTGCGGGGACGCGTCATGAGGCGGATTCCGTACGGAGGGGCATCTGGAGGGTGAAGACGGCGCCGACGCCCGGCGCCGGGGGCTCGAGTTCGATGGTGCCGCCGTGCAGGCGGGCGTTCTCCAGGGCGATGGCCATGCCCAGGCCGCTGCCCTCGGAGCGGCTGCGGGCACTGTCGGCCTTGTAGAAGCGGTCGAAGACATGGCGGGCGACTTCGGGAGTCATCCCCGGGCCGTGGTCGGCGACCGTGACGGTGAGCCGGTCGTCCGCCGCCCGTACGGTGACCGTCACCGGTGGCGCACCGTGCCGGAGGGCGTTGCCGACGAGATTGGCGACGATCACGTCGAGCCGGCGGCGGTCGAGCCGGGCCCGTATGCCCGGCGGGAGATCGGCTTCGACCCGGTCGGTCCAGCCGCGTGCGGCGAGCGTGGCGCGCACCGCCTCGGCCATGTCCACGGAGTGCACCGTGAGCGCCACGGCGCGGGCATCGAAGCGGGATATCTCGATGAGGTCGTCGACGAGCCGGGTCAGCTTGGCGGTTTCGGCGCTGACCGTGCGGGCCGCGTGTGCGGTGTCGGGGGTGAGCTGGTCGGCGTCCTCCTCCAGGACGCTGGAGACGATGGTCATGGCCGCGAGCGGGGTGCGCAGCTCATGGGAGACATCGGCGACGAAACGGCGGGCCAGGGCCTCCTGGGCGCGCAGTTCGCTGACGCTGTCCTCCAGCGCGCCCGCCGTTTCGTTGAAGGTGTGGGCGAGTTCGGCCAGTTCGTCGCGGCCCCTCTCCTCGACCCGGATGCTCAGCTCGCCGGTGGCCAGCCGGCGGGTGGCCCGCGCCAGTTTGCGTACCGGGCGCAGCACCGTACGGGCCGCGAGGAGCGCCAGGACGGCGGCCAGCAGCACCACGGGCAACAGACCGCGCTGCACACTGCGCACCAACTCGGCGGTGTCGCGCTCCTCGTCCGCCAAGGAGACCACCGCGAATATCTCGACCCCGGAGGGCTGCCCGGAGCTGCGGTCACGGCCCGCGGAGTCCAGAAGGACCGGGGCACCCAGGGCCAGCCAGGGCTTCCCGCCGTGCTCGACCCGCTGGAGCGAGACCTGGGTGCGGGTGCGCACGGTCGCGCGCAGCTCGGCGGTGATCCGGCTGCGGTCCGCGGACGGGTCGGAAGAGGCGGTGTAGTCGCGGTACTGGGCGACGACCAGCGCGCCCCGCAGGCCGGACGAGACGTCGGTGGCGAACCGGGCCATGGAGCGGGGATCGGTCGGGACATCGAGATCCGCCGCAAGGCTGTCGACGCGGTTGCGGAAGTCCTCGACGGCGGCGTTCTGCGCCCGCTTGAGGACCGCGTCGCGCGATTCCCGGTACGCCAGTGCGGTGGCGGTGACCGAGCTGATCAGGGCGACCACGACGACGGTGATGATCAGCCGGCCACGGAGCCCGTCGAGACGCGGCAGCCGTATACGGGCCCGCAGTCCGGCCTTCGCGGCCAACGGCGGAGCGGACTTCGCCGTGGTCCCTTCCGCGCTCTCTTCCGTGCTCTCTTCCGTGCTGCTCATGGCGCGCTCACAGCGGCCCGAAGCGATAGCCGAAGCCACGCACCGTCTGGATGTAGCGCGGCTTGGCGGGGAGGTCCTCCAGCTTGGCGCGCAGCCGTCCGACCGCCGCGTCCACCAGCCGGGAGTCGCCCAGGAAGTCGTGCTCCCAGACGAGTTCGAGGAGCTGCTCCCGGCTGAAGACCCGGCCGGGGGCGGCCGACAGCTCCAGCAGCAGCCGTAGTTCGGTGGGCGGGAGGGGGATGGCGGTGCCGCGCTTGGTGACGGTCAGACCGGCCCGGTCGATGACGAGTCCGGCGAAGTCGTCGCTGTCCGTACGCGTCACCGGTCCGGCCCGGCGCAGGGCCGCCCGGATACGGGCCTCCAGCACCCGGCCGGTGATCGGCTTGACCACATAGTCGTCGGCGCCCGCCTCCAGCCCGCTGACCACGTCCAGATCGTCACCGCGGGAGGTGAGCATGATGATCGGCAGCTGGCCCCGGCCGCGGATGCGGCGGCAGACCTCGAAGCCGTCGATACCGGGCAGCATCAGGTCGACCACCGCGATCTCGATGCCGCCGCCGCCCGGGCGGGACAGCAGCTCCATGCCTGCCTCGCCGGAGGCGACGGCGTCGACCTCGTGGCCGTGCCGGCGCAGCACCAGCTCCATTCCGTCCCGGACGGACGTGTCGTCCTCGATCAACAGCACATGCGGCATGCCGACGATTATGGGCGAGGGTTTGTGCAGCTCAGGAGTTATCCACAGGGCGAGAATGCGGACCGGCGGCATTGTTACGTTCTCATCATGCGGCCATGGAGCGGCCACCAATTCCGGCCCTGAGATTGGCGGCATGACGCAGAAGACTTGCTCCCCCTTGCGCTCCCCCTTGCGTTCCCGCTCCGGCTCCCGTGGCGCGCGCCTCGCGCTGCTGATCGCCGTACCCGCTCTCGCTCTGACCACGGCCTGCGGCGGCGCTGCCGAGTCGTCCGACGGCGGGGTCGCCTCCGTCAGCAACGCGCCCTCGACCGACCGCACCAAGGACAGCGCCGACTCGTCCCAGGCCGGTCCGGCCAAGGGCAAGAGCGCCTTCTACGACGCACAGATGAAGTTCGTCCAGTGCATGCGCGAGAAGATCACCAAGGACTACCCCGACCCCAAGCTGAGCGGCTATCTCGACTGGACGAAGATCAACAAACTCCAGGACGAGATGGGCAACGACGTCGCCAAGGCCGGCCGGGGCGGTGCTTGCAAGAACGAGATGCAGAAGGCCATGAGTCTGGAGCCGCCCCGCGACACGCAGAAGGACTACGAGTCGATGCTCGCGCACGCCAAGTGCATGCGCGCCCATGGCGTATCGAAGTTCACCAACCCGCAGTTGCAGGACGGCAGTGTCATCCCCGGTGGTGACCCGAACCCCACCTCGCCCGAGATCGCGCAGGACTCGCCCGCCTACAAGCAGGCCGTACAGGCATGCAAGGACAAGCTCCTCGACGGACTGGACGGCAGGCAGTGAGTTCTGCACGAAAGCGCCGCCGGGGCCTCGTCGCCCTGGCAGCCGCGGTCACCGCGACCGCGGCGACCGCCGGTGTCATGCTCCTCACCGGCCCCGGGGAGGACGCCTCGGCCGGAAAGCCGAAGGGGCCGCCCACCACAACCGAGATCACCCGGACCGACCTCGTGCAGAGCAAGACCGCCGACGGGCGGCTGGATTACGCGCAGCGCCGGGCGGTGAAGTCCCCGGTGGAGGGCACGGTCACCAAGGCCGCCGAAGCGGGGAAGACCGTGTCGCTCGGGCAGCGCCTGTACGAGCGAGACGCCCGGCCGGTGACCCTCCTCTACGGTGCGACACCGATGTTCCGCACGATGAAGGCCGGCGCCCGCGGCCCGGACGTCCTCCAACTGGAGCGCAACCTCCGCGATCTGGGCTTCGGGGCGGGCCTGTATGTGGACGTCCGCTTTGACGAGGCGACCAAGGCCGCCGTCAAGCAGTGGCAGAAGTCCCTCGACATGACCTCCAACGGCGAGGTCGGCCAGGGCGATGTCGTCTTCCAGCGCGGCCCGGTGCGGGTGGTGTCCGCCGACGCCGCCCTCGCCGACAGTGTCGGTCCGGACAGCAAGGTCCTCACCGTCGCCTCCACCAAGCCGGTCGTACGGGCCGAGCTCGACGCGGCCGACGGTGCGCTGGCCGCCAAGGGCACCAAGGTGGAGATCGCCCTGCCCAGCGGAGGCACCCGGCGCGGCAAGGTCAGCGGCGTGGCGGCCCCGGAGGACTCCGGTCCCGCCGAGGGCGGGGCCGCGGGCGGCGGGGGCCCGTCCGGGGACGGCCTCCACGTGGAGATCACGCTCGACGACGGCGCCGAGCTCCAGGAGAAGGACCGGCAGGGCACCCTCAGCGTGAAGTTCGTCAGTGAAAGCCGTAAGAACGTGCTGACGGTTCCGGTCGAGGCGGTCGTCGCGCTGCGCGAGGGCGGCTACGGGCTGGAGCTGGTCCAGGGTTCCCGGACCCACATGGTGGCGGTCGAGACCGGTCTGACGGCCGACGGCCGGATCGAGGTCAGCGGCGCCGGCCTGGCCGAGGGCATGAAGGTCGGAGCGGCCGAGCAATGACCGAAGCAGTGATCGAACTGCGGGCGGCCACCAAGTCGTACCCGGGTGGGGTGCACGCCCTGCGGGGTGTGGACCTGCGGGTGGAGCAGGGCGAACTGACCGCCATCGTCGGCCCGTCCGGCTCCGGCAAATCCACCCTGCTCAACCTCCTGGGCACCCTCGACCGGGCCACCTCGGGCGAGGTCCGGGTGGCCGGGTACGACGTGAGCAAGCTGTCCGACGCCCAGCTCTCCGCGCTGCGCGCCCGGCACATCGGCTTCGTCTTCCAGCACTTCCACCTCGCCCCCGGCCGCAGCGCCCAGGACAACGTCGCCGACGGTCTGCTGTACGGCGGGACGGGGCTGCGGGAGCGCCGCGCGCGGGCCCGTACGGCCCTGGAGGAAGTGGGGCTCGGGCACCGTATCGACCACCTCGCCCACCAGCTCTCGGGCGGCGAGAAGCAGCGGGTGGCCATCGCCCGCGCACTGGTCGGCGACCCCGACCTGCTGCTCGCCGACGAACCGACCGGCGCGCTGGACACCGCCTCCGGCGCCATGGTCATGAACCTCATCCGCGAGCTGCACGCGGCCGGGACGACGGTCTGCGTCATCACCCACGACAACGAGATCGCCGACGCGCTGCCCCGCCGGATCCGCTTCCGCGACGGCGAGATCGTCGACGACTCCGGTGCCGCCCCGGCCGCACCCGGCTCCCCCGTGGAGCCCACCGAGGAGGTGACCCGATGAGCGGCCCCGCACTCCGCCCGGCCCGGCTCTCCCCGGCCGATGTGCTGCGGGTCGGCGCCGAGGGCCTGCGCAGCCGGCGCACCCGGGTCGTGCTGTCCGCCCTCGGCATCGCGATCGGCATCGCCACGATGGTCGCGGTCATCGGGCTGTCCACCTCCAGCCGCGCCGACCTCATGAACCGGCTCGACCGGCTCGGCACCAATCTGCTCACCGCCGAGGCGGGTGAGAACCCCATGGGCGGAACCGTCAAACTCCCCAAGAACGCGGTGTCGATGGTCGAGCGGATCGGCCCGGTCCAGCACGCCACCGCCACCGGCGCGGTCAACGCCCGGGTGCGGCGCAGCGACGCCGTGCCGGAGGAGATGGCGGCCGGCATCACCGTCCAAGCCGCCCGCACCGACCTGCTCGACGCGCTCAACGCCCGTGTCGGCCAGGGCAGTTGGCTGAACCGCGCCAGTGAGCGACTGCCCACCGTCGTGCTGGGCTCGGTCGCCGCCGACCGCCTCGGCATCTCCGGGCCCGGCGGCAAGATCCTGCTGGGCGACCGCTGGTACGTCGTCACCGGCATCCTCGCGCCCATCGAGCTGGTGCCGAATCTGGACCGTACGGCGCTGGTCGGATACCCCTCCGCCGAGCGCTACTTGGGATTCGACGGCCACCCCACCATGCTCTTCGAGCGCTCCACGGACGCCTCGGTGGAGGCGGTCCAGGGGGTGCTGGCCCGTACCGTCAACCCGGGTGACGAGGGCTCGGTGAAGGTCTCCCGTCCCTCCGACGCCCTCGCGGCCAAGGCCGCCACCGATGAGGGGCTGACGTCACTGATGCTCGGCCTGGGCGCGGTGGCGCTGCTCGTCGGCGGGGTGGGCGTGGCCAACACCATGGTGATCTCGGTGCTGGAGCGCCGTCAGGAGATCGGGCTGCGCCGTGCACTGGGCGCGACGCGCGGCTCGATCCGGATTCAATTCCTCACCGAGTCACTGCTGTTGTCGGCGCTCGGCGGCCTGGCGGGCGCGGCCCTCGGCGCCGCCGCCACGTTCGCCTTCGCCCGTGCGCAGGGGTGGACCACCGTCGTACCGCCCTGGTCCCTGGCCGGCGGTTTGGGCGCCACGCTCGTGATCGGGGTCATCGCCGGTCTCTATCCGGCCGTACGGGCCTCCCGGCTGCATCCGACGGTGGCGCTCAGCGCGACCTGACCGACGGCGACGGTGCCGGTTCAGCGGCGCTCGGGCGGGCTCCATGGGGCCGCCGCAAGGGCGCCCGGACCGGCCTCGCGCTCTCCTTTCCCACGGTATCCGGAGAGTGACGATTCGGCACGCTTTGCCATGTTTGCTAAGAATCATGGCTTATGTCTGAATTTTCACGCAAATCGCCTTGTTGGAGACAGGTGAGCGTCGTAGCTTGGGAGTTGTCGTACCGGTAACGGTTCGACCAACAAGGAACAAAATCCTAGGAGGCGAGAATGAGCTTCCGGAATGTCTTCCCTAGAAGGCGTAGGCACGACGACGATTACGACCACGACCACGGCCGCCGTCGGCGCCGCAGGAGGCGTGGACGCAGGTATCTGCGCAGGCGTCGTCACCACTGACTCGAAAACCTGAGTCCGAGGCAGGCTCGCGTACCGCGCGGGTCCGCCTCGTTGGTGTGAGGGGCCCCTTCCGGTCCCGGTCAACCGCCCGAGCAGCGACGATATGACGTAGCGACCATGCACCTTCGCAGCTCACGCCGGCGCCTGGAGCGCCGTGCAGCGTCGCCTCAACAGGGCACGGAGCCACCGTCTGTGGGACAGGGTTCGTCCGTGTCGAAGCAGGACGGTGACGCGTCCGCCCTCACTGCGGCCGCACCGCGGGCAGCGGCACAGCCGCCCCTGGAGTCCGGTGCGGACCGGGTCCTGGGGAGCGGCCTCGTGGCGGCTGCCCCGATCCGCACCAGGCGGGTGGGGTTCAAGGAATCCGTGCGGCGCTTCTGGCCGCTGACCCGGGGCGACCGGCGCTGGATCCTCCTGGTCTGTCTGAGCGCCATCCTGGCCGCGTTCGCGGAGACCGTGGCCATCCTGGTCTTCGCCGAACTCACCGACAACGCTCTTCAGAAGGGCTCGGTCAGCGCCTTCTGGGCACCGGCCGGCCTGTGGCTGGGCGTGGCCGTGGCCGGCGGGGTGGTGGGGTATCTGGGCAACTCGCTCGCCGCATGGACGGCCGAGCGCTTCGTGATGCGGCTACGGGCCCGCGTCTTCGCCCACCTCCAGAAGCTGCCGCCGCACTTCTTCCAGCGCAATCGCCGCGGTGACCTGGTCGAGCGGATGACCGGCGACGTGGACGCCATCGAAGCGCTGGTGGTCACCGGCCTGGTCCAGGCGGCCACGGCGATATTCGGCGTCATCTTCTACGCCGGTGCCGCGTTCTGGCTCCGCTGGGACATGGCCCTGGTCACCTTCGCCCTGGCCCCGCTCTTCTGGATCGCCACCCGCCGTTTCACCGGCCGGGTCAAGGAGGTCTCCCGCCGGGAGCGCGCGGCCGACGGCGCCATCACCTCGGTGGTCGAGGAAGGGCTGGTCAATGTCGTCCTGACCCAGGCCTACAACCGGCAGCACGACGAGCAGGAACGGCTCCGCCGCGAGGCCCGCAGCTGGCTGCGGGCGTCGGTGACCAGCGCCCGCCTCAACGAGCTGTACGAGCAGATCGTCGAGGTCCTCGAAACACTCTGCGTCCTGGCGATCATCGGCCTCGGCGCCTGGGAGATCTCCGCGGGGCGGATGACCCTCGGGGAGCTGCTGGCCTTCGCCGCCTTCGTCGGCTACCTCTACCCGCCGATCCGTGACCTCGGCCAGCTGGGGCTGACGGTCACCGAGGCGACCGCCGGGTCCGAGCGGCTGCTGGAGATCCTCGACGCCCGCCCCGCCGTCACCGACCCGGACCCCGCCACCGTCGTCCCGGCGCCGAGCCGCGCGGTCGGCGCGGTGGAAGCCTGCCGGGTGCACTTCCGCTATCCCGGCGGCGAGAGCGAGGTCCTCCAGGACTTCTCGTTCAGCGCGGTGCCCGGGGAGCTGGTGGTGATCACCGGGCCCAGCGGCGCCGGCAAGTCGACGCTCGCGGCCCTGCTGCTGCGGTTCTACGACCCGGACGCCGGCAGCATCCGGCTCGACGGCATCCCCGTGAACCGGATGCCGCTCGACCGGCTCCGCCGCAACATCACCCTGCTGCCCCAGGAGACCCTCGTCCTGCACGACACCGTGGAGGAGAACATCGCCTGCGGGCGGGACGACGTGACCCACGGCGATGTCGTCCGGGCCGCCCGCGCGGCCGACGCCGAGGTGTTCATCGCGGCCCTCCCCGACGGCTACGAGACCGTCATCGCGCCCGGCACCTCCCGGCTCTCCGGCGGCCAGCTCCAGCGCGTCGCCATCGCGCGGGCCATGCTGCGCGACGCCCCCGTTCTCGTCCTCGACGAGCCCACCACCGGCCTGGACGTCCTCGCCACCCAGCGCATCCTCGGGCCCCTGCGGCGCCTCGCCGAGGGCCGCACCACCATCGTGATCACGCACGACCTGGACCTCGCCACGGACGCCGACCGCATCCTGGTCCTGGACGAGGGCCGCCTGATGGAGTCGGGCACCCACACCCAACTCCTCGCCCACCACGGCCTCTACGCCACCCTGTTCCACGCCCACCCACCGCCTCACAACGGCTCCCCGCACCCCCTCGCCCACCCCTCAGGCAGTCACTGGCGGTAACCAGGAGCGGACCGCGCCCGTAACCGCCGAGGCTTCGCTCACGCCCCGCGCCGCACACCGGACGAGCGCCGGCCCGGCCCCGTAACCGCCCACAGCGCCCACCCACCCGGCACCGGCCCACACGGCCCGACGAGGGAACTCGCCGCCCAAACCGGAACCTGACGCGCCACTACGCGTTTACTCTCCGTATACGGGCGACGCGCCGCGCGCCGGCAGCGCGAGGCCCGCGTCCCAGGACGAAGCCGGCCCGGTCAACCAGGAGCGCGCGTGAGCAAGGCAGCCGTAGCGGGGAGCGAGAGCGCGGGCGGTGGCCGTCATCTGCGCCGGGCGGTCGGATTCTGGGGGCTGATGTTCCTCTCCCTGGGGTCGATCATCGGCTCCGGCTGGCTGCTGGGCGCGCTCACCACCGCCGTCATCGCCGGCCCGGCCTCGCTGGTCTCCTGGGTGCTCGCCTCGGCGATGCTCGCGGTGCTCGCGCTGGCCCACGCGGAGCTGGGCGCCACCTACCCGATCGCGGGCGGCACCGCCCGGTTCCCGTTCTTCGCCTTCGGCCCGCTGACCGGCTTCACCGCGGGCTGGATGTCCTGGCTGCGCTCGGTGCTGATCTCCCCCATCGAGGTCGAGGCCACGCTCTCCTACCTGGACCGCATCGGCTGGATCCACGACCGGGTGCAGATGCTGCACCCCAACGGCACCCTCACCACCCCCGGCCTGGTGATCGCCACCGTCTTCATGATGATCTTCACGGTCATCAACGTCCTCGGGGTCCGGCTGATGGCCGGGATCAACTCGGTCACCGCCGTGTTCAAGACGGCCGTACCCCTGCTGACCGTCATCGTCCTGATGACGCTGTCCTTCCACAGCTCGAACTTCACCGCCGGCGGCGGCTTCGCCCCACACGGGGCGCACGGTGTCTTCGCGGCCCTGCCCGCCGGAGTGGTGTTCGCGCTGCTGGGCTTCGAGCAGGCCATCCAGCTGGCCGGGGAGGCCCGCAATCCCCAGCGCGACATCTCCCGGGCGGTGGTCGTGGCCATGGCCGTCGGCACCGCGCTCTACCTCCTGCTCCAGATCGCCTTCATCGCCGCCCTGGACCCCGGCGCCCTGGCCCGCAGCTGGGACAACCCCGTAGGCGCGGGCAACTTCGGCCCCTACGCCACCCTGGCCACCGCCGTCGGCGCCGGCTGGCTGGCGACCATCCTCTACGTCGACGCCGTCATCTCCCCGGCAGGCACCGGCCTCGTCTACATGGCGGGCGCCGCGCGCCTCTCCTACGCCATGGGACGCGAGCGGGTGCTGCCCCAGCCGCTCACCCAGGTCGGCCGCAGCCGGGTCCCCGTCATCTCGACCCTGCTCGCCTTCGTGGTCGGCGAGCTCGCCTTCCTGCCGTTCCCCAGCTGGCAGGCCCTGGTGGGCCTGGTCACCTCGGCAGCGGCGATCATGTACGCGTTCGCCCCGGTGTCGCTGCACGCCCTCCGCATCCGGGACGGCGACCGCAACCGCCCCTACCGGCTGCCCGCCGGACCGGTCATGGCCCCGCTCGGCTTCGTCTTCGCCAACTTGATCTTCTACTGGTCCGGTTACGAGGCGGACTGGAAACTCGGTATCGCCGCCCTGCTCGGCTTCGTCTTCCTCGCACTCACCCGCCGCGGCATCCCGGCGGCCGAACGCAGCGGCCTGCGCGCCCGCTCCGCCCTGTGGGTATGGCCCTGGCTGGGCGGCATGATCCTCATCGCCCGCTTCGGCCGCTACGGCGGCACCGGCGCACTCCCCGACTGGTGGGACCTGGTCATCGTGATCGTCTTCAGCCTGGCCATCCACTACACCGCGGTACGGCTCGCGATGCCCTCCGAGGCAGTGGACGCAGCCGTCCAACACGAGGAAGCGGGCGAGTCGGTACCCGAGCCGCCGGGCGGCTCCGGCCGCTGACGACTTATGGGCCGGCGGCCGGGGAACCCGTAACGGAGGTCAGCCCACCCCGTCCGAAGCGCGGGCGGCCCGCCGTTCGGGCGGCGGCAGATGAGCGACCACGCTCGCGTAGAACTGATCCACGGCCTCATCGACGCTACGGATGAATCCGGAGGCGGCGCTGCCCCGCGTGGCACCCATGCCCTTGAACAGCGACAGCCGGAAACCGGTGATCAGGTCCCCTCCCTTGGGCAGCATGTCGGCCGGTTCCGGGCGCAGCCTTTCCAGGGTGCCGCGGGGGCCGTTGTCCCCCTCGACGAGGGTCTCGACATGGAGGTCCGCGGGCGCCTTGGCCAGGAGCCGGATCAGCCGCTTGGCGGACGTGAGCGGATAACCGCCTTCAGGAGCCGGGACGTCGATGGAGGTGCGGAGCTTGCCGGTCCGCAGATCGGCGGCGAGGGCGAGCACCCCGGGCGCACCCTCGACGCGCAATTCGGCGGACAGCCGGCCCTCGTCACACAGCCGGTCGGCGAGCACGGCCCGCCGGTCCTGCGGATCGGTGCCGCGCCTGCCGCGCTGTACCGGCAGCGCCTTCTGGCCGAGTTCCCCGCCCAGCCGGAGGCAGACCTGCCGGATGAGCCGCTCCCAGCTCTCCACGACCTCCACCGCGCGGGCGTCCCCCCGGCAGAGCGTCTCCGTATCGATGCCGTTGCGCACCGGAACCCAGGCCGGGCCCATGTTCTGAAAGCTGTGGCAGCCGGAGTTCTCGTGCTGGAGGTAGTGCAGAAGTTCCTGAAGGAGCCAGGCATGGGCGGCATTGCCGACGCCCTCGTGCCGGATCAGCGTCTGCGCCTGGTAGGTGACCTCGGCCCACGACAGATGCCACAGCGCGACCTTGTGCTTACGCCGCCCGTCCGTCTTGACCTGCACCAGCGGACGGCCTTCCAGGGCCACGTCGTTGGAGAGCGTGATCACCGCCTCGTAGCCACGACGGGCCGCGATGTCCAGGTAGTTCTGGACCTGCTCGGACCGCAGCGGATTCCCGTTCGTCTTCGTCTCCACCAGCGCGGTCCACAACTTGCCCGCACGCTCCACCCGGATCACCCCGTCCGGCCGCTTGGGGCTGTCCCCGTGCGGCAGCGCGACCTCGGTGAACGTCTGCATCCGGCCGGCCGGCGCGCCGAACGCAGCGGTGAGCCGCCGGCCGAACTCCGGAACCTCGGCCATGACCGACAGCAGCACGGACGTGGCCCGGCCCTCCCGCTCCCGGTCGCTCTTCAGTGAGCCCGCGGGAAAGAGCCGTGCGGCCTGCCAACTGTCGTTCTCGGCCAGCGACTTCTTCTCCGCCTTGGGCAGCGTGACCTTCTTCTTGGCGGTACGCGGACGCCGGCCGCGGGCCGCCGCGACCCCGTCCGGCGCCGTCGCACGTGCCGCCTGCGCGGGCAGCGCCACCCCCGGCGCGGCAGCCGGCGCTTGCAGCACCTTGCCCGCGGACGCCTCCACCGCGGCCCCCTCCGCAGGCAGGCCGTCGCTCTCGCCGCTCTCCTCGCTCCCCTCGTCCACGTCGATACCGAAGTCCGTGGCCAGCCCTGCCAGCCCGGTCTCGTAACCCTGGCCGATGGCCCGGAACTTCCACTCCTCGCCCCGCCGGTAGAGCTCACCGAACAGGAACGCGCTCTCCGTGGTGGCCCCGGCGATGGTGTAGCCCAACAGCGCCTCACCCGCACGATCGGCGAGCGTCAGCCGCAGATCGTCCAGCTCCCCGAAGCGGGCGTCGCCGTACTGACTGGCCGCCAGCACCGCGCGGTCCACCTCGGGCGGCATCGCGGTCAGATCGAGGCTGATGCGGTCCTCGCTGCCACTGCCGGTCGGTGTCTTGCCCAGCAGCTGCACACTGCCGTCGGGGGAGGCCGGGTTGTTGTAGAAGAAGAAGTCGGCATCACTGCGCACCTTGCCGTTGCCGCCCAGCAGCAGTACGGACACATCGGCGTCCCCCGCCCCCGCCGCGCTGCTCCAGCTCAGACTCACGATCACGGAGCCGGTGTCGTCGCTCAGGGCTGTCAGGCCGACATTGGAGCCTTTGGTCATCTCGTGCATGCAGTCCCCCAGACGCGCGGCGGCACTCGGGCATGCCCAGGCAGCCACGACATGTCGATCCGTGACGCAACGTGTACTCGCTGCGCACGGATTGCACCGTAGCGCTCACGGCGGACGGACGCCGAGATGATGTGAAGAAAGGGGCCTGACGAGGAACGACGACCGCCCCGGCCGACGGACTTCCCGCGACCCCCGCCTCCGCGACGGACCCATGGCTCCCCGCCCCGAACGGAGGGACCATGGAAGGGCACGAAGCCGAGGTCCCCTGCGGGCACCGGGCCCGCACCCCGTGGCGCGCGGGAGGTGGAGGGCGATGTTGTGTTGGTACGGCCGCCATGGCGGCGGGTGGGCCTGGCTCGCGATGTCGATCAGCATCTTCCTGTTCCTGGCGCTGCTCTTCGTCATCGCTCTGCTGATCGTCCGCGCCCTGGGCCACTCGGCCCCCGCCCGCGGCGAGCCCCCGGCGCACCGCGGCGGACCGAACGCCGAACAGATCCTCGCGGAGCGCTACGCACGCGGTGAGATCGACGAAGAGGAGTACCGCCGCCGGCTGGCCACGCTCCGGGGGGCACCGCCGGGAGGGGCACCGCCGGGAGGGGCGCCGCCGGGTGGGGTGCCGCCGGGTGGGGCTTCTCCTTGAGGGAGCGGGGTGGACGGTCGTGCCGACCCTGACCCTGACCCCGCCTCCGACTCCGCACTCCGCCGCCGATGCCTGACCGCCGCCCGTGGGCCCGTCGTCTGCACGGAGGGCCCACGGACAACGGTCAGGCGGCTTACGGCCTGCCGGTGGCTACGGCTGGTGCCCGGTGCCGGCTGCCGTAACCGCCGGCAGCTCCGGACTACCACCGGCAGCTGCGTCCTACCGCTGGCCGCTACCGACTGCCGCACTGACGGCTACCGGCTGCCGCACCGGAAGTGGCCGGCGGCTCACCCCTTCCCCAGCAACCTGTTCATCCGCGCGATCTCCGCCTCCTGGGCCTTGATGACGGCGTCGGCCAGCGTCTTCGCCGGGCCGTAGGCACCCTTCTCCTTCTCGGTGCCCGCCATCTTCACCGCGCCCCGGTGATGCTCGACCATCATCTCCATGAAGGCCGTGTCGAAGTCCTTGCCAGACTTCTTCTTCAGCGCGGCCATCTCCTCAGCGCTCATCATTCCCGGCATGCCCGAGTGGTCCATGCCAGGCATACCGGAGTGGCCGGAGGAGCCGGAGTGCTCGGAGTGATCCATGCCGGACATCTCCTCCGGCACCTGCTCGCCCCAGGCCGTCAGCCACCCGGACATGGTCTTGATCTCCGGGTCCTGAGCTTGCTTGATCTTGGCGGCGAGTTCTTTCACCTGGCTCGACGAGGCTCGGCCGGCGGCCAGGCCGGCCATCTCCACGGCCTGCCGGTGGTGCGGAATCATCCCCTTCGCGAACGCCACATCGGCCGCATTGTGCGCGCCGGCCGAGGCGCTGGGCGAAGAGGCGGACGGTGACGGGGAGCGGTGCGCAGTGTGGCTACCGCTGTCATTGCCGCCACAGGCGGCCAGCACCACCGCGGAGGCGGCAGTTGTGGCCACGACGACGAGGCGGCGCGAGAACGAACGGTTGTACTTGGACCTGCTCATGGCTGGCTGAACTCCTGGAAAAAGCAGCGGTATCGGAACATGCCGAACGGCGGCACCGCGCCCTTGAGCGGGGCGTGCGTGCCGTCGGGGTGTTCCTAGATCCGCAGGAGTTGGAGTTCGGCCAGATCGGGCGGTGCCCGTCCGCCGTCCCGCTTGCTCGGTGCGCCCACGCCTGCCGCGGCGGCGGGCTGTGCGGGGCAGTCGAGCGAGGGAGTCAGCGCCGGGGGCGCGGGCGGTCCGTGCAGCGCAGCGGACGCACAGGTCGAGTCCGCGTGATGGATATGTCCGGTGCCACCACAGTCACCGTCCCCGGGGCAGTGGGCCTGGACCGTGGCCACCACGGTTGCCGTGGTCATCCGGTGCTCGTGCTCGTGCGCGAACGAGGGCGCCGCAACGGCAGCGCCGAGTCCATGCATACCCAGCAGCCCCGCCAACAGCCCGAGCACACACCACACACGCCACCGCCGTGCGGCGGCCCGTGGCGGAACGAACGGGCGGCTGGACATCACGCCCTCATGCTAGGCAGCAGCAGAAAACCGCGAACGAGCGGCTCCCCCGAGGGAAGCCGCCCCACCCCCCGGGGCCCGCGACCCAGCCGCATCCACATCCGCATCCGCATCCGCATCCGCCTCGACTGTCGCCTCTGCTTCCGCCTCTGCTTCCGCCTCCGCTCGGTCCGATCGCGGACCCCTCAAGCCCACTTGGGGACGGAAACCCGTCAGATACGACGGACCCGAGCGGCGATCCCATGCCCCAGCAGCAGGTAAAGCCCCGCAGGCAGACCGTAATTGAGGAATACCCGCACCCCTTCGCCGTCCATGGTGAAGATGTCCTGCGACCACCAAGCGAGCGCGTCGGCCACTCCATGGACGAATTCGACGAAGACATTTCCCTGGTTCGCTTCGAGCAGGTACAGCAGTATCCACAGGCCCAGGAAGCCGGCGGCCACATCCCCGATCGTGTGGATGATCAGCGCAGCCCGATTTGCGCCGAGACCGGGCCGGTTGTGTCCATAACCGTCATAGGAGTGGTTTGTGGGCATGGATTCGTGGGTGTTGTTCATGTCTTCGTGTTTGCCGGGGCCGAGTAGGCGAAACCACCCTTCCGCCTGCGATTCGATAACCACTCGGCATCATCGGCGACCACCCGCTTTTCCCCGCCCCGCTGCGCCGCATTTCGTCGGCTTCCCATTCCCCCGAGAAAATAGTCCGCCGTTACGCCGATTTCCCCACCCGAAACGGGAGTTGGCGCGGCTCCGGGCACGCTGGGCTTCCCTACGTCAAGATCACAGGACCGGAGCAATCACGGTGCGGCTCCTCGCCATGCCGTATCAGGTCATCCATGCCGTCAACGTGAGCGCACGGAGCCCGCCGGCCTGGCCTGGCGTTGACCGTCCGAGCCGATACCGTCGCGCGCACTGGGAAAACGTTCGGTCTCGTCACGATCGGCAAGCACCCGGAGAGCGACCGAAGAGGCCCTCCGTGCCGGCTGACCAGGGCGATCCCGCTTCATTCGACTATCTCGCACCATTCACCCTTGCCAGCGCATGCAGGGATGAGTGCGGATAGCCATCCTTCATGGCGGTGAGCCTCCTGCAATTGGAGGAACGACAGGAGGCGAGCTCGATGTCCTTACTGCCTTCGGCAGACGTCTTCAGGTCGGTGGAGCTACAGGTTTCGCAGCTCCATCGTGGACTGCTCATCTGCCCGCATGCGCCAGGGGAGAGTTGCTCTGCGGGAGAGCACCTCACTCTCTCGGAGGCCAAGGAAGCGGCGGCACGCGATGCTGCTGACCGCTCTGTGCGTGATGCGTTGTGGCGATGTGTGGGGCGCGACGCCCACAGCGACGTTCCTGACTTGGCTCGCCGCAGCCAGTTGCTCGCGTTGTACTTCGTCGTCCCCTACTTGCGGAAGTCAGCCGCGAAGGTATCGACGAGGCTCTGCGTCGACGTGGCGGACGTGAGGTCCGCCATGGTGTTCGGCGCGTTGTGTGGACTGGCTCTGGCGACCGAGGGTGACGACGTACGCAATGAGGTCGTGCGAGCCGCCCATGCCGTCGGTTGGGCGGTGGCCCGGGCCAATACGGCGGAGCGCACGACGGATCCACACACCCTTGTTGACCGCGAAGGCCGCCATGGCGACGACTACTCACCCATCCGAAACGAATCGGACGTCCACGTGGTGTCCGAGGTGGATTCTTCGCTGCGGGAGCAAATCGGAGGTGAACGCTTGGGTGCGACGATGCAGCACTTGGGGATCTTGGATGAGTTCCTCGTCTCGGATACGCCCCAGGCGTCCGAGGGTGAGCCTGATGAATGCGCCGGGCCGGAGGAGGAAACCCAGTGACCTCGCACGCAAGGCGGCTTTCGCAGTGGTTCCCCGAGCCCATGCCACTACGGAAGGTGGCAGTTCTCCTCGACCTTGACGCGTCAAAGGCATCTGGACTGGTGAGAGCGGGCCGATTCCCTTGCCGTGTCACAAAGGTAAGGGGGAAGTACGTGGCCTTCGTCCCGGACGTGATGGAGGCAATGGGGATCGAGGATCCCGTCGTGCGGACCGGCGATCTGCTGGAGGGAGCCGAATTCGCGAAGCGCTGGGGCTGAGAGCCCTGTTCGCCGGTGGCTGAAGGAAGCGCCAGGGGTCGGCCGCCCGAGCGGACCGGCCCCCTCGGCAGTGCGGAGGATCCGGACGTCGTGGGCGACGCGATCAAAAATGGGCTGGGAGCCCGGGGCGAGGGGAGTGGCAAGGATGCGCGCCCGGTACGTGTACATCACAGGTCCGATGCCCCGGAAAGTCGCGCAGCAGATCCGAGACGCGCTCTGGGCGCCGCTGTCAGGCGCCTGAAACCAACCGAGGCGAGAGAACAGGGGCGGAGAACCGCGAAGGGCCCCACCGCAAGCGGTGGGGCCCTTCAACGTTGTGCCCGGTGAGGCACTGGCGGAGGATACGAGATTCGAACTCGTGAGGGGTTGCCCCCAACACGCTTTCCAAGCGTGCGCCCTAGGCCACTAGGCGAATCCTCCGCCGCAAACAATACAAGACGTTGGGGAGTGCTCGCGACCATGATCCTCGGGAGGGGATCGCGAGGGTGGGGGAGCGGGTCGGAGGCGGGGTCGGGTTCGTTTCTTGGGCGGGGGATCCGCTAGTGTGGTGCGCAGCCCCTCACGTGGCGCTATCTGACTGAACTCCCCCAGGGCCGGAAGGCAGCAAGGGTAGGTCGGCTCTGGCGGGTGCGTGGGGGGCGCTTGCGTTTGCGGGGCCCCGTCGGTTGTCAGTGCGGCCCGATATCGTCGTATGCGTGTCGTCCCTTGCGCTGTACCGCCGCTACCGGCCCGAGACCTTCGCCGAGGTCATCGGGCAAGAGCACGTGACCGATCCGCTCCAGCAGGCTCTGCGGAACAACCGGGTCAACCACGCCTATTTGTTCAGCGGCCCGCGTGGCTGCGGCAAGACGACGAGTGCGCGGATCCTGGCGCGCTGCCTCAACTGTGAGGAAGGTCCCACCCCCACACCCTGTGGAAAGTGCCAGTCGTGTGTGGACCTGGCCAGGAACGGCCGGGGCTCCATCGATGTGATCGAGATCGACGCGGCGTCCCACGGTGGTGTGGACGACGCCCGTGAGCTGCGGGAGAAGGCGTTCTTCGGGCCGGCCAGCAGCCGCTACAAGATCTACATCATCGATGAGGCGCACATGGTGACCTCCGCGGGCTTCAACGCCCTGCTGAAGGTCGTCGAGGAGCCGCCGGAGCATCTGAAGTTCATCTTCGCGACGACCGAGCCCGAGAAGGTCATCGGGACGATCCGGTCGCGTACGCATCACTACCCCTTCCGCCTGGTGCCGCCGGGGACGCTGCGGGACTACCTGGCGGAGGTGTGCGGGCGGGAGGACATTCCGGTCGAGGACGGGGTGCTGCCGCTGGTGGTGCGGGCCGGGGCGGGTTCGGTGCGGGACTCGATGTCCGTGATGGACCAGCTGCTCGCGGGTGCCGGTGCGGACGGTGTGACGTATGCCATGGCGACGGCGCTGCTCGGGTACACCGACGGGTCGCTGCTGGATTCCATCGTGGAGGCGTTCGCCGCGGGGGACGGCGCGGCGGCCTTCGAGGTCGTGGAACGGGTCATCGAGGGCGGCAACGACCCGCGGCGCTTCGTCGCGGACCTGCTGGAGCGGCTGCGGGATCTGGTGATCCTGGCGGCCGTGCCGGACGCGGGGGAGAAGGGGCTGATCGACGCCCCCGCCGATGTCGTGGAGCGGATGACGGCGCAGGCGTCCGTCTTCGGGGCGGCCGAGCTGAGCCGGGCCGCCGACCTGGTCAATGCGGGCCTGACGGAGATGCGCGGAGCGACCTCGCCGCGGCTCCAGCTGGAGCTGATCTGTGCCCGGGTGCTGCTGCCCGCGGCGTACGACGACGAGCGGTCGGTGCAGGCGCGGCTCGACCGTCTGGAGCGCGGTGCGGGTGCCGCGCTGCTGGGCGGGGCCGGCGGCATGGGCGGCGGTGCGGGTTCCGGGGGAGGCCCCGGGCTCGGGGCTCCGCCCGTGGTGGCGTCCGGTGGCGGGCCCGCGGCCGGTTATGTGCCGGGGCCGGAGGCGCATCCGCCGATGCCGGCGGGACCGTCCGGGCCGGCCGCCGCGCGGGCCGCGGTGCGGGGCGCGGTGAGCGGCGGCCCGGCCGGCGGGGCAGGGGCACCGGCCGCCGCCCCGACGGCCGGAGCCGGGGCATCCGGCGGGCCGGTGGCCGCGCCCGCCGGCGGGCAGCAGCAAGGTGACAGCGGTGGTGCGGCGGCGCCGGGCGGCCCGGCGGACGCTCCGCAGGGCGGTGGCCAGGCCGGTGAGGCAGCGGCTCCGCGGCCCGGCGCCTGGCCCGGAAGTACGGGCAGGGGGACTGGCGGCGCCCCGGCCGACGCTCCGCAGGGCGGCCAGGGCGGCCAGGGCGCCCAGAGCAGTGAGGCAGCGGCCCCCCGGCCCGGCGCCTGGCCCGGAAGTGCGGGCAACGCCACCGGTGGCGGTCCCGCGGCCGGCAATGGCGGTGGTGCCGGACGGCAGCCCGGTGGCTGGCCCACGGCCGTGGCGCCGGGGCAGGGCGGTCAGGCGCCGCAGGGCGGGGCTCCCGCTGCGCCGCCGGCCGTGTCCGGACCGCCGGCCGGGGCGCCCGCGCCCGCGCCCGCGGCCCCGCAGCCGCCGGCGGCCGCCGCGGCCCCCGGGGCGGCGCAGGGTGCCGCCCAGGTGCGGCAGATGTGGCCGGACATCCTGGAGGCGGTGAAGGACCGCCGCCGTTTCACGTGGATCCTGCTGAGCCAGAACGCCCAGGTCTCCGGCTTCGACGGCACCACGCTCCAGATCGGCTTCCCCAATGCCGGTGCCCGCGACAGCTTCGCCAACGGCGGAAGCGAGGACGTCCTCAAGGACGTGCTGGCCGAGCGGTTCCAGGTGCAGTGGCGGGTCGAGGCGATCGTCGACCCGTCGGGCGGCGCCGGTCCCGCGACCGGTGGTGGCCCCCGCGGCGGCGGAGGGGGCGGCGGCTTCGGCGGCGGTGCGCCCGCCGCACCGCAGCAGAGCGCGCCGCAGCCCCCGTCCCAGCAGAGCGGCCCGGCGGCGCCCCCGTCGCCCGGCGGCCAGTACGGGCAGGACGGTGGCAGCGGCGGCGCCGGCGGCGGAAGCCAGGGCGCGAGGCGGGCACGGGAGGCCGTCTCCGCCCCGTCCTCCGGGGGCGGCGGGCAGAGCGCGCCCGCGGCGGAGTCCTCGTACCGAGCGCCGGAGCCCCCGCCGACGTCCATCGAGTACGACATGCCGGCCGAGGACGACCCCGATCTCGTCGACTCCGCGCTCAGCGGACACGACCTGATCGTGCGCGAACTGGGCGCGACGGTGCTGGAAGAGTTCAACAACGAGTAGGCGCCGAAGGGCATTGCGTAGGTGGGGTGGGAAGCGCGAGAACGGGTAACCGGGCGTACGCCCGGCGTACACCCGTGCTCCTCCCTACGGCGTAGGGCGCGGGGCCCGTGAAACACGTAGGCTCGGGCTACCGCACCAATCGTTCGTATGGCAGGAGTCACGTCGTGATCCCCGGTGGTCAGCCCAATATGCAGCAGCTGCTTCAGCAGGCTCAGAAGATGCAGCAGGACCTCGCGGCAGCCCAGCAGGAACTGGCGGAGACACCCGTCGAGGGTTCCGCGGGCGGCGGTCTGGTCAAGGCGACGGTGACCGGCTCCGGAGAGCTCCAGGGCCTGGTCATCGACCCCAAGGCGATCGACACCGACTCCGCGGAGGAGACGGCCGAGACGATCGCCGACCTCGTGCTGGCGGCGGTCCGGGACGCCAACGCCAGCGCCCAGCAGCTCCAGCAGCAGAAGCTCGGTCCGCTCGCCCAGGGTCTGGGCGGTGGCGGAATCCCTGGTCTCCCCTTCTGAGGAGTAGCCAACTAGCGTACGCAACACGGCAGAAGAGAAAGAAGACGTTCCGTGTATGAAGGCGTGGTCCAGGACCTGATCGACGAGTTGGGCAGGCTGCCCGGCGTCGGTCCCAAGAGCGCGCAGCGGATCGCCTTCCACATTCTTCAGGCCGAGCCGACCGATGTCCGCCGGCTCGCGAACGCGCTGATGGAGGTCAAGGCGAAGGTCCGGTTCTGCGGTACCTGCGGCAATGTGGCGCAGGAGGAGCAGTGCCGGGTCTGCCTGGACCCGAGGCGCGATCCGGCGGTCATCTGCGTCGTGGAGGAGCCCAAGGACGTCGTGGCGATCGAGCGGACCCGCGAGTTCCGCGGTCGCTACCACGTCCTCGGTGGGGCGATCAGCCCGATCGAGGGCGTGGGCCCCGACGACCTGCGGATCAGGGAACTGCTGGCCAGGCTCGCGGACGGCACCGTCACCGAGCTGATCCTGGCCACCGACCCGAATCTGGAGGGCGAGGCCACGGCCACGTATCTGGCCCGCATGATCAAACCCATGGGCCTGAGAGTGACGCGACTGGCGAGCGGTCTGCCGGTCGGCGGCGATCTGGAGTACGCGGACGAGGTCACGCTGGGGCGGGCCTTCGAAGGGAGGAGACTTCTCGATGTCTGATGCCACGCTGCACAACGCGACACAGGACCCGGACGACTTCGCGGTATCGATCTCCGATTCGATCGAGAGCTTCATCGTCGCCGTGACGGAAGTCGCCAAGGGCGACGAGCCGGACAGCGCGGTGCCCTTCCTGCTGCTGGAGATCTCCCAGCTGCTGCTCACCGGCGGCCGTCTGGGCGCTCATGAGGACTTCGTCCCCGACGAGCGGTACGAGCCGGACATCGGCCCGGAGCCGGACGTCGACGAGCTGCGCGAGCGCTTCGCGAACCTGCTCGACCCGGTGGACGTGTACTCCGAGGTCTTCGACCCGTATGTGCCGCGCAGCGAGCCGGTCGCCAGCCGGATCTCCGACGACCTGGCCGACATCATCACCGATCTGCGGCACGGTCTGGCGCACTACCGCGCGGGCCGGGTCAGTGAGGCCCTGTGGTGGTGGCAGTTCTCCTACCTCTCCAACTGGGGCCCGACCGCCTCCGCCGCCCTCCGGGCGCTTCAGTCGCTGGTCGCCCACGTACGCCTTGACCAGCCGCTGGACGAGCTGGACGGCCTGGACACCGACAGCGGCGTCAGCGGCGACGAGGAGCAGCTCGCCGAGGAGGCCGGGAAGGTCATGGCGGCGGAGATCGCCGGGCCGCTGGGACTGCGGGGGATGTGAGCCCGGGGGCGGCCGCCGGGGCGGAATGCTCCGGCTCCGTGGGCGTCCTCGCCGTGGCCGGACCCTGTGACCTGGGTTACGTTTCCGTGTGTACCGGCCTGGAGCGGGCATGTGCTCGCCGAGCGGGCGCAACGGTGCGCCTTGTGGAGCCGCCGCGGGACGTGGAACGCACGAGCCAGGTGAACACGGTGAGGTTGCCGTGATCAATGGGTGAGTCCCATGTCTCACGATGTGGTATCAGCAGGGCGGACTCCGCCTGCTCGATAGACTGAGCCGACCGCAGTACCCCCATTTCCGGGGGTCCGGGAGGAAACTCCCGAAGAGACAGTTGCGAGGAGCGCACGTGGGCCTTGTCGTGCAGAAGTACGGCGGCTCATCCGTTGCGGATGCCGAGGGCATCAAGCGCGTTGCCAAGCGAGTCGTCGAAGCCAAGAAGAACGGCAACCAGGTTGTCGTGGTGGTTTCGGCGATGGGCGACACGACGGACGAGCTGATCGATCTCGCGCAGGAAGTGTCCCCGATTCCGTCGGGGCGTGAGTTCGACATGCTGCTGACCGCCGGAGAGCGGATCTCCATGGCCCTGCTGGCGATGGCGATCAAAAACCTCGGCCATGAGGCACAGTCCTTCACGGGCAGCCAGGCCGGTGTCATCACCGATTCCGTGCACAACAAGGCACGGATCATCGACGTCACGCCGGGCCGGATCAAGACCTCCGTCGACGAGGGCAATATCGCCATCGTCGCCGGGTTCCAGGGTGTGTCCCAGGACAAGAAGGACATCACGACGCTGGGGCGCGGTGGGTCGGACACCACCGCCGTCGCGCTGGCGGCCGCCCTGGACGCCGATGTCTGTGAGATCTACACCGATGTGGACGGTGTCTTCACCGCCGACCCGCGGGTCGTGAAGAAGGCCCGGAAGATCGACTGGATCTCCTTCGAGGACATGCTGGAGCTGGCCAGCTCCGGCTCCAAGGTGCTGCTGCACCGTTGCGTCGAATACGCACGCCGTTACAACATCCCGATCCATGTCCGCTCGTCCTTCTCGGGACTGAAGGGCACCTGGGTCAGCAACGAACCGCAAGGGGACCAGCCGATGGAGCAGGCAATCATCTCGGGCGTCGCACATGACACCTCCGAGGCGAAGGTCACGGTCGTCGGAGTCCCGGACAAGCCGGGTGAGGCCGCGCGCATCTTCCGTGCGATCGCGGACTCCGAGGTCAACATCGACATGGTCGTGCAGAACGTGTCGGCCGCCTCGACCGGTCTGACCGACATCTCCTTCACGCTGCCGAAGGCCGAGGGCCGCAAGGCCGTCGCCGCCCTGGAGAAGACCCGGGCCGCGGTCGGCTTCGACTCGCTGCGCTACGACGACCAGATCGCCAAGATCTCGCTGGTCGGCGCGGGGATGAAGACCAACCCGGGCGTCACCGCGACGTTCTTCGAGGCGCTGTCGAACGCCGGCGTGAACATCGAGCTCATCTCGACCTCCGAGATCCGCATCTCGGTCGTCACCCGTGCCGATGACGTCAACGAGGCCGTGTGCGCCGTGCACACCGCCTTCGGTCTCGACACCGACAGTGACGAGGCCGTGGTCTATGGCGGCACCGGTCGATGATTCCGGCCGAGGCGGGCCGTCCGTCCCTCGCTGACACGCTGGGGACGGACGCCCGTACGGCCGCCAAGCCGCAGCTCGCCGTCGTCGGTGCCACCGGCGCCGTCGGCTCGGTCCTGCTGGGCATCCTGTCCGAGCGGGCCGACATCTGGGGCGAGATCCGGCTGATCGCCTCTCCCCGCTCGGCCGGCCGCAAGCTGACCGTGCGGGGCGCGGAGGTCGAGGTCATCGCGCTGAGCGAGGAGGCCTTCGACGGGATCGACGTCGCGATGTTCGACGTCCCCGACGAGGTCTCCGCGCAGTGGGTGCCGGTCGCGGTCGCCAAGGGCGCGGTGGTCATCGACAACGCGGGCACGTTCCGGCTGGACCCGGACGTGCCCCTCGTCGTGCCCGAGGTCAATGCGCACGCCGCCCGGGTCCGCCCGCGCGGCATCATCGCCAACCCGAACTGCACGACGCTCTCGATGATCGTCGCGTTGGGCGCGCTGCACGCCGAGTACGGGCTGAGCGAGCTGATCGTCTCCTCGTACCAGGCCGTTTCCGGGGTGGGCAAAGCAGGCGTCGACACCCTGCGGGCCCAGCTGTCCGCGGTGTCCGGTACGGAGCTGGGGAACACGCCCGGCGATGTGCGGCGGTCCGTCGGGGACACCCTGGGGCCGTTTCCGGCGCCGATCGCCCTCAATGTCGTGCCGTGGGCCGGCTCGCTCCGGGAGGACGGCTGGTCCTCCGAGGAGCTCAAGATCCGTGACGAGTCCCGCAAGATCCTGGGGCTGCCGGAGCTGCCGGTCACCGCGACCTGTGTGCGGGTGCCGGTGATCACGACCCACTCGCTGACCGTGCACGCCCGGTTCGAGAACGAGGTCACGGTGGCCGGTGCGCACGAGATCCTGGCCGCGGCCCCCGGCGTCGTCCTCAGTGACGACCCGGCCCAGGACGAGTACCCCACCCCGGCCGATGTCGTCGGGACGGATCCGACCTGGGTCGGGCGGGTGCGGCGGTCGCTGGACGATCCGCGGGCGCTGGAGCTGTTCGTGTGCGGGGACAATCTGCGCAAGGGGGCGGCTCTCAACACCGCGCAGATCGGCGAGCTGGTGGCGGCCGAGTTCCAGGGGTAGGCCCGGTCCCGGACCGGTTTCCGCGTGCCTTACTGTCTTGCTGGCCCGGTGCTCCGGCGTTCCCGTTTTCCTGGTCTCCCCGCGTTCTGCCGCCGCGCGTTCCGTCGTGGTGGGCGCCGTGGGGGGCGAGTTGGCGGGATCGGCCGTCGTGCCTCGTCCGCCTGGTAGATACTTTGTGCAGCGTGTGAAGATTCTGTGAGCGAATTGCCGGTCCCTGCCTCTTGATCTGGGCTGACGATCCGTTCGACCATTCGCTCCCCGCCGCACTGCAACCGGCAGTTGGGTGGGGGGCGTCTTTGTGGCCGCCCTCAGGGGTGGCCTCAGGGGTGCCCGCGGGCCACAGGGTGAGCCCTCGGGCATCGGGGTCTTCACGTAGGGGCAAATCAGGGCATTCAGGAAGAGCTGGTACGCATGAGGGCATTTGATGCATCGTCAAAAGCGGTGCCTTGCGCGTACAACCCTTATAGGGGGAAGCGTGTCCAACAGGCGTGGCAGAGGTACTCGGATTCACCATCGCCCCAGCGGGCGCAGCCGGCGCGGCAGTGCACCCACCGCGCTCCCGTGTGTCCGGGGGCATGCCGGTGATCGCTCCCTGGCCCACCACGCGTCCCGCACAGATTCCCCCTCAGCGTGGGGACACTGACGACGCGATGGCAGCGGGCACCACAGTCGACCACCTCACCGAGACCTACCGCGCGCACTACCGCTCGCTGCTCGGTCTCGCCGCGCTGCTCCTCGACGACACCGCCTCCTGCGAGGACGTCGTCCAAGAGGCCTTCATCCGCGTGCACTCCGCGCGCGGACGGGTGCGCGAACCCGAAAAGACCCTCGCCTACCTCCGGCAGACCGTCGTCAACCTCTCGCGCTCCGCGCTGCGTCGGCGCATCCTCGGGCTCAAGCTGCTCTCCAAGCCGATGCCCGACATGGCGAGCGCCGAGGAAGGCGCGTACGACCTGCTGGAGCGGGACCAGCTGATCAAGGCGATGCGCGGACTCCAGCGCCGGCAGCGCGAAGTCCTGGTGCTGCGCTACTTCGCCGATATGACCGAGGCGCAGGTCGCCGAGACGCTGGGCATATCGCTCGGTTCCGTGAAGGCCTACGGCTCGCGGGGCATCGCGGCGCTCCGCGTCGCGATGGAGGCTCCGGCATGAGTGGCACGACGTTTGGCCGGCACCACCCGTACGACGCCTGCGGCTCGTACGACACGCTCCGCCCGGGCACCCCGATTTCCCCCAGCACCTCGATCGACCTCATGAACCACAGCGGCACCCCCGGGCCCGGCCCGCTCAACTCGGCCCGCCCCGGCACCCCGTACGGCCGGATCCCCGCAGCACCCGGCGTCCGTGGCGCTCCCGGCCTCGTGGCACGGCGCGACGCGGACGCACCGGATGGCATGCGCGCGCGGCCCGCCGATGCGACGGGTGGGCTCTCTGCGGCGCGTGCGGCGCAAGGGGAGCCCGACGGTGAGCCGGACGGCGGCCGTCAGCCCGACGATCCCTGCGGGCAGGGCACGAAAACCGGCCAAGTATCCGGCAACGGCGATGACATCGCTGTCACGGACAGTGCGACCGGCGCCACGGAGGGTGCCCCGGGCCCCGGTGACGAACCCGACAGTCATGCGTACGGCAGCGACGGGCCCACCGGCTCCGGTTTCGGCGGTGGCACCGGCAACGGCGGCGGCGACGGCCCCGGCCGAAGCCACCCCACCGGCGGCGACTTCGGCGGCGAGGACGATCTCCGGCGGCTGCTGCACTCCCGCGTCGGCGACCTCGAACCCGCGCCGGACGCCCTTGAGCAGCTGCGCCGCGCGGTGCCCGCCCGCCGTCAGCGCCGCCGGCACGCCGTCGTGGGCGCCGCGGCCGCGCTGCTGCTCGGCGGCACCTCCATCCCCGCCATGGTCCACGTGGCCCACCTCGCCGGCAGCTCCGAGGAGCGGCCCGCCAACGCGGCGAGCAGCCCACACCCCCAGGGCGGCGCCGAGGGGGCACACGGCGAAGGCACCGAGCAGGCCGGCCCGCAGCCGGCCGGCAAGGACGGCGAGAAGCCCGGCGAGGACAAGCCCGCCGGCAAGGGCAAGAACCCGGGGAAGAGCGGCGCGGGCCACGGCGCGGGCGCCGGCACCCCCGCCCCGGACGAGACCATGGACGTCACCTCGCCGGTCTGTGGGCGGGAACAGCTCGGCCAGGGCACCAGCACGGTCGGTGCGGCGGACTCCACGGGCCGCGTCTACGGCGCGTTCCGGGTGGTCAACACCTCCGGAACCGCATGCTCCGTCGAGGGCGGCGGCACCATCGGCCTGGTCGCCCAGGGCTCCACGAGCCCCGACCGCATCCATGTCGTCGACCACACCTCAGGCGACGAGGCCACTGGGCTGCCCGACCCGGCCACCACCCCTGACCAGCTGGTTCTCAAGCCGGGGGAGGCGTACGAGGTCAAGTTCGCCTGGATCCCGGAGTCCGGCGGCGGCACCACCGGGTGCGTCAATCCCGGCCCGTCGCCGACGCCCGACGCCTCCAAGGACCCGGGACAGTCCCCGGACGGCGCGACCCCGCCCGGCGACGGCGGCGGCGAGACGGGCGGCAGCGAGGGCCCCGGCGACGGCGGCACCGCGCCCGGCGGCATCGTGCTCAGCCACACACCGGAGGCGGGTGAACCCGCCACGGCCGACGCCAAGGTCACGGACGCCTGCGCGGGAACGGTCTACCGCACCGAGGCGCTCGCGGCGCAGTGACCCGACGGCCCAGGTCCCGGCCGTCGGGGCCGGACCGCGGAGGGGCCGGTGCGGCCCCGTGGGCCGGGCCCCGTACCGTTGAGGGCGTGTACCGGTTCCTGCTGACCCCGCGGTGGTGGGGAATCAACGTCTTCGCCGTACTGGCGATCCCCGTCTGCATCTTCATGGGCAGCTGGCAGCTGAGCCGCTTCGAGGACCGCGTCGACAGCCACCGGCAGCAGGAGGACCGCTCCGCCCGGGCCAAGACCGCGGCCGCCCGCCCCCTGGAGCGGCTGCTGCCCGTCGACCAGGTGACCTCCGGCCGCCAGGCCAGTGCCCGCGGCCACTACGACACCGGACACCAACTGCTCGTACCGGGCCGCACGTTGAAGGACAAGCACGGCGAGCGGCAGGGCTTCTACGTCCTCACGCTGCTCCGTACGGACGGCGGCAAGGCCCTGCCGGTCGTCCGGGGCTGGCTGCCCGGCGACGCCGGCGCCAAGGCCGACACGGCGAAGGTGCCCGCGCCGCCCAAGGGCGAGGTGACGGTCACCGGCGCCCTCCAGGCCTCCGAGAGCCAGGGCACCGACGGCGTACCGGGCGGCGGCGGGCCGGCACCGGGCCGGCTCACCATGATCAGCGCGGCGTCGCTGGTCAACATCGTGCCGTATGACGTCTATGACGCCTGGATCACGCTCACCGACACCCAGGCCCCGCTGCGCGCCGTCCCGCCGGCCGCGGCCGAGGGCAGCGGACTCGACCTCAAGGCCTTCCAGAACCTCGGCTACACCGGCGAGTGGTTCGTCTTCGCCGGCTTCGTGGTCTTCATGTGGTTCCGCCTCTTCCGCCGCGAGTCCGAGGCCGCCAGGGATGCGGCGTTGGGGATCGGGGTGGGGGTTGACGGTGCTGTGGGGGCTGACGGTGGCGTGGGGCCCGAGGGCGGCGTGGGGCCGGAGGGCTGCGCGGGGGCGGAAGGTGGCGTGGAGTTGGACGGTGGCGTGGGGGCGGAAGGTGGCGAAGGGCAGGGCGAGGCGGCGTCGGCCGGTAGGGCCGGCGGCCGGTAGCCACTGCCCGGAGCGTCCGGCAGCGCGCGCCGCCCGGCGGCCTGAAATCCGCGCCGGCCCGCGACCCGCACGGGACCTGCTTCTGCAACGAGGTCGCACCTGGTCAGCGGGCGTATCACGCTGGTAGCCGCAATCGAATCGGCGTGCCACGGTAGGGCCTATGGCAGGCAAGGGGACTCAGCCGCAGGGCAATGATCACCTGTCCGGCCAGGGGCAGCCGGAGGGGCGTGGGCACGCGGAGGGGCGTGGTGCCGCGCCGGGGCACGGCCCCCACGTGCAGGGTTCCGCGGGTTCCGTGCAGGGCCACAGCCCGGCGCAAGGCCGCGGCCACGGCCACGTGCAAGGCCATGCCACTGAGCCCCCGCACCCTCCACACCACTCCGGCCGCCTGGCACGTTTGCGGCACCGGCTCGCCCACCTCCTCACCCCGCACAGCCATGCGGCCGTGGACAAGGTCGACACCGCGCTGGAGACCTCCCGCGACGGCCTGCGCACGCTCTGGATCTCGCTCGGCATCCTCGGCCTGACCAGTCTGATCCAGCTGGTGATCGTCGCCCTGTCCGGCTCGGTGGCACTGCTCGGCGACACGATCCACAACGCCGCCGACGCACTGACCGCCGTACCGCTGGGCATCGCCTTTCTGCTCGGACGCCGGGCCGCGAACCGCCGCTACACCTACGGCTACGGCCGCGCCGAGGACCTCGCGGGCATCGCCATCGTGCTCACGATCGCGGCCTCCTCGGTATGGGCCGCGTACGAGTCCGTGGACCGGCTGCTGCACCCCCGCGATGTCACCCACCTGTGGGCCGTGGCCGTGGCCGCCGTGATCGGGTTCCTCGGCAACGAATGGGTCGCCCGCTACCGCATCCGTACCGGCCGCAGGATCGGCTCGGCCGCGCTCGTCGCGGACGGCCTGCATGCCCGTACCGACGGCTTCACCTCCCTCGCCGTCCTGCTCGGCGCGGGGGGCGCGGCGCTCGGCTGGCAGCAGGCCGACCCGCTCATCGGCCTGCTGATCACCGCCGCGATCCTCATGGTGCTGCGCGGCGCCGCCCGGGAGGTCTACCGGCGGCTGATGGACTCCGTCGACCCCGCACTCATCGACGCCGCCGAGACCGCACTACGCGCGGTGGACGGTGTCCATGGCGTCGGGCAGGTCCGGATGCGTTGGATCGGGCACACCCTGCGGGCCGAGGCGGACATCGTCGTCGACGCCCGGCTGACGGTGGTGCAGGCCCATGCCCTGGCCGTAGCCGCCGAACACGCCCTCATCCACGCCGTCCCCCGCCTCACCGCCGCCACCGTCCACACGGACCACACCCCCGACAACACCCCTGAGGGCCGCAACCCCCACGCAGCCCTGACCCATCACACCAGTCCCTGACCTCTCGTCCCTTCCCCCCCGGGGGCCCCTCCCCCCCCGCCCCACCCTCTCCTCACCACCACCCACCCACAGCTCAACGCCGCACCTACGGCCACGCCCCGGGCCCCGCGGCCGTGTTCATGCTTCGGCGCTGCACCCGCTGCCGCGCCCCCGCCCCACGCCGCACCTACGGCCACGCCCCGGCCCCGCGCCCGTGCTCATGCTCCGACGCCGTACCTGCTGCCGCGCCCCGGCCAGCGGCCGCGCTCACGCCCCCACGCCGCAGCCGCGCTCACGTCCTGCCCCGCGGCCGCCCACGCCAAGGCACCCCGCCGTCCCTGCGCTCGCGCCCCGCTCCCGTGGCCCTGCCCCGTCCCGCCGCAACCACGGGTCTGGCTCGCTCCCCCCCCAGGCCCGCGGGGAGCGGCGCGGTCAGCCACAACGCAGCCGCAGCCGCGGCCGCACGACGGACGCAGACCACTCCGCCCCTCCGGCCGCTCCCCGCAGGAACCCCCTCAGCTCCTCTCGTTCACATGCCGCTGGGCGAAGTCGAGTTCCAGGCGGACCTGCTTGATGCGTTCCTCCACCACGAGGGAGCCGTGTCCGGCGTCGTAGCGGTAGACCTCGTGCGGATGGCTGCGGTCCGCCAGGCGCTGGACATAGTTCTCCACCTGCTGGATGGGGCAGCGTGGGTCGTTGACGCCGGCGGAGATATAGACCGGGGCCCGCACCGCGTCCACATACGTCAGCGGTGACGACGCCTCGAAGCGCTCCGGGACCTCCTCAGGCGTGCCGCCGAGCAGCGTCCGGTCCATCGCCTTGAGGGCTTCCATCTCGTCGTTGTACGCCGTGACGTAGTCCGCGACCGGAACCGCCGCCAGGCCCACGGCCCAGGCGTCCGGCTGGGTACCGAGCCCCAGCAGCGTCAGATAGCCGCCCCATGAGCCGCCCGACAGCACCAGCCGCTCCGGGTCGGCCAGTCCGGACGAGACCGCCCATTCGCGCACCGCGGCGATGTCCTCCAGCTCGATCAGCCCGACGCGATGCTTGAGGGCATCCGTCCAGGCGCGCCCGTAGCCGGTCGAACCGCGGTAGTTGACGCGTACGACCGCGAAGCCGTGGTCCACCCAGGCCGCGGGGGACGAGGCGAACGCGTCGCTGTCGTGCCAGGTCGGACCGCCGTGGATGTCGAACACCGTCGGGAAGGGGCCCTCGCCCGCCGGCTGCTGCACCAGGGCGTGGATACGACCACCGGGGCCCTCCACCCAGACGTCCCGCACAGGCACCGACCCGGGCGCCTTCATACCGGGCGGGTCCAGCACGACCTCGCCGCTCGTCGACCGCACCTCTGGGGGCTGCGCCGCCGACGACCACAGGAACTCCACCGTGCCGTCCGGCCGTGCCGTGGCCCCCGAGACCGTGCCGGCCGGGGTCTCGACCCGGGTCAGCGGACCGGCCGCCCCGGCGGCCGCGTCGCCGGCACCGGCCGGGGCGCCGTGGCCGCCCGGCGTGCCCAGCTCATAGCGCCACAGCTCGCTCCGTGCCTGGTACTCGTGCTCCACCAGCAGCGCCGACCCGTCGGGGTACCAGTCGGCGCCCACATCTCCGGGCAGGTCGATGTCCAGGGCGGTCTCCACCCCGGTCAGCGGGTCCCAGATCATCGGCTCCCAGCGGCCCCTCCGCTGGTGTCCGACCAGCAGCCGGGCGTCCCCGTCCACCGGTGCGAAGCCCATCACCGACAGGCCCAGCTCCTCGGTCCCGCCCTTGGTGTCGTCCAGCTCCGCGACGGTGGAGCCGTCGGGCCGTACGACGCGGATCGCGGAGTGCATCGCATCGCCGTGCTCGGTGTGTTCGAGGGCGATCAGCGAGCCGTCGTGCGAGAGATCGCCGACGCCCGCGGACTCGCGGTGCCGGTAGATCTCCACCGGTGGTTCGCCCGGCCGCACGACATGGACCGTCGAGCCCTCCTCGTCCGTCGAGCATCCGACGACCGCCGTGCCGTCCCGGCCGATCGCCAGCCCTCCCGGGTACGAGGGGGCGAGCCCCGGGGTCGCCGGCTCATCCGGGCCGCCCTCGAAGGGCTGCCGCATCCAGACACCGAACTCGTCCCCGTCGGTGTCCGAGAACCACCAGATCGACCGGCCGTCCGGCGACAGCGTCCCGTCCGTCGTGCCGTTCGGCCGGTCCGTGACCTGCCGCTGCTTGCCGGTGGCCCGGTCCCAGGCGTAGAGCTCGAAGGTGCCGGTGGCGTTCGAGACGAACAGGGAACGGTCCGGGGCGTCCTCGGCCCAGTCCGGCAGCCCGATCCGCGGTGCGCGGAAGCGCTTCTCCCAGTCCGGCATCGAGGCGTCCGTGCCGCCCGCGTCCGCCGAGCCGGTCGCGCTCGTCGTCGACCCGTCCGCCCCTGTTATCGGGCCGGCCGAGCCGGTCCCCGTACCGGCCGTGAGCCGGGTGTCGGTGGTCGAAGGGAGTGGAGCGGTGGCGTCGGGGCCTGGGGCTGGGGTCGTCTCGTCAGTCATGGGCCCATTCTGCGCCCGGGGCGGGAAATCCGTTGGCGAGGGTCGCAAGGCTGTGGATAACTTCGCCGAATGCGCAGAATTACGGGTGCCGAGGACTGGCGGGAGGCGAATCGTGCGAGGTGGGACGAGCGCGTCGCCATCCACACTGCGAGTGATTATTACGACCAGGACAGGTTCCGCCGGGTCCGGGACGTGCTCCGTGACTTCGAGGTCGCGGAGGTCGGCGATGTCACCGGCCGGTCCCTCCTCCACCTCCAGTGCCACTTCGGCCAGGACACCCTCTCCTGGGCCCACCGTGGCGCGGCCCGCGTCGTCGGCCTGGACTTCTCCGAAGCGGCCATCGACACCGCCCGCGCCCTCGCCGCCGAGCTCGGCTACGGCCCGGACCGTGCGGCGTTCGTCGCCGCCGATGTCTATGACGCCGCCGAAGCCGTCCCCGACGCCGCGTACGACATCGTCTACACCGGCATCGGCGCCCTGAACTGGCTCCCGGACCTGGAACGCTGGGCCGACACCGCCGCCTCCCTCGTCGCCCCCGGCGGCTTCCTCTACCTCGCCGAATTCCACCCGCTCTGCGACGCCCTGGACGACGAGACCGGCTCGCGCATCGTCCACGACTACTTCAGCCGCGACGCCTGGGTGGACGAAGCCCCCGGCACCTACACGGACTTCGGCGCGCCGACGGTCAACAACCGCAGCGTCGAATGGCAGCATCCGCTCGGCGATGTCGTCTCCGCCCTGGCCGCCACCGGCCTGCGCATCGACTTCCTGCACGAGCACGACAAGACGATGTTCCAGCGCTTCACCGCACTGAGCCGTCACGACGACGGCTACCACCGTTTCGCCGCCGACCGCCCCCGCATCCCTCTCATGTACTCGCTGCGGGCCGGCCGCCCGAGTTGAGGACGGTCGGACCGGCGGCCGGCAATCCCGCCCCGGCCCGGCCGTATGCCGCCCGTCCGTATGCCCGGCCCAGCCGTACGCCCGGCTCGCGTGCCCGACGGCCCAGGGGCCGCTGCCGGCCGACCGTGCCCGGGCGGCTAAGTTCGGGCGTCGAGTGACGTGACAACGGTCGTGGGGTGCGGCACCACACGACGGTCGTGTGGTGGGACGCCACGCGGCACACATCAACGGGGGATTCACCGTGCGCAGGCCCATGCTCATGCCCATACGTATCGCCGGCGCGGTCGGTGTCAGCGCGCTCATGCTGCTGACCGCGGGGTGCGCCGGCGGTCCCGGAGCCGGCAAGGCCCGGCCGGGGGCCCCGGAAGCCGTCACGCCCGCCGAGCCGCTGCCGATGAAGGCCACACCGCGCCCGGCCACCTGGACCGACTCCGACGACAAGGCGCACCAGCTGCGGATCACGCCCACCCGGCTGGCCCGCGGCTCGGACTCCGACCTGGTGCACATCCAACTGGACGACGACCTCAAGGGGATGGTGCCGTACTACCTCACCTTCTCCTACACCAACACCGGCAAGAAGACGGTGCGCGATGTGGACCCGGCGCGGAACTTCTCCGTCAACGGGGCGGACGGGCAGGCCGCCGAGCAGGTCTCGCTGTTCAGGAGCAACCCGATGGCCACCGGCTCGGGCGAGCCCCCGGAGTGCCGCGAGAGCGGCGAGGCAGCACTGGCGGCCGGTGCCACCGCGGCGATCTGCCAGATCTTCATGCTGCCCAAGGACCAGCGGCCGGCGACCGTCTCGTACAAGGACGACGGCGGTGACACCCTGATCTGGCAGGTCGGCGGCGGCAAGGGCGGTGCGTCCGCCGGAGTGCTGCCCGCGGGCAAGACCGCCGACGGCAGCACGGAGGACGCCCACAGCCGCCCCGTCCCGCTGCGCATCACACCGAAGGGCGTGCGCACCGGCTCCCTCGCCGACCTGAGCCGCTTCGACCTGGATGCGGACGAGAAGAAGCTGATCCCGTATTACGTGACGATGCAGTACCGGAACAGCGGTACGTATGACCTGCTGCCCAGCATGAGCGACGGGGTGACGTTGCGGACCACGGGCGGTCAGACCGTGCAGAAGCTGACGCTGATCGACATCGGCGGCCCGGGGGTCGGCCGGTGCCCCGACGCCGTTCCGCACAAGATGGTCAAGCCGGGCGGCACCGTCACCGAATGCTCCATCCATCTGCTGCCGAAGGGCGATGCCCCGGCCGCCGTCGTCTTCGACGGTGAAGGGGAGGGCGCGGAGCGGGTCACCTGGCGGGCGTCGGTGGACGACGGGAAATAGCGGCGGCGGAGAGGGCCCCGTGCGGAGAACTCGCCCGCACGGGGCCCTTGTGGCGTCGGCGACCGTCCGGCGACGGTGGCCGCGTGCCAGCCGTACGGGACGGTCACCCCAGTCGCAGCGGCAGGCGGTCCAGCCGCCAGCTGCCGGGCACCTGCGTCCGCTCCAGCTGTTCCGCCGCGACGCCCAGCGACAGCTCCGGGTAGTGCGTGAAGAGCCGGGAGAGCGCGACCTCGCCCTCCTGTTTGGCGAGGGTGGCGCCCAGGCAGTAGTGCATCCCGTGGCCGAACCCCACATGGTTCTCGGCGTGGCCGGCGGGATGACGGGTCAGGTCGAGACGGTCGGGGTCGGTGTAGTGGCGGGGATCGAAGTTCGCCGATACCAGGATCATTTGTACGGCGTCGCCCTTGCGGATCGTCGTCCCGGCGACCTCGACGTCCTCGGAGGCGAACCGCAGCTGGGTCATGTGCACCGGCCCGCACCAGCGCATCAGCTCGTGGACGGCGCGCGGAAGCAGCGCCGGGTCGTCCTTGAGCAGGCGCAGCTGGTCGGGGTGGGTGAGCAGCGCCGCCGTGCCGTTGCCTATGAGGTGTGCGGTGGTCTCGTGGCCCGCCAGGACGATGGTGAGGACCATGGTGACCATCTCGATGTCGCTGAGCCGGCCGCCGTCGTCGTCATGGGTACGGATCAGCTCACTGAGCAGATCGTCGGTGAGTGCGTCGCGCCGCTCGCGGATCAGCTCATGGATGTGCTCGATCATCGCCGGGAACGCGGTGCTCAGCCGCTCCGGCTCCAGCGAAACGAGGTCGGCACCCCACTTCCGCCATTGCGGACGATCCGCTTCGGCTATGCCGACCAGTTCGCAGATCACGGTGATCGGCAGGGGGTAGGCGAAGTGCTGGATGAGGTCGACCACACCGTCCTCGGCGTGCTCGGGAAGCCGGGCCAGCAGCTCGTCGGTGATCTGCTCGACCCGCGGCCGCAGGTCGGTGATCTTGCGTGCCGTGAAGGCGCGCGAGACCAGCCGGCGCAGCCGGGTGTGGTCGGGAGCGTCGTAGTTGAGGATCGATCCCAGCAGATACGGCCGGAAATGGTCGGGCAACCCCAGCATCTCCAGCAGCCTGACCGCGGGGCTCTCGTCGATCGAGCGGCCCAGGGACGGTGCGGCCGGATTGTTCACGAACCGCTGATCGCGCAGGACTTGGCGGACCTCTTCGAAGCGCGTCACGAGCCAGACGGGCGAGTCGTCCATGAACCGGCCCCGTACGACCGGGCCTTGCTCACGCAGTGCGCCGTAGCCGCCGAACGGGTCGGTGATCAGCGCCGGGTCCATCACATTCGGCTCGCCAGGGTGCTTCCCGACGTGTGCGGCGAGCGGGGAGCTGGATAATGCCGACATCTTTCGATCTCCTCCGGGTTGGGAGTCGGGCCCGCGGGCCCGGGTGGGGCCCGGCCGGGCCAGGGCTGGGACGTGGCTCTTTTCCTTCGGGGAACGCGCGTGGGCAGTCGTGGCCGGATATTCCGCCGGGCGGAGTCAGCCGGGTGGATTCCGCTTCGTGGAGTCGGCGGCGGGCGGCCGGTCGCGTGCCGCCCCTCGTAGGGAGCCCTGCCCGCATCCGAAGGGAGAGGAATCTCTGTTCGAATCCACCGGGAGAATCCGCCCCCGCGGAAAATCCGCGGCGGTCTCAGTCACGTATCTGCCGGCGCATCTCCTGTGCGCAGAGTTCGGCGAAACGCTCGTAGCGGGCGATGATCTCGGGAGCGGCCGCGGTCGCGGCGGCGCGCAGTCGGGCCGAAGCGGCGTCCGGCCCGGAGCCGGAGCCCAGGTCGGAGCCGGGATGCGGGCCGGCGTCGGCCGGCACCTCCAGCGCGCTTCGGACGGTGTGGGCGAGGATGCCGGCGCGTACCTCCAGGCCGTCCGGGGCACGGTCGATGAGCAACGCCTCGGACATGAAGAATCCGCTGCATGTCGCCAACAAGGCGTATTGCTGGTGTTGTACGTCGGTGTCGCGGCGCACCAGGCCGTGCTCGCGGAGCACTTCGAGATGCTGACGCAGATTCCGGTCGCCCGCGACGATCAGATCCGCGAACTCCTGCTTGGCGGTCTCGTTGAGCCGGCCGAGGATATCGCCGTTGTCACTGTAGGCCGCGCGCAATACCGGTTCGGCCTGGAATTCGAGGAAGAGCCGGCTCATCATCCGGCTCGGCAGAATCTCCAGCGGATCCGCCCGTAGCCGCTCCAACTGCCGCTGGTGCATTCGGGATTGGGCCTTCAGCATCACGGCGAGGAGCAGTGAGTCCTTGGTCTTCCAGTGCAGATAGACCGTGCCCTTGCCGACGTTGGCGCGGCGGGCGATCTCATCGATCGTCACCCGCCGGTAGCCCCAGGCGAGCAGCAACTCACCCGCCGCGTCCAGGATGCGGTCAGCGCGCTGCGCTCGTTCCATGCCGTGGCCCCCCTCCGGCTCCATGACCAGATTTCGAATCCGGTCACGCAGTCAAAGCTAGGTCGGACGCAGCCGGGGGGTAAGGGTGTTTTCAGTCACCGGCCGGGGCGGCTCCCGGTGGGGTCGGGTGTTACAACACTCTCAGACGGCGGGGGCGGGACGTCGCGTTGCAGAGGTCGCAATACCGGGCAAAGGTCACTGGAAAAATCCGTCTGACCTGGTCAAATGTCGCGCGGGTGCGAACGCCGGGACGCCGGCTCGGAGGCTTGTCACCGCGGCAAGGGGTCTTGGGCGGAGACCGTTACCCGATCTTCGCAGTGAGTACACTCGCCGACCATGTGTGAGGCCAGCCGGAACGCAAAACGGCAGAAAATACGTCTTCCCCAGTCATGTGCCGACGCTTCCGCCCGGCACGGAAACGTGCTGCGGAAGTCGGTCGCCGCCGCCGGAGGCGCCCCCCGCCGGGCGACCGCCGCGGCCGCCGGCGACGTCCCGACGTTCCTCACCCGCGCCGCGGGCGCTCCGGCGGCAGCCGCCGGCGGCCCCGTCCGAAGACACCCCGCCCCCACCGTGACCGAGGTCACCGCGGGAGCGACGTGAGGCGCCGCACGAACGGTGGCCGGCACGCGCAGTCCCGTGATCCCCGGGGGCACTGGCTGCTGCTGATGCTCGTCCTCCCCCTCGTCTTCGGCGCTCTGCTCTTCGAGGGCTGGACCGCCCACGAGGTCGACGCCGCGAAGACCCGGAGCGACTGCACCACGCCGGTGCCGAGCGCGGTGGACAAGGGCGGTCCGGTGGTGCGCCTCGACGGTGGCAAGGTGAAGTCCGCCGGGATGCCCCGCCGCAACGTGGCCCTCACCTACGACGGGGGGCCCGACCCCGTATGGACGCCACGCCTGCTCGATCTGCTGCGCAAGCATCATGCGCACGCCACGTTCTTCGTGCAGGGAGCGAAGGCCGCTCAGTACCCGGACCTGGTGCGCCGCATCAAGGCCGAGGGGCATGAGATCGGGTCGAACACCTACACCGGCGCGGTCATGGGCGCGGCCTCGCCCGTCCGTGCCCAGCTGGAGCTGGCGCTGACGCAGAAGGCGCTGGCGGGCACCGCGGGCATCCACACCGACCTGCTGCGGCTGCCGCAGACCACCGCGGTGGACACCATGTGCGGTCCGGAGTGGAAGGCCGCCCAGAAGGCCGCCGCGGACGGCTACACGCTGGTCGCCGCCGACCGGTGGTTCCGTAAGCCGTCACAGGGCGTGGTCCGGCAGTTCAGTCACAACGATGTCGCCTACCACGACACCGAAAAACTGCTCAACAATCGCAAAGTCGACAAATTCACCACGGTGACGTTCGGGGCCGGACTGCCCCCGGCCGACACCCCGGCCCCCGCCCCGGAGCGATGGCTGGGCACGGCCCTGGTCTGGATCAAAGCCCTCGGGTACGCCTTCGTGCAGGGGATGACCTGGGTGCTGGGCATCGCCGGTGCCCTGGGCGTCCTGCGGCTGGCCTCCCTCGTCTTCTTCGCCCGCGCCCATGTCCGGCGGCTGGAGCGCTTCCGGCCGGGTTCCCCCTGGCTACGCGAGATCACCGACCCGGTGACGGTCCTGGTCCCCGCCTACAACGAAGCGGCCGGCATCGAGTCCACCGTCCGTTCGCTGCTCGCCTCCACCCATCCGCAACTACAGATCATCGTGATCGACGACGGGTCGACGGACGACACCGCGGACATCGCCACCTGGATCGACGACCCCCGTGTGGAGGTGATCCGCCAGCCCAACTCGGGCAAGGCGGCCGCCCTCAACACCGGTCTGGCCCACGCGCGATGCGACATCGTCGTCATGGTCGACGCCGATACCGTCTTCGAGCCGGACGCCATCTACCGGCTCATCCAGCCGCTCGCCCACCCGGCCGTGGGCGCGGTCAGCGGCAACACCAAGGTCGGCAACCGGCGCCGCCTGCTCGGCAGATGGCAGCACCTGGAGTACGTCTTCGGGTTCAACCTCGACCGGCGGATGTTCGAGGTCCTGGAGTGCATGCCGACGGTCCCCGGCGCCATCGGCGCCTTCCGCCGGGACGCACTGATGGGCGTCGGCGGGGTCAGCGAGGACACCCTCGCCGAGGACACCGACCTGACCATGGCCCTGTGGCAGGCGGGATGGCGGGTGGTCTACGAGGAGACCGCGATCGCCTGGACCGAAGTGCCCACCTCGCTGAGCCAGTTGTGGCGGCAGCGGTACCGCTGGTGCTACGGCACGCTCCAGGCCATGTGGAAGCACCGCCGTGCCGTCATCGAAGTGGGCCCGGCCGGCCGCTTCGGACGCCGCGGACTGAGCTACCTCACCCTCTTCCAGGTCGCCCTGCCGCTGCTCGCGCCGATCGTCGACGTCTTCGCCCTCTACGGGGCGCTCTTCCGCGGTCCGGTGCTCTCGGCCGGGGTGTGGGTCGGCTTCCTCGCGCTCCAACTGGCCTGCGCCGGCTACGCCCTGCGGCTCGACGGCGAGCCGGTGCGGACGCTGTGGGCGATGCCGCTCCAGCTCTTCGTCTACCGGCAGCTGATGTACCTGGTGGTCATCCAGTCCGTGGTGGCCTTCCTGCTCGGCACCCGGCTGAAGTGGCAGCGTATGCACCGCTCCGGCACCGCCGCGCAGCACATCGGTCAGCCGGAGCTCGGCCAGCCGGTCGCGTACGAGAGTTTGCCGTCGCGATGACCGTCGGAAGTGTGGCCCCAGGGTGTCCGCCCGGCTACGGACCGGACGGACACCCCGCGCGGCGCGGCCGGGCGCTCCCCGCCCGCCGCCGTGCCTGCGCCCGCGAGCCCGGCCGTGGCCCCGTACCCCGCCGCCGGACCGCACATTCACCGCGTTCACCGCATTCGCTTGTGCAGATCCGCACACTATTTGGTGGAGAACCGACGAGCATGGAGACTGCCGCGCATGAATGATTGGCTGGAGGGGCCGCTCGACGGGAACTGGCGCGACGGCCAAGCGCAGGAGCACATCAGCACCGGGCAGATATGGCGCCCGGGCGACCATGCGCCTCAGATACACCCGGCACCGCCACCCAACCCCTACGGGTACGACACGGGCCCACAGGTCCCGGTGCCCCCACCCCACTCAAACGGCCACCTCACCAACGGTCACATCGGCAACGGCCACCTCACCAACGGTCACATCGGCAACGGCCACCTCATCAACGGACACCTCGACAACGGCCACACCGGCAACGGGCGGCCCGCGGTCCGCACCGGGGGCCCGGGGGGCGGCAACACCGGCCGGGGCCGACGCGCCCCGAGCCCGCCCAGCCGGCGCCGCCGGATCACCCGGGCGCTGATCGTCCTGTCCACCGTGCTGGCCCTCGGCTCCGTGGGCACCTACGTCTGGGCCGACACCGAACTCCACCGCGAGGTCGACCTCAGCAAGATCGAGGACCGCCCGGCGCAGGGCCAGGGGACCAACTATCTGATCGTGGGCTCCGACAGCCGGGTGGGCCTCTCCGAACGCGCCAGGAAGGACCTGCACACCGGCGGTTCGGCCGACGCGGGCCGGCGCACCGACTCGATGATCCTGCTGCACACCGGCGCCCACGGCACGACGATGGTGAGCCTGCCGCGTGACTCATGGGTGACCATCCCCTCACACATCCGCCCCGAGACCGGCAAGCACTACCGCGCGTCGAAGAACAAGCTCAACGCGGCGTTCTCGTTCGGCGGCCCCGACCTGCTGGTCCGGACCATCGAGCACAACACGGGCGTGCACATCGACCACTACACGGAGATCGGCTTCGCCGGCTTCGTCGGCATCGTGAACGCGGTCGGCGGCGTCCCGATGTGCCTGGACCGGGACATCAAGGACGAGAAGTCGGGCGCGGACCTGAAGAAGGGCTGCCACACGCTCGACGGCCGTACGGCGCTCGCCTTCGTCCGCCAGCGCCACCAGGAGGCCAAGGGCGACCTGGGCCGCAGCCAGAACCAGCAGAAGTTCCTGGCCGCCCTCGCCCGCAAGGCCGCCACCCCCGGCGTCCTGCTGGACCCCTCCACGGTCTACCCGACCATGAGCGCGGGCCTCGGCACCCTCATCGTCGACGAGGACACCGGCCTGCCGAACCTCACCTCGCTCTTCAAGGCGATGAAGGCGGTCACCGAGGGCGACGGCAAGCGGCTCAACGTCCCCGTCTCGAACCTCGCCCTCCAGACCCCCAAGGGCAGCGCCGTGCAGTGGAACACCCGCCAGGCCAAAAAACTCTTCACCGAGCTGAACAGCGACCGGCCGGTGACTGTGGGGGAGAAGGGCTGACGCCATCCGCCCACCCGGGCACCCTCGCTGCCCGGGTGGGCGACACGGAGCGCCCGGCTCTACGACGCCCCGGCCCCAACGCCCGTCCTACGGCCCCTCGCCCTACGACCCCCTACCCGCCTCGCGCTGAGCCGGTGGAAGCAGGAGATCGCGCTCGGGGTGCTTCTCGCCCGTGACGCCACCGTCGACGCCCAGGTCCGAACGGGCCGCCTCATGAAAGTCGTTGATGCCCCGGAACACGGCGCGATGGCGTTCCCGCCACTCCTCCAAGGTGCCGCCGATCCTGCCGTTCGCCTGCCAGTCGACCTTGAGCGCGAGGGCGTTGAGATCGTGCGCGGCCTCGACGACATCATCTCCGCCGAGCAGCATGATCCGCTCGAAGGCCCGCCCCCGTAACCGTCCCGCCGCCGACATCTCCGCCAGCATCTCCGGCTCGCTCATCTCACCGGTCCGCAGCCCTTCCCGGTGCTCATAGAGCTGCACGGCCAGGAAGATGCACGACCGCACACTGTCGACGTACCCCTCGTACGCATCGAGTTTCTTGCTGTCCCAGCGCGTCACCAACTCGTGCTTCTTGCGCTGGCGTTCCATCGCGTAGTTGGTCAGATGCGTGGAGACCGACCCCAGCAACACCGCAGCAATCGTCACCCACTGCTCACCGGCATCCATGCGCCCCCCGGTACACGCACTTGTGAAAAAGCCTGGCGATCATACAAGTGGGGGCGGGCGGTCAGCTCAATGTCGCCGGGGGTCTCCGAGGCCCCGCCTACAGAAACAACCCCCAGCCCCCATCGACCGACCAAGTCTGCCAGCTCATGGCGAGGAGGGCGGTGAGGGAGATCAGGAGCATCATCAGGTTCTGGCCCTGCTCCGCCCAGTCGTGGATCATCAGGGCGAGGTAGATCAGGTTGAGGAGGGCGCCGGCGACCAGGGCCACCGGGGTCAGGAAACCGGCGATCAGGCCGAGGCCGAGGGCCAGTTCCGCATAGGCGACGATGTAGGCCATCAGGCGGGGGTGGGGCTTCACCAGGCGGTCGAAGCTCTTGCGGATCACGGGCCATCGGTGGTCGGCGGCGATGCCGGCGGCCCAGGTGATACCGCCGCCGGTGAACCAGGTCTTCTTGTCCTTGTGGCGCCAGCTCTCCAGCCACCACAGGCCGAGGCCGATGCGGAGGACGGCGAACCACTCGGCGCCGCTGAGCCAGATCGTTTGCATGCTGCCCCCTCGACTGCGCACCCAGAACTGACGATGCGTCAGTTCAGCGGACACCGGGCGATACCGCAAGGGGTGGAGTTCCCGGTCTCGCCTTGTCGTCGGAAGGGTGAGCCCATAACCTCCGAACTGATGGGTCGTCAGATATCGGGTTTCCGGCGGCGTGACCATCCGGCCGGCAGTTGGGGGTACAGCGTGATCAGCAACCAGAGCGGCACGGCGGAGCTTCCCAGGGTCATCAGCGTGGATGATCACGTGATCGAGCCCGCGCACCTCTTCAGCACCTGGCTTCCGAAGAAGTACCAGGACAAGGGCCCGAAGCCCTTCACCGCCGGCATCGGCGAGCTGGCGTACGTCGGGGGAAAGTACCGGTTCACGACGGACCCCGAGGGCCAGATCACGGACTGGTGGGAGTACGAGGGACTGATCTTCCCGTACAAGCGCATCATCGCGGCCGTGGGCTTCTCCCGCGACGAGATGACGCTGGACGGGATCACCCGGGAGCAGATGCGGCGCGGATGCTGGGACCCCAAGGCCCGGCTGGCGGACATGGACCTCAACCACGTCGAGGCGTCGCTCTGCTTCCCCACGTTCCCGCGCTTCTGCGGGCAGACCTTCGCCGAGGCCGAGGACAAGGAGGTCGGGCTGGCCTGCGTGCGGGCGTACAACGACTGGATGGTGGAGGAGTGGTGCGGGGACAGCGGCGGCCGGCTGATCCCGCTGTGCCTCATCCCGCTGTGGGACATCGATCTGGCGGTCGCCGAGATCCGGCGCAATGCCGCGCGCGGGGTGCGGGCGGTGACCTTCAGCGAGATTCCTACGTACCTGGGGCTGCCGTCGATCCACTCCGGCTACTGGGACCCGTTCTTCGCCGCGTGCGAGGAGACGGGCACGGTCGTGAACATGCACATCGGCTCGTCGTCACAGATGCCCGCGGCGTCACCGGACGCACCGCCCGCCGTGCAGGCCTCCCTGAGCTTCAACAACGCGATGGCGTCGATGATGGACTTCCTGTTCAGCGGCGTCCTCGTGAAGTTCCCGCGGCTCAAACTCGCCTACAGCGAGGGCCAGATGGGGTGGATCCCGTACGCCCTGGAGCGCGCCGACGACGTCTGGGAGGAGCACCGGGCGTGGGGCGGGGTGAAGGACCTGATCCCCGAGCCGCCGTCCACGTACTACTACCGGCAGATCTTCTGCTGCTTCTTCCGCGACAAGCACGGCGTCGACTCGATCGAGACCGTGGGCGTGGACAACGCCACCTTCGAGACCGACTACCCGCATGTCGACTCGACCTGGCCGCACACGAAGCAGGTGGCGGCCGAACATGTGGCGGGCCTGTCCGACGAGGTGACGTACAAGCTGCTGCGCGGCAATGCCATCCGGATGCTGGATCTGCCCTTCGATCAGGGCTGAGCGGCTGCGCCCCGGAGACCGGCCTGTTCGATCGGGCGGAACGGCTGTGGCACGCCCACGGGTCCTGTCCGGCACCGTCCATGTCGTGGCCGGCGGTGCCGGACAGGCCGGTGCGGGCTACCTCCAGCCCGCGGCCTCGGCAGCGGCGACGGCGGCTGCCTCGGCCGCCTCCGCCTCGGCGTTCAGCACCTCGCTCCTGCCCATGCCCTCCCTCCCCGCGGCCATACCGGCAGCTTGCGAGGCCTTGAGGGCGGCGTGGTAGGCGGCATCGGCGAGTGCGCCGGCGCCGTGGGACTGCGCGATCCGGGCGGCGAGGACGGAGGCAGCGGCGGCGTTCCGGGCCTGACGGGCGTCGGCCGCGGGGTCCGGGGCTCCCTTGGCCAGCGCGGCGAGCGCGTCGGCGGACAGGCGCAGGGCATTGGCGGCCTTCGCTGCCGCCTCCGTGGGTACGGCGATCACGGCCGCCGGGTCCGCTTCGACGCCGGCGGCGCGGCAGGCGGCCCTGGTGCGGCCGGAGGCGCTGCGCGCACGTGCGGTGTGCCGCTTTCTGAGCGCTTCTTCGGTGCTTGTCACCGCTGTTCCGTGGCTCAGGGTGGCTCGGTCCTGTAAGGCGCCTTGTGGCGACGCGTCTCCATGGGACTCGCTCATTGCCGTCTCCTTGTCTGTCAGAGCGACAGTGCTGCCGTTCACTGGGTATCCCTTGCCGGGCCCGGGCACCGCGTGTGCCAAGGCCACGCCGCGGGTGTCGCGCAGGGTGGCATGCCGGGCCACAACAGACCAGAGCGGTGTCCGATTCCCTCGTTCGCGGAGTAGGCGACGTTGTCGCGGAGATAAGGGCCGTATGGAGGCAGCGGCGCACCACGGCGCCGAGCGAAGCCGGCGGAAGGGCGAACGGATGAGCACCACCCTGAGGGACCCCCTGAGGGAGACCCTGATCACTCTCGGACGCGGATATCTGAGGGACACCCCCGGATCGCTGGGCAAATCGGCACTCGCCACGCGCTGCCTCAATCCGTGGTTACGGGACCACCCCCGCCAGAGGGTCGTCCGCACCCGATTCGGCGCCGCGATGGCCGTGGACACCCAGGATCTGATCCAGCGCTTCGTGTATATGTTCGGCCTGTGGGAGCCGCATATGACGCACTGGCTGAAGCGCCGGCTCCGCCCCGGGGACACCTATGTCGACGTCGGCGCCAATGTCGGCTACTTCAGTCTGCTCGCCGCACAACTCGTCGGCGAGCAGGGCCGGGTGGTGGCGATCGAGGCCTCGCCGACGTTCCACGCCAGAATCCTCCAGCATGCCGAGCTCAACGACTGCCACCACATACGCGCCGTCAACACCGCTGTCGCCGACGAGCGGAAGACGGTGACCCTCATCCTCGCGAGCTCCCACAACATGGGGGCGGCCAGCATCGTCCCGTACGGGGGCCCCGCGGAGGACATCCGCGAGATCGAGGCCCGCCCGCTCCCCGAGCTTCTCGACCCGGACGAGGTCGCGTCCGCCCGTGTGATCAAAATCGATGTAGAGGGAGCTGAGGGCGGCGTGATCCGCGGCTTGGCCCCCCTGCTCGACACCCTCCGGCCGGACGCGGAGATCACCGTCGAAGTGACCCCTGAACGGATGGCAGCGCTGGGGGAGTCCCCCGATGACCTGCTCAAAACGATGCGGGAGCACGGGTTTCACGCCTATCGCCTCCCCAACAGCTATGACCCGGGCAGCTACCCGGTGGCGATGCGCCGCTCAGGGGGCGTGGCAGCGCGGTGGCGGCACCCGGTGACCGAGGAGAGCGATCTGATCTTTTCGCGGGTTGATGCGGAAACGTTGCCCTGAGGGGCTGTGACGGGCGGCGCCCCTCGGGGCAGCCGTCCCGGCCCGTGCGCTCATGGGACGAACTGCACGTCGAGGCAGGCCGGGGAGGGGATGTCCAGCAGCGCCGTTCCCCCCATAGCCCGACAGTGCCGGTCAGCCAGCCACAGCCCCCTCAACCCACCCCCCAATACCCCCAGTTCAACCGCCCCAGCTCCCGTGCTCTGGCCTCCACGACCGCCATGCGGGCTTCGCGTTCGGCGGTCTCGGTGTGGGAGGGCTGGCTGGTCGCCTGGCCGGGCCACTTCCGGTAGTGGAGGCCCACCTCGGAGGAGAACCAGCCGCGGCTCGTGGCGTTGAGGGCGAGCAGCAGGCCGGTGTCCTCCGAGGCCGGCAGGGCCATCCAGCCGCCGAGGGCGAGCACCAGGTCGCGGCGCATGAAGAGGGTCGCGGGATGGACCTGGGCGCGGAAGCCGTTCGCCTTCCAGTATTCGAGCACGGCTCCGCGCTCGATCGGGCCGGGCTCGGGGTCGCCGGGGAAGCCCGCGGTGGAGCCGTCGGGCAGCAGATCGAGGACGCGGGAGGTCGCCCAGCCGAGGCTGGGGTCGCCTTCCAGGGCGGCCAGGTCACGGGCCAGCGCGCCGGGTGCCAACTGGTCGTCGGCGTCCAGGACCTTGAGGTACTCGCCCTCGGCGTGCGCGAGGGCGATGGTGCGGGCGACGCCGGGGCCGCCGGCCCGCCCCTGCCGGAACGTCACCCGCGCGTCGTCGGGGACATGGGGGGCGACCGCGTCGCTCGTGCCGTCCTCCTGGATGACCCAGTGCCATTCCCACCCTTCGGGGAGCTCCTGTTGGCAGAGCGACCGGTAGGCGTCCGGCAGGAAGTGTGCCGAGGGCGGATGGACGGCGGTGACGATGATGATGCGCCGGCGCACGGCACTCACCACCTTTCCAGGGGAGTGGTGAACAGCAGTTCCGTGCGGTCGCCGGGCAGGACGACGTCAGAGACGTCGACGACCCGGTCGTGGATGTCGATCGAGGTCTTGCGGAGGGCGAGGACCGAGGTGCCGGGCGGAAGTTCCAGCTCCGCCGCTTCCTCCGGTGTCGGCGGCCGGGCGGTGACGCGCTCCTCGACGCGGTCGAGCTCGATGCCGACGCTGTAGAGCTGGCTCTGCGAGCCTCCGGGCCACGGCTCGTTCGACGCGTCCAGAAGAGCGGGGTTGCGCGCGATCAGGTCGTGGACCAGATACGAGGTCACCAGACTGAAGGGCGCGTTCTCGGCCGCGTACCGGGTGCGGTAGGTGCGTTCGAGGAGGGCGGTGCCCTCGGGGAGGCCGAAGGCTTCGGCGAGGTCCTGGTCCGCCTCGATCTTGCGGTACGACGCCCGGAAGACCAGGTCGTCGACCGTCAGGCCGGTGTCGTGCTCGGTGGCGCCGGTCTGGGCCCGTTCCGCCAGCGGCTCGCGGGCCCGGCCCTTCTCCCACTGGTGGCGGAGGTTCGAGCGCCGTGCCGGGGTGCGTGGCCGGCGGACGAAGTTGCCGCGGCCGTGCTGTTTCTCGATCAGCCCCTCGTCCCGGAGGGCGCGGAGTGCCTCGCGGATGGTCGGCACGCTGCGCCGGAACCGTTCGGCGAGCTTCGACTCGGCCGGCAGTTTGTCCCCGGGCTTCAGCTCACCCGCACGGATCGCCGCGCGGAGCTCTTCCGCGATCCGCTCGTACGCCACTGCCATGGGTGTTCACCGTTCCATTTCCTGGTGCCCTGGCCGGCTCGTCCCCGCCGGACGGCCCCACCTTACGACTCCTCAAGAGGTGTTGACGAGTGAGGAGGTGTACGCGCCGCCATGGCGGGCGGGTTCAGGGGTGCCGGGAAGAGAGGAAGCCAACGGGGCGAGTGCGGGCGGAGCGTCGGGAGACACCGGGAAGTTCCTCGGCTTCGGTTTGCCGTGCGGGGAAATCGGGCGGCCTGACCGTTGTTTCTTGAGCGGCGGTAACGGTATTTGAACCCGTGACCATTTCACCCAAGAGGCCCCTTGCCCGGAATTCGGGTCTCCGGTCGGTTCCCTTCCGACGCCCAAAGCGCCTCGCAATGGGGCCGGGGCATGAAAGCGCCCGATCGCTGGCGACGGGGGATGCACCAGCGATCGGGCTATGGCCAAGAGTAGCAAGGCTGACCGCGCGGTGGGAGCTAACTGCTGAAGTGGAATGCAGAGTTGTGGTTGGAGTCACGTGCCGCGGTCCGCCAGAGGGGGAAACGGAGGGCCGCGGTCGGCCGGGACGCCCCGTCCGACGCCGGGCCCGTGCCGTTCGACAGGGGCCCGGCTCCGTTACTTGTCACACGGGGGCGCGTACGCGAGATGGGGCAGATACTCGCGCCATTTCTCCGGTGTCAGCACGCCCCGGGTGGTCGAGCAAATGCGAAGAATGGCCTTGTCGGCGTCCAGGTTCCACAGCCGGACGGTTCCGGCGCCGCTCGACACCCCGAGCATGCGGCTTTGCGGGCTGAACGACAGGAAATTGCCGGTCTTGGCGTTGGGGCTCGTCGATTGTCCGATGGGAGTGGCCCCCGACGGTGGTGTGACGTCCCAGAACCGGACCGTGTTGTCGTTCCCGCCACTCGCCAGGGTGTGGCCGCCCTTGCTGAACGTCAGCGACACCACCGCTTCGGTGTGGCCCATGAGCGGGGAACCCAGCCGGGTCGCCCTACGGGGGTCGGTGGTGTTCCAGAGCCGGACGGTGTCGTCGTCGCTGCCACTGGCCAGCGTATGGCCGTCCGGGCTGTAGGCGAGCGCGTTCACGGGGCCCAGGTGCCCGGTGAGCGGCGCGCCGTAGAGGACGGCATGACGGGGGTCGGTGGTGTTCCAGAGCCGGACGGTGTCGTCCGCGCTGCCGCTGGCGAGCGTGCGCCCGTCCGGGCTGAAGACGAGGGAGTTGACGTACCCCTTGTGCCCGGTGAGCGGCCCGCCGAGCGGACGGACGCGGGACGGGGCGCTGACGTCCCACAGCTGGATGGTGTGGTCCTCGTACGCGGTCGCCAGCGTGCGCCCGTCAGGGCTGATGGCCAGCGCGTCCGGGCCCACGAAGCGGGTCCGCAGCGTGGCGGGCTTCCCGTAGCGGACCGGATGTGCCGGGTCGGTGACGTTCCACAGCTCAACGGCCTGGCTTCCCATCAGCACCGCGAGGGTGCGGCCGTCGGGGAAGAACGCCAGAGAACGTACATCGCCCTTGCCGGGCACGAACGGCTTGCCCAGCACCACGGGGCGGTGGGGACGCTGCACGTTCCACAGCCGCACCCTTCTGTCGCGGGCGCCCGTGGCGAGCACCTGCCCGTCCGGGCGGAACGCTCCGATCCGGCCGACCATGTTCGACGTCGGAATCGACCAGAGGCGGACCTTGCTGTCGCCGCTCCCCGTGGCCAGGGTCCGCCCGTCGGGGCTGAAACCCACCGCGTACATCTCACCGCTGCTGCCCGCGAGCGGCTCGCCGACCTGCGACGGGTACGCCGGATCGCTGACGTTCCACAGGCTCGCCGTGCTGTCCGCGCTGCCGGCGGCGAGCATGTTGCCGTCGGGGCTGAAGGCCACGGACCACAGGGGGCCGGTGTGCCCGGTGAGCGGCGCGCCGAGCGGTTCCGCGTGACGGGGGGAGGACACGTTCCAGAGCCTGAGGGTGTTGTCCGAGCTGCCGCTGGCGAGCGTGTGGCCGTCCGGGCTGAAGGCCACGGAGTGCACCGTGTCCGTGTGCCCGGTCAGCCCCCCGCCGATCCGCTTCGGATGCCGCCGGTCGGCCATGTCCCACAGCCGGACCGTGTTGTCGTCACCGCCGGCTGCCAGCGTCCGCCCGTCGGGGCTGAAGGCCACCGAGCGTACGGCGGCGGTGGGGCCGGTCAGGGTGCCGAGCGCCTTCGGCCGCCGGGGATCGCGGACGTCCCACAGGCGCACGGTGTGATCCTCGTCGGCGCTGGCCAGCGTCTGCCCGTCGGGGCTGAAGGCGAGCAGGAAGACCGTGCCGTTGTGACCGGACAACGGCGCCCCGAGCCCGTGCGGATGGCGGGGATCCCGTACGTCCCACAGCCGGACCGTGCCGTCGTCCCCGGCGCTGGCGAGGGTGCGGCCGTCCGGGCTGAAGACCGCGGTGCTCACCCAACTCGCGTGGCCGGTGAGGGGCTTGCCCAGGGGTTTCGGGCGGGTCGGGTCCGCCACGTCCCACAGGCGCACGGTCCGGTCGTAGCTGGCGGTGGCCAGGATCCGTCCGTTCGGGCTGAACGAGGTGAGGTAGACGGCGCCGGTGTGGCCCAGCAGCGGGGTGGCCAGCGGCGCGTTCACCATCGAGATCAACCGGTTGTTCGTGCCCTCGTCGTCGGGCCGCAAGCCGTGTGCCACCAGATCGAGTTGCGCCGACAGGGACGGATCCGTGTACTGGGCGCGGTCGGCCTGGGCGAGTACCTGCTCGAAAACGGTGTCGTCCCGCTGCTGCCGCGCGATCACCGCCGAACCGACCGCCAGCAGCGTCATGACGACCAGCGCCGCCACCGCACCACGGCTGAGCAGGACGGTGCGCTTGCGCAGCCGGACCGAGGCGGCCAGGAATTCCACCGCGCTGCGGGTCAGAAAGGTGTCGCCGGCGGAGTCGGCCCAGGTGCGCGCCTGCTCCAGACGGGAGCCCCGGTAGAGCATGGAGGTGTCGCGGTCCGAGTCCTCCCAGGCCCGGCCGTCCTCCTCCAGCCGCTGACGCAGCAGATTGCCGTTCCGGTCCTCGTCGATCCAGTCGCGCAGGCGCGGCCAGGCGTGCAGCAGCGCCTCATGGGTGATCTCGACCGCCTCCGCGTCGAGGGTCACCAGCCGGGCGTGCACCAGCGCTTCGAGCGATTCCTCCGTCTTGCCCGGGTCCGTCGACTCATCCGCCAGTTGATGACGCTTTCCCCGCCTACGGGTGGCCTGGGTGTCCTCTCCCAGCCGGACCAGCCTGAGCAGGAGCAGGCGCGCGGCCGTACGTGCCGTCGGGTCGAGGCCGGACCAGGCCCGCTCGGCGGTCGCCGCCACCGCTCCCTGGATTCCGCCCGCCGCGCGGTAGCCGGACAGCGTCAGCCGTCCCGCCTTCCGCCGCTGCCAGGTGGCGAGCAGGGCGTGCGAGAGGAGCGGCAGCACCCCCGCGTCGTGCGCCCCGCCGGCGCCGTCGGCGCTGACTTCCCGGACGATCAGTTCCGTCAGCCCCGGTTCGAGTTCCAGGCCCACGGCCTTGGCCGGGCCGGTCACCGCCTCGCGCAGCTCCGCGGTGGTCAGCGGCCCGAGCACCATGTGCCGGTGCTGGAGCGCGTCGGCCAGTTCGGGATGCCCGAGGCACTGCTCGTAGAAGTCGGCCCGTATGCCGAGGACGACGAGCACGGGGGCCGGGTCACCCGAGTCGGAGGGTGTGCACAGGGCGTGGAGGGTCTGGATGAAGGTGCGTGTGGTCGTTTCGTCGGAGCAGAGGGTGAAGGCCTCCTCGAATTGGTCCACGATCACGACCGGACGGGCGGTGGAGGAGGACGCCTCGCGTTCCGCCCATGCCGTGGCGGCCTCCCGCACCGCGTGCGCGAAGTGCAAAGTGCCGGGCTCCGTCGCCGCCGAGCCCGCCGCGGCAGAGATGACCCGGGCCAGCCCGGGGATCCGGCGGGCCAGCTCCGCGAGCGGATCGCCGCCCGGCACGAACTGGAGAACCTCCCGCTTCGGGCTGTTCTCGTCACCCGGTGCGCCGTTCTGCAACGCGGGCACCAACCCGGCGTTCAGCAGGGAGGACTTTCCCGCCCCCGAGGCACCCACCAGCATGACCAGGCCACCGGTCTCCTCCGCCGTGCGCAGCTGCGCGACGAGGGCCTCCGTGCTCCGCTCCCGCCCGAAGAACCACCCGGCGTCCTGCTGACGATACGAAGCCAGCCCCCGGTACGGGCACACTCCGGGGACGGCCGCGGCATCGACCGGAGGGCGTTCCTCCTCGTGCGCCGGTCCCGCGGCACGGTCGCCGACCGGCCCGGCGACCGCGCGCTCCCACAGCCGCTGCCACTGCGCCAGGTCGTACAGCCCCGGGGACACCGGCGTGGGCCGCAGCCGTCGTGCCTGCGGGATCAGGATGTGCAGCACCGCGGCGAGCGCGGCGAACTGAGCGGGTACGTTCTTGGCCCGTCGCCAGTCGCTGATCCGCTGCACGGACACCCGCACGGGGCGCCCTCGTTCGTCGACCCGCTGGAGCCGGACGACCGCTTCGGCCACCTTCTTGAGCGGAGGGTTGCCGGCTTCCTTGTACAGCAGCGCGAGACGTTCAGCGAAGGCTGTACGTGCCCCTGAGTCGGAACTCAAGGCTCCACCCCCTACGTCCCCCGCACTTGGACATCCGGACCGGAAAACTCACCTTAGCTGGCTGACCTGTGGAGACACCGTCGTCCCGAGACCGGAACCTCCTCTTCGGGACCCCCAGCTGGCAGGATCCCGTCGCAGCGGCACAGCAACCGGGCCCACCCGGACAGCTCACCGGCCCAGCGCTCGGAGACCACTCCTGATGCACGTTCGCGGTCATTCTCCGCCGGAGTAACGAGCCGGTGGTGAGGGTCCTGGCGCGCTCACGCGAGGGAACTGTGGAAAACGGTCCCCGCCGGATTGCTGCCGCGTCGACCACGGGTCCGGCCCTTCCTGGATCCGCGCCGGTACGGGGGGCGCGGATCATCGCCGCCCGCGCCGTTCGGCACCGGTCCTCACAGGGGAGGGACCGGTGGCGAACGGCGCGGCGTAGTTTTTGCCGTACGGCACGAGCGGGCCCGCCGCCGGCCCGTCGATGAGCGGGGTGGAGTCCCGGGGGCAGCCCTGCCGAGGCGTCCGGTACCACGGGAACACCGTCATCTGTGGCCCGGATCACACCCGATGTCGCGTCCGCCGGGCAGGGAAAAGCCCCTGAAGGGGCGTCAACGGGCGGCACCGGCCCGCGTGAAGCCACAACCGCTCCCCGCCCGCCCGCGAGCTGCACCGGGAAACACCTCAGGCCCGGTCTTCCTTGACGGAAGGCCGGGCCTGACCTGTTGTTTCTTCAGTCGGGGTGGCGGGATTTGAACCCACGACCTCTTCGTCCCGAACGAAGCGCGCTGCCAAGCTGCGCTACACCCCGAAGCAACGAGCTCTACTTTAGCGGACTGATCCCTGTAGGTGAAATCCGGTTCTTGTGGAGCCGGGGAGCGGGCCTGACCTGGTCGATCCCGATGGCGATCAAGGGGAGCAGGCAGACCGCCAGGGCGAGGGTGAGGGCGGTGGTGACGGTGGGGGGCGGGGCACCGGCCGTGGCGGGGAAGGCGAGGGCGAACGCGAGGTAGAGGAGCGGGTAGGCCGGCCACTGCCAGGCGCAGGGCAGCCGGAAGCCGCGGGGGGCGGTGAGCAGCAGCCAGTCGGCGAGGGCGGCGAACGGGGTGAGGCCGTAGAGGAGGTGGTGGGAGAGGGCCTGGGCGGCGGTGGGGGTGCCGGTGCCCGGCAGGGTGAAGGCGGTGGCGTCGCCGGCGGGGAGGGCGTGGTGGACGAGCGCGGGGAGGACGAGGAAGCAGAGGAGCGCGCCGGTGAGGCGGGGGCTCACGGAGCGGCGGCCGGACCAGGCGCGGTGGGCGGAGCAGAAGGAGACCAGCGCCACGGCGAGGTTGGCCTGCACGGTGAAGCGGGCGAGGAGGTGGGCCGGGGCGGGGTCATCGACGGCGGCGAGGACCAGGCCCGTCAGGGCGGCCGCGGCGAGGCCGGTGCGGAAGGCGGCCGCCAGGGGGCGGCGGATCGTGGGGGCGACGGCTGCGGCCGGGGTGCGGGCGGCGGCAGCGGCCGGGTCGGTGGCGTGGCGCGTGGACTGCGAGGTCCGGGTGGGGTCGGACATTCCTCCACGTTAGGGGGGATGATCAGCGGGCGGGGAGACCCGATCCGGCAAATCCGCGAGTCGCCCCCGGTGCCCCGCCCGCGGGCCGGTTCCGCCCCGCCCCTGAGTCCCCCCTGAGTTCAGCCCTGAGCCGTCAGTCCCGCGCCGTCAGGGTCAGCAGCGTCGCCTCCGGGGGGCAGGCGAAGCGGACCGGGGTGTAGCGGTTGGTGCCGCAGCCGGCGGAGACATGGAGGTACGAGGTGTGGCCGGCAGCCGTGTGGGTGGACAGGCCCTTCACGCGGTCGGTGTCGATGTCGCAGTTGGTGACGAGGGCGCCGTAGAAGGGGATGCAGAGCTGGCCGCCGTGGGTGTGCCCGGCCAGGATCAGCGGATAGCCGTCGGCGGTGAAGGCGTCCAGCGAGCGCAGGTAGGGGGCGTGGACGACGGCCAGCGAGAGATCCGCGCCGGATTCCGGGCCGCCGGCCACCTCGGCGTACCGGTCCCGCTTGATGTGCGGGTCGTCCAGGCCGGTCAGGGCGATCTCGATGCCGTCCAGCTTCAGGCGGCCGCGGGAGTTGGACAGGCCGACCCAGCCGGCCGCGTCGAACGCGTCCCGCAGCTCTTCCCACGGGTTGTGGACGACGCCCACGGCGGGTGCGTTGCCGTTGAGGCCGTGCCGGCCCTGGGCCCGCTCGATCAGGTAGCGGGCAGGGTTGCGGAGCTTGGGACCGTAGTAGTCGTTGGAGCCGAAGACGTAGGCGCCGGGGAACTCCATCAGCGGGCCGAGCGCGTCCAGGGTCTCGGGGACGCCCTCGGTGTCGGAGAGGTTGTCGCCGGTGTTGATGACGAAGTCGGGGCGCAGCCCGGCGAGCGACTGGAGCCAGCGCTGCTTCTTGCGCTGCCCGCTGACCATGTGGATGTCGGAGACCTGGAGGACGCGCAACGGCCGCATTCCGCGGGGCAGTACGGGCACGGTGACGCGCCGGAGGCGGAACGAGCGGACTTCGAAGCCGGCGGCGTAGGCCAGGCCGGCCGCGCCGACTGCGGTCAGGGTCAGGGGTACTCCGTATCGCGCGCGCATGCGTCCCATCGTCGCAGAGTGCGGGGGGTGGATGCAGCGGCGGAGCGGCCCCGTCGTGCGGCGGGCGTGGCGGGCCGGGAGGAAAAGGCTCGGCGGTTGTCGGTGGGGGGAGGCATACTCAACGGCATGACCACGCTCAAGTCCAAGCTTCAGGACGACCTCACCGTCGCGATCAAGGCGCGCGACGAGCTGCGCTCCTCCACCCTCCGTCTCACGCTGACCGCGATCCAGAAGGAGGAGGTCGCGGGCACCGAGGCGCGTGAGCTGTCCGACGGCGAGGTCGAGAAGATCATCGCGCGGGAGGCGAAGAAGCGCCGGGAGGCCGCGGACGCCTTCGAGCAGGGCGGCCGCGCCGAGCAGGCCGGCCGGGAGCGCGCCGAGGGCGAGGTGCTCGCGGACTATCTGCCCAAGCAGCTGACCGATGACGAGCTGGAGCAGCTGGTCGCGGCGGCCGTGGCGGAGGCCAAGGGGGCCGGTGCCGAGGGCCCGCGGGCGATGGGCGCCGTCATGAAGATCGTCAACCCTCAGGTGGCGGGCCGCGCCGAGGGTGGCCGGGTGGCCGCGGTGGTGAAGAAGCTGCTGGCCGGCTGAGCGGCCGGACCGAGTCCCGGAAAGACGGCTGAGGGGCGCCCCCGTGGTGGGGGGCGCCCCTCAGCCGTTGTCCTACGGGCCAATCGGCCGCCTGTCAGCCGCCGTTGCCGCCGCCCAGGATGTCGGGGAAGCCCGGAATGTGCCAGCCGCCGCCCGGTTTGTCGTCGCCGCCGTGGCCCCGGCCGGGCTTGTGCTTGCCGCGGCCCTTGTCGTCGCCCTGGGGCCGGTCCTTGGCGGGGTCGTCGATCGGGACGGTGGGCAGCTCGGGCGCGGGCCGGTCGGCGAGGGCGCCGCTCATCGCATCGCGCCAGATGGGGCCGGGGGTGTCGGCGCCGTAGACCTTGTCGTGGGGGACCCCGCCGATGCTGATGTCGTACATCTTCCGCTTGTGCATCGGGTCGCCGACCCAGACCGCACCGGCCGCGTTCGGGGTGTAGCCGACGAACCAGGCGGCGTAGCGGCTGTCGCTGGTGCCCGTCTTGCCGGCGCTGTCACGGCCCTGGAGACCGGCTTCCCTGCCGGTGCCGTCCTCGACGACGCCCTTGAGGAGGGTGTTGATCGTGTCGGCGGTCCTCTTGGACATCGCGCTGCGGCAGCTGGTCTGCGGGACCTTCAGCGCCCGGCCCCGGGCGTCGGTGATCGACTCGATGGCGACGGGGGAGCAGTACTCACCGCCGTTGGCGAACGCGGCGTACCCGGCCGCCATGGTCAGCGGCGACATCTCCTGCACGCCGAGCGTCATCGACGGGACCTGCTCCAACGGCTTGCCGTCCGCCCGCTCGATGCCCATCTTCTGGGCCATCTTCACCGCGGGGCAGATGCCCATATCGCTGATCAGCTCCACGAAGTAGGTGTTGACCGACTTCGCGGTCGCCTCCTTCATGGCGTACGGGCCGACCTCTTCCCTGTTCTCGTTCTGCGTCATGGCGCTGCCCTGCCACTCGCCGTCGCAGGTCTGTACCGGGCTCGGGTACGGCATCCGGTACGGCGAGGGGTACTCCTGCTCCGGGTTCGTCCCCTGCTCCAGCGCGGCCGCCGCGATCACCGGCTTGAAGGTCGACCCGGGCTGGTAGCCGGCGCCGCCGCCCATGTCGTGATCGACCGAGAGGTTGATCACGGTCTGGTTCTCGCGGAAGCCGTACGGGCGCGACTGGCCCATGCCGAGGATCTTGCCGGTGCCCGGCTCGACGATGGTGGCGGCACCGGCGACCGGGTCGTCCTCGTAGACATGGTCCTTCAGCGAGGCCTGGACCGACTTCTGGGACTGCGGATCGAGGGTGGTGCGGATGGTCATGCCGCCCTCGTTCCAGCGTTGCAGGCGGACCTTCCGGCTCTTGCCGAAGTGCTTGTCGTTGAGGAAGACCTTGCGGATGTAGTCGCAGAAGAAGCCGGCGCCGTCGGTGGCGGTGATGCAGCCGTTCTCGGGACGGCTGACCGCCAGCTTTATGGGCTTCTTGGCGGCCGCGTCGGCCTGCGCCTGGGTGACGTCCTTCAGATCGGCCATCCGCTGGAGGACGGTGTTGCGCCGCCGGGTGGCCTCCTGCGGGGCGTTGACCGGGTCGTAGCGGGTGGGCGACTGGACGATGCCGGCCAGCAGCGCCGACTCCTCCAGATTCAGGTCCTTGGCGTGCTTGCTGAAGTAGCGCTGGGCGGCCGCCTCGACGCCGTAGGCCTGCTGCCCGAAGAACGTGATGTTGAGGTAGTTCTGAAGGATCTTGCGCTTGCCCAGTTCCTTCTCGACCTGGATCGCGTACTTCAGCTCCCTGACCTTGCGGCCGAGGGTCTGCTGGGTGGCCTGCGCGACCTTGTCCGCGTCGTCGCCGGCCTCCTCGATGAAGACGTTCTTCACATACTGCTGGGTCAGCGTCGAGGCGCCCTGGGAGACGCCGCCCGACTGGGCGTTCTTGTTGACCGCCCGCAGGATGCCCTTCATGTCGATGGCGCCGTGCTCGTAGAAGCGCGCGTCCTCGATCGCGACGATCGCCTTCCGGATGTACGGCGACATGTCCTTGAGGCCGACGACCGTGCGGTCACGGGAGTAGACCTTGGCGATCTCGCCGCCCTTCGCGTCCAGGATCCTGGTCCGCTGGCTGAGCGGCGGTGTCTTGAGGTTTGCGGGGATGTCGTCGAAGCCCTCGACCGATCCCTTGGCGGTCAGACCGAGTGCCCCGGCCGCAGGGAGCGCAAGACCGGCGAGTACCGCTCCGGCCAGGACGCTGACACCGAGGAACTTGGCGGCCTGCTGCGTCTTGGACAGACCTCCGCCATCGCGCTTCTTAGGCATGAGGGCAGCCTACGTTCTCAATCCGCCGGACAGGGGCGCACGTGTTCGTTTAGCCTGTCCTCAGCTACCACAGCCGAACGGTTACGCCCGAGTTCGTCAAGCCCCTCTCCCCGCGGTACGCACCCCCACGTGACCGCAGGCGCCGAAGAAAACCCCGTGTCAGGCCGGTGAACTGTCCCGTCTTGCGCGCAAAGTGAGGTATGCCCTGCGGTCACTCCGTTGGGTGATCTGCCGCATACGCATAGTCCGTTCGGGCCATCCAAGATTGGGCCCGAAGGGGGTGTTGCGCCCTGCCTGCTTTCCGTAACGTCCTCAACTGGCAACGGTGAATATGCCGCTTGCCGCCGTGGGGGAGCCTCGATTCGGGAGAGGACGGCGCCAGCATGAGCTGGGTAACCGACTGGAGTGCACAGGCAGCCTGCCGCACTACCGATCCGGATGAACTGTTCGTTCAAGGGGCGGCGCAGAACCGCGCCAAGGCGGTGTGCACCGGGTGTCCGGTGCGCACGGAATGCCTGGCCGATGCCCTGGACAACCGGGTGGAGTTCGGCGTGTGGGGCGGGATGACCGAACGCGAGCGGAGGGCGCTGCTGCGTCGCCGCCCGACCGTGACGTCATGGCGCCGGCTGCTGGAGACAGCACGTACGGAATATGAGCACAGCACGGGCATCCTGCCGGTGGACTGTGAGGACGAGGCCTTCGACGAGTTCGCCGCGGTCGGATAGCGGCGGGTACCGGCTGAACGAAGTCGGCCGAGAAGGTTCGGTTGATGGCGCGGTCTGATCGGTCCGACAGACGCGACGCGCCGTCAGTCACGGTGCGCGGCACCGGAGTTGGAGGCATGGATGGGGGTGGGCGCGCTGATCCGGCGCGCCCGGTGAAGACGTGGTGCGGCGCCCGGGGGTGTGAGGTGCGGGCGCTTCTTCGGTGTGTGGAGGGCTCGGTGTGTGGAGCGCCGGGAGTGCGTACGGCTCAGTCGTCGGTGTCCGTGGGGTTCAGCGCCAGACGGTCGCCGATGGCACGCAGTCCCGCGAGGTCATGGACATCGCCGGGCAGCGCGGCGACCTCCGTCACCGGAACCTCGGGGTGCAGCGCGGTGAAGCGGTCCCGCGTGCGCCGTTCGCGCGCGAGGACCTGCATACGTTCGGCGTGCAGTCGAAGCAGCCCGGCGGCCAGTTGCGCCGCTGAGGCCGAGGTGGGTGTCGTGTGCTCCGCCGCGGCAGCGGGGGAGAGGCCGCCGGCGGTACGTGATCCAGCCTTCCCGCCGTCGAGATCCACAATGCCGTGGGCTTCAAGATTATTTTCTGTGCGGTCGGCGGCGGGACCGGCCGCGGTGCCCGGGTCCGCGTCGGCGTCCGCGGGCGGGTCCGCGTGGGTGTCCTCCGCCATGCGGTCCGTGAGGGCCTCCGCGGCGGCCAGTGCGCGCTCGGCGCTCAGTTGGGCGGCGCCGCTGCCGTGCACACGGTTCAGCACCAGGCCGGCCAGCGGCATCTGCTCGGCGGCCAGCCGCTCGACGAAGTACGCCGCCTCGCGCAGGGCGTCCCGCTCCGGCGCGGCCACCACGAGAAACGCCGTACCGGGCGCCTGAAGCAGCCGGTAGGTGGCGTCCGCGCGGGTGCGGAAGCCGCCGAACATGGTGTCCATCGCGGCCACGAACGTCTGCACATCGCGCAGCAGTTGACCGCCCATGAGCTTGCTGAGGGTCCCGGTCATCATCGACATGCCGACGTTGAGGAACTTCATGCCAGCCCGGCCGCCGACCTTCGCCGGTGCCATCAGCACCCGGATGAACTTGCCGTCCAGGAAGGAGCCCAGGCGCTTGGGCGCGTCCAGGAAGTCCAGTGCGGAGCGGCTCGGCGGGGTGTCGACGATGATCAGGTCCCACTCGTCGTTCGCGCGGAGCTGGCCCAGCTTCTCCATGGCCATGTACTCCTGCGTGCCCGCGAAACCGGCTGACAGGGACTGGTAGAAGGGGTTCTCCAGGATCGCGCGCGCCCGGTCGGCGTCCGCATGGCCCTCGACGATCTCGTCGAAGGTGCGCTTCATGTCCAGCATCATCGCGTGCAGTTCGCCGCCCGCGGACTCGTCGACGCCCTTGACCTGACGCGGGACGTTGTCGAGCTCGGAGATGCCCATGGACTGCGCAAGCCGCCGGGCCGGGTCAATGGTGAGCACCACGACCTTGCGGCCGCGCTCAGCGGCGCGCACCCCCAGCGCCGCGGCGGTCGTGGTCTTGCCGACGCCGCCCGAACCGCAGCACACCACGATGCGGGTGTGCGGGTCGTCGAGCAGCGTATCGACCTCGAGCCGCGGGGCCGAGGCGTCCAGCGTCGTGTTGTCCGAGGTCATATGGGCCCCTGTTTCCGCAGGTCTCTCGCCAGGTGGTAGAGCCCGGCGAGGTCCACTCCCTCGGGGAGCAGCTCCAACTCGTAGGTGGGCAGGCCGAGGGCGGTCAGCTCGGCGTGCTCGGCGCGCTCCAGCTCGACCCGCTCGGCGTGTTCGCGGGCCTGCTCCAGCAAGGGGTCGATCAGCCGTTCCGCCAGCCCGCCGCGGCGGGCGCCGCCCAGACCGGCCTGGGAGAGCGCCTTGGCGACGCCGCCACGGGCGTCCCGGGCGGCGATGTCGAGATCGCCGTTGTCCAGCAGCGCCGGGCGGGTCATGTTGATGACGATGCCGCCCACCGGGATGCCGGCGGCGCGGAGCTCCTCGACCCCGTCGGCGGTCTCCTGGACGGGCATCTCCTCCAGGAGCGTCACCAGATGCACCGCGGTCTCGGGCGACTTGAGGACCCGCATCACGGCCTGCGCCTGATTGTGGATCGGGCCGATCTTCGCCAGCCCGGCCACCTCGTCATTGACGTTCAGAAAGCGGGTGATGCGGCCGGTCGGCGGGGCGTCCATCACGACCGCGTCGTAGACGAACTTGCCGTTCTTGTCCTTGCGGCGGACCGCCTCGCACGCCTTGCCGGTCAGCAGGACGTCCCGCAGGCCCGGTGCGATGGTCGTGGCGAAGTCGATCGCGCCGAGCTTCTTCAGCGCCCGGCCCGCGCTGCCCAGCTTGTAGAACATCTGGAGGTAGTCCAGAAGGGCGCGTTCGGCGTCGATGGCGAGGGCGTGGACCTCGCCGCCCGCCCGTCTCCCGCCACCGCCGCGCGCGGGATCCCCGGCGGACGGCGCGCCGGACGCACCCCATGGGGCGGCACCTTCCGATGCCGGACCCACAGCGATCTTGCGTTCCTCGTAAGGAAGCGCTTCGGTCTCGAACAACTGGGCAATGCCCTGCCGGCCCTCGACCTCGACCAGGAGGGTACGGCGACCCTCGGTGGCCAGGGCGAGGGCGAGGGCAGCGGCGACCGTGGTCTTGCCGGTGCCGCCCTTGCCGCTGACGACATGGAGCCTGCTCACGCCAAGGAGCCTAACCAGTCCGCGTCCCGGCTACGCACGGGATACACCTGGGAAGCCCCGGATATCTGCCCGCGAGCCGTCCGGGACGGCTCAGGGATGATCCGTAGGGGCCCGGCGTCCCGGCTCGCTGAACGCCGTCCGGAGCGGGTGTGGGCGGGCCGCGGCGGACGGGGTCCGGCGCGGCCCTGGACAGGCATTACGCTCGGCCCATGACCAAGTGGGAATACGCGACCGTGCCGCTCCTCGTGCACGCGACGAAGCAGATTCTGGACACCTGGGGCGAGGACGGCTGGGAGCTGGTCCAGGTCGTTCCGGGCCCGAACAACCCCGAGCAGTTGGTGGCCTACCTGAAGCGGGAGAAGCAGGCATGAGCGCGGTGGAGGACAAGATCGCGGCGCTCGGGCTGAAGCTGCCCCAGGTCGTGCCGCCGCTGGCCGCCTACCAGCCCGCGGTGCGCTCCGGCGCCTATGTGTACACCTCCGGCCAGTTGCCGATGGTGGACGGCGCGCTGCCGGCCACCGGCAAGGTCGGCGCCGAGGTCGGCGCGGAGCAGGCCAAGGAACTCGCCGCGACCTGCGCCCTCAACGCGCTGGCCGCCGTGAAGTCCGTCATCGGCGACCTCGACAAGATCCAGCGGGTCGTCAAGGTCGTCGGCTTCGTGGCCTCCGCGCCGGACTTCGCCGGCCAGCCGGGCGTCCTCAACGGCGCCAGTGAGCTGCTGGGCGAGATCCTCGGCGACAAGGGCGTGCACGCCCGGTCCGCGGTCGGCGTGGCGGTGCTGCCGCTCGACGCGCCGGTCGAGGTCGAGATCCAGGTCGAGATCGCCGAATAGGGACGCGCAGGGACGCCGCCCTCGTGGTGGCGTGCCCTGTGCCGGAGGGCCCCGCGTCAGCAGGGGCCCTCCGGCGCGAAAGTGGCCCTCGAACATCCGCGCGCGAGCGCATAGCATCCGGCCATGTCGTCCACGACCAATGGCCAGTGGTACCCGCCGGAGTGGCCGGACCGTATCCGGGCGCTCGCGAACGGCGAGCTGACCCCTGCCGAGCCCCGGCGGGCCGCGACCGTCCTGCTGCTGCGGGACTCCGCCTCCGGCGGCCCCGCCGTCCACATGCTGCGCCGACGCACCTCCATGGCCTTCGCCGGAGGCGCGTACGCCTATCCGGGCGGCTCCGTCGATCCCCGTGACGAGCGGCCGGTGGCCTGGGCCGGTCCGTCCCGCGCCCAGTGGGCGGTCCGTATGGGCGTCGATCCGGCCACCGCGCAGGCCATCGTCTGCGCGGCGGTCCGCGAGACGTTCGAGGAGGCCGGTGTGCTGCTCGCCGGCGCCTCGGCCGACACGGTCGTCGCGGACACCACGGGCGAGGACTGGGAGGCCGACCGCGCCGCCCTGGTCGCCCATGAGCTGTCCTTCGCCGACTTCCTGGGCCGCCGCGGCCTGGTGCTGCGCTCCGACCTGCTGGGCGCCTGGGCCCGCTGGATCACCCCGGAGTTCGAACCACGGCGCTACGACACCTGGTTCTTCGTCGCCGCGCTGCCCGAGGGCCAGCGCACCCTCCCCCAGGAGACGCCGGCCGGCTCCGGTCCAGAGGGGGCCCGCCTCGCCACCACGGAGGCGGACCTCGCGGTGTGGATCCGGCCCGAGGAGGCGGCCGCCGGCTACGACCGCGGTGAGCTGCTGATGATGCCGCCGACCATCGCGACCCTGCGCGGGCTCCAGCCGTACGCCTCCGCCGCGGACGCGCTGGCCGCCGCGGAGGCCCAGGACCTGACGCCCGTACTGGCCAGGGCCCGTCTCGTGGGCGGCGAGATCGAGCTGAGCTGGCCGGGGCACGACGAGTTCACCAAGCACATCACACGGACGGACGCCGGAACCGGTGCCCCCGGGGGCGACGCGCCCGACGGGCCCGCGGACGGCACCGGCCCCTCGGGAGGGACCCCCGCATGACCGACGCAGCCGCCCTCCCCGGACAGCCCCGCGGCGGAGTGATCTCGGGGCCCGCGACCGCGCGCGCCCATTGCGTCCTGGCGCCGAACCCGTCGCCGATGACGCTGGACGGCACCAACACCTGGATCGTCGCCGAGCCGGACTCCGACCTGGCCGTCGTCATCGACCCCGGGCCGCTCGACGAGAGCCACCTGCGCGCCGTTATCGACACCGCCGAGCGGGCCGGCAAGCGCATCGCGCTGACGCTGCTGACGCACGGTCACCCGGACCACTCCGACGGCGCCGTCCGCTTCGCCGAGCTGACCGGTTCCTCCGTACGGGCGCTGGATCCGGCGCTGCGCCTGGGGGACGAGGGGCTCGAAGCGGGCGATGTCATCACCACCGGGGGCCTGGAACTACGGGTGGTACCCACCCCGGGCCACACCGCGGACTCGCTCTCCTTCCATCTCCCGGCCGACCGCGCGGTGCTCACCGGCGACACGATCCTGGGGCGCGGCACCACTGTGGTCGCGCACCCCGACGGACGGTTGGGCGACTACCTGGACTCGCTGCGCCGGCTGCGCTCCCTCACGGTCGACGACGGGGTGGCGACGGTCCTGCCGGGCCACGGGCCGGTGCTGAACGACGCGCAGGGGATGGTGGAGTTCTATCTGGCGCACCGGGCGCACCGGCTCGCCCAGGTGGAGACCGCGGTCGAGGCCGGCCACCGGACGCCCGGTGAGGTCGTGGCGAGCGTGTACGCCGACGTCGACCGCTCCCTGTGGCCGGCCGCCGAGCTGTCGGTGCGGGCGCAGCTGGAGTACCTGGGCGAGCACGGGCTGATCGAGGACTGACGCGGACGGACGGCCGCCGGGCGGCTCCAGGTCGCCGAGAGGCCCCGTCAGCGCTCCTACGGGCGGGGAGCCTTCGCCCCGTGGACGGCCAGATACTCGTCGGCCAGCCAGGGGGCGAGGCCGAACAGCAGCTCGTCCAGCAGCTCCGGGTACGCGGCGGGCGTCCGGGCGGCGCGCGCCGCGGCGCCCATCTGCTCGGCGTACGCCGGGTAATAGCGGCCGAACACTTCGGCGGACTCGGTGAGGTCGCTGGTCCAGTCGCCCCAGCGCGGCATGACCAGGGTGAATCCGGTACGGACGAGTCGGCGCGCCACGCCCCGGGTGAGCCGGCTGCGCTCGGCTTCCGTGGTGGCCGCCGCGGCCTGCGCGCGCAGACCGGGCAGGCCGCGGAAGAGGTCGCCGTTGGTCTCGCGGGCGAGGAGCGAGGTGGGGCGGTAGCGGGGCAGCCGAGCGGCGAGATCGGGGCCGCTGAGCGGCGTGCACAGGCAGGCCACGAACCACCCCAGGTCGTACCGCTCCGGCCCGCTCAGCACGCGGTCCACGCCGAACAGCAGGATCCCGACGCCGTTGACCTGGGGGAAGGCCGCGTCCAGGCGGTCCTCCACGGAGCGTGCGGCGGCCCGGTCGGCCTCGGTGGGCGTGTCCCGCAGGGCGAGCAGCACATCGAGGTCGGAGACGCCGGGGACGGCGGTGCCCCGGGGGACGCTGCCGTAGAGGTAGCTGCTGTGCAGCCCGGCGGGGACGAAGCGGTCGCCGAGCCGGGCTTCCAGCTCCGCCACCACGGGCGCGAACGGCGCGGACACCCGGTCCAGGGCTCCCTCCCGTAGGAAGCAGCCGTCCCGGTCCAGTCCCTTGTGGTGGGTCATGGCGTCACTCTGGCGGGGCCTGCGGTGCTCCGGCGAGCCCATTACGGGCCGCGGGGGCCGGCCGGCGGTCCGGCGGCGCCCATGACGAAGGGCCCCGCCGGAGCGGGGCCCTTCCAGGCTGTCTGCGGGCGGCTCAGCGCGAGCGCTTGGCCAGCCGCTCGACGTCCAGCAGGATCACGGCGCGCGCCTCCAGGCGCAGCCAGCCGCGGCCCGCGAAGTCCGCGAGCGCCTTGTTGACCGTCTCGCGGGAGGCGCCGACCAGTTGGGCCAGCTCTTCCTGCGTCAGGTCGTGGACGACGTGGATGCCTTCCTCGGACTGCACGCCGAAGCGGCGCGACAGGTCGAGCAGGGCGCGTGCCACGCGGCCCGGTACGTCCGAGAAGACCAGGTCGGACATCTGGTCGTTGGTCTTGCGCAGCCGGCGGGCGACCGCCCGCAGCAGGGCCGTGGCCACCTCGGGGCGGGCGTTCAGCCAGGGCTGAAGGTCGCCGTGCCCCAGGCCGAGGAGCTTGACCTCGGTGAGGGCGGAAGCCGTGGCCGTACGGGGGCCGGGGTCGAAGAGCGAGAGCTCACCGATCAGCTCTCCGGGACCGAGGACGGCGAGCATGTTCTCCCGTCCGTCGGGGGAAGTGCGGTGCAGCTTCACCTTGCCCTCGGTGACCACGTAGAGGCGGTCGCCGGGGTCCCCTTCGTGGAACAGGGCGTCGCCGCGGGCGAGCGTGACCTCTCCCATAGAGGCGCGCAGCTCGGCCGCCTGCTCGTCATCGAGCGCCGCGAAGAGCGGTGCGCGCCGCAGAACGTCGTCCACGAGATCTCTCCTTGTCGACATGCTCCGGGGGACTGTGGTCCCCATCATGCCGGAATGCAAAACAGTGCGATCAATCACAAGTTTGCCGGACCGGTGCCCCGAGCCATAAGGCAGGGGGCCGATTGGGGTCAGGAATCACAGCGATCAAGCCGGATGTCAGTGGCTGGCCTTAGTCTGGCCGAGTGTCCAATACGCCGGTGAGAGCAGAGGACTGGGGGGCCGGAAGAGTGAGCGCAAGGCGGGATTCCGCTGTGGGCGAACAGTCGTCCGGCCGCGCATCGGATTCGGATAAAAGTAACAAATCCCTCTCCGGGGTGGCACCCCACCGGAAGCCGCCCGTCCGGAAATTCGGCGCGTCGCGACCGTCGGCGCAGGATACGACCGTGCAGACCGCCGCGAGGAAGACTCCGGCAGGCAAGACCTCGGCAGGGAAGAAGGCCGCCCCGTGAACGCAACCCCCGAGAAGCCGGCGGCCAAGAAGGCCGTCGCGAAGAAGGCCGCCGCCAAGCGGACCGGCGCGGCCGTCGAGCAGGCCCCCGCCAAGAAGACGGCCGCCGGAAAGACCACCCCGGCCAAGCGGGCGACGGCGAAGAAGACGACGGCCAAGAAGACGACGGCGCAGAAGGCCGCCAAGACGGCCGCCGGGAAGGCGCCCGCCAAGACGGCGCCCGCACGCAAGCCCGAGTCCCGGGTCGCCATGGTGCGGCGGGCCCGCCGGATCAACCGCGAGCTGGCCGAGCTGTATCCGTACGCCCACCCCGAGCTGGACTTCACCAACCCCTTCGAGCTGCTGGTCGCGACGGTCCTGTCCGCGCAGACCACCGACCTGAGGGTCAACCAGACCACCCCGCACCTCTTCGCGGTCTGCCCGACGCCCGAGGACATGGCCGCGATGCCCCCGGAGAAGCTGGAGGAGCTGATCCGGCCGACCGGCTTCTTCCGGGCCAAGACGAAGTCGCTGCTCGGCCTGTCGGCGGCGCTCCGCGACCGCTTCGGCGGGGAGGTCCCGGGCCGCCTGGAGGATCTCGTCACCCTCCCCGGGGTCGGCCGCAAGACCGCCAATGTGGTGCTGGGCAACGCCTTCGGCGTCCCGGGCATCACCGTCGACACCCACTTCGGCCGGCTGGCCCGCCGCTTCGGCTGGACCACCGCGGAGGACGCCGAGAAGGTCGAGGCGGATGTCGCCGCGATCTTCCCCAAGAGCGAGTGGACGATGCTCTCGCACCGGGTCGTCTTCCACGGCCGCCGCGTCTGCCACTCCCGCAAGCCCGCCTGCGGAGCCTGCGCCATCGCCCCGCTCTGCCCCGCGTACGGCGAGGGCGAGACGGACCCGGAGAAGGCCAGGAAGCTGCTGAAGTACGAGCTGGGCGGCCAGCCGGGGCAGCGCCTGAAGCCACCGGCCGACTATCCGGGGCGGCCCGCGCCGCCGATGACGCCCCCGGTGGCCGCTTCCTGACGACCGCCGCCCAGAGGTGACCGACGATCGATGCCAGGCCTGAGGGGGCGCGGATGCGGAGTGCACGGGAGCAGCAGTACGACAAGGAGGACGCCGGGGAGGCGTCCGGCCGGGGGGCGGTCACGGCCGAGGGCCTGCCCGAGTGGCTGGACCCGGTGGCCCGGGTGGCCGCCACCATCGAGCCGCCCCAGCTCAGCCGCTTTCTGCCGCCCGAGAGCGGTGGCCGGCAGTCCGCGGTACTGATCCTCTTCGGCCACGGCCCCCGGGGCCCCGAGCTGCTCCTGATGGAGCGCGCCGGCACCCTGCGCTCACACGCCGGCCAGCCTTCCTTCCCCGGTGGCGCCCTCGACCCGGAGGACGGCGATCCGGAGGGTTCTGGTCCGGTCCGGGCCGCCTTGCGGGAGGCCGAGGAGGAGACCGGGCTCGATCCCTCCGGTGTGCAGGTCTTCGCCGTGCTGCCGCGGCTCTACATCCCCGTCAGCGGCTTCGTGGTGACGCCCGTCCTCGGGTGGTGGCGCCGGCCCAGCCCGGTCGGCGCGGTCGACCAGGCGGAGACCGCCCGGGTGTTCACGGTTCCCGTGGCGGATCTCACGAACCCGGCCCACCGCGTGACAACGCGCCATCCCAGCGGCCACATCGGGCCTGCTTTCCTTGTCGAGAACGCCCTGGTCTGGGGGTTTACGGCCGGAGTCATCGACCGGATCCTGCACTACGCGGGCTGGGAGATTCCGTGGGACCGTGACAAGGCCGTCCCGCTCGACTGGCGCTCGTGAGACGGTGTCCGGCGTGAACGTCCTGGACATTTTGCTGCTGGTCGCGGCCGTGTGGTTCGCCATCATCGGCTATCGGCAAGGCTTTGTCGTCGGCATCCTGTCCGTGATCGGCTTCCTCGGAGGCGGCTTGATCGCGGTCTATCTGCTGCCGGTGATCTGGAACGAGATCACCGGGGAGGCGACCCCCGGCACCTTCGCGGCCATCGCGGCGGTGGCCATCGTGATCGTGTGCGCATCCGTGGGCCAGGCGCTCACCACCCATCTGGGCAACAAACTGCGCCGCCACATCACGTGGTCACCGGCGAGAGCGCTGGACGCCACCGGCGGCGCGCTGGTCAACGTCCTGGCGATGCTGCTGGTCGCCTGGCTGATCGGCTCGGCGCTGGCCGGCACCTCCCTGCCGACGCTCGGCAAGGAGGTCCGTAACTCCAAGGTGCTGCTCGGGGTGTCCCGGGTGCTGCCCCCGCAGGCCGGCACCTGGTTCGCGGACTTCTCCTCGGTCCTCGCCCAGAACGGCTTCCCGCAGGTCTTCACACCGTTCTCCAACGAGCCGATCAACAACGTCCCGGCGCCCGATCCCCAGCTGGCCACCAGCCCGGTCGCGGCGCAGGCCAAGCGCAGCATCGTCAAGGTCGTCGGCACGGCCCCCAGCTGCGGCAAGGTCGTGGAAGGCAGCGGTTTCGTCTTCGGCCGGCACCGTGTGATGACCAACGCCCATGTCGTCGGCGGAGTGCGCGAACCGACCGTCCAGGTAGGCGGCGAGGGCCGTACGTACGACGCCAGGGTCGTGCTCTTCGACTGGCGACGCGATATCGCGGTCCTTGATGTGCCCTCGCTCAAGGCCCCGGCGCTCCAGTTCACCAACGGGGACGCGGAGAGCGGCAACAGCGCCATCGTCGCCGGCTTCCCGGAGAACGGCGGCTATGACGTCCGCGCCGCCCGGGTCCGCGGCCGCGTCCAGGCCAACGGCGCGGACATCTACAAGCGCGGCACGGTCGGCCGCGATGTCTACTCCCTCTACACCACGGTCCGGCAGGGCAACTCCGGCGGCCCGCTGCTCACCCCGCAGGGCAAGGTCTACGGTGTCGTCTTCGCGAAGTCGCGGGACGACTCGCGCACCGGCTATGCGCTGACCGCCGACGAGGTCCGTGAGGACGTCATCAGGGGGCGCAAGGCCCAGCAGCAGGTCGACAGCCAGGGCTGCGCGATCTAGGGCCACTCCGGTGGGCGGGTCTTGGGCCCGGCCACCGGACAGGCCCTGGCGGTCCGGAGGATCACTGCTGCCCGCCGACGTCCGGTGCGGGAAGTCCCGCGCCCCGTCGGCGGGCCGAGGAGTCAGGTGCGGGGATGGCGTAGTCGCGCGCTCATCCAGCGCGCTCTGCGGCGCAGGATGCGCGGAATCCCCATCGGGTGCGCCGGGTCGGGGGATGCGTCGGACCTGAGGTCCGGGGTTCCCCTTTCCTGAGTACCCACGGAAACGGTACTGCTGCGGCGGTTGCGTGCCACGTCACGGTAGTCGTGCGTCCAGCCCATACCCTCGACTCTGCCCGTGGCCCAAGGTCCGTAACCGCCCCGGGGACCGCCAATTGGCCTATGCGCCGGGCAAGTGGCTGTTCGTCATACGCACGTTCGAGCCCGTTGTGCGGCTGCTCCGCCGAGCGGTACGGAAAGCCCGCTCAGCGGTCCGCGGAGGGCAGGGACGAACCGGTTCACGCGGTGAGTCAACAGTCCGCCCCGGGGGCACCGTTGCTCCCTGCCCGGCCCCGGGACGGCGGCCCGTCACCGGTCCGGTTCCGGGTCCTTCAGCCAGTTGATCAGCTCCGTGGAGAACGCCACCGGGTCCTCCTCGTGCGGGAAGTGCCCCAGACCGTCGAAGAGCCGCCAGCGGTACGGCGCCTCGACGTACTCGCCGGAGCCGGCCGCGCTGCGGGTGCGCATCACCGGGTCGAGCGAGCCGTGCAGATGCAGCGTCGGGACCCGTACGGGCATCTTCATCCGGCGGTTGAACTGGAGACCGTCGGGGCGGGCCATCGAGCGCACCATCCAGCGGTACGGCTCGATCGAGCAGTGCGCCGTCGAGGGGATGCTCATCGCCCGTCGGTAGACCGCCAGCGCGTCGTCGTCCGGCAGCCGGGGGCCGGACCAGTCGCGGATCATCCGGCCCACCAGCGCCGCGTCGTCCGCCGTCAGGGCGCGCTCCGGCAGCCAGGGGCGCTGGAAGTTCCAGATGTGCGAACTCCGGGCGCTCTGCCGGACATCGGAGAGCATCGCCGAGCGCCAGCGTCGCGGATGCGGCATGGAGGACACCGCCAGCCGGCGCACCAGCTTGGGCCGCATCACCGCCGCCGTCCAGGCGAGATAGCCGCCCAGATCGTGGCCGACGAGCGCGGCGTCCGGCTCTCCCAGGGACCGTATGACGCCGGTGATGTCCAGAGCGAGGTTCGCCGGGTCGTAGCCGCGCGGGGTGCGGTCGCTGCCGCCGACGCCCCGCAGATCCATCGCGACCGCCCGGAAGCCCGCCTCGGCGAGCGCCGGCATCTGGTGCCGCCAGGTCCACCAGAACTGTGGAAAGCCGTGCAGCAGCAGCACCAGGGGGCCGTCGCCCATCTCCGCGATGTGGAAGCGGGCGCCGTTGGCCGCGACGTCGCGGTGCGACACCTCGTCCCCGCTGGGGAGGTCGATCCGTACGACCGAGGCGGTGCTGTCAGGGGCTGTCATACCGATGAGCGTGTCACAGACTCCAGCACCGGGTGCTCCACGGGCGCCACCCGCGGGTGCGGCTTGGCCTTCTGGAGTACGGCCGCGGTCTCCTTGGCGGAGTTGATCGACTTCTCCGGCTTCTTGATCTTCTTCATCTTGGCCATCGCGATGAGGGCCAGCAGTCCGGCGAGGACCAGGAAGGCGCCCCCGACGATCAGGAAGGACCAGGCGAGCCCGAGGCCGAGGTTGTGGATGCCGTACGCCGCCGCGAAGCTCAGCACCGGCAGCGCGAACAGCGCCAGTGCGCCGGCCACCATGAACGCGGCACTGCCGATGCCCGCGCGCTTGGCGTCCTGCCGGAACTCCGCCTTGGCCAGCGCGATCTCGTCGTGCACCAGCGCGGACATTTCGGCCGTGGCCGTGGCCACCAGCTGTCCGAGGCTGCGGTCCGTGCCGTCGTGCACTGCGCTCATCGCCGTCTCCCTCATCTCTTCACCCGGATGCAAAGCCTCTCAGATCATGCCGGACCATCGTCTCCGGCATGCGAGTCGGAGGCCACTTCGGCCAGTCGCCGGTGCTCAGCGGCCTTGGCTTCGTGGATCGCTGCCATCCGCAGGTGGTACTCCGGCTTGTCGAGTTCGTAGATGTCGGGGATGCCGTCCTGGTCCTCGTCCCGCTCCTCGTCCTCGCACAGCTTCTTGTACTTGGTGTTGCGGACCTTGAGGAGGATGCCGGCGAGGACGGCCGCCAGCAGCGAGCCGATCAGCACCGACGCCTTGATCTCATCGGTCAGCACCAGGTCTCCGGCGAAGGCGAGTTCGCCGATGAGCAGGGAGACCGTGAAGCCGATGCCCGCCAGAGAGGCGACGGCGAAGACATCCGGCCACTTGAGGTCGGGGTTGAGCTGGGCCCGGGTGAAGCGGGCGGTGCACCACGTGCCGCCGAAGATGCCGAGCGCCTTGCCCACCACCAGGCCGAGCACGACCCCGAGCGTCTCCGGCCGGGTGAACACCTCGTGGACCGCACCGCCGGATAGGGACACGCCCGCGGAGAACAGGGCGAACAGCGGCACGGCGAAGCCGGCCGAGAGCGGGCGGACCAGATGCTCGATGTGTTCGCCCGGGGACTGCGTCTCGCCGTCGCGCCGGGTGCAGCGCAGCATCAGGCCCATGGCGACGCCGGCGATGGTGGCGTGCACCCCGCTGTTCTCCATCAGGCCCCAGATGACCAAGGCGAGCGGGACGTAGACGTACCAGCCGCGGACGCCCTTGCGCAGCAGCAGATAGAAGATCACCAGGCCGGCGACGGCAAGGCCGAGCGCCAGAAAGTCGATCTTCGAGGTGAAGAAGATCGCGATGATCAGGATCGCGAAGAGGTCGTCGACGACGGCGAGGGTGAGCAGGAAGGCGCGCAGCGCGGCGGGCAGGGACGTGCCGATCACGGCGAGTACGGCGAGCGCGAAGGCGATGTCGGTGGCGGTGGGGACCGCCCAGCCCTGGAGCGAGCCGCCGCCGATGCTGTTGACCGCGAAGTAGACGACCGCCGGCATCGCCATCCCGCAGAGCGCGGCGACCACGGGGAGTGCGGCCGCCTTGGGGTCACGGAGCTCACCGGCGACCAGTTCGCGCTTGAGCTCGATACCGGCGACGAAGAAGAAGACCGCGAGCAGCCCGTTGGCGGCCCAGTGCTGGAGGGACAGGTCCAGACCCAGCGCGGCCGGTCCCAGGTGGAAACCGCGGACCGTCTCGTAGCTCTTGCCGAGGGTGTTTGCCCAGATCAGAGCGGCTACGGCGGCGGCGAGGAGGAGGATGCCGCCGACGGTTTCGGCGCGTAGCGCCTCCGCGATGAAGTTCCGCTCGGGCAGGGACATCCGCCCCAGGAAGGGGGTGCGGCGGTTCCGGGGGGCGCTCATGCGCGGGCCTCGCCGCGCTCGGCGGGACGGTGGGCGCGCGGCGCACACTTCTTGATCGTTTGATTGCTTCGCGCGCTCACTGGGGGACCTCCGGCTTTCGGCAGCTGTGTACGGCTGTTGCAGTTGCCGACCAGACTTCCCGGCGCACCCAGAGTTTTAGCGTGTCATTGACGCGTGTCCCACTGTACCGGGCGGGCGCGAGCGGCTATCCGGTGGTCTCACACTACGGTCAATTCGGGCGCCGGGCCGCCGGAGGGACGGGGCACCGTCGGGGTGCTCCTCGCCGCGATGCCGCCGGGAAGGCGGGCGGCCGGGCTCAAGGCAAGGGGGCATCCGGCCGCGTCGGCCGGATGCCCCCTCCGTGCGCCGTCGCGCTCAGTCCTCGCTGGCCGCGCTCGGCAGCTTCGCCTGGATCAGGTCCATGACCGAGGAGTCGGTGAGGGTGGTGACATCACCGAGGTCACGGTTCTCGGCGACATCGCGCAGCAGCCGCCGCATGATCTTGCCGGACCGGGTCTTGGGCAGCTCCGCGACCGGCAGGATCCGCTTGGGCTTGGCGATCGGGCCGAGCTGCTGGGCGACATGGGCGCGCAGCTCCTCGACCAGGCCCTCGTCCTCCGCCGCACCACCGCGCAGGATGACGAAGGCGCAGATGGCCTGGGTGGTCTGCGGGTCGGCGGCGCCGACGACCGCGGCCTCGGCCACCTTCGGATGCGAGACCAGCGCCGACTCCACCTCGGTGGTGGAGATGTTGTGGCCGGACACCAGCATCACATCGTCCACCCGGCCGAGCAGCCAGATGTCGCCGTCGTCGTCCTTCTTGGCACCGTCACCGGCGAAGTACTTGCCCTCGAAGCGCGACCAGTACGTGTCGAGATAGCGCTGGTCGTCGCCCCAGATCGTGCGGAGCATGGCCGGCCAGGGCTCGGTCAGGACGAGGTAGCCGCCGGCGCCGTCGGGGACCTCGCGCGCGTCGTCGTCCACGACCGTCGCGGCGATACCGGGCAGTGCCACCTGAGCCGAACCGGGCTTGGTCGCCGTGACGCCCGGCAGCGGGCTCAGCATCATCCCGCCGGTCTCGGTCTGCCACCAGGTGTCGACGATCGGTGTCTTGTCGGCCCCGATGTGCTTGCGGTACCACATCCACGCCTCGGGGTTGATGGGCTCGCCCACCGACCCGAGTACGCGCAGCGACGACAGATCGAACTTCGCGGGGATGTCGTCGCCCCACTTCATGCAGGCGCGGATCGCGGTCGGCGCGGTGTAGAGGATCGTCACGCCGTACTTCTGCACGATCTCCCACCAGCGGCCCTGGTGCGGGGAGTCGGGCGTGCCCTCGTAGAGCACCTCGGTCGCGCCGTTGGAGAGCGGGCCGTAGGTGATGTACGAGTGGCCGGTCACCCAGCCGACGTCGGCGGTGCACCAGAAGACGTCGGTCTCCGGCTTGAGATCGAAGACGGCGTGGTGGGTGTACGACACCTGGGTGAGGTAGCCGCCGGTGGTGTGCAGGATGCCCTTGGGCTTACCCGTCGTGCCGGAGGTGTAGAGGATGAACAGCGGGTGCTCGGCGTCGAAGGCCTCGGGCGTGTGCTGGTCGCTCTGCCGGTCGACGATCTCGTGCCACCACACATCGCGGCCCTCGTGCCAGTCGACGTCCTCCTGGCCGGTGCGGCGTACGACGAGGACGCTGCGGACGTTCTCCGTGCCGGGCTTGGTCAGTGCGGCGTCGACGGCGGGCTTGAGGGCGGATGGCTTGCCGCGGCGGTAACCACCGTCGGCGGTGATCACCACACGGGCGTCCGCGTCGTTGATGCGGGTCGCCAGGGCGTCCGCGGAGAAGCCGCCGAAGACGACCGAGTGCGGAGCACCCAGGCGCGCACAGGCCAGCATGGCGATGACCGCCTCCGGGATCATCGGCAGGTAGATGGCGACCCGGTCGCCGCTGCGCACGCCCAGCTCGGTCAGCGCGTGGGCGGCCTTGGAGACCTCGCGCTGGAGCTCGGCGTAGGTGATCGCGCGGGTGTCGCCGGGTTCGCCCTCGAAGTGGATGGCGACCCGGTCACCCAGGCCGTTCTCCACATGCCGGTCCACACAGTTGTACGCGACGTTCAGCTTGCCGTCGGCGAACCACTTCGCGAAGGGTGCGTTGGACCAGTCGAGGGTCTGGGTGGGCGCGGTCTCCCAGGACAGGCGTTCGGCCTGCTCGGCCCAGAAGCCCAGCCGGTCTGCCGCGGCCTGCTCATACGCGGCAGCCGTGACGTTGGCGTTCGCGGCCAGATCGGCGGGCGGCGGGAACCGCCGCTCCTCCTTGAGCAGGTTGGCCAGGCTTTCGTTGCTCACAACATCTCCCATTCCCAGGGCGTCCGATGTGTCCCCAGGTCATAGCTCATCAGCCCGCGCCCGGCCCTGACAAGGGCTGTGGACAATTATTGGTGTAGACCTTTCGTTCAGGGTGTGTTCAGGGGCTGTTGAGGAGACGCCGCGCAGGTCAGACCGTGACCGGCGCAGGTTCGCCGCGCACCGCGCAGAACCGCCCGGCGGACTCGTCGAGCACATATGCCTGGGCCTCGCCGACATGGAAATACATGCCGTGCAAGGTCAGTGTGCCCTCGGCCGCCCGGCGGGCCACACACGGGTGGGCCCGGAGATGGTCGAGCTGTTGCATGACGTTGACGAGCGCCAGCCGTTCCTGGTCATCACTCACCGGCCGCCCGCTGAGGGCGACTTCACCCCGGCCCAGCCGTCCGATGCGCTGCATACGGGCCAGGCTCGGCCGGCCGTGCCGCAGCCAGCGGGAGAGCGGGGTCGGCTCGGCGTCTTCCGGTGCGGCGGCGCCCAGCAGCGCCCCCATGGCACCGCACCCCGAATGGCCGCAGACCGTGATCGAGCCGACCCGCAGCACCTCCACCGCGTACTCGATCGCCGCGCCCACGGAGTCGCAGGAGGAGTCCGAGCCGGGCGGCGGCACCAGATTGCCGACATTGCGCACGGTGAACAGATCGCCTGGCCCGCTGGACGTGATCATGCTCGTGACCAGCCGGGAGTCGGCACAGGTCAGAAACAGCTGGGTCGGCCGCTGACCCTCACGCGCCAGCCGGGACAACTCCTCGCGCACCAGCGGAGCCGTATGGCGCTGGAATGCGGAGACCCCGCCCAGTAGTTGGCTGCCGCTGCTCTCCGGCACCGCCGCCGGGTCCGGGGCGGGCCGGGTGCAGTGATGATTCCGCCAGGGCGTCCACGGCCGGCAGGAGTGCGCACCGGCCTGCGCGGCGAGCGGTCGGCCCGAGCGGCCACCGAGCGTCACCCGGCCGCCGTGCGCCCGGTGGGTGGCCGACCATGACTGAAGCGCCTCGTAGGCGGCGTGGTCCATGAACGAACCGCACAGCTCGACGACGACATCGGTGTGCGCCGGCACCTGCGCCAGCGCCCGGCTCAGCCGCGGCACCGCCAGGAACGTCAACTGCCCGCTGACCCGCACCCGGTGGCCGTCCGCCTCCTCCGTGACCGTGACACGGGTGTGCGTCAGCCGGCGCAGCGCCAGGAAGACCGCGACCGCGATGCCCGTCGCCACTCCCTGGAGCACCCCGAAGAGAACGACGCCGCCCAACGTGGCCGCATACACCGGGAATTCGCGGTGCCGCTGGACATGCCGGATGTGCGCGAAGCTCACCATCCGTACGCCGACGACCATCACCAGCGCGGCGAGCGCGGCCAGCGGAATCAGCTCCAGCGCCGTGGCCAGCAGGCCCGCGCACAGCAGCACCCATACGCCGTGCAGCACGGTGGCGCGGCGGCTGACCGCGCCGGCCCGCACATTGGCCGAGCCGCGGATCGCGCCCCCGGAGATCGGCAGCCCGCCCAACAGCCCGGAGACCGTATTGGCCACGCCCTGGCCGGCCAGCTCACGGTTGAGCTGCGCGCGCCCGGTGGGCGCGCCCGGACGGTCGGCCGCCAGCCGGTCCACGGCCACCGCCGACAGCAGTGACTCCATGCTGGCGACGAGGGTGACGGTGAGCACCGCGGCGGCAAGGGCCGGAAGGGAGTCGTCCGGAAGCACCGGCAGCTCGGGCATCCGCCAGGACGGCAGCTCCACCCGCGCCACCTCCGTCCCCGCGCTGACGGCCGTCGCGGCGAGCACGGCGGCCAGCGGGGCGGGCAGCACCCGCGCCCAGCGCCCGGCGCGGCCCGGCAGCCGTCCCCAGCCGAGGAGCACGGCGACGGTGACGGCGCCGATCAGCAGCGCGACGGCGTGGGGGTGCGCCAACTGGCCCGGCAGTGCGGCGGCGTTGTCGAGCGCCGAGCTGTCCGGACTGCCGCCGAGCACCACATGGAGCTGGCCGAGGGCGATGGTGGCCCCGATGCCGGCCAGCATGCCGTGCACGATCGCCGGGCTGATGGCCAGCGCCGCGCGGGCCACCCGCAGGGCGCCCAGGGCGAGTTGGGTGAGGCCGGCCAGGATCGTGAGGGCGCAGGTGGCGCGCCAGCCGTAGCGCTGGACCAGATCGGCGGTGACCACCAGGAGGCCGGTTGCCGCCCCGCTCACCTGGAGCGGGGCGCCCCCGAGGAGCCCGGCGACGATGCCGCCGACGACCGCGGAGACCAGCCCGGCCTGGAGCGGGGCGCCGGTGGCCAGGGCGAGGCCGAGGGACAGCGGGACGGCGAGCAGGAAGACGACGATCGAGGCGGAAAGGTCCCGGCGGGCGGCCCGGCCCCTCTCCACAGGGGAGCCGGGCTCGGACGGCGTACGGGGCTCGGGAGGGATCTCGGTGCGGTGCGATGTGCGCGGCGGCTGCTTCTCGGTCTGCGACATTCCCGTCTCCTCCGGGGCGACGCGGTCGCGCGGGGCGCGATCGTGGGGCGGCGGTGTACTGCGGCGGGACGTGAGCCGACCGGCGGGCATCAATATCGGGTGATGGTCCGGTGACTCTCAAGCATCGGTAAATGAACCGTAATGAGAGGTAAAGGTAGGGAGAAGCTTTTGCGGTCATTCGCCGCAATGCATCCCTCTATCCGGTGAATATGGTGACTTCCGCCTTGTGGTTTTCCGTCCTTTTCTTGGCGCGTGAAGGTGGTGCGCGGTGAGTCCGGTCCCTCACCGGGATGGCGCTCACCGGCGCTGCGCATGACGTCGCCGGCCGCGGAGTCGCGACGCGGAGCGGGCTGCCGCCCGGGCACACCGGCCGGGCCGGTGGCGCCCGCCCGCGTCGTCCGGCAGGTCAGGCGGGCTGAGGGGTGGCTGCTCCCTCGGAGAGCACGAAGGCGGGGTCGACCTGCGCGGCGAGATCGACTCCGGTCTTCGCATTGCCCCAGCTCTCCGCGTTCTTCAGGTGGAAGTGCACCATCTGCCGGGTGTAGCGCTCCCAGTCGCGGCGTCCGTAGGCGGCGTCGGCAGTGTGGTGCAGCGTTTCCAGGGCGTGCCGGTTGGCCTCCTCCAGCTGGGCGAAGCGGGCCGGGCGGCCCTTCTCCATGGCGCGCACCCAGTCCGAGTGGCCGACGGCGACCAGCAGATCGTCGCCGGTCTCGTCGCGCAGGAACGCCAGGTCCTCCGGGCCCTGCACCTTGTTGCCCACGACCTTCAAGGGGACGCCGAAGTCCCGTGCGTATTCCTTGTACTGGCGGTAGACGGCGACGCCCTTACGGGTCGGCTCGGCGACCAGGAAGGTCATGTCGAAGCGGGTGAACATCCCGGAGGCGAAGGAATCGGAACCGGCCGTCATGTCGACGACGACATACTCCTCCCGGCCGTCCACGAGGTGGTTCAGGCACAGCTCCACGGCGCCGACCTTGGAGTGGTAACAGGCCACGCCGAGATCGGACTCGGTGAACGGGCCGGTCGCCATCAGCCGCACGGCACCGGCGTCGAGCTCCACCGTCCGGACGCAAGCGTCGTAGACGGGGTTGTCCTCGCCGACCCGCAGGAGTCGCGAGCCCTCGCCGGGAGGGGTGGTCTTGATCATTGACTCGGCGGACGGGATCCGGGGATTGCTGCCCCGCAAGTAGTCCTTGATCAGTGGCAACTGGGCACCCATCGCGGGAAGCGCGGAGGCCTCCGCCTCGTCGAGGCCGAGGGCAGCGCCCAGATGCTGGTTGATGTCGGCATCCACGGCGATCACGGGGACCCGGGAGGCGGCGAGATGCCGGATGAACAGGGAGGACAGGGTGGTTTTGCCGCTGCCGCCCTTGCCTACGAAAGCGATCTTCATGTTCACCAAGGGTAATCTTGATCTCGCTCAGGGTGAGAGGGCTGCGTGAGGAAGACCACTCCTTCGAGGGGTCCGGCCTGGTGGTGCGTAGGGTCGTACCCATGGCTGGAATCTCCCGGGGGACGCCCCCCGAACCCCCGCAGGCGAGCGCCGACCCGCTCGTGACCCTGGCCTCGCTTCCGGGAGTCGCCGACTCCGTGGACTCCGTACGCAAGGGCGTCGACCGGGTCTACGGGCATCGGGTCATGCGACGCCGCAGCAACGAGGTGACGTCCGAGGCGGCGCTTCGCGGAGCGCGTGGTTCCGCGGCTCTTTCAGGGGCCGACTGGGCACTCGAAGAGGTCCGGCGCCGCACCGACTTCGGCGTCGAGGGCGAGCCGCGCACGGTCGGCGCGGCCCTGCGGCTGACCGCGGAGGCCGGGCAGCTGCTCAGCGTGTGGCGGCAGTCGCCGCTGCGGGTGCTGGCGCGGCTCCATCTGGTGGCCGCGTCCGGCGGGGGGCGAAGCGCCGATGAGGCCGGCCGGGCGGCCGACGAGACGGTGGGGCGGCCCCGGCTGGGCAAGGAGCCGGTGGACGAACCGCTCATCGAGCTGCCGCTGCCGGATGCCGACGAGGTCGCCGGTCGGCTGGACGGGCTGGCGCGGCTGCTGCTCGCGGGCAGTGAGGCGCCGGCGCTGGTCACCGCGGCGGTGGTGCACGGTGAGCTGCTCGCCCTGCGGCCGTTCGCCACGTGCAACGGGCTGGTCGCGCGGGCCGCGGAGCGGATCGTGCTGATCGGCAGCGGACTGGACCCGAAGTCCATCTGCCCCGCCGAGGTCGGGCACGCCGAACTGGGGCGCGCGGCGTATGTCGCGGCCCTGGAGGGCTATGTCTCGGGTACCCCGGAGGGCGTCGCGGCGTGGATCGCGCACTGTGGACGCGCCGTGGAACTCGGCGTACGGGAGAGCACCGCCGTCTGTGAGGCGCTCCAGCGCGGCGCGGCATAACGGGCGGCGGGACGAAACCCTTTGGGTGGCGCTCGAAGAATTCCGGAAGGATTGCTTCATTCGCCCCTGAACAAGGGTTGCGGCGGTACCAATCGGTGGTACCGCCGCTGGCATGTCTGCCGGGTTACCAAGCGTGCTCGAATATTTGCCCATCAGGCCGGAATCTTTGTCCGGTTGCCTGGTGCGGCTGGCCCGTAATCGACGGGTCGGCGTCGCGTGGGTGCCCGACATTCATGCATCGGTCCGTGGGCCACTTCCTGCGTTAAAGGTGTTCCTCTCGGATGTCCTTGGTCTCGCGGGCCGTTAAGTCCTTTGTACTCCTCGGGCGAGGGAAGCGGAACCCCGTGCCTCAGATCTTTACGTTTGACTTCAAACGCGGGCATTACGGGCGATGCGGCCGCTCCGGCCAATAAGGCCGAGGCGTGGCTTTGTGGTTTTCCGTCGGCTCGCGTACCAGACCAGCGTCGCCGTCGCCATGGCCGCTCCCACCGCGGCCATCGCGGCGAGCACCGGTCGCGAGGGCATCGACAGCGTCGGCAGCCGCTGCTTGAGCGGGACCGGCCGACTGAAGGAGAGAACCGGCCAACCCCGCGCGACCGCCTCGCGGCGCAGCGCCCGGTCCGGGTTGACGGCGAAGGGGTGGCCGACCGCCGAGAGCATCGGGACATCGGTGGCCGAATCGCTGTAGGCGTAGCAGCGCTCGAGGTCGTAGCCCTCGGACGCGGCGAGTTCCCGTACGGCCTCTTCCTTGGTCGGGCCATAGGCGTAGTACTCCACCTCGCCGGTGAAGCGGCCGTCCTCGCCGACGACCATGCGGGTGGCCACCACCCGGTCCGCGCCCAGGAGTTCACCGATCGGTTCGACGACCTCGGCACCGGAGGTGGAGACGATCACGACGTCCCGCCCCGCGGCATGATGTTCCTCGATGAGCGAGGCCGCCTCGTCATAAATGATGGGGTCGATGAGATCGTGCAGCGTCTCGGCGACGATCTCCCGCACCTGGGCCACGTCCCAGCCGCGGCACAGTGAGGAGAGGTATTCCCGCATCCGCTCCATCTGATCGTGGTCGGCGCCGCCCGCCAGGAACACGAACTGGGCGTACGCGGTGCGCAGTACGGCCCGCCGATTGATCAGGCCGCCTTGGTAGAACGACTTGCTGAAGGTCAGCGTGCTTGACTTAGCAATGACGGTCTTGTCCAAGTCGAAGAACGCGGCAGTACGGGGAGTCGAGTGAGGCACGGAGTGGTTTTCCACGGGGCGAGCATAGGCGCCCACCATTCGGCGTAAGGTGTGGCGCGTGGGTTTGCCTGAGAAGCCTCTCGGGTACACCATGGAAGTCACGGATCGTTCGCGACCGTGCTAACCCGGTCCGGCTCCTCCCCCCCCGAGTCGGCCGTGGGGACGACCCCCGCTCTCCCCCCCGGCGGGGGTCGTCGCATGTCCGGACGCATTTTCCGCCACCGGACGCTGATCCGCACTTCTCCTTGCCTGCTCGGCGCCCGCAGCCTCTCTGCTTGCGGATCATTACGCACCGTAGTCAGTCTGCTGCTCTGCGGAAGGCTCTCCTGAACCCCAGAAGTGGCCGCCCGTCGCTGGAATAGGTGACAGGGATATTCACAGCCCCGGAGTTGTCCACAATTTTGGGTCAAGATCCACAAGATTTCCCCGATCGGTGCAGCGTAAAAGTCCGCGAGTTCGCGGATGCGCGAGTTGTGTAGCGATAGGGGGACGGAACGTGGCCGGAATGACGCCATCGGAACGGCCGGTCCATGCCGGCGAGGAGCGGGGCGGTCCGCTGATCATCACCGAGGACGAAAGACTCCTCGACGATCTTCTGCGGCTGTGTGCGGCGGCCGGGGCGCTGCCCGAAGTGGCGCACGGCCTGCCGGCCCGTAAAGGGGACTGGGAAGCGCCGCCCCTGGTGATCATCGGCGCTGACTGCGCGCCCCGGATGCGCGGGGCCGGACGCCGGGCGGGCGTGATCCTCACCGGGCAGGACGCGGACGACCCGGCAGTACTGCGGCTGGCCGTCGCCCTTGGCGCCGAGCGGGTCCTGGCCCTCCCCGACGGTGAGCGCTGGCTTGCGGACCGGATCGCCGATGCCGTCGAGGGCGTCGGGCCGCCGGCCTTGACGGTCGGCGTCATCGGCGGCTGCGGCGGCGCCGGAGCGAGCACCCTGGCCGGCGCACTGGCCGTCACCGCGGCCCGTACGGGACGGCGCACGCTGCTCGTCGACGGAGACCCGCTGGGCGGTGGGCTGGACGTCCTGCTGGGCGGCGAAAGGGAGAAGGGTCTGCGCTGGCCCGCGTTCGCCGAATCACGGGGCCGGGTCGCCTGTGGTGCCCTGGCCGAGTCGCTCCCGCGCCTCCACTCGTTCCGGGTCCTCAGCTGGGACCGGGGCTCCGATGTCACCATCCCGCCCCCGGCCATGCGCGCGGTGATGGCCGCGGCGCGCCGGCGCGGCGGTGTCGTGGTGGTGGACCTGCCGCGCAGGGTCGACGTGGCGGTGATGGAGGCCCTGGCCCAGGTGGACATGGGACTGCTGCTCGTCCCTACGGAGCTGCGCGCGGTCGCGGCGGCGCAGCGGGTGGCCGCCGGGGTGCAGAAAGTGCTCGGTGATCTGCGCGTCGTGGCGCGTGGGGCTCCCGGACGGCATGGACACGGCCTGCCGCCGGACGAGATCGCCCGCCTCATGGAGCTGCCCTTGGCCGGTGAAGTGCCCTGGGAGCCCGGTCTGTTGGCCGATCTGTCGCGAGGGGTGCCACCGGGGGCGCAGGTCCGCGGACCGCTGGCGAGGTTCTGCACGGCGTTCTGGGAGCGGATGACCGAGAGCGGGGGCGACGGTGGCGGGCCGGCGTCCGCCACCGGGACGGGACCGGGCGGTGGGCCGGGGTGGAGCACAAGGCCCGGGACCGGTGCGACCGGGCCGGCGAATGCGCCGATGGCTTCCCATGCGGTCGGCCGGGGCGGAGGCCGGGGATGAGCCAGGGGCCGGATCTGCTGGAGGTGGTGCGCCGGCGGCTCGCCGAGGCCGGGGCGGAGCCGACGCCCGCGCGGGTGGCTGTGGCATTGCGCGAGCAGGGGCGGCTGCTGGGAGATGCCGAAGTGCTGGGCGTGGTGGCCGCGTTGCGGTCCGAGATGGTGGGCAGCGGGCCGCTGGAGCCGCTGCTGGCCGCGCCCGATGTCACGGACGTCCTGGTCACCGCGCCCGACGAGGTGTGGGTGGACCGCGGTGGCGGGCTGGAGCGTACGGACGTCCGCTTCCGGGACGCGGCGGAGGTGCGCAGACTCGCCCAGCGGCTGGCGGCGGTGGCCGGCCGGCGGCTGGACGATGCCCGGCCATGGGTGGACGCCCGCCTCCCGGACGGCACCCGGCTGCATGCCGTGCTGCCCCCGGTGGCCGTCGCAGGGACCTGTCTGTCCCTGCGGGTGCTGCGGCCGCGGGCCTTCGACCTCGCGGAGCTGGTGGCGGCCGGCACGGTCCCGCCGGGTGGCGACCGGCTGCTCCGGGCGCTGCTGGCGGCCCGGCTGTCTTTCCTGATCAGCGGCGGTACGGGCTGCGGCAAGACCACGCTGCTCAGCACGCTGCTCGGCCTGGTAGGCCCCGCCGAGCGGATCGTCCTGGCCGAGGACTCGGCGGAGCTGCGGCCGGACCACCCCCATGTGGTGCGGCTGGAGAGCCGGCCCGCCAACCAGGAGGGCGTCGGCCGGGTGACGCTGCGGGACCTCGTACGGCAGGCGCTGCGGATGCGCCCGGACCGGCTGGTGGTCGGGGAGGTGCGCGGTGCCGAGGTGACGGACCTGCTCGCGGCTCTGAATACGGGCCATGAGGGCGGCTGCGGCACGGTCCATGCCAACGCCGCCTGCGATGTGCCCGCGCGACTGGAGGCCCTCGGTTCGACCGCGGGCCTGGACCGCGCCGCGCTGCACAGCCAGTTGGCGGCCGCGCTCTCGGTCGTGCTGCATCTCGTACGCGACCGGACCGGGCGGCGCCGGATCGCCGAGGTCCATGTCCTGGAGCGGGACCGCGACGGCTTCGTGGTGACCGTGCCGGCCGCCGTCTGGGGCCCGGGCGGCTTCCAGGAAGGGCGCGGCTGGGGGCGGTTGAGGCAGCTGTGTGAGCGGGGCGGGGGTGCGTCCGGATGACGTTGGCCGGAGTGGCGCTGGTGGTCGCGGTGCTCTGCGCGGGCGCCGCCCTCCGGTCGGCCGGTGGCCGGCCGGACGACGTACGGCGACGGGCCCGGGCGCTGCTCGGCGGGGACGGGGCAGCGGACCCGGAACGGGGATGGCCGGCCCGGTTGCGCGGCGAGGGGGTGCGGAAGTGGTGCGCGGGGCGGCTGGTCGAGGGGGACGCGGGGCGCCGTTGGCGGCTCGGCCTCCGGGGAGACATCGGGCGGGAGGTCTGGTGTCTGCCGGTGGGGCTGGTGCTGGGGGTTCTGGGCGGATCCGTGTTCCCGGTGGCAGCCTCCGTGGTCGCGGCGTTCCTCGTCCGCCGGTGGCTGGCCACCCGCGGCGCGGGGCGGGTGCGCGAGAGGCGGGCGGCCGCGGTGATCGCGCTGTGCGCGGCCGTGGCGGGGGAGCTGCGGGCCGGGTGGCAGCCCGCGCAGGCCCTGCTCGCCGCGGGCGCGCCGGGGCTCGGAGCGGCGGGCTCGGCGGTGCTGGCGGCCGCGCGGTACGGCGGGGACGTCCCCCAGGCGTTGCGTGTGGCGGCGCGGCAGCCGGGGGCAGCGGGGCTGACCGGTATGGCGGCGTGCTGGCAGGTGGCCGTGGAGGGCGGCGCGGGGCTGGCCTCGGGGCTGGAGCGGATCGCGGCCGGCCTCAGGGCGCAGCGGGATCAACGCGACGAGCTGCGCGCCCAGTTGGCCGGGCCCCGGGCCACCGCGCTGATGCTCGCACTGCTGCCGGCGGCCGGGCTCCTGATGGGCAGTGCGCTGGGCGCCGACCCGCTGCGGGTGCTGCTGCACACGCCCGCAGGGTGGGGCTGCCTGGTGGTCGGCGGGCTCCTGGAGTGGGGCGGGGTGGCCTGGACGGCCCGGATCGTCGCGGCAGCGGAAGGCGCGTAGGAGGGGATCGGTGTGAGTGCGGAAGTTGTCCACAGGGTGGGGATGGCAGTCGCCGCCATGGTTGCGGTGTGGTGCGCCCTGGCGCTGGTACGGGAGGCGCGCGCCGGACGTGCCGTACGGAGACGGCTCTCGGTGGTGTGGGCCGGTGGACAGGTCCGGCGCGACAGGGACGGGGCCCGGACGGGTCCGTCTGCCCGAGGCCGATGGCGGCGGCGAACAGCGAGGGCGACGAACGGCGCACCACGGAACGGCCGCCCGCTGGACTGGGTCGGGTCCCTGGCGGCGGCCCTACTCGTCTTCATCCTCGTCGGTGGCATGACGGGAGTCCTGGTGGGACTCGCCGTGGGCTACGGGGCGCACCGTCACCTGGTCCGGCAACGGGGCGCGGAGGCGGTTCGGTCGGCGGCCGCGGAGGTACGGGCGGAGCTGGCGCCGGCCGGCGATCTGCTGGCGGCCTGCCTCGCGGCCGGGGCCGGACCACGGGAATCGGCCGAGGCGGTGGGCCGGTCGCTCGACGGGCCGGTCGCCGAGCGGCTGCGCCAGGTGGCGGCGGAATTGCGCCTGGGTGGTGAACCGGCGGTCGTATGGCCACGGTTGGCCGCGCTCCCCGGCGCCGAAGGGCTGGCGCGCTGTATGGAGCGCGCCGGGATATCCGGGGTACCGGCCGTCGAGTCGGCGTCCCGGATCACCGCCGAACTCCGGGCGGAGCAGGCCCGGACGGCGACCGCACAGGCCCGACGGGCCGGGGTGCTCGTCACCCTGCCGCTGTCGGCGTGCTTTCTGCCGGCGTTCCTGACGCTCGGGGTGGCACCCGTGCTGATCGGCCTGGCAGGCGGCCTGCTGGGACGTAACTGAGCGGCGGACGCGTGGCGTTCGTGGGCCGGTGCGGGGGCGCGCGGCGGGGTGGGGTGGCGAGGCCGTACCGATGTACCGGGCCGCCGGGCCGCCGGGCCGCCGGGCCGCCGGGCCGTCGGGCCGACCTGCCGGGTGGGCCGACTTGCCGGGTGGGCCGGCACGGGCAAACCGGCTCACCGGACACGCCGGAAGCCCAGCCACCGGCATGTCAGAAGCCGCTCCTCACAAGCGGTCCTCACAGACCGTTCCTCAGAAGTCACTCATCAGAAGAAGCCATTCACCAGAACCAGAAGAAGCCATGCACCAGAAGTCAAAGATCAGTGGCCCTTCCTAGGGGCCGTTCAAAGGGGGTTCGAATGTTTCGGGGCGGAATGTTGCGACGGTGGTGGGCGAAGCTGCGCGCGATCGGGGGCGACGACCGGGGGATGACCACGGCGGAGTACGCCGTCGGGACGCTCGCGGCCTGCGCTCTCGCCGCGGTGCTCTACAAGGTCGTGACGAGTGGACCGGTCCAGGCGTTGCTGCGGTCGACGCTCGAGAGGGCGATCAATGTGCAGTTCTGACGGCGGTGCCCCGGGCCTGCGGGCCCGGGGCACCCCGCGGGCTCACGACGCCGGATTCGTGACGGCGGAGACGGCAGTGGTCATACCCGTCCTGGTGGCGGTGGTGGCGGCGCTCATCTGGGGGCTGATGGCGGTCTGCGCCCGTATCGAGTGTGTGGACGCGGCGCGGGCCGGGGCGCGTGCCGCGGCGCGGTCGGAACCACGGGCGGCGGTGATCTCGGCGGCCCGGAGCGCGGCTCCACGGGGCGCGCGGATCGCCCTGGCACGGGAGGGCGCGCTGGTGCGCGTACGGGTCGCGGCCGAGCTGCCCGGCGTGTGGCGGCTGACGGCGCAGGTCACGGGGGAGGCGGTGGCTCTTGCGGAAGAGACGGTACGGCGATGAGGGCTCGGCGACGGTCTGGACGGTCTTCGCCGCGGCGGCGCTCTGCGCGGTCTTCGTGGCCCTGATGGGCGTGGGCCAGGCCGTCGCGGCGCGACACCGGGCGGGTGGCGCCGCGGACCTGGCGGCGCTGGCCGCCGCGGATCATGCCCTTCAGGGCCCGGCCGTGGCCTGCGCGGCGGCCCGTCGGGTGGCGGCCGCGCAGCACACCCGCCTGGTGCGCTGCGCGGTGACCGGGCAGGTCGCCGATGTCTCGGCCGAGGCCGGCAGCCGCCCGTTCACCTCCCGGGTACGGGCCCGGGCCGGGCCACCGGGGCGCGGCGACCCGGCGCGGCCCCGAACCGAACCGGCCCCGGCCACCACGGTCCGAGCCCGGGCCACACCGGCCCCGCGGCTCCGCCCGCCACCCCGGCTCCGTCCCGCCACACCGCCGCCCCGGCGACGCCCCGTGGCGCAGGCACCCCCACGACGCCCCGCCGTGCCGGCTCCCCGCCTACGCCCCCTGCCGCGCCCCGCGCAGCAGCTCGCTCAACAACCGGATGGCTCCCCGCTTGTGGAGCGGGTCGTTGCCGTTGCCGCACTTGGGCGACTGGATGCAGGAAGGGCAGCCGGCCTCGCATTCGCAGGAGGCGATGGCGTGACGGGTGGCGGTGAGCCAGTCGGCGGCCGTGTGGAAAGCGCGCTCGGCGAATCCGGCGCCGCCAGGGTGGCCGTCGTAGACGAAGACGGTCGGCAGGAGGGTGTCCGGGTGGAGCGGCACGGAGACGCCGCCGATGTCCCAGCGGTCGCAGGTGGCGAAGAGCGGCAGCATGCCGATGGAGGCGTGTTCCGCGGCGTGCAGGGCGCCGCCCAGCTGCTCGGGATTGACCCGGGCGGCGTCGAGTTGGTCCTCGGTGACCGTCCACCACACCGCGCGGGTGCGCAGCGTACGGGGCGGCAGATCGAGCTTGGTCTCGCCCAGGACCTCGCCGGTGATCAGCTTGCGGCGCAGGAAGGAGACGACCTGGTTGGTGACCTCGACGGACCCGAAGCAGAGCCGGGCGTCGCCCCAGGGGATCTCGGTGTCGGTCTCCAGGATGGTGATCGCGGTGGTGTCCCGGGCGGTCGTGGAATAGGGCGGGCTGGCCTCCTCGACCAGCGCCACGTCGTCGGCGAGATCGAGCTGCTGCACGACATAGGTACGGCCCTGGTGGAGGTGCACCGCGCCGTCGTGGACGGTGGTGTGCGCGGCGGCGGCATCCACGGTGCCCAGCAGCCGCCCGGTCCCGGCCTCCACGATCTGCACCGGCGAGCCGCCCTGCCCGCGGATGTCGGTGAGGTCGGCGGCGCGCTCGCGGCGCGTCCAGTGCCAGGCCTTGGCCCGCCGGCGCAGCAGGCTCGCGGCCTCCAGCTGCGGCATCAGCCCGCCGGTCGCCGGCCCGAAGAGCGGGAAGTCGGATTCGGTGAGCGGGAGTTCGGCGGCGGCCGCGCACAGGTGCGGGGCGAGCACGTACGGGTTGTCGGGGTCCAGGACGGTGGACTCGACGGGCTGGTCGAAGAGCGCCTCGGGATGGTGGACGAGATAGGTGTCCAGCGGGTCGTCGCGGGCCACGAGCACGGCGAGCGCGCCCTGCCCGGAGCGGCCCGCCCGTCCGGCCTGCTGCCACAAGGACGCCCGGGTCCCCGGATATCCGGCGATGACCACGGCATCCAGACCGGAGACGTCCACGCCCAGTTCGAGCGCGGTGGTGGCGGCCAGCCCGAGCAGCTCACCGCTGTGCAGGGCGCGTTCCAGGGCGCGGCGTTCCTCGGGCAGATATCCGCCCCGGTAGGCGGCGACCCGGCCGGGCAGCGAGCGGTCCACCTCCGCGAGCCGCTCCTGCGCGATCAGCGCGATCAGTTCGGCGCCGCGCCGGGAGCGGACGAAGGCGACGGTGCGTACGCCCTGGACGGCGAGATCGGTGAGCAGATCCGCGCTCTCGGCGGTGGCGGTCCGGCGGACCGGGGCACCCTGCTCGCCGTGGAGTTCGGTCAGCGGCGGTTCCCACAGCGCGAAGACCAACTCGCCGCGCGGCGAGGTGTCCTCGGTGATCTCCACCACGGGCAGCCCGGTGAGCCGGGTCGCGGCCCGGCCCGGCTCCGCGGCCGTGGCGGAGGCGAGCAGAAAGACCGGCTCGGAGCCGTACCGGGCGCAGATACGGCGCAGTCGGCGGACGACCTGCGCGACATGGGAGCCGAAGACACCGCGGTAGCTGTGGCATTCATCGATGACGACATAGCGCAGCGCCCGCAGGAAGGAGGACCAGCGGGGGTGCGACGGCAGGATGCCGCGATGGAGCATGTCGGGGTTGGTCAGGACGTAGTTGCCGTACTGGCGGACCCATTCGCGCTCCTCGACGGGGGTGTCGCCGTCGTAGACCGCCGGCCGGACGGCTGAGCCCAGCGGGGCGGCCAGATCGCGTACGGCGCGCCGCTGATCGGCCGCCAGCGCCTTCGTGGGGGCCAGATACAGGGCCGTGGCCCCTCTCCCGTTCGGGGCCTCGGAGCCGTCCAGGAGCGTGGAGAGGACCGGCGCGAGATACGCCAGGGACTTCCCCGAGGCGGTGCCGGTGGCGACGACGACCGATTCGCCGCGCAGTGCGTGTTCGGACGTCCGTGCCTGGTGAGCCCAGGGACGCTCGATTCCGGCCGAGCGGATGGCGGCGATCACTTCCGGCCGGATCTGTTCCGGCCAGTCGGCATGGCTGCCGATGCGTGGGGGCAAGTGCTCCGTATGAGTGATGCGCGCAGCGCGGGTCGCGCCCCGGGCGAGACGTTCGAGAATCATGCCTGGGGACGGGCGCGCACCCGCATCCGGCGGGAGTGGATTGGAGGCCATCGGCACCGAGTGTGTCACCGGAGTGACGGACAATGCTGAAAGGGCGTCGTGCACGCCCGCTGGTAAGTGATTGAATGCCATGGCGGCTGCCAGATCCGCCCCTACCTTCGGTGGGGAGGCCCCAGGGGGGCGACCGCTCGATAGCAAGGTGCTGGAGGATCCGTGGACCTGTCCCTGTCGACCCGGACCGTTGGCGACCGTACGGTCGTCGAGGTCGGTGGCGAGATTGATGTATACACCGCGCCCAAGCTGCGGGAGCAGCTGGTCGAGCTTGTGAACGACGGAAGCTACCACCTCGTGGTGGACATGGAACGTGTCGACTTCCTGGACTCCACTGGGCTCGGCGTGCTGGTCGGCGGACTCAAGCGGGTGCGTGCCCATGAGGGCTCGCTGCGCCTGGTCTGCAACCAGGAGCGCATTCTCAAGATCTTCCGTATCACCGGACTGACCAAGGTGTTCCCGATTCACACCTCGGTCGAGGAAGCCGTCTCGGCGACTGACTGACGGTCTTGCCGGTTCCCCCGCGCCACCAGGCGCGGGGGAGGAAGAAGTGGGGGGTACCGGACGGAGGTCCGGCCCCCTGCGTCGCACGCCCGCATAACGAGGGGGATGGCATGGCCACCGTCGAACTTCGCTTCAGCGCCCTTCCCGAGCATGTCCGCACCGCGCGTCTGGTCGCGGCTGCCGTGGCACGGCGCGCGGGAGTGGACGAGGCCGTGCTGGACGAGGTGCGGCTCGCCGTCGGAGAGGCGTGCAGCCGGGCCGTGGGCCTGCACGAGAGCCATGACATCGCCGCGCCCGTGCGGGTCCTGCTGATCGAGGACGAGAAGAAGTTCTCGATCGAGGTGGGCGACGGGGTGACCGGCGACTCCGGTACGGCGCGGGGCGCCGACGCGGCCGAGGGTGTCGCGGAGAGCGACGCCGAGGGCGAGGACGAAATGGGCCTCGCCGTGATCAGCGGGCTGGTCGACGATGTCGAGGTGACCGCCGGCAAGGACGGCGGGCTGATCCGCATGACCTGGCCCACCACGACGACCGCGGTCCTGCCGTAGGGCTCCGGTCCGGCGGCCCCGTCAGCGAGACGTCTCCCAGCCGTGCTGTCCGTAGGTGAGGCGGCACGAACCGTCACGTCACGTCACATCTGCAGTCCATGGTTCATCCACGCGCCGACGCCCCGAGGGCGATGACGGCGGCTGTGGCGGCCTTGCTTCACGAGGGCGACGCCCCGGGCCGCGAGATCGCCGGAGAGGCGTGCGTACGGCCTTCTGCCGCGCTCAGGCCCCATGAGGTCGCCGGTCTCCTCTGAGGACTCATGACGGCTCCGCCCGGTGAGGGCTCTGCCCCCGTTCGCCTGAGGCGCTCGGGCGCTGCTGCTCCCGCGCCCGCCCAGGACCGCCGCGCGCCCGCCCAGGACCGTCCCCACCCCGGATGCCCGGCGCACACCCCCCGGACCGCCCCCGCAGCCCCGTCCCCGCAGTCCCCACAGCCCCCGCCACAGCCTCCCCCGTACCGGCTCGTCCCGGTCTCCGCTTCCGTCTCAGGCGTTGCGATCCGGACTCGATCTGACGGCGCTTCATGGGGTGCCGGGGAGGGGGCCGTGCGGCCCGGGTCACCCGTTCGGCGGTAGGCGGGTGGATCAATTCTCTCCGGTATCACGCGCACCTCAATCGGCCCAGTCGCCGAGGCCGCGTCTTTGAGCAGCGGCGATCAGTGGGCGGTCCAAAGGCGATCAGTACGACAGAGAGATCATCGTGCAGTGGTCAGCGAATTCGTGGCTTTCCTTCGTCCGGGCGAATTCCGTACCGCGTCGGCCTTTTGATCTTCGCCGCTACCGGCGAATTCCCTTTGACGCGTACTGTTTTGATCAACCGCGGCTCCCTACAATCCGTCCACATCTTGCTCAGGACGCCTGAGCGTGCTTCCGCGCGCCCATGTGCCAAACGTCAAGGAGGACGAATGGCGGGGCCTTACACCCCTCAGTTGCTTGACACCCCCACTTTTCTGGCCGGGCCGTCCCTTACGGCGGGCAACCGCGGCATCGTGCTGGTGATCGCCGTGGTCGCCCTGGCGGCGCTGGCTGTCGCGGCGGTGCTGGTCCGCCAAGTGCTCGCGGCCGGTGAGGGAACCGACAGAATGAAGAAGATCGCGGAGGCCGTGCAGGAAGGCGCAAATGCCTACCTGGCCCGGCAGTTGCGGACCCTCGGTGTATTCGCCGTCGTGGTGTTCTTCCTGCTCATGCTGCTGCCTGCGGACAATTGGACGCAGCGCGCCGGACGCAGCGCCTTCTTCTTGATCGGCGCCGGATTCTCGGCGGCCACCGGCTATATCGGCATGTGGCTCGCCGTACGCAGCAATGTGCGCGTCGCGGCGGCCGCCCGGGAAGCCACTCCGGCCGAGGGTGAAACCAAGACAAAGGATCTTACGGCCGTCTCGCACAAGGCGATGAAGATCGCTTTCCGTACCGGTGGCGTCGTCGGAATGTTCACCGTGGGGCTGGGACTGCTCGGTGCCTCCTGCGTGGTGCTCGTGTACGCGGTCGACGCGCCCAAGGTGCTGGAGGGCTTCGGTCTCGGCGCCGCGCTGATCGCGATGTTCATGAGGGTCGGCGGCGGCATCTTCACCAAGGCCGCGGACGTCGGCGCGGATCTCGTCGGGAAGGTCGAGCAGGGCATCCCCGAGGACGACCCGCGCAACGCCGCGACCATCGCGGACAACGTGGGCGACAACGTCGGTGACTGCGCCGGTATGGCCGCCGACCTCTTCGAGTCGTACGCGGTGACCCTGGTCGCCGCGCTCATCCTGGGCATGGCGGCCTTCGGCGACGCCGGGCTGGCCTTCCCGCTGCTGGTCCCGGCCATCGGTGTGCTCACCGCGATGATCGGCATCTTCGTGGTCGCGCCCCGGCGCAGCGACCGCAGCGGCATGACGGCCATCAACCGCGGCTTCTTCATCTCCGCGGGCATCTCGCTGGTCCTGGTGGCCGCCGCGGTGTTCATCTACCTGCCGTCCAGCTACCAGGGCCTGAAGGGCGTCACCGACGTCGAGATCCTGAGCACCAGCGGCGACCCGCGGATGCTGGCGCTGGTGGCGGTCGCCATCGGCATCGTGCTGGCCGCGCTGATCCAGCAGCTGACCGGCTACTTCACCGAGACCAACCGCCGGCCCGTACGGGACATCGGGAAGACCTCGCTGACCGGACCGGCCACGGTCGTGCTCTCCGGTATCTCGATCGGCCTGGAGTCGGCCGTCTACTCGGCGGTGCTGATCGGTCTGGCCGTCTACGGGGCGTTCCTGCTGGGCGGCGCCTCCATCATGCTGGCGCTGTTCGCGGTGGCGCTGGCCGGCACCGGCCTGCTGACCACTGTCGGCGTGATCGTGGCGATGGACACCTTCGGCCCGGTCTCCGACAACGCGCAGGGCATCGCCGAGATGTCCGGTGATGTCACCGGTGACGGCGCGCAGGTGCTGACCGACCTGGACGCGGTCGGCAACACGACCAAGGCCATCACCAAGGGCATCGCCATCGCGACGGCCGTATTGGCCGCGGCCGCGCTCTTCGGCTCGTACCGGGACGCGATCGCCACCGCCGTACGGGAGGTCGGCAACGCCGCCACCGGCATGGGCCTCAGCCTGGACATCTCGCAGCCCAACAACCTGGTCGGGCTGGTCCTCGGCGCCTCGGTCGTCTTCCTGTTCTCCGGGCTGGCGATCAACGCGGTCTCGCGGTCGGCGGGCGCGGTGGTCTTCGAGGTGCGCCGGCAGTTCCGGGAGCACCCCGGGATCATGGACTACAGCGAGAAGCCCGAGTACGGGCGGGTCGTGGACATCTGCACCAAGGACGCGCTGCGTGAGCTGGCCACTCCCGGGCTGCTGGCCGTGCTCACCCCGATCGCGGTCGGCTTCTCGCTCGGCGTCGGCGCGCTCGGCTCGTTCCTGGCGGGTGCGATCGGCACCGGCACGCTGATGGCGGTCTTTCTCGCCAACTCCGGTGGCGCGTGGGACAACGCCAAGAAGCTGGTCGAGGACGGGCACCACGGCGGCAAGGGCAGCGAGGCGCATGCCGCGACGGTCATCGGTGACACCGTCGGCGACCCGTTCAAGGACACCGCGGGCCCGGCGATCAACCCGCTGCTGAAGGTCATGAACCTGGTGGCGCTGCTGATCGCCCCCGCGGTGGTCAAGTTCTCCTACGGCCAGGACAAGAGCACGGGCGTCCGGCTCGTGGTCGCGCTGCTGGCGATCGCCGTCATCGTCGGTGCGGTCTACGTCTCCAAGCGGCGCGGAATCGCCGTGGGTGACGAAGACAACTCCGAAGATCCGGAAAGCATCGCCAAGTCGGCCAAGACGGCGGTGGCGTCCTAGCCGCCGAGGAGCACCAACAGGGCGCGCGGACCGCTCAACTGGGCGGGTGGACGGCGTATTTTGCGGACGCCGGCCACCCGCCTTCCGTGTGCCCGGGTGGCCCTGCGGTCCTTGGTGCAAATGGCTGCAATGAGGGCAGGGCGGGATGCCCGACCGGTGGGCCGGGCCCTTTCGGCGTGTATGTTCCGGGGCCGAGAGCCATGGAAGGGACCAATCCGGTGAACAAGAAGCTTGTGGCTGCACTGTCCGGCGGTGCCGCACTGGTACTCGCGCTGACCGGTTGCAGCGACGACAGCAGCAAGAAGCTCAATGACTGGGCGAAGAGTTTCTGCGACCCTGCGCAGGCTCAGTTCAAGAAGATCCAGGACGCCAACGGCGCCATGCAGACGGCCGACAACGGCAGCACGGACTCCAAGAAGGTCCAGCAGACCGACTCGGCCGCCTTCCAGAAGATTTCCGGCGCCTACGCCTCGCTGGCCAAGTCCCTGGAGAAGGCCGGGCCCCCGCCGACCGACCAGGGCAAGCAGGCCCAGCAGAACGCCGTCAAGGAGCTCAACTCGCTCTCCAAGGGCTACGCGGACCTCCAGAAGCAGGTCGACAGCCTCGACACCAAGGACAAGCTCAAGTTCGCGGACGGGCTGCGCGACCTGTCCAACGGCATCAACAAGCTCAACAAGCAGAGCGAGGCCGCCTTCAAGAACCTGGAGGCCGGTGACGTCGGCACGGCGATGGCCGCCCAGAAGGGCTGTCAGAACCCCGCCGCGTCCGGTTCCCCGGCGCCGACGCAGTCGAAGAAGTCGTAGCGGCCACGGGAGTCGGACGGGCCGGGACGCCGCGGTGGCCGCGGACCGGCACGGGCTCCGACGGCCCGGCGACGCGCCCGGAGCGGGCGTGGCGCCGGGCCGTCGCCGTTTGTCAGTGGCAGGGCCGACAATGGTGGGCGTGAGTACGCACCTCCCCACCGCAGATGCCCAGGACCCCGAGAGCAACGCCCGTACCGCCCGGCTGCGCGAGGCCCTGCTGGCCGCCGCCTTCACCGCCGACGGGCTGCTGGAGCTGCTCGGCGCGCCCGCCTATGCCGCGCTGGCGCGCAGCGAGACCGTCCCCGCCCTGCGGGCGACGCGCGGTGACAGCCCGCTGGAGACCCTGGTGCGGCTGTTCCTGCTCCAGCGCCCGGTGGAGCGGCGGCGCGCGCAGGCCGCGCTGCCGGTCGCGGACTGCCTCGCCGACGGCTGGCTGGTGCAGGACGGCGACGAGCTGCGCGCCAGTGTGGACGTGCGGCCGTACGGCGGCCCCGAGGGGCAGGACTGGTGGATCGTCTCCGACCTGGGCTGTGCGGTCGGCGGGGCCGGCGGTATCCGGGGCGTCGGGGAGGCGGACCGCGCGGAGCTGGTGCTCGGCGTCGGCGGGGCGTCCACGACCCTGGCCGGGATCACCGTGCGCCGCCCGGTCGGCAAGGCGCTCGACCTCGGCACCGGCTCCGGCATCCAGGCGCTGCACGCCGCCCAGCACGCCACCCGCGTCACGGCCACCGACCTCAACCCCCGGGCGCTGCGGATCGCCGCGCTGACGCTGGCGCTCTCCGGGGCGGAGGCGGCGGACCTGCGGGAGGGCTCGCTGTTCGAGCCGGCCGGTGACGAGACGTACGACCTGATCGTGTCCAACCCGCCGTTCGTGATCTCCCCGGGCGCCCGCCTCACCTACCGGGACGGCGGCATGGGCGGCGACGACCTGTGCCGGACGCTGGTCCAGCAGTCCGCCGCGTACCTCAACGACGGCGGCTACTGCCAGCTGCTGGCCAATTGGCAGCATGTGGCGGGCGAGGAGTGGCAGGACCGGCTGCGGTCCTGGGTGCCGCAGGGCTGTGACGCCTGGATCGTGCAGCGCGAGGTGCAGGACATCACCCAGTACGCCGAGCTGTGGCTGCGCGACGCGGGCGACCACCGGGCGGGCGACGAGGCATACGCCGCGCGGTACGACGCCTGGCTCGACGAGTTCGAGGCGCGCGGGACCAAGGCCATCGGCTTCGGCTGGATCACGCTGCGCAAGTCCGGTTCGGAGGCTTCTTCCATCACCGTCGAGGAATGGCCGCATCCGGTCGAGCAGCCGCTCGGGGAGGCGGTCGTGGCGCACTTCGACCGCCAGGACTATCTGCGGGCCACGGATGACGCGGCGCTGCTGGCCGGCCACTTCAAGCTCGCCGACGAGGTGGTCCAGGAGCAGGTCGGGCTGCCCGGGGCGGAGGACCCGGAGCATGTGGTGCTGCGTCAGAACCGCGGTATGCGGCGCGCCACGAAGGTGGACACGGTCGGCGCGGGCTTCGCCGGGGTGTGTGACGGCACCCTGCCCGCCGGGCGGATTCTGGACGCCATCGCCCAACTCGTCGGCGAGGACCCGGTCCTGCTGCGGGACCGCACCCCGGCCTCGATCCGGATGCTGGTGGAGCAGGGGTTCCTGGAGCCGGTGGCCGCGGCCGGGTGACGCGGACGGCTGACGGGGGCGGCTGACGCGGGCGGCTGACGCGGACGGGGGAGCGGCGGGCGACATACCGGTGGCGTTCATCCGGCGTTCGCCGGGATGCCGCCCCGGGGTGCCACGCTGCCCGCATGGAGAGTGGACCCGAGGCATTCGCCGGTGTGGCGTTCGCGCTGTTCGGCGCCGGACTTCTGGTGTGGACGGGCGTGTGTGCGCGGACCGGTTCCCCGGTCGCCGACGGTGTCAGCCGTCCGGTCGCCGCCGTGACCGCGCTGCTGTCCGGGGTGGCGTTCCTGGCCACCGGCTGCTGGCTGCTGATGGCGTTGTAGCCGCCCGCGTCGCCCCGTCGTCCTGCCGCCCGCCGCGTCGGCACCCTGGTGCCGGGACGTCGTCCTCAACTGCCGTAGGAAGGCGTTCCGTTCACTTCCGGCCAGTTCTGTCATAAATGGCCGGTGTGTGCCGGTACGCGGGAACTTTTCGGTGCCATCAGGGCATCTCCCTCAGTGAAGGTCACCAACAGGCCGGTCGGCCCATGGGCCGGCCCCCTCAGGGAGGAACCCCAATGAACCGTGCACTCCGCTACGCCACCGTCGGTGTCATCGCTGTCTCCCTGCTCGCCGGCGGCTCGGCCGCGGCCTTCGCCGCACCGCAGGACCTGCACACGCCCGCGCCGACCGTGGCCACCGCGCCGGCCGCCGCCTCCCTGACGGCCAAGGCCAGTGCGACGACGGTCAAGGCCTGGGAGCAGTTCCGGATCACCGGCATCGCCAAGGGCATCAAGGCCGGCACCAAGCTCACCGTCCAGCAGAAGCAGGGCAAGAAGTGGGTCTCGCTGCCCGCGCAGACGCCGGTCAACTCCAGCGGCGCGTACGCGGTGCGGGTCAAGCTCGGCATCAAGGGCGTCAACCAGCTCCGCATGGCCACCGGCAGCACCGTCTCGCCGGTGGTCTCGGTCACCGTGCGCTGAGGCGCTGCCGCGTTGAGGTGCTGACGCCCTGACACGGCGCACGGACGCCTGACGGTCCGGACCGTTGCCGGACCGTCAGGCCGCCCTGTGGCGCGTCGCCTACGGGACAGCCCTTAGCCGACGAGATTGCGGGCGAGCATCCACACCGCGGCGATGCCGAGCACCACGGCATTGCCGCGGCCCGACAGTCGGGGCCGGTACACCCGGCCGCGGAGGCCGGCGACCAGCCGGCGTCCGACGGCGTACGCCACCACCGGCCCGCCCAGGGTGAGCAGCACGGCGTTGTCGTGGAAGGCCGTCACGACCTCGCCGTGCATCAGGTCGTACGCCATCCGGGTCCCGCCGCACAGCGGGCACAGCAGCCCGGTGGCCCATTTGAAGGGGCAGGGGATCAGCAGCTGCCCCGGCTGGTGCGGATCGGTGTGCCAGAGGTAGACGGCGGCCGCCGCGCCGCCGCCGAGTGCGACCGCCGCCCGGCGGAGGGCGCGCTTCCGGACCGCCGCCCCCGTGGGTCCCGCGGGCTCGGCGGGACCCCAGGACTCCCCGGTGCTCACACGCTCAGCGACCGGGCGTAGTTGACCTGGTTGAGCACGAACATCACCTGCTCGCGGGACTGCACCGGGATCATCGTGGAGTGGTGCCGGCCGCCGCTGTTCACCGTGACCTGTACGAACCCGGTCGTCACCCGCTCCTTCATCAGGAGGAAGAGCAGGCCGAGCAGACAGAAGAGGAAGAAGACGATGGCGAGCACGACCGCGTGCGCCGGAATCTTCTCCTCCGTCCGCGACATATCGGTCGCCGTCCACACCGCGCCCTTGAGCGGCATCGGTCCGGCCGGCGTCATGACCGTGTCGCCGGTCACCGCGATATCGCCGAGCGACAGCGCCATCCCGCCGGTCTGGGCCCCGGGCTGGAAGCCGCCGGGCGCCGGCTGCGGCGGCGCGCCCGGCGGGAAACCGGGCGGGGGTGCCGGCTGGGCGCCGGCCTGGGGGTACCCGTAACCGGGCTGCGGCTGCGGCTGCGCGGGCGTCTGGGGATAGCCGTATCCGGGCTCCCCGGGGCGGCCGCCCTGCGGATAGCCGTAACCGGGGTCGGCGGGCTTGCCGCTCTCCGGTGTGGCGTAAGGGTTCTGACCGGGCTGGCCGGGCGGCTGTTCCGGAGGCGGTCCGGGGTGCTGGTTGGCCATGGGTGGTGATCCCCCCGAGTGTGCGTGACGACGGCAGTACCCGGCTCGAACGGCGAGCCGTGCCGTGTCCATCCTGCCAGCCCGCTCACGTGCTGTATCAAGGCAATGACGGCATCCGGCGCCGCCTTGTGACAGTCGCCGGCCGGCGGACGGTGCGGTGCGCGGCCCCGGGCGAGCGATGAACCGTCGGGGAACCGTCACTGTGTGAGATCACCGAAGGTGCCGGGGCTGCGGCGCGCGGGGAACGGCCGGCGTGGACACCGGGGAGCAGGTCGGCCCCGTCATGATCCATAGGACCGCCCCCGGGGCCCGTGGCAGGCGCCTGATGCGGTCCAGGCGACATGAAGGCATGTAGTCGGGTTACCGTTCGAGTGGCGTTGCGGGGTTTTTCCGTTTGACACGGGGCCGGGAGGTACCGTCACACTCCGCAGCGTCAAGCGTCACCGCAGTGCGTCCCGGCGTCCGGCCGGGAGGCAATCCCAGCGTCGACCGGAGAGAAGAGCGAAGTTGTCCCCGACCAGCGAGACCACAGACGGCGGCGGCCGCCGACTCGTCATCGTCGAGTCGCCTGCCAAGGCGAAGACGATCAAGGGCTACCTCGGCCCTGGCTACGTGGTCGAGGCCAGCGTCGGACACATCCGCGACCTGCCGAACGGCGCCGCAGAGGTCCCGGCGAAGTACAAGGGCGAGCCCTGGGCCCGCCTCGGCGTGAACGTCGACGCCGAGTTCCAGCCGATCTACGTCGTCAACAGTGACAAGAAGGACCAGGTCAAGAAGCTCAAGGAGCTGCTGGCCGAGTCCGATGAGCTCTATCTCGCCACAGATGAGGACCGCGAGGGCGAGGCCATCGCCTGGCACCTCCAGGAGATCCTCAAGCCCAAGGTCCCCGTCCACCGGATGGTCTTCCACGAGATCACCAAGGACGCGATCCGCGAGGCCGTCGCCAATCCGCGCGATCTGAACCAGAAGCTGGTCGACGCCCAGGAGACCCGCCGGATCCTCGACCGCCTCTACGGCTACGAGGTCTCGCCGGTCCTGTGGAAGAAGGTCATGCCGCGGCTGTCGGCCGGCCGGGTGCAGTCCGTCGCGACCCGTCTCGTCGTCGAGCGGGAGCGCGAGCGCATCGCCTTCCGCTCCGCCGAGTACTGGGACCTGACCGGCACCTTCGCCACGGGTAGGGCCGGGGACGCGAGCGACCCCTCGACGCTGACCGCGCGGCTGAACACCGTCGACGGCCGCCGTATCGCCCAGGGCCGTGACTTCGGCTCCAACGGGCAGCTCAAGAACGATGTGCTCCATCTGGACGAGGCGAACGCCCGCGCGCTCGCCGCCGCCCTGGAGAACACCGACTTCGCGGTGCGCTCGGTCGAGTCCAAGCCCTACCGCCGCTCGCCGTATGCCCCGTTCCGTACGACCACCCTCCAGCAGGAGGCCAGCCGCAAGCTCGGCTTCGGCGCCAAGGCCACCATGCAGGTGGCGCAGAAGCTGTACGAGAACGGCTTCATCACCTATATGCGTACGGACTCCACCACGCTCTCGGACACCGCGGTCGCCGCGGCCCGGGCGCAGGTGACGCATCTGTACGGTGCGAACTACCTGCCGGACAAGCCGCGCACCTACGCCGGCAAGGTCAAGAACGCCCAGGAGGCGCACGAGGCGATCCGCCCGTCCGGCGACCGCTTCCGCACCCCGGCAGAGACGGGGCTGACCGGCGACCAGTTCAAGCTCTACGAGCTGATCTGGAAGCGGACCGTCGCCTCCCAGATGAAGGACGCGACCGGTAACTCCGTCACGGTCAAGATCGGTGGCCGGGCCAGCGACGGCCGGGACGCCGAGTTCAGCGCGTCCGGCAAGACCATCACCTTCCACGGCTTCCTGAAGGCCTACGTGGAGGGCGCCGACGACCCGAACGCCGAGCTCGACGACCGCGAGCGCCGGCTGCCGCAGGTCGCCGAGGGCGATGCGCTGGCCGCGCGGGAGATCACCGCCGACGGGCACGCCACCAAGCCGCCCGCCCGTTACACCGAGGCCACGCTGGTCAAGGAGCTGGAAGAGCGCGAGATCGGGCGCCCGTCGACCTATGCGTCGATCATCGGCACGATCCTCGACCGCGGCTATGTCTTCAAGAAGGGCACCGCGCTCGTCCCCTCCTTCCTGTCCTTCGCGGTGGTCAACCTCCTGGAGAAGCACTTCGGCCGGCTGGTCGACTACAGCTTCACCGCCAAGATGGAGGACGACCTCGACCGCATCGCCCGTGGTGAGGCGCAGTCCGTGCCGTGGCTGCGGCGCTTCTACTTCGGCGAGGGCCACGGCGAGGGCGGTGCAGCGGACGCCGGCAACGGCGACGGCGACCACCTCGGCGGGCTCAAGGAACTGGTCACCGACCTCGGTGCGATCGACGCCCGGGAGATCTCGTCCTTCCCGGTCAGCGACGACATCAAGCTGCGGGTCGGCCGCTACGGCCCGTATGTGGAGCGCGGCGAGAAGGACGCCGAGGGCCACCAGCGCGCCGACGTCCCCGACGACCTGGCGCCCGACGAGCTGACCGTGGAGTACGCGGAGGAGCTGCTCGCCAAGCCGAGCGGCGACTTCGAGCTGGGGATGGACCCGGTCAGCGGCCACCAGATCGTCGCCAAGGACGGCCGCTACGGCCCGTACGTCACCGAGATCCTGCCCGAGGGCACCCCGAAGACCGGCAAGAACGCGGTCAAGCCGCGCACCGCCTCGCTCTTCAAGTCGATGGCCCTGGACACGGTGACGCTGGAGGACGCGCTCAAGCTGATGTCGCTGCCGCGCGTCGTCGGCACCGACCCCGAGGGCGTGGAGATCACCGCGCAGAACGGCCGCTACGGCCCGTATCTGAAGAAGGGCACCGACTCGCGCTCCCTGGAGAGTGAGGAGCAGCTCTTCACGATCACCGTCGAGGAGGCGCTGGCGATCTACGCCCAGCCCAAGCAGCGTGGGCGGGCCGCCGCCAAGCCGCCGCTGAAGGAACTGGGTACGGACCCGGTGAGCGGTAAGCCCGTGGTGGTCAAGGACGGCCGCTTCGGCGCGTATGTCACCGACGGCGAGACCAACGCGACGCTGCGGCGGGACGACGACGTCGAGACGATCACCGCCGAGCGGGGCTACGAGCTGCTGGCGGAGAAGCGCGCCAAGGGGCCGGCGAAGAAGACCGCGAAGAAGGCGGCCAAGAAGGCGCCGGCCAAGAAGACGGCGGCGAAGAAGACCACCGCGAAGAAGACGGCCGCCAAGAAGACCGCGGCGAAGAAGACGACCACGGCGAAGAAGACGACCGCCAAGAAGGCCACCGCGAAGACGGCGGCGGCAAAGAAGACGGCGGTGTCGGCCGAGGACTGAGGCGGCACCGGCCGGTCCCGGCCGGCGAAGCCGCAGGACAAGGGCGGGCAAGGCGGACACGTTCCGTCGTGCCCGCCCATTTGTTCGGGCAGGCGCTCGACGCCCCGCACCGTATCGATAGGCTGGCGAGATGACGCGTGCCGAGCAGCCAACGGTCGTGACCCCCACTTCAGGCGCCCTAGCGGCGGATTCCCGCGAGCGCGCCGTGCGAGCCCTGCTCCGCTTCCCCCCACTGAAGCGACTGTGGAGCGCCCAATTTGTCGGGGGCATCGGCGATGCCCTGTCCATGCTTGTCCTCGTACTGCTCGCCCTACAGGCGGCGCTGTACGTCCCCCTGGGCGGCGAGGCCGCCTTCGGCGGCGGTTATCGGGGAGCCGCCCTCGCGGTCACCGTGGTCTTCGCGGCCCGGATGCTGGCGATGCTCCTCTTCGGAGCCGTCCTGCTGGGCCCGCTGTCCGCCCTCACCGCACCCGCCGGACCGCTGGACCGGCGCTGGACGATGATCGGCGCGGATGTGCTGCGGCTCGCGCTGCTGGTCATCGCCCCCCTCTGGATCGACTGGACGCCGGACAACGCACTGGCCTGGCTGCTGGTCACGGTCTTCGTCACCGGCGTCGCCGAACGCTTCTGGACCGTCGTACGGGAGAGCGCCGCACCCGGGCTGCTGCCCACTCCGCCCCCCGAGGGCGCCGCGGTCCGCCCGCTGCCCGACAACATGGACGCCCTGCGCCGCCTCTCGCTGCGCACCACCTTCGTCTCGCTGCCGATCGCGGCCGCCGTCCTGGTGGTCGGCACGCTCATCAGCAAGCTGCTGGGCACCGGCATCGACTGGTTCCGCCTCCACCAGGCCGCGCTCGGCTCCTATGTCGCCGCCGGGCTCTTCGCCGCTTCCGTATCGATCCTCTACTTCATCGAGCTCCCCGGTGTGCCGACGCCGCGGCCGCGCTCCCCTCTGGAGGGACTGCGCCGCCCCAAGGCCGCAGGAGCGGCCTCCGGGCAGCCGGCCCAGGGCGAGAAGGCGGACAGCGGCCCGGCCCGGCCGACCGCCGACAAGGGCCGCACGGGCGCGATCCCGCTGCTGGTGACCGCCTGCGCCGCGGTGGCGGCGGCCCTCGCCGCGGCCGTCTCGCTGGCCGTCCTGCACGGCTACGACCTGAGCGGCGGCCCGGCCGCCTACGCGCTGCTGGTGCTCGCGCTCACCGGCGGTACGGCCGTCGGCATCCGCGGCGCCCACCGGGTGCTGCCCACGCTCTCCCGGCGCCGGCTGCTCGCCCTCGCGGTGGCCGCCACCGGCCTCGCGCTGCTGGCCATGGGCCTGGTCCCGGACCAGACGACGGTGCTGCTGCTCGCCCTGCTGGCCGGCGTCAGTGCCGGGATCGCCGCCAATACGGGGCATGTGCTCCTGGACCAGGAGTCCGAGGAATTCCGTGCCGCCCGTACGACCGAGCATCTGCACGCCGTCGTACGGCTCTCCATCGCCGTGGCCGCCATCGTCGCGCCGCTGCTCGCGGCTGTCATCGGCCCGCACCACCTCGGCGACGGTGAATTCAACTTCGCGTACGGCGGCGCCGCCTACACCCTGATGCTGGCCGGTGCGCTGCTGCTGCCGGTCGCCGCGCTGGTGCTCGGCAAGGTCGACGACCGGCAGGGCGTACCGCTGCGGAGCGATCTGTGGGAGGCGCTGCGCGGCGGCGAACCGGCGCAGGCGCCCGCCCCCACCGGCTTCTTCATCGCCCTGGAAGGCGGCGACGGCGCCGGTAAGTCCACGCAGGTCGAGGCGCTCGCGGAGTGGATCCGCGGCAAGGGCCACGAGGTCGTGGTGACCCGCGAGCCGGGCGCCACCGCCATCGGCAAGCGGCTGCGCTCGATCATCCTGGACGTCTCGACGTCCGGGCTCTCGGACCGCGCCGAGGCGCTGATGTTCGCCGCCGACCGGGCCGAGCACGTCAACAGCGTCATCCGGCCGGCCCTGGAGCGCGGTGCGGTCGTCATCACCGACCGGTACATCGACTCCTCGGTCGCCTACCAGGGCGCCGGGCGCAATCTCGCCCCCACGGAGATCGCCCGGATCTCCCGCTGGGCCACCGACGGTCTGGTGCCGCATCTGACGGTGCTGCTCGACATCTCCCCGGAGACCGCGCGGGAACGCTTCACCGAGGCGCCGGACCGGCTGGAGTCCGAGCCCGCCGCATTCCACGAGCGGGTACGGTCCGGCTTCCTCACACTGGCCGCCGCCGACCCCGCCCGCTATCTGGTCGTCGACGCAGGCCAGGAACCGGAAGCCGTCACCACCGTCGTACGGCACCGCCTCGACCAGGTGCTCCCGCTGTCCGAGGCCGAGGTCCAGGCGCAGGCCGAGGCCCGTAAGGCCGCCGAGGAAGAGGCCCGCCGCAAGGCCGAGGAGGAAGCGGCGCGCAAGGCGGAGGAGGAGCGCCTGGAGCGCGAGCGCCAGGAGCAGCTGGCCAAGCTGCGCGCCGAGGAGGAAGAGCGCAAGCGGCAGGAGGCCGAGGCGGCCAGGGCGCGCGAGGAGGCCCGCCAGGCCGAGGAGGCCCGCAAGCGCGCCGAGGAGGCCCGGCAGGCCGCGGAGGCGGAGCGGGCCCGCCGCGAGGCCGAGGAACGCGCCCGCCAGGCCGAGCAGGAGCGGCTGCGCAAGCAGCACGAGGAAGAGGCGCGGCTGCGCAAGGAGGCCGAGGAGCGCCGCCTGGAGAAGCAGCGCAAGGCCGAGGCGGCGCTGGTGCGTGCCGAGGAGGCGCGGAAGGCGGCCGCCGAGGCGGCTGCGGCGGCGGAGGCCAAGGCCGCGGCCGAGGCGGCGGAGGCGGCCGACGCGCCCACGGCGGAGACCTACGTCGCGGATCTGCGCAAGCGGCTCGGCGAGAGCGCCCCCGACGAGGCGTCCCCGTCCTCCGGCTCCGGCTCGGACGGCGAGCGGACCGAGGAGTCACTGCCGCGGCCCGGAACGGCGGGCGACGCGGGCTCCCGTGCGGCGGACGAGACGGCGGTGCTGCCTCCGGTGCGGGACGCCCAGGACCCCTGGCACGGGCTGGACACCGGCGCGGACCCGGAGGAGACCGCCGTGCTGCCGCCCGTACGGGACGCCGAGGAGACCGCCGTGCTGCCGCCCGTACGGGACGACGCACGCGGCGAACACGGGCGGAGCGGTGACCCCGCCGACCGGGTGCCGCCGTGGATGTTCCGCAAGGAGACGCCGGACGCGGCGGCCGGGAGGAACGGCGCGGCGTCCGCCCCCGCGGAGTCGCGCGCCGAGCGCACCCGCGAACTCCCGCAGATCGACCCGGAGACCGGTCACCCCGTCGAGATCCCGCAGCGCGCCCGCCGCCGCCCCGAATGGGCGGAGGAGACCCCGCTGGATGATCTGCCCACGCTCGCCGACGAGCTGCTGGGCCCGCGCGCCGACGAGGACGCGGACGGCAGGGGCGAGGACGGCCGTCGCGGCGGCCAAGGGCGGCGCGGCTAGCCGGCCGGGACGCCCTCGTACGAACGGCCGTGGCCGCAGCCTCCCCGCTGCGGCCACGGCCGTTTTCCGCTTCCGGAGGGCACCGTCCGGCCGCCCGGCGCCGGCTTCCGGATTCGTTTGTCAGTGGGTTGCACCACAATGGGTCGGGCGCGGAGCACTGCGCGGTGTGCGGGGCCGGGCACACCCGCACTCGGCGCGGCACGGGCAGGACGGAACGGCACAGGAACGGCGGACAGCGATGGCGGTATGGGACGACGTGGTCGGCCAGGACCGGGTGACGGCGCAGCTGGCCGCGGCCGCGCGCGATGCGGACGCCCTGGTCTCCGCGGAGCAGGCGGGGCCGGAGCCCGCGCGCGGTGAGGAGCCGCCGTCCGCTGAGCCCGGCGGCGCCTCCCAGATGACGCACGCCTGGCTGTTCACGGGCCCGCCCGGCTCCGGCCGGGCCACCGCGGCCCGCGCCTTCGCCGCCGCCCTTCAGTGCGTCAGCCCGGACCGCGCCCTCGGCGGCGCCCCCGGCTGCGGTTTCTGCGACGGCTGCCACACGGCCCTGATCGGCACCCACGCCGATGTCGAGATCGTCCGTACGGACCTGCTGTCCATCGGCGTCAAGGAGACCCGCGACCTGGTCCGCCGGTCCTCGCTCTCCCCGTCCGGCGGCCGCTGGCAGGTGATCGTCCTGGAGGACGCCGACCGCCTCACCGAAGGCGCCGGCAATGTCCTCCTCAAGGCCGTCGAGGAGCCCGCGCCCCGTACGGTCTGGCTGCTCTGCGCCCCCTCAGTGGAGGACGTCCTCCCCACCATCCGCTCGCGCTGCCGCCTGCTCTCGCTGCGTACGCCACCGGTCGACGCGGTCGCCGACGTCCTCGTCCGGCGGGACGGCATCGAGCCGGACGCCGCCGCCCGGGCCGCCCGCGCCACCCAGGGGCACATCGGCCGGGCCCGCCGCCTCGCCACCGACGAGCGCGCCCGGGCCCGCCGGACGGCCGTACTGAAACTCCCCCTCCGCGTCGACGACATCGGCGGCTGCCTCAAGGCCGCCCAGGAGCTGATCGACGCCGCGGGGGAGGACGCCAAGCAGGTCGCGGAGGAGGTCGACACCAAGGAGACCGAGGAGCTGCGCGCCGCGCTCGGCGCCGCAGCCGGCACCAACGGACGGCTGCCGCGTGGCACGGCCGGCGCCATGAAGGAACTCCAGGACAAGCAGAAGCGCCGCTCGACCCGTACCCAGCGCGACAGCCTCGATCTGGCCCTGGTCGACCTCACCGGCTTCTACCGCGACGTCCTCGCCCTCCAGATGGGCGCCTCGGTACCCCTCGCCAACGACGAGGTCCGCGACAGCGTCCAGCGCATCGCCACCGCCTCGACCCCCGAACGCACCCTCCGCCGGATAGAAGCCGTCATCGCCTGCCGGGAGGCCCTGGACCGCAATGTGGCCCCCCTCCTCGCGGTCGAGGCGATGACGGTGGCTCTCCGGGCGGGCTGACCCCCCACTCATCCATGGCGCCGGCCCGCCGGCCGCCCGACCCCACCCACCGCGGTGGCCCCCGCCGGCCGCCCGATCCCGACTCACCGCGGTGGCCCCCGCCGGCCGCCCGCCCCCGCCCGACCCCACACGGTCCACGGCACCGGCCCCCGCCGGCTGCCCGAGCCTTCACTCCACGAGCCGCACACACCACGTCCTCGGCCGGATACTCTCCGTGCGAGAGCCTCGCCGAACACCTGCCACCTGCCACCGCCACCCGCCCGCTGCCTTCCGCCTCCACCTCCCGCATCCGCCTCCCTCTCCTCAGCCGACTCCTGCCGAGCCGTTCCCCGGCCGCCACCCCGGCCGGGCCACCGCTCAGCGCCCGCCCCGCACGCCACCTCACGCTCCACCCGCCGCCAGTACGTACGGGCTCCACCGCACCCCACCCCAAGGACCGACACCGCACAGCACACTCCACCCCACTCTCCAGGGACCGAGACCAAGGGACCGCCCAATGGCCACCAGCCGCCCGCTCCGCACCTCTGCCGCCGCCCTCGCGGCCACCGCTCTGCTGATCTCCGGCTGCTCCTCGGGGAGTTCGTCCCCCGACGGTGAGGCGTCCCCGGGCCGCGGGACGGCGGCCGGCGCCCAGCGCCCCGCCGAGGCCGCCTCCCTCGCGCCCCTCCCGGCCGCCACCCCGGCCACCCTTCGCCCGTATTACGACCAGAAGCTGAGCTGGCATCCCTGTGGGGTGGCGGGCTTCGAGTGCGCCACGATGAAGGCGCCCCTGGACTACTCCAAGCCCAGTGCGGACACCGACCTCAAGCTCACGGTGGCCCGCAAGAAGGCCACCGGCCCCGGTAGCAAGATCGGCTCCCTCCAGGTCAATCCCGGCGGCCCCGGCGGTTCGGCGATCGAGTACCTCCAGCGGTACGCGCCCCAGCCCGCCGCGGTCCGCGCGCGCTACGACATGGTGGCGATGGACCCCCGCGGCGTGGGCCGCAGCGAACCGGTCGAGTGCCTGACCGACAAGCAGATGGACCGCTACACCCAGACCGATGTGACCCCGGACTCACCGGCCGAGGTCAATCAGCTCACCAGCGCCTACCGCAGCTTCGCCAAGGGCTGCGCCTCTCGCGCCGGCCAACTGCTCCGCCATGTCTCCACCATCGAGGCCGCCCGCGACATGGACGTGCTGCGCGCCGTCCTGGGCGACAAGAAGCTCACCTACGTGGGCGCTTCCTACGGCACCTTCCTCGGCGCGACCTACGCCGGCCTCTACCCGTCCCGCGTCGGCCGGATGGTTCTGGACGGCGCGATGAACCCGGAGCTCGACTCCCGCACCGTCAACCTCAACCAGACCGCCGGCTTCGACACCGCCTTCAGGGCCTTCGCCGCGGACTGCATCAAGCACAAGGACTGCCCGCTCGGCACCAAGAGCGTCGACGACGCCGGCCGGCAGCTCTCCGCCCTCTTCAAGAAGCTGGACGCCCACCCGGCGGCCACGGGCGAGGAGCGCAAGCTCACCGAATCCCTCGCGACCACGGGCGTCGTCGCCGCCATGTACGACCAGCGCGCCTGGCCCGTCCTGCGCGAATACCTCGCCCAGGCCGAGGACGGCAACGGCCGCGGGCTGCTCACGCTCTCCGACAGCTACTACGAGCGCGACCCGAACGGCACCTACGCCAACCAGATGTACGCCAACCCCGCCGTCAACTGCCTCGACCTCGCCTCCGCCTTCAACAGCCCCGCGCAGGTCCGCGCCGCCCTGCCCAGCTTCCGCAAGGCCTCCCCGGTCTTCGGCGAAAACTTCGCCTGGGCCGCCCTGAACTGCGCGTACTGGCCGGTCAAGCCCACCGGCACGGCCCACCGCATCGAGGCCAAGGGCGCCGCCCCGATCCTCGTCGTGGGCACCACCCGCGACCCGGCCACCCCCTACGTCTGGGCCAAGGCCCTCGCCGCCCAGCTCTCCAGCGCCACCCTCCTCACCTACGACGGCGACGGCCACACCGCCTACGGCCGCGGCAGCACCTGCATCGACAAGACGATCAACAACTACCTCCTCAACGGCACCGTTCCCCCCAAGGGCAAACACTGCAAGTGACCCACAGCACACCCGCCCCCGCGCTCTCCCGCCAACCCCTGACCAGCTCATCATCCGGTTACAGAGCACCCCGCCACGATGTGTAGACTGGGCCGCGCACCAAGCCGCCTTAGCTCAGTTGGCCAGAGCAACGCACTCGTAATGCGTAGGTCTCGGGTTCGAATCCCGAAGGCGGCTCTGCCTGAAACCCCAGGTCGGATCGACTCCGACCTGGGGTTTTGTCGTTCAGTGGATGCGGCGACGTCGGCGGGAACCGGTCGCGCGGGTGTCGGCGGTCTCAGTTCTGGTCTCAGTGGGCTCCTGAATGGGGGCTCGGGGTCTTGCCGTGGCTCGATCACGTTCCGCTTGGTCGTGGCGAGCGACCGTCCCACGGTCAGGATCAGTCCCGATACCGGCGCTCGTCGGCTTGGTGTTCTTGGCGAGCTCGGCGACCTTGGCGTGCACCTCGGTCAGGGCTCGGGCGCCGGTCGCCTGGTCACGGGCGGGACCGGCGGCGCCGACCCGTTCGGCTTGAGCGAGGGCGCCGTCGAGCGCGTCGTCGGCGAGCCGCTCGCGTCACGCCCCGGCGTCGGCCTTGCCGACGTGGGAAGCGGTCCTGCTCGTTGGTTCGCAGGCTCACTTGCTCACCTCCCGATACATGGCTGCGGGGGTAGCAGGGATATGGAGAGTCTTGGAGTCTTGGAGCGGACACGTACCGAGGGGGCAGACGCACGGCGGTCCAATCTCGCGTCGAGGGGAGACCTTGACGGACTATCGGCGGACACCTCGGACCTCGGCGACCCGACCCCCGCAGCGCCTCAGTCGGCGCGCGCCACCTGGGAAGGGTGTACGCGCAGGACGAGCAGGCCGGGGACGAGGACGCCCAGCAGGCCCAGGGCGGCGCAGCCGAGGGCTACCTGGGCCAGGGGGCCCCACGGGAGGAGGGTCAGTAGGTCCGGCGTCGGGAGGGACAGCCGCGAGGCGAGGCCCGCGAGGGAGACGGACACCACTGCGGTGGCGGTGCTGAGTCCGCTGAGTACGACGGCTGCGGACTCCCAGCCGAGCATGCGCAGGAGCTGGCCGCGGGTGCTTCCGGTGAGCCGCAGGGTGGCGAACTCCTGTCGGCGCCGGCGCGTGGCGAGCAGCAGGGTGTTCAGGATGCCGATGGCGGAGAACGTGATGAGGGGGACCATCAGGATGCGCAGGCCGACGGCGTTGCGCTCTTGGCGGGTGTCGGCCGGTGCCTGGTGCTGTCGGGTTTCCTTGGCGGCACGTTCGTTGGCTGTTTCCGGAGCCGCCGGTTCAGTGGTCCGGGTCGATGCCGACACGACGGCCGGGCGGGAATCCGTGTGCTGCGAAACGGAGTTGCCGCACAGCAGTATCGCGCTGAGGCCCGCGGCGATGAGTACGGGGCCGGCCATGGCGGCCACGCGGCGGGTGGCCGCCGCGCTGTTCGCCGCGGCCAGGGTGCCGGAGTAACGGGAGAGCAGGCGGCCCGGGACGGCGCTCAGTGCGGCGATCGGGCGGACGAGGAGCGGGAGGAGCAGCCAGGCGGACAGGATCAGCAGCAGGCACAGCGCCATGGTGCCGTTGATCGCCTCGTGCGGGCCGCTGCGGCGCCCGTACCAGTCCCAGGACGCCCAGGCGAGCCCGAGCATGACGAGCGCGCCGACGGCACGCCCGGTCGGCATCGCGCGCCGCTCCACCTCGGCCTCGCGCAGGGCGGCGATCGGCGAGATCCGCATCGGGCCGTTCGTTGCGGCCCACGCGGCGAGCACGGCGATGCACGTCGTGCCCAGCACGCCCGCGGTGAAGCCCGGCAGGGACGGCCCGCCCGTGGGCCCGGGCTCCAGAATGCCGTTGCGGATGAGCCAGGCCAGCGTGGGCCCGGCCGTGGCCAGGCCGATGCCGGCGCCCGCCGCAGCTCCGGCGAGAGAGATCACCAAGGACTCGCCGACGATCTCCAGCCGCAGTTGCCGGGGCGTGGCCCCGATGGTCCGCAGTGCCCCGATCTCACGGCGGCGCTGCTGCACCACCAGGGACATGGTGTTGACGACGAGCAGCCAGGCGGTCAGCCCGGAGGTGCCGCCCACAAGGCCCAGTAACGACCCGGCGGCTTTCTCGGCACCGCCCTCGGCACTCACTTGGTGCACCCGGTCCAGCACCGTCGCCAGCGTGGTGACCAGCGCCGAACTCATCACCACCACCACGAGCACTCCGGCGTACTGCCACAGCCGTGTGCGCAGGGAACCCAGCACGAGGAAGAACACCGTCAGACCCCCAGAGCGGCCATGCGGGCCGCGATGGTCTCGGCGGTGACCTCGGGTCCGGTGAGGCGGTCCACGAGCCGGCCGTCGGCGAGCACCAGCACCTCGTCCGCCCAGGCTGCCGCCTGCGGGTCATGCGTCACCATGACCACGGTGGTGCCCAGGTCGTCGACCGCGTCCCGCAGCAGGTTGAGCACGTCGCGGCCCGAGGCCCGGTCCAGGGCGCCGGTCGGCTCGTCCGCGAAGACCACCTCGGGGTGGGTGACCAGTGCCCGGGCCAGGGCGGCACGCTGCTGCTGACCGCCCGACAACTCGGCCGGCCGGCGGTGGCGCTTGTCCAACAGGCCCACGTTGGTGAGCAGTTCCTCCAGCCGGTGCGGGTCCGGCCGGCGCCCCGCCAGGCGCAGCGGCAGCGCCACGTTGGCGGCGACGCTCAGCGCGGGGACCAGGTGGAAGTCCTGGAAGACGAACCCGATGCGGTCCCGCCGCAGCAGCGTCAACTGCCGCTCGGACAGCCCGGCGAGATTCTGCCCGGCCAGCGTCACAGAGCCGGAGGACGGGCGCTCAAGGCCTGCCGCACAGTGCAGCAGCGTGGACTTCCCGGAGCCCGAAGGGCCCATCACCGCCGTGAAAGACCCGCTGGGGATGGCGTGGTCGATGCCGTGCAGGGCGGTGACCGCCTGCCGGCCCCTGCCGTGCGTCTTCTGGAGGGACCGCAGGTCGACGGCCGGACTCCTGCCGGTCGCCGGCCTGTGGACGGTGGGGGGCGGCTGCGTTGTCTTCATGGCACGAGTCAATCCTTCCCGGGGGGCGATGTCGGTGGAGTGAGCTGGACAGCCGGGGTAGAGCGAGGTCTACCCTCGGTCCACTCCTCTGCCGGCGAAGGGCAAAGGGACGGCGGCGAGGGCGAGTTGGGGACGGATGGCGGACCGGCAGCGGTACGAGGCGGTGTACGGGCGATTACGCATCGGGAGCGCGCGGCCGGCCCGGTCGGTGCTCTATCTGGTCTGCGGCTTCCCCGTCGGGCTGGTGTGGCTGATCTGCTGCGCGGTCCTGCTGGTGCTGGGTCTGGCGACCGTGCTGTTCCTCGTGGGCATTCCGCTGATCGCTGCCGTGCTGCTGTCGGGCATCCCGCTGGGTGCGGTCGAGCGGGCCCGGCTGCGGATGTTCACCGGCACCGCCGTTCCCTCGCCGCACGCCCCGGTCTCCGGTGGCGGGCCGCGCGCCTGGCTCCGGCAGCGAGCGACCGAGCGGGCGACGTGGTGGGAACTGGCCTACGCGGTGGTCCACTGTGCGCTGTCGGTCTGCGACTTCGTCCTGGTGACGGGAAGCCTGACGCTGTCCCTGGCACTGCTCGCCGCGCCGCTCCTGCGCCGCTTCACCCCGGACGGGCAGGTCCGGATGGCTGTCTTCCAGGCGCACTCGGACGCGCAGGCCGTCCTGCTGGTGCTGTGCGGCGCGGTCCTGCTGGCGCTGACCTACCTGACGCTGACCAGGTACGCGGCCGCCCGTGCCCGACTGGCCACTCGGGTCCTGACGAGACGTGACGGCGGCGCCGGTGCCGATCACGACGAACGCATCGGCCAACTCGTCCGGTCCAGGGCCCGCATCCTGGACGCCTACGATGCGGAGCGCCGCCGGATCGAGCGTGATCTGCACGACGGTGCCCAGCAGCGCCTCACCGGCCTGATCATGACGCTCGGTCTCGCGCAGCTGGAGCTCGCCGGGGGCGACGCCGCGGCCCGTGAACTCGTCGACAAGGCGGCCGGGGAGGCGCGGACCACCCTTCGGGAACTCCGGGAACTCGTCCACGGCATCTACCCCGCGACGCTCACGGACCGGGGCCTGTCCGCCGCGCTCGCCGAACTCGCGGAGGATGCCGTCCTGCCGGTGGAGGCCGAGGTCGAGCTGGCCGAGCGTCCGCCGGAGGCCGTGGAGGCCGCGACGTACTTCGTGGCGTGCGAGGCGATGACCAACGTCACCAAGCACAGCGCCGCCACCGAGGTCCGGCTGTCGCTGCGCCGGACGGGCACCGGGCTCGTGCTGGAGGTGCGCGACAATGGCGTCGGTGGCGCCGACGCGGAGTCCGGGACCGGTCTGCTGGGGCTTGCGGACCGGGTCGCGGTCTTCGGCGGAACCGTTCATCTGTCGAGCCCGGTCGGCGGGCCGACCCTCTTGCATGTGGAGATTCCATGCGGATCGTGATGGCTGAGGATTCCTCCCTGCTCAGGGAGGGCCTGGTGCAGATCCTCACCAAGTTCGGTCACCAGGTCGTCGCCGCCGTCGACAATGCGCCGTCCCTCATCGCCGCGGTGCGGGAACACCGGCCTGAACTCGCCCTGGTGGACGTCCGTTTGCCGCCGGGCTTCAAGGACGAGGGCCTGCGCGCGGCCATCGCCCTGCGCGCGGAGCACCCCGGCCTCGGCGTGCTGGTGCTCTCGCAGTACCTCGACGCGGACTACGCGGCGGAGTTGCTGGAGACGAACCCGTCGGGAGTGGGGTACCTCCTCAAGGACCGGGTGGGCGACATCCCGGAATTCCTCGGCTCGGTGCAGCGCGTGGCCGACGGCGAGACCGTCATCGACACGGAGATCATCCGCCGGCTGCTGGGCCGTCGCAGGGGCCAGTCCTCGGTGCAGAGTCTGACACCGCGTGAGAAGGAGGTGCTGGCCCTGATGGCCGAAGGCCGCTCCAACGCCTCCATAGCGAACTCCCTGTCCGTCAGCCAGGCAGCGGTGTCGAAACACATCGGGAACATCTTCGACAAGCTCGGTCTCCCCGAGAGCGGCGCCGATCACCGGCGCGTCCTGGCGGTTCTGGCCTACCTGCGGCAGTGACATCGGGGCGGAGCGGTGGCGACCCCGGCCGTCGGCTCCGCCCCGCATCAGCAGCGTCCCGGGCCGTGACTGCTAGGCAGCGGCGCCCTCCTCGCGCTCGCCGCCCCCCACCCCCACCGCCGGTATGGCGATCAGCGGCTTGTAGTGGCCCTTGGGGTGGGGTTCGCCGATGGGGTGGTTGTGGGCTTCTACCCAGGCGTGGGCGGCGAAGGGGTGGGTGCGGATGCCGGTGCACCAGGTGGGCCAGGTGCCGTGGGCGCGGCAGAGGAGGGCGGTGGCGATGGAGCGTTGAAGGCAGCCCTGGCCGGCGCAGCGCAGGCTTACCGAGACGACGGCGTCGCGGGCGGCGAGGGCCTGGTCGGGGGTGGCCGGGGGTGCGCCGCGGCGGGCGAATTCCAGGACCTTCCGCAGTCGCGCGGGTTTGGCCTTGGCCAGCAGGCGGGCGATGCCGACGGCCAGCAGGGGGAGGAGGCGGCGGTGCAGGGGGAGTCTGCGCCGTTCGGACAGGGCGACGGGCAGGCTCACGCGATCACCAGCTGGGCGGTGCGGAGTTGCTCGATCACCGCGGTCACGTCGCGCTCGGCCCGGTGAAGGGCGATGCGGTGCCGGGCCGCGACCTCGGCGGCGATCCGGGGGGCCTCGTGGCCGTCGAGCAGTTGGCGCAGGACCTGGCCGCCGGTGGCGTTGAGCTGCCAGTACCGGCCGGTGCGTTCGTTGAGCAGGACTGTGCCGTCGTCGGTGTCGGTGGACACCACGTCAGGGTGCAGGCGTACGGGCATCGTCGGACCTCCAAGCAGGGGTGGGGCGGGTGGCGGCGCGCAGCCAGAGTTCGCAGCCGATCAAGGGCTCCAGCGCGATGCCCATGGCGTTGTCGGCCTGGGGGGAGAGGAGTTGGGTGCGCAGCCTTCCCGGGTCGATCAGGTCGTGGGCGGCCAGGGCGGAGTCGGTGAACAGGTCGAGGATCGCGGGGAGGTTGCGGCGCAGCCCGGTGCTCGCCTCGTCGCTGAATTCGCCCTTGGTGCCGCGGCCCAGCACGCTCGCGGGGACGATGCCGCGCATCGCGTCGGCCAGCAGCGGCTTGTAGCGCCATGGGCCGGCGTGCTCGTGCACCCGGACGCCCAGGACGGCTTCGACGACCCGGTCGTCGAAGAAGGGGGAGTCCAGCTGCACTCCGGCCTCGGCGAACGGGCGGGCCAGCAGGCGGTACCAGGGCGCGCTGGTGCGCAGTGCGACCAGGGTCTGGTGCTGGCCCAGGTCGGTGGAGAGGGGGCGGGACCGGTCGGCGGTCCGCCGGAGTGCCTCGCGGGCCGCGTCGGTGGCCGTGCCGGTGGCCCAGGACGGTGCGCGCAGCGGCCACAGGCCCCAGCCGAGGCTGGGGCGGCGCTTGCGCAGCGGCGGGTCGGTGAGGTGCTCCGCCTGGGCGCGCCACCAGGCCGCTTCGTCGCCGGGGCGGGTCAGCGCGGCCAGGGTGTGCAGCACGGGCCAGCGTTTGAGGGCGGCGTAGCCGCGGACGTGCCGGAGGGCGGTCAGTGGACGGCGGCGGAGCAGCGGGTGCAGATAGCCGGGGAAGGGGGTGAAGAGTTCGTCGCCGCCGTGGCCGGCGAGATGGCGGCGGGCGCCGCGATCGGCGAGGAGCCGGGCGGTGTGCCGGGTGCGCGCGGCGGTGCGGACGAAGGGGTAGGGCTCCTCCGTGTCCATGAGGGCGTCCGGGTCGGCGAACAGCGGTGGGAGGTCGCCGGGGGGAACCACGAGGTGTTCGGCGCGGTCGAGGGCGCTGATGGAGTGGGCGGCGAAGGCGGCGTCGTCGTTGCCCGCCTCGGCCTCGCCCCAGCGGAACGTCAGCAACTCCGGGGTGTTCCGGGCGGCGAGGAAGCAGAGGGAGGTGGAGTCCATGCCTCCGGAGAGGTCGCTGCTGAGCCGGCCCCCGTCGGGCGTGCGGTCGTGGAGTGCCGTGGTGAGCGCGTCCCGCACGGCTTCCGCCCCTGCCGGCAGCGGGGCTTCGGGGGCGGACGGCCGCCACCAGCGCAGCGTGCGGGCCCGTTCACGGTCCCAGACCAGGCAGTGGTCCGGGGCCAGGGCGTCGATGCCGGACCACAGGGGCTGATCGGCGAGCGGGGACGGGAGGAGGCCGCCGCAGGCGATGCGTACGGCCAGGGCGCCGGTGTCGATTCCGGCACCGGTCATCGCGGCGAGCACATCGGCCCGGTCCGCGGCGATGTCCACCCCGGCGATCCGGGTGTGGAAGACCCGGCGCAGTCCGGTCAGGCTGCCCTGGACGCGGACCTGTCCGCCGACCGAGGCCACCACATGACAGGCGCCCGGCAGGGCGGCGGCCAGCGCGTCCACGTCGGACACCGTCCGTATCCGGGCGGTGAGTTCGGACAACCGGGTGGCGGTGACCGGGCAGACCCCGGCCACCGCCACCTGCACCGGGCCCGCGGTGGCCACCCGCAGTTCCGCGGGTGACCAGACACCCACCAGCCACGGCCGCCCCGACGCATGCGAGAGCACCCGCGGGGACGCCCAGGGCGCCACCGTGTGAGCCTCGGCGGCGGCCGCCGTGTCCGGCAGGACCACGAATCCGGCACCGGTCATCTACATCTACTCCTGAGAGTGATCAGGGACGGGACGGTCAGCCGCCGTAGTGGCCGAAGATGTCCTTGCCCCAGCCGATGAAGCCCAGGGTGTCCTCGTTGAACTCACCGACCTCGACCAGCATCGGGGCGGCGTAGGGCTCCACGGTGGACAGCTCGTTCTGCTCTTCCATCACAGCCTCCTTCAGTGAAAGCAGGTGGACATGCGGCCACCTGCGGTAAGTCGGCACCTCTGCCGGGTCTTGAGCACACTGCTGACCGATCCCGGCCGAGGTGTCCGTGCGTGCCCCGCTCTGAGCGGGGCACGACGTTTCAGCAGCCGTCCGGTGCGGTTCGTGGTGAGGTGAACGGGCCGCTGCCGGACGGATGTTGGCGGGGAGCGCGCCGGGGTGGCGGGCTCCTACTGGCGCGTGAGTTCCTGGCGCGCTTCCAGTTCGGGGGTGAAGAACTCCTCCACCCCGATGACACCGGCCAGCGTGGCGAAGTAGCGGTCCATCAGCTCCTGGTCACCGGCGACGGTGCGCAGCATGGACAGCCGGTGCTCGGGCACTTCGAGTTCCGCGACGGACAGCGTCGAGTGGTAGGCGTCGATGAGGATCTCGTCGCGCTGGTAGGCGTACTCCTCCAGCCCGTCGAGCAGCTTCTCCGGGTCGCGCAGACCGGTGCCGACGCAGTCCACCAGCAGCTGCGCCTGGCGGAAGGCGTCGGTGATGCCGCGGGCGGTGATGGAGTCCTTGTGGTGCCCGGCGTCGCCCACCAGCGCCCAGCCGAGCCCGGCCGCCTCCCGGAAGTAGTTGCGCTGGTCGCCGGTGCCGTGCAGCCGCTCCAGCGGGGTCTGTGACTCGATCTTCGCGTACAGCTCCGGAGCCGTGCCGCGGACCGCCTCCAGGTAGGCGCCCATCGCGTCCTTGCGGACCCGCTCGAACTCGGACTGCGGGAAGTACGCCGCGATCAGCGTGGTGTTGTCGTTCGTGGGCACGGTGCCGACCCAGCGGCCCGGTGCCTCGTAGAGCTCGAAGCGGTCGGTGACGCCTTCCCAGTACGTGTAGTAGGCGCAGGTCGCGGGCGGGTGCTCGGTGGTGATGCGGGAGTCGACCATCGTGGCGAAACGGGAGCGCATCCCGTCGGCGCCGACCACCAGCCGGGCGTGCTCCTCGGTGGTCCCGCCGTCGGAGGTACGGCAGCGCACCCCGATGGCCTGGCCCTCCTCGTCGGACAGCACCTCGGTGACGGTGCAGCCCTGGCGGAACTCCACGCCCGCGGCGACCGCGGCGTCCGCGAGGATCTCGTCCAGCAGATAGCGGCGCGGGGCGTACGCGGCGCGGTGGCCGTCGACCGGGATCGAGCACCCCTCGATGCGGATGTCCGCGATCCGGTAGACCGCCCGGTCCAGCGGCGGGCAGCCGGTGGCGATCACCTTGTCGAGCACCCCCCAGCGCCGCAGCAGCGCCACGCCGGGCTGGTGGATGTAGAGCGTGCTGAGCGTGTCCCGGGGGAACTCGGCGCGGTCCACCATCAGCACCTGATATCCGGCACGTGCGAAGAGCATGGCCGTAGAAGCCCCGGCGCAGCGCGCCCCGACCACGATGACGTCGTACACAGTCGACTCCCTGACCCGCTCGTGACCCGCGGTTGGGCGGGCCGAGTTCCTGACCGGGACGTTAGGGAGGGCGGCAATCGCCGCGTCATTGTGTCGTTATTCCTGGCCGGTTTCCGTGCGGCCGGCGGGGTCTTGATACGGCGTCGATAGGGGCGCCCGCTAGCGTCCCGGCCGAGTCCGGCCCCGGTCGTACCTCCCCTGTGCCGTATCTCCCCGAAGGGTTGACCATGACTGTTTCCCGTGCCGCGAGGGGCGCGCACCGCGCCCTCGACCAGGAGTGGTTCCGCCGTCCCCGGCCGGTGCCGGACCCCCGGCTGCGGCTGGTCTGCTTTCCGCACGCCGGCGGCGCGGCCAGCTTCTTCCGGGACTGGCCGCAGTGGCTGCCGGCGGATATCGAGGTCGTCGCGGTCTGTTATCCCGGCCGGGAGGACCGGATAGCGCTGCCCCCCGTCGAGACGATGGACGAGCTCGCCGGCCGGATCGCCGAGGAGCTGGTGCCAGCCCTGGACCGGCCGCTGGCCTTCTTCGGACACAGCATGGGGGCGTCGGTCGCGCACGAGGTGGCGCTGCGGATCGAGCGGCGGCACGGGCGCGTGCTGCGCCGGCTGCTGGTCTCCAGCCGCAGCGCACCGTCCCGGCTGCGGCCCTCCGGGATCTCCCGGGAGAGCGACGAGGTGCTGGTGGCCGATGTCATGGCGCTCGGCGGGACGTTCTCCGCCGCCCTCGACCACCCCGGTCTGCGGGAGCTGCTGCTGCCCGCCATCCGCGCCGACTACCGGCTGATCGACGACTACCGGCCGCCCGTTCCGCTGCCCCGGCTCGGGGTGCCGGTGACCGCCGTGCTCGGCGACCGGGACCCGCATGTCCAGGAGGCGGACATGCGGGCCTGGGCGGAGGTGACCGAGGGGGACTTCGGGCTGCGGGTCCGCTCCGGGGACCACTTCTACCTGCTGGAGCAGGCGCCCTCTCTGGTGGCCGAGGTGGGCAGGCTGCTCACCAGCGGCTGAGGGGCCGGCAGACCCGCCGAGAAGCGGACCGCGAGGGTGCGCAGGGCGTCCACCGTCCGGTCCGGGCCGTACCGTTCCGTCAGATCCCGCGACACCAGGTGGAATTCGGTGCAGCCCAGCACGACGCCGGTGCAGTCATGGCGCCGCATGAGGTGCTCCACTTCCGGCAGCGCCTCGTGCGGCAGCGGACCGTAGCGCTTCATCCGGTAGATCAGCCGGTGGACCCGGGCCTGCGCGTCCTCGTCGGGGCGCACCACCCGGTGGGCCACGGCGTCCCAGCCGGGCTGCGACTCGAAGATCCGCGCCCGGCGGCTGCCCTCCGTGGACAGCATCAGGAACCGGCCGGTGGCACCGGCCAGTTCGGCCGCCGTGGTCTCCACCAGGGACACCACCCGCCCGCGCAGCGCCGGATCGACCAGCGGGAGGAAGTGGTGCGCCGTGAAGCACACCACGACCACCTGATCGGCGCCCCGCTCCAGCAGTTGCGCCAGCCGGTCCTCCAGCCGCTCGGTCATCTCCCGGGCCCTGCCCTGCCGGATGGCCTCGGTGCGGTCGGGGAAGGCCGGATCGGAGTCCAGCAGCACCCGCGGGCGGGACTGCTCCGGCCCGTGCCACTCGCCCGCGTACAGCGTCCGGAGGAACTCGGCCGAGGCCAGCGGGCCCATCCCGCCCAGGACGCCGAGGACCGCCGCGGCGGGGAGCACCGGGGTGGTCATCGGGTACTCCCCGCCACCGGGCCGGCCGTGGCGTCCCGCGGCCCGGCGATCCGCGGCGCGAGGAGGGCGCAGATGTCGGCGGCCGGCTCCGGCTCCAGCATCCTGGAGTGCTCGCAGTCCACCTCGTGGATCTCCAGCTCGCCGTCGAGGAACTCCTTCCAGGCCTGCGGGCTGGTCCACTCCTGCTGCTTCTGCGTGGCCACCACCAGCAGCATCGTGCCGCGGAACCGGTCGAGCCGGCGCGCGTTGGTGAGCGTCACGTTGTTCACCATGATGTCCAGCGCCACGGCCCGCTGCGCGTCGTCGAGATGGCGCAGCTCGCTCTCGCCGCGGCCCAGCCAGTCGGTGATCCGGGCCCGCATCACCTCGGTGTCCGGCAGCTCCGGCGAGGCGCCCTCGGGCAGGCCGTAGATCCCGGCGTAGCCCTCGTACATCTGCGTGAGGATCTCCTCGGGGCCGCCGGTGCCGGGGCCGTCGGCCGGCGCCGGGTAGGCGTCGAGCACCGCGAGCAGCGCCACCTCCTGGCCCTGTGCCTGGAGCGCGGTGGCCACCGCATGCGCCATGATCCCGCCGAGCGACCAGCCCAGCAGGTGGTACGGGCCCTCCGGCTGCACCCGGCGGATCTCGCGGACGTAGTCCTCGGCCATCGCGTCGAGGGAACGGGCGGGCGGCTGTGTGCCGTCCAGGCCCCGGGACTGGAGGGCGTACACCGGGTGGTCGGTGCTCAGGGCGCCGAGCAGCGCCGAGTAGCGCCAGCTGAATCCGGCGACCGGGTGCACACAGAACAGCGGCGCGGTGCTGCCCGCCGTGCGCAGCGGCAGCATCACCTCGAACGCGCTGCTGCCGCCGCCGTCGAGCTGGGCGGCGAGCCGGGCCGGGGTCGGTGCGGCGAACACATCGCGCAGCGCCGGGGCGCCGCCCAGCAGCGCCGCGAGCCGGCTCACCAGCCGGGTGGCCAGCAGCGAATGGCCGCCCAGCTCGAAGAAGTTGTCGTCCACGCCGACCTCTTCGGCCCCCAGGACCTCCGCGAAGAGCCGGCACAGCAGCTCCTCCTGCGGGGAGGCCGGCGGCCGGGTGGCCCGGCCGGTGACCGGGGCGGGCGCCGGCAGCGCCCGGTGGTCGAGCTTGCCGTTCGGCGTCAGCGGCCAGCTGTCGACGACGACGAACGCCGAGGGCGTCATGTACGAGGGGAGCAGCGTGGAGGTCTCGTCCCGTACGGCGGCCGGGCTCAACGGCGGTCCGTCCGGCGCCTGCTGGACATAGGCCACCAGACGCCGGTCGCCCGGCCGGTCCTCGCGTACGGTCACCACGGCGCGGCCCACCCCGGCGCACCGGCTCACCGCCGCCCGCACCTCGCCGAGTTCGATCCGGAAGCCGCGCACCTTGACCTGGCTGTCGGCCCGGCCGCAGAAGCGGAGCTGTCCATCGCCGTCCCAGTACGCCAGGTCACCGGTGCGGTACATCCGGGAGCCCGGGGCACCGAACGGGTCGGCGACGAAGCGGTCCGCGGTCACCGCCGGCTGGTGCAGATACCCGCGGGCCACGCCGGTGCCGGAGACATACAGCTCGCCGACCACGCCGGACGGCACCGGCTGAAGGGCCGCGTCGAGCAGATACACCCGCGCGCCGTCGATCGGCCGCCCGATCACCGCGGTGCCGTCCGCGGTCCGCGGGTCGCGGATCGCGAAGCTGACATCGCAGGTGGCCTCGGTGGGGCCGTAGGCGTTGATCAGCGTCCGGTCCCGGCCCCAGAACGCGGCCAGCTCCGCGGGCAGCACCTCCGCGCCGGTGATCATCACCCGCAGCTCCGGCAGCGCGGTCCGGGGCACTTCGGCCAGCACCGACGGCGGGATCATCAGATGGGTGATCCGGCGCTCCCGGAGCACCTCGACCAGCTCCGCGCCCGTGGGAGTGCCCTCCGGTACGACCAGGCACCCGCCGCACAGCAGCGACCAGAAGAACTCCGCCACCGAGACGTCGAAGCTGGGCGAGGCGAGCTGGAGCGCCCGGCTGCGCTCCTCGACGCCGTAGTGCGCGGCCTGGTTGGCGGCGAACGCGGCCAGCCCGGTGTGGGTGACCACGACGCCCTTGGGACGGCCCGTGGTGCCGGAGGTGAAGATGGTGTACGCCGGGTGGTCGAGCCGCAGCGGGGCGGTCCGCTCGGCGTCGGTCAGGTCCGCGCCGGACAGTGCGGCGCACGCGGCCGCGGTGGCGGCGTCGTCCACCAGCAGCACCGGCACAGCACCGGTCTCCGGCAGCCGGTCCGCGAGCGCGGCCGTGGTCAGCAGCAGGACGGGCGCGGCGTCCGAGACCATCGCGGTCAGCCGCTCGGCCGGATAGCCCGGGTCCAGCGGCAGATACACCGCACCGGCCTTCTGCACGGCGAGGACGGCCTCCGCGAGGTGCCCGGACGGCGGCAGCGCGACCGCGACCGCACGCTCGGGACCCGCGCCCCGCGCGGCGAGCAGCCGCGCCAGCCTGTTGGCCCGCTCGTTGAGTTCCGCGTAGCCGATGACGCGGTCCGTCTCCAGCGCGGGACGGTCCGGGGTGCGGCGCACCTGGCGCTCGAAGAGCTCGGCGAAGGTGGCGGCCGGCGGGGCCGGGCGCCGGTGCGGCCCGTCCTGGAGCAGGGCGTCGCGCTCGTCGGGGGAGAGCACCTCCAGGCGGCTGACCGGCAGTTCGGGGCCGGCACAGGCCTCGGCCAGCACCCGGGCCAGACGTGCGGTGAGCAGCCGGGCGGTCGCCGGGTCGAAGAGGTCCGCGGCGAATTCGAGCAGACCGCCGATCCCCGCCGGGCGGCCCTCGGCCGTACGGGACTCGCTCAGGTTGAACGCGAGGTCGACCTTGGCGGCCCCTTCGGCCTCGCCCTCGAAGGAGACGTCGAGGCCCGGCAGTTCGAGCGTGGCGCTGCCGGTGTTCTGGAGGATCAGCGCCACCTGGGCGAGCGGTGCGTGGGACAGCGTCCGGGTGGGGTTGACCGCCTCGACGACCCGCTCGAAGGGCACGTCCTGGTGCGCGTACGCGGCCAGATCCGTCTCCCGGACGCGCCCCAGCAGCTCCAGGAAGGTCGGGTCGCCGGACACATCGGTGCGCAGCACGAGGTTGTTGACGAAGTAGCCGACCAGCTCCTCCAGCGACTCGTCGGTGCGCCCCGCCACCACCGTGCTGACCGGGATGTCGCTGCCCGCGCCGAGCCGCGACAGCAGGAGGGCGAGTCCGGCCTGGAGCACCATGAAGACCGTGGCGTCGGACCGCCGGGCCAGCTCGACCAGCCGCTCGTGCGTCGCGGCGTCCAGGGTGAACGGCGCGGTCGCGCCGCGGTGACTGGCGACCGCCGGGCGGGGCCGGTCCAGCGGCAGGTCCAGCAGCTCCGGCGCACCCGCCAACTGCTCACGCCAGTACGTGAGTTGCTGCGCGAGCAGGCTGTCCGGGTCGTCCTCGGCACCCAGCAGCTCCCGCTGCCACAGCGCGTAGTCGGCGTACTGCACCGGCAGCGGCTGCCACCGGGGCGCGCCGCCCCGCTGCCGCGCCCCGTAGGCCACCGACAGGTCCCGGACCAGCGGCGCCAGCGAGGAACCGTCGCTCACGATGTGGTGCATGAGGAGCAACAGCACATGCTCCCGGTCCGAGATCCGCAGCAGGGTGGCCCGCAGCGGGAGTTCCCCGGCCAGGTCGAAGCCGCGCCCGGTCCGCGCGGCCAGGGCGGCGGCCAGCTGCTCCTCGCCGTCGAGCGTCACATACTCCAGCTCCGGACGGGCGTCCTCGGCGGGGAGCACGATCTGGCAGGGCGCTCCGGCCACCTCCGCGAAGCGGGTGCGCAGCGCCTCGTGCCGCTCGATCACATCGCCCACCGCGGCCCGCAGCGCGTCCCGGTCCAGGGTTCCGCGCAGCCGCAGCGGCAGCGGGATGTTGTACGTCGGGCTCGTGCCCTCCAGCTGGAAGGCGAACCACAGACCGCGCTGGGCGTACGACATCGGCAGCCGGTCCGGGCGCGCGGCCCGCACCAGGGCCGGGCGGGTGGTGTCCGCCCGCGCCAGCCGGGCGGCCAGCCCGGCCACGGTCGGCGACTCGAAGACGGACCGCACCGGCAGCTCCACGCCGAAGGCCGCGCGGATCCGGCTGAGCAGCCGGATCGCGGTGAGCGACTGCCCGCCCAGCGTGAAGAAGCTGTCGTCGACACCCGGGCAGGGGCGGCCCAGCACACTCTCGAAGAGGCCGCGGAGGATTTCCTCGGTGGCCGAGAACGCCGTCCTGGCGACCGGGGGCAGCACCTCGGCGTCGTCGTCGGCGCCCGGCTCGGGAGCCGGGGCGGCGGCGTCCAGTCGCCGGAAGGCGGCCGGCAGCGGGCAGGCGAGGCCGGCCACGGGCTGCCCGGGACCGGCGACGATCTCGCCCAGTACGCCTTCCAGCGCGCTGAGTACGGCCGCGGCCTCGTCCCGGTCGAAGAGGTCGGGACGGTACTCCAGCTCGATCTGGAGCCGCTGCCCGGTGAGACCGGCGACCACCCGCAGCGGGTAGTGCGCGGAGTCATGGCCCTCGGCGACCTCGACCCGCACCCCCGCGTACGAGGGCCGGGTGCCGTCGTCCCCGGGAGCGTTCTCGAACACCACGAAGGTGTCGAAGAGATCGCCGGTCCCGGCCAGGCGCTGGATCCGGGCCAGGCTGAGGTGGTGCCGGCTGAGCAGCGCCGTCTGTTCGTCCTGGAGCCGTGCGAGGTTGTCCGCGACCGGGGCGCCCGCGTCGAGCCGTACCCGGACCGGGACGGTGTTGATGAACATCCCGACCATCGACTCGATCCCGGCGATCTCCGGCGGGCGGCCGGAGACCAGGGTCCCGAAGACCACGTCGTCGCGGCCGGTGAGCCGGCTGAGGACCACCGCCCAGGCGCCCTGGACCAGGGTGTTCACGGTCAGCCCGCGCTGCCGGGCGAAGTGGTCGAGGTCCCCGCCGAAGCCCTCGGGGAACGCGGCCGCCACCCGCTCCGGCGCGACCGGCACCCGGCCCGGGTCGGCGGGCGCCACCAGCGAGGGGCCGGGCAGCGCGTCGAGCGCCTGCTGCCAGGCCCGCTCGCATCCGGCGTCGTCCTGGGCGGCCAGCCAGCTGAAGTAGTGGCGCTGCGGCACGACCGGCGGCAGGGCCCGGTCGTCGCCCCCGTGCTCGTACAGGGTGAACAGCTCCCGTACGAGGATCGGGGTGGACCAGCCGTCCAGCAGCAGATGGTGGTTGGAGACCACCAGCCGGTGCCGGTCGGGCCCGAGCCGCACCAGGGTGAACCGCATCAGCGGCGGGCGGTCGAGCGGGAAGCGGCGGGCGCGGTCGGCGGTGAGGAACTCCGCCAGCCGCCGCGGGGCGTCGTCCTGTGCCGTGAGGTCGAGTTCCTCCCAGGGGAGCGGCACCTCGCGGTGGATCACCTGGAACGGCTGGCCGTTCGCCCGCTGCCGGAAGCCCGCCCGCAGGTTGGGGTGGCGCGTCAGGAGCGCCGCCACCGATGCCTTGAGCAGGTCCGGGCGCAGCGGTCCGTCGAGGGCGAGGACCATCTGGACGCCGTAGACGTCGACCGCCTCGTCGTCGTACCAGGAGTGGAAGAACATGCCTCCCTGGAGCGGCGTCAGCGGAAGGACGTCTTCCAGCGCGGACTGCTTTTTCATCAGAGCATCCCCAGTTCTGCTTCAAGTGCGTCGATCTCGTCCTGGGAGAGCCCGAGGGAGAGATCGGAGGGTGTGTGACCGCCGGTTTCGGCGCCGGCGGTGTGGACGACCAGGGCGTCCAGCGCCTCGAACCAGAGCTCGGCGAGTTCGCGCACGGCCGGCTCCGGGAGGAGGCCGGCCGGCCAGGACCAGGTGGCGTTCAGCCGCGGACCGCCGGGCAGGTCCTCGGTGAGGGCGTTGACCTCCAGCGCGTGCGGGACCGCGGCCCCGGCGTCCCGCGGGGCGGGGGAGGGCAGCCCGTTCGCCATGGTCCACAGCCCGCCGTCGCTCCCGCCCGCCGCCGCGAACCGGCCCAGGTAGTTGAACCCGAGGCGGGGGGCGGGGAGTTCGGCGAGGCGCGGTGCGGTACGCGGGTTGAGGTAGCGGAGCATGCCGTACGAGACCCCGTTGCCCGGCAGCGCGCGCAGCTGCTCCTTGACCGCCTTCAGGGCCGCGCCCACGCCGGGGCCGCCCGCCCGCAGCTCCGCCCAGTCGACGGCCGCGGGGGCCAGCAGCGCCGGGTAGAGGCTGGTGAACCAGCCGACGGTGGCGGACAGGTCCGCGCCTTCGAGGATGTCCTCGCGGCCATGGCCCTCCAGGTCGACCAGGACACCTGCCGCCGAGCGGTCGCCGCGCCGGCGGCGCCACTCCAGGACGGCGAGTGCGAAGCCGGTCAGCAGCACGTCGTTCACGTTCGCGTGGAACGCGGCCGGGACCGTCGTCAGCAGCGGTTCGAGGCGCTCCGCCGGCAGGCCGAGGGTCAGATGGCGCACGGTCTCCGCGGTGTCCGTCCGCGGGTCCACCGGCCGTACGCCGGGCAGCGCGGCCGCCGCCGGGTCGCTCAGGACCGAGGTCCACACCCCGAGGCCGTCCTCCCAACGGGGCTCCTGCGCGCTCTCGTTCAGCCGGTGTGCCCACTGGCGGAACGAGGTGCGCACCTCGGCGAACGCCGGTACCCGCCCGTCCGCGGCGGCCTCCCATGCCGTGCGCAGATCCGGCAGCAGGATGCGCCAGGAGACACCGTCCACCGCGAGGTGGTGGATCAGGATCTGGAGCAGCCCCGGCGTAGCGTCCCCGGCGTCGTACCAGACGAGCTGGATCACGGCGCCGTCGTGCGGGGAGAGCCGCAGCCGGGCCTTCTCCCCGTGCTCGGCGAGCGCCAGGTCCCGGGCGTCGGCCGCCAGTCCGGCGATCTCCACCCGGTGCAGGACGGAGTCCGCGGGGACGGACCCGGGCGCGCCGACCGTGGGCCGGTCCGCACCGTCCCCGTCCCCCGCCATCCGCAGCCGCAGCACGTCGTGGTGGTCGAGCCAGCTCTGTACGGCGTCGGTGAGCCGCTGCTCCCCGAGCCCGGCCGGGACCCGGACCGTCACCGACTGGTTGAAGCCCGCCGTGGGTCCGTCCTGCTCGTACAGCCAGTGCATGATCGGCGTCATCGGGAAGCCGCCCAAACCGTCGTCCGCCGGGCGCGGTCCGGCGTCCTGGGTGATCTCGGTGGCGACGGCGGCGAGCGCGGCGGCCGTACGGCACTCGAAGACCTGCCGGACCGTCACGTCCAGCCCCGCGGCACGGGCCTGGGAGACCAGCCGGATGGAGCTGATGCTGTCGCCGCCGAGCTCGAAGAAGCTGTCGTCGATCCCGGCGTGCGCGACGCCGAGCACCTCGGCGAAGACCCGGCACAGGGTCTCCTCGCGGGCGGTGCGCGGGGCCCGCCCGGTGGTGCTGCCGGTGTACTCGGGCGCGGGCAGCGCCTTGTGGTCGAGCTTGCCGTTGGCGGTCAGCGGCAGGGCGTCCAGGGCGACGACGGCGGCCGGGACCATGTAGTCCGGCAGCGCGCCGGACAGGTGCTCCCGCAGCACGCCAGCGGCGGGCAGCCCGCCCGGCCCGGCCTCCGGGACCGCATAGCCGACCAGCCGCTTCTCGCCGGGCCCGTCCTCCCGGACGACGACCCGGGCCTGCGCCACCGCCGGATGCGACTCCAACGCGGCCTCGATCTCGCCGAGTTCGATCCGGAAGCCGCGCACCTTCACCTGGTCGTCGGCGCGCCCGAGGTATTCGAGCTGCCCGTCGGCCGTCCAGCGGGCCACGTCGCCGGTGCGGTACATCCGGGAGCCCGGCGGGCCGAACGGGTCGGCCACGAACCGCCCGGCGCTGAGCGCGGGCTGGTGCAGATAGCCGCGGGCCAGGCCCGCGCCCGCCACGTACATCTCGCCGGGCACGTTCGGCGGCAGCAGCTCCAGCCGGTCGCCCAGCACATAGATCCGCAGATCCGGGATGCCCCGGCCGATCAGGCTCCGGGTCTGCCCGGCCGCCGCCCGCTCGTCCAGCGGCAGATGGCTGACGTGCACGGTGGTCTCGGTGATCCCGTACATGTTCACCAGGACCGGCGCGGTGTCCCCGTGGCGGCGGTACCACTCGGCCATCCGGCCCAGGTCCAGCGCCTCGCCGCCGAACACCACGCGGCGCAGGGTCAGTTGAGCGCCGAGGCCGGGGTGTTCCGCGTCGGCCTGCATCAGCTGGTAGAAGGCCGACGGCGTCTGGTTGAGGACCGTCACCCGCTCGTCGGCCAGCAGCCGCAGGAAGTCCTCCGGGGAACGGCTCACCGCGTACGGCACCACGACCAGCCGGCCGCCGTACAGCAGCGGACCCCACAGCTCCCACACCGAGAAGTCGAAGGCGTACGAGTGGAACAGCGTCCACACGTCGTCCGGGCCGAAGCCGAACCACTCCTCGGTCGCCGCGAAGAGCCGCGCGACATTGCGGTGCGGGACGACGACGCCCTTGGGGCGGCCCGTGGAGCCCGAGGTGTAGATGACATACGCGGCGTTCGACGGCGACAGCGGGCCGCCGCGGTCCGCGTCGGTCAGATCGCCGTCGCCGTACCCCGCCAGCGCACGGGCGGTGCCGGGGTCGTCCAGCAGCAGGGTCCGGGGCCGGGACTCCGGCAGTCCGGCCGCGGCTCCGGCGGTGGTCAGCAGCAGCTCGGGGCCGGAGTCGGCGAGCATGTACGCGGTCCGGTCCGCCGGATAGGACGGGTCCACCGGGACATACGCCGCCCCGGACTTCACCACCGCCAGCAGCGCCACGACCAGCTGGGCGGTCCGCGGCAGCGCCAGCGCCACGAAGCGCTCCGGGCCGGCGCCGTGCGCCACCAGCAGCCGGGCCAGCCGGTTCGCCCGCGCGTTGAGCTCGCGGTATGTCAGCGACGCGCCCTCGTACACCACTGCCACGGCATCGGGGGTACGCGCCACCTGAGCCTCGAACAGCTCCGGCAGCGAGGCCGGGGCCGCCTCCCCGGCGGCGCCGTTCCACTCCACCAGCAGCCGGTGCCGTTCACCGGGCGCCAGCAGGTCGGCCTCGCTCACGGGGCGGTCCGGTGCTGCGGCGGCGGCCGTCAGCATCCGCTCCAGCCGCTCGGCGATCGCCCGCGCCCCGTCGCGGCCGAAGAGGTCCTCGGCGTACTCCAGGGAGCCGGTCAGGCCCGCGGGTGCGCCGGCCTCGGTGAACCGCTCGCGCAGCCCGAAGGACAGATCGGACTTGGCCGCCTCCAGCGTGGTCGGTTCGGTCGCCATCCGCACGTCGTCGTGCAGGCTGCGCGGGGCGTCCGCGTTGTTCTGGAGGTGCAGCATCACCTGGGCGAGCGGGATGTGTGAGAGCACCCGGGAGACCTGCGCCGCCTCGACGACGCGCTCGAAGGGCACGTCCTGGTGGGCGTAGGCGGCCAGGTCGGTGTCCCGGACCCGGGTGAGGAGTTCGCGGAAGGTCGGGTCGCCGGAGACATCGGTGCGCAGCACCAGCGTGTTGACGAAGAAGCCGACGAGGTCGTCGAGGGCGTCGTCGGTGCGTCCGGCGACGGCGGTGCCCAGGGGGATGTCGGTGCCCGCGCCGAGCCGCGACAGCAGTGCGGCGACCGCCGTGTGCAGCACCATGAACAGCGTGGAGTCCGTGGCCTGCGCGAGCGCGACCAGCCCCTGGTGCACCTCGGCGTCGACGGCCAGCCCGACCGTGCTGCCCCGGTGGGAGGCGACGGCGGGCCGGGGGTGGTCGAGCGGCAGCTCCAGCAGCTCCGGGGCGCCCGCCAACTGTGCGCGCCAGTAGTCCAGTTGCTGCGATATCAGGCTGTCGGGGTCGGCTTCGGAGCCCAGCACCTCCCGCTGCCACAGGGTGTAGTCGGCGTACTGGACGGCGAGGGGCTGCCAGGCCGGGGCGGTGCCCCGGTGGCGGGCGGTGTAGGCGGTGGACAGGTCGTTGAGGAGCGGGGCGATGGACCAGCCGTCGCCCGCGATGTGGTGCAGGAGGAGCAGCAGGACGTGGTCCTGCTCGCCCAGGCGGTAGAGGGTGGCGCGGAGCGGGTTCTCGTGGGTGAGGTCGAAGGCGTGGGCGGCCTGTTCGGCGAGGTGGTGGGGGAGCCGGTCCTCGGTGGTGGTCACGAGGGGGAGCCCGGGACGCGCTTCGTCGGCGGGGACGACGGTCTGCCGGGGCTCCCCGTCGTACTCGGTGATGCGGGTGCGCAGGGTCTCGTGGCGGTCGGTGAGGTCGGCGAGGGCCCGGGTGAGGGTGGCGTGGTCGAGCGGCCCGGTCAGGCGCAGGGCGTGCGGGATGTTGTAGGTGGGGCTGGGGCCTTCGAGCCGGTAGGCGAACCAGAGGCGGCGCTGCGCGGGGGAGAGGGGGAGGTGCGCGGGGCGCGGGTCGGCGGCCGTGAGGGGGGTGCGTGCCGTGTGGGCGCCGGTGATCTGAGGGGCGAGCGCGGCGACGGTGGGGTGCTCGAAGAGCGCGCGGAGCGGGATCTCGGCGTGCAGGGCGGTGCGGATCCGGCTGATGAGGCGGGTGGCGAGCAGGGAGTGGCCGCCGAGGTGGAAGAAGCTGTCGTCGATGGTGACCGCGGGCAGGCCCAGGACCTCGGCGAAGAGCGCGGTGAGGGTTTCCTCGGTGGCGTCACGGGGCGCCCGGCCGCCGCTCCCGGCGCGGGAGGCGTAGTCGGGGGCGGGCAGTCGGTCCCTGTCCACCTTCCCGTTCGGGGTCAGCGGCCACTGCTCCAGGACGACCACGGCGGACGGCACCATGTAGTCCGGCAGCGACTCCGCGACCACCTCCCGCAACGCCGCGGGCTCGGGTGCGTCCGCACCGCCCGCGGCCGTCACATAGGCCACCAGCCGGCGCCCGGCGGCCGCGTCCTCATGCACCGTGACCAGCGCCTCGGCCACCCGCCCGGTGGCGCTCAGCGCGGCCTCGATCTCGCCGAGTTCGATGCGGAAGCCCCGGATCTTCACCTGGTGGTCGGTGCGGCCCAGGAACTCCAGCTGTCCGTCGGCCCGCCAGCGCGCCAGGTCGCCCGTGCGGTACATCCGGCTGCCCGGCGCACCGTACGGATCGGCGACGAACCGCTCCGACGTCAGCCCCGGCCGCCCGAGATAGCCCCGCGCGAGCCCCGGACCCGTGACATACAGCTCGCCCGCGACCCCCGCGGGCACCGGGCGCAGCGAGGCGTCCAGGACATAGACCCGGGCATTGCGGATCGGGCCGCCGATCGGCGGCACCTGGGCGCCCGACAGCGGTTCGCTCATGGTGGCGCAGACGGTGGCCTCGGTCGGGCCGTAGGCGTTCACCATCCGTCGCCCGGCCGACCAGCGCCCCACCAGCTCCGGGGCGGTGGCCTCGCCCGCCACCACCAGCGTCATCCCGGCCGGCAGGCCGTCCGGCGGCAGGACGCCGAGCGCGGCGGGCGGCAGCGTGGCATGGGTGACCCGCTGTTCCGCCAGCAGCCGGGCCAGCGGCTCGCCGGGCGCCAGCCGGGGCGCGGGGGCCACCACCAGGGCGGCGCCGGTGGTCAGCGCCATGATCAGTTCCCAGGCCGCGGCGTCGAAGCTCAGCGAGGCGAACTGGAGCACCCGGGACCGGGGCCCCACCGCGAAGGCCTCGGCGTGGGTGGCCGCCAGCGACGCCACTCCGGCGTGGGTGACCTCGACGCCCTTGGGGCGGCCGGTGGAGCCGGAGGTGTAGATGACGTAGGCGGGGTGTTGGAGGCCGGCGCGGGGGCCCAGCGGGGTGGCGGGCAGGTCGTTCAGCTCGGCGACGACGGCGGGGTCGTCCAGGAGCAGGCGGGGGCAGCCGGTTTCGGGCAGGGCGACGCCGCCGACGGTGAGCAGGCAGGCGGGACGGGCGTCGTCGAGCATGTAGGCGATCCGCTCGGCGGGGTACTCCGGGTCGACGGGCAGATACGCCGCGCCCGCCTTGTGCACCGCCAGCGCCGCGATCACCATCTCCGGTGAGCGCGGCACGGCGAGCGCCACCACCCGCTCCGGGCCCACGCCGTGGCGGATCAGCAGCCGGGCCAGCCGGTTGGCCCGCTCCGCCACCTCCGCGTAGCTCAGCACGAGGTCCTCGAACACCACGGCGGGCGCCTGCGGATCGGTGCCCACCCAGGTGTCGAAGAGCTCCGGCATGGTCGCCGGCGGCACCGGGTGGCCGGTCGCGTTGCGCTCCACGATCAGCTGCCGGTGCTCGGCCGCGTCGAGCACCGGAGCCTGGCTCACGGCCCGGTCCGGGGCCGCGGTCACCGCATCGAGCACCCGGATCAGCCGCTGCGCCAGGATCTCCGCGCTCTCCTCCCGGAACAGGTCGACGGCGTACTGGATCTCGCCGACCATGCCCGCCGGAGTCTGCTCGGGGGTGTACCGCTCCTCCAGGTAGAAGGTGAGATCCGTCTTGGCCACCCCGGTCGCCACATCGCCGAAGGAGGCCTCGACGCCCGGGATGGAGAAGGTGCTGTCCGCGTTGCTCTGGAGGGTCAGCAGCACCTGGAAGAGCGGGGTGTGGGACAGCGACCGGCTCGGGTTGACCTCCTCGACGACCCGCTCGAAGGGCACGTCCTGGTGGGCGTAGGCGGCCAGGTCGGTTTCCCGGACCCGGGCCACGAGTTCGCGGAAGGTCGGGTCGCCGGAGAGATCGGTGCGCAGCACCAGGGTGTTGACGAAGAAGCCGACGAGGTCGTCCAGCGCCTCGTCCGTACGGCCCGCCACGGCGGTCCCGACCGGGATGTCCCGCCCGGCCCCCAGCCGCGACAGCAGGACCGCGAGCCCGGCCTGGACGACCATGAAGACCGTGGCGTCGCACCCGCGGGCCAGCTCCACCAGCCGCCGGTGCAGGTCCGCGTCCAGGGTGTAGCGCACGGTCGCGCCCCGGTGGCTCGCCACCGCCGGACGCGGATGGTCCAGCGGCAGTTCGAGGAGCTCCGGCGCGTCCGCCAACTGCTCCTTCCAGTAACCGAGTTGCTCCGACAGCAGGCTCTCCGGGTCGTCCTCGGAGCCCAGCACGTCCTGCTGCCACAGCGCGTAATCGGCGTACTGGACCGGCAGCGGCTCCCACTGCGGCCCGGCGTCCGCGCACCGGGCCGCGTACGCCTCCGACAGATCCCGGGCCAGCGGCGCCATCGACCAGCCGTCGCTCGCGATGTGGTGCATCAGCAGCAGCAGGACGTGCTCCCGCTCGGCGACCCGGTAGAGGGTGACCCGCAGCGGCACCTCGGCGGTGAGGTCGAAGCAGTAGCGCGCCTGCTCCGCCAGCGCCCCGGTCAGCGCCGCCTCCCCGGCCAGCTCCACGAACCGGACCTCCGGGCGCCCGTCCTCGGGGGACAGCACCACCTGGCAGGGCTCGCCGGCCTCCTCCGCGAACCGGGTCCGCAGCACCTCGTGCCGGCCGGTCACATCCGCGACCGCGGCCACCAGCGCGTCCCGGTTCAGCTCGCCCGACAGGCGCACGTACAGCGGGCAGTTGTACGTCGGGCTGGGTCCCTCCAGCTGGAACGCGAACCACAGCCGGCGCTGGGCGAACGACATGGGGAACAAAGGGACTCCTTCAGGAACTCACAGAAGAGGGGACCGGCCGGGCGGACTGCACCACCGGTGGTTCAGGACGGCCGGCGGCGCATGGCACGGAGGGACGGGCGGGCCCTGCGGGCACCGTCGAGCTGCTGCGCGAGCTGGGCGACCGTCGGATTCTCGAAGATCGTCCGGACCGTGACCTCGGCGCCGAGCTCGGCCCGGATGCCGCTGATCAGCCTGGTCGCCAGCAGGGAGTGCCCGCCCAGCCGGAAGAAGCTGTCGTGGATGCCGACCTCCGGGAGCCCCAGCAGCTCGGCGAAGAGGCCGCAGAGCGTCTCCTCGCGCGGGGTCCGTGGTCCCTCGGATCCGGCGGACGGCGCCGGACGGCCCGGCACGGGCAGCGCCTTGCGGTCGACCTTGCCGTTCGGCATCAGCGGCCACTGCTCCACCACGACGACCGCGGACGGCACCATGTGCCGGGGCAGACTGCCGGAGATCTGCTCCAGCAGCTCCTCGGCGGGCAGCGGACCGGACAGGTCCGGCAGCAGCTCGGTGTACGCCACGATGCGCTTGTCGCCGGGGCTGTCCTCACGGACCAGCGCCACCGTCTGCTTGACCCGCGGGTGAGCGTCCAGCACCGCCTCGATCTCACCGAGTTCGATACGGAAACCGCGCACCTTCACCTGGGCGTCCGTCCGGCCGACGTACTCCAGCTCGCCGTCGGCGCGCCAGCGCACCAGGTCCCCGGTGCGGTACATCCGCTCCCCGGGCGCCCCGTACGGGTTCGCCACGAAGCGCTCCGCGGTCAGCGCCGCCCGGTTCCGGTAGCCCCGTGCGAGGCCGTTCCCGGCGAGGTACAGCTCGCCGGGGATACCGGCGGGCACCGGCCGCAGCCCCGCGTCCAGCACGTACACCCGGGTGTTGGCGACCGGGACACCGATGGGCGGCACGCCCTCACCGGACAGCGGGCGGCTCATCGTGGCGGCGACGGTGGACTCGGTCGGACCGTACGAGTTGATCATGCGGTACCGGGTGGCCCAGCGGCCCGCCAGCTCCACGCTCACCGCGTCCGCGCCGGTCACCAGGGTGCGCAGGTCCGGGAAGGCACCGTCCGGGACCGTCGCCAGGGTGGCCGGCGGGATCAGCGCGTGGGTGATCCGGGTGTCCCGCAGGACCTCGGCCAGCGCCTCACCGGCCAGCGGCTGGCCGTCCGGGACCACCAGGGCGGCGCCGGTGGTGAGCGCCATGACCAGCTCGATCACCGAGGCGTCGAAGCTGGGCGAGGAGAGCTGGAGCACCCGGCTGTCGCCGTCCAGCAGGTAGTTCTCCCGCGCGGAGGCGGACAGATCGGCCACTCCGGCGTGGGTGACCTCGACGCCCTTGGGGCGGCCGGTGGAGCCGGAGGTGTAGATGACGTAGGCGGGGTGCTGGAGGCCGGCGCGGGCGTCGAGCGGGGTGGCGGGCAGGTCGTTGAGGCCGGCGACGACGGTGGGGTCGTCCAGGAGCAGGCGGGGGCAGTCGGTTTCGGGGAGGGGGGTGCCGGTGAGGCTGAGCAGGCAGGTGGGGCGGGCGTCGTCGAGCATGTAGGCGATCCGCTCGGCGGGGTACTCCGGGTCGACGGGCAGATACGCCCCGCCCGCCGTGACCACCGCCAGCATCGCCACGATCAGGTCCGCCGACTTCGGCAGCGCCAGCGCCACCACCCGCTCCGGGCCCACCCCGTGCCGCATCAGCAGCCGCGCCAGGCGGTTGACCCGCTCCGCCACCTCCGCGTACCGGTACGTACGGCCCCGGTGGACCAGTGCCGGGGCGTCCGGAGCCTGCGCCACCCGCTCCTCGAAGAGCGCGGGCAGGGTCGCCGCGGCCGTGCCGCGGGCGGTGTCGTTCCAGCCGGAGAGCAGCCGGTCGCGCTCCTGCGGCGCGAGGATCTCGATCTGCCCGACCGTGCGGTCCGGGTCGGCGACGGCCGCCCGCAGCACCCGCAGCAGCCGGTCCGCGAGGGTCACCGCGGTCCCGTGGTCGAACAGGTCGGTCGCGTACTTCACTTCGAGACCGATCCCGTCCGGGACCAGGTCCGCGTCCTGCCGCTCCTCCCAGAAGAAGATCAGGTCGAACTTGGCGATCTCATTGGTGACCTTCGGTGCGGTCGCCTCGGTGCCGGGGAAGTCCAGCGCGCCCCGCTGGTAGCTCTGGAGCGTCGTCACGACCTGGACGAGCGGGGAGTGGGACAGCACCCGGTCCGGGTTGACCGCCTCGACGACCCGCTCGAAGGGCACGTCCTGGTGGGCGTAGGCCGCCAGGTCGGTCTTCCGGGCGCGGGCCAGCAGCTCGCGGAACGTCGGGTCGCCGGACAGATCGGTGCGCAGCACCAGCGTGTTGATGAAGAAGCCGACGAGGTCGTCCAGCGCCTCGTCCGTACGGCCCGCCACGGCGGTCCCGACCGGGATGTCGGTACCGGCCCCGAGCCGCGACAGCAGCGCCGCGATCGCCGCGTGCAGCACCATGAACAGCGTGGCACCGGAACTCTGCGCCAGCGCGACCAGCTGACGGTGCAGCTCGGGGTCCAGCTCCAGCTGCACACTGCCGCCGTGGTGACTGGCCACCGCGGGGCGGGGCCGGTCCAGCGGCAGGGCGAGCAGCTCGGGCGCGCCGGCCAGCTCCCGTTCCCAGAACGCCAGCTGCTGCGAGATCACACTGCCCGGGGTGTCCTCCGAGCCCAGCAGCTCCCGGTGCCACAGCGCGTAGTCCGCGTACTGGACGGGCAGCGCGTCCCGCTCCGGGCTCCGGCCCGCCAGGCGCGCGCCGTACGCCTCCGACAGATCGCGGGCCAGCGGCGCCATCGACCAGCCGTCGCTGGCGATGTGGTGCATCACCACCGCCAGCACATGCTCCCGCTCGTTCAGCGAGAACACACTGACCTGGAGGGGGAGTTCGCCGACCAGCCCGAAGGGGTGCAGCGCGGCCTGCGCGAGCGCCTCGGTCAGCCCCGCCTCCCCCGCCACCGGGACGAAGGACACCTCCGGCGTCAGCTCACCGGCCGGCAGGACCTGCTGATACGGCTCACCGTCCGCCTCCGGGTAGACGGTGCGCAGCACCTCGTGCCGGGCCACCACGTCCGCGACCGCGGCCTGCAGCGCGTCGTGGTCCAGCGGGCCGGACAGCCGTATCCAGGTGGGGATGTTGTAGGTGACGCTGGAGCCCTGGAGGCGGTGGATGAACCACAGCCGCCGCTGGGCGAACGACAGCGGCACCCGCTCCGGGCGGTCCGCCGCCACCAGCGCGGGACGGGCCCGCTCGGCCTCGTCGAGCCGGGCCGCGAGCCCCGCCACCGTGGGCGTCTCGAAGACCGCCCGGATGGACAGTTCCACGCCCAGCGTGCCGCGCAGCCCGGCGATCAGCCGGGTCGCCAGCAGCGAATGGCCGCCCAGATCGAAGAAGTTGTCGTCCACGCCCACCCGCGGCAGGCCCAGGACCTCGGCGAACGCACCGCTCAGGATCTCCTCGTGCGCGGTGCGCGGACCCCGGCCCGGGGCGCGCGCCGAGCCGTAGTCCGGCACCGGCAGCGCCCGGCGGTCCAGCTTCCGGTTGACGGTCAGCGGCAGCTCGTCGAGCAGCACGAAGGCCACCGGCACCATGTAGTCGGGCAGTTGCCGGGCGGCGTACCGGCGCAGCTCCGCCGGGTCCGGGGAGCAGCCGGGGGCCGGGACCGCATAGCCGACCAGCCGCTTGTCGCCGGGCCGGTCCTCCCGCACGATCACCGCGGCCTGGGCGAGTTCGGGGTGGGCGCCGAGGACGCCCTCGATCTCGCCGAGCTCGATCCTGAAGCCCCGGAGCTTGACCTGGTCGTCGACCCGGGCGATGAACTCCAGCTGTCCGTCCGCCCGCCAGCGGCCGAGGTCGCCCGACCGGTACATCCGGCTGCCGGGCGGACCGAAGGGGTTGGCGACGAAGCGGGTGGAGGTCAGATCGGGGCGCCGGTGGTAGCCGCGGGTCACCAGGTCCCCGGCGATGTACAGCTCACCGGGGCTGCCCACCGGGACGGGCTGGAGCCGCGCGTCCAGCACGAACATCTGGGTGTTCCAGACCGGCCGGCCGATGGTGACCACACCCGCCGGAACGGTGTCCCCCGGCTCGATCCGGTACTCCGAGCAGCCGACGGTGGTCTCCGTCGGCCCGTACTCGTTGATGACGGTCGCCCCGGGGTGCCGGCCCCGCCACTCGTCCAGCACCTCACCCATCAGCGACTCCCCGCCGAGCACCAGCTGCTCGTCGGGCGAGAACGCGTCGGGGAGCTCGATCAGCAGCGGCAGATGGCTCGGGGTCGCCTTGACGAAGCTGGGGCTGCGCTGGCCCTCGGCCGCCGCGCTCGACGCGTCCAGCTCGATCAGCTGCACACAGCCGCCCGAGGTGAGCGGGGCGAACAGACCGGTCGCCGTGAGGTCGAAGGCGACGGGCGAGTGCACCAGCGCGGTGCCCGCGACGCCGGGGTAGGCGGACCGGGTCCAGGACAGATAGCCGTCGAGGGAGCGGTGCTGGACCGTGACGCCCTTGGGGCGGCCGGTGGAGCCCGAGGTGAAGATCACGAAGGCGGCGTTGTCCAGCGACAGCGGGCCGCCCCGGTCCGCGTCGGTGAGGTCGGCGGCGGACACCGCCGCCACCTCGGCGGCCGTACCGGGATCGTCGAGCCGCAGCAGCGGGCACGGGGCCGGGACCTCCTCCATCACCCCGCGCCCGGTCAGCACCAGCACCGGGTCGACGTCCGCCAGCATGAAGCCGAGCCGGTCCGCCGGATAGGTCGGGTCCAGCGGCAGATACGCGCCGCCTGCCTTCAGCACGGCCAGCAGCGCGACCACCAGCTCCACCGACCGCGGCATCGCCACGGCGACATAGCTCTCCGGTCCCACACCCCGCGCGGCCAGCACCCGGGCCAGCCGGTTGGCCCGCTCGTTCAGCTCGCGGTAGGTCAGCGCGGTGCCCTCGTGCACGACGGCGGGGGCGTCCGGGAGCTGCGCGGCCCGGTCCTCGAACAGCTCCGGCACCGTCCGCCCGGACAGCTCGCGCGCTTCGCCCTGCCAGGCGTGCAGCAGCCGGTCCCGCTCGTCGGCGGTCAGCAGATTCAGCTCCCCGACCGGCAGATCGGGCCCGGCGACCGCCGCGCCGAGCAGCCGGACCAGCCGGGCGGCCAGCGCCTCGGCGGTGGCCTCGTCGAAGAGGTCGGTGGCGTACTCCAGCAGACCGTCCACCCCCGTCCAGGAGCCGTCGGCGGCCTGGCGCTCCCAGGTGTGGAAGGACAGATCGAACCGCGCGGTCCGCCGCGGCACCTCCTCGGGCACGGCGTTCAGCCCGGCCGTGGCGGCGCCGTGGTCCGGGGTGTTCTGCGAGGTGAGCATCGTCTGGAACAGCGGGGTGTGGGAGAGCGTGCGCACCGGGTTGACCGCCTCGACGACGCGCTCGAAGGGCACGTCCTGGTGGGCGTAGGCGGCCAGGTCGGTGTCCCGGACCCGGGTGAGGAGTTCGCGGAAGGTCGGGTCGCCGGAGACATCGGTGCGCAGCACCAGCGTGTTGACGAAGAAGCCGACGAGGTCGTCGAGGGCGTCATCGGTACGTCCGGCGACGGCGGTGCCCAGGGGGATGTCGGTGCCCGCGCCGAGCCGCGACAGCAGCGCGGCGACCGCGGCCTGGAAGACCATGAAGACGGTGACGTCACACTGCCGGGCCAGCCGTGCCACCCCCTGGTGCAGCTCGCTGTCCAGGGCGAAGCGCACACTCGCGCCGCGGTGGCTGGCGACAGCGGGCCGGGGCCGGTCGAGCGGCAGCTCCAACAGCTCCGGCAGACCCGCCAACTGCTCACGCCAGAAGTCGAGTTGACGCCCGGCCAGGCTCGTGGGGTCGTCCTCGGAGCCCAGGATCTCCCGCTGCCACAGGGTGTAGTCGGCGTACTGGACGGTGAGGGGCTGCCAGGCGGGCGCGGTGCCGCCCCGGCGCGCGGTGTAGGCGGCGCCGAGGTCCTGGAGCAGCGGGCCCGTGGACCAGCCGTCGCTGGCGATGTGGTGGGTCAGCAGCAGCAGAACGTGCTCGTCCTCGGCCAGCCGGTAGAGCACGGCGCGGAGCGGGTGCTCGTGGGTGAGGTCGAAGGCATGGGCGGCCTGCTCCGCGAGGTGCCGGGGGAGCTGGTCCTCGGTGGTGCCGACGAGCGGCAGCTCGGGACGCGCCTGCTCGGCCGGCAGGACGATCTGGTGGGGCTCCCCGTCGTGTTCGGCGATACGGGTGCGGAGGATCTCGTGCCGGCCGGTGAGGTCCGCCAGGGCGGTGGCCAGCGTCGGGTGGTCGAGCGGACCGCCGATCCGGAACGCGTGCGGGATGTTGTAGGTGGGGCTGGGGCCTTCGAGCTGGTAGGCGAACCACAGCCGGCGCTGCGCGGGGGAGAGGGGGAGATGCGGCGGACGCGGGGTGACGGGCGCGAGCGGGCTGCGGGTGGTGGGGGCGGTGGGGAGCTCGGGCGCGAGCGCGGCGACGGTGGGGTGCTCGAAGAGCGCGCGGACGGTGAGGTCGGCGTGCAGCGTGGCGCGGATCCGGCTGATGAGGCGGGTGGCGAGCAGGGAGTGCCCGCCGAGGTGGAAGAAGTTGTCGTCGATGGTGACGGCGGGCAGGCCCAGCACATCGGCGAAGAGCGCGGTGAGGGTCTCTTCGGTGGCGTTACGGGGCGCCCGGCCGCCGCTCTCCGCGTGCGCGGCGTAGTCAGGAGCGGGCAGTTGGCCCCGGTCCACCTTGCCATTGGGCGTCAGCGGCCACTGCTCCAGCACGACCACGGCCGACGGCACCATGTAGTCCGGCAGCGATTCCCCGACCAGCTCCCGCAGCACCGCCGGATCGGGCGCTTCCGCACCGCCCGTCCCCGTCACATAGGCAACGATCCGCTGGTCGCCCTCACGGTCCTCGCGGACCAGCACCACGGTCCGGGAGACCAGCGGATGCCGCAGCAGCGCCGCCTCGATCTCCCCCAGCTCCACCCGGTGCCCGCGCACCTTCACCTGGTGGTCGGTGCGGCCGAGGAACTCCAGCTGCCCGTCGGCCCGCCAGCGCGCCAGGTCACCCGTGCGGTACATCCGGCTGCCCGGCGCACCGTACGGATCGGCCACGAACCGCTCCGACGTCAGCCCCGGCCGCCCCAGATAACCCCGTGCGAGCCCCGGCCCGGCGATGTAGAGCTCACCCGCGACACCCTCCCCGACCGGCCGCAGACCGGCATCGAGGACATAGCCGCGGGCGTTGTCCATCAGCCGGCCCAGCGGCAGCACACCGTCCGGGGTCGGCTCACCGGGCTCCAGCCGGAACTCGGCCGCGTTGACGGTCACTTCGGTCGGCCCGTACACATTCAGCACGGTGGCCGCCGGGTGACGCCGCCGCCACACGTCCAGCACCGAACCGATCAGCGCCTCACCGCCCAGCATCAGCTCCTCGGTGGGGGAGAAGCCCTCCGGGAGCACATCGAGCAGCGGCAGATGACTGGGGGTGGCCTTGAGGAAGGTGCACTCCGGCGTGCCGCCGAACGCGTCCTCCTCCAGCGGGCCCGCCAGCACCCGGCCACCGCTGACCAGCGGCACCCACAGCGAGGTGACGGTCATGTCGAAGGACACCGACGAGTGCCACAGCGAGGTGCCACGGGCGCTCGGGTACGTCTGCCGGGACCAGCCGAGATAGTCGGCGAGCGCCCGGTGCTCGATCACCACCGCCTTGGGCACACCGGTCGAGCCCGAGGTGTAGATGACGTAGGCCGGGTGCGCCGGACGCAGCGGGGTGGTCCGCCCCCCGTCGTCGAGGTCGTTCTCCGCGGCCCGCGACAGCGCCTGCGCCACGTCCGGAGCGTCCAGCAGCACCGCCTGCCCGGCGAAGCCCTCCGCCGCCGCCCCGGCCCCGGCCGTGGTGAGCAGGCAGGCCGGACGGGCGTCGGACAGCATGAACGCCACCCGGTCCGCCGGGTAGTCGGTGTCCATCGGCAGATAGGCGGCCCCGGTCTTCGCCACCGCCAGCAGCGACACCACGAGATCGACGGACCGGGGCACCAGGACCGCGACGATCCGCTCGGGGCCCACGCCCCGCTCCGTCAGCAGCCGGGCCAGCCGGTTGGCGCGGGCGTTCAACTCCCGGTAGCTGAGCTGCTCGTCACCACAGCCGAGGGCCGGGGCGTCAGGAGTACGCCGCACCTGGTCCTCGAAGAGCTCGGGAAGCGTCAGCGCGGCGAACGGCCGCTCCATTCCCTGCCACTGCGCCTGGGCCTTCGGACCACTCATCGGGGAACTCCTTGTGCATCAGCAGAAACGCGGCACATCACCGACGGGAGGCTAAGAACCTCGGGTTTCAGTGCGCTATTGAAGCCATTTCGCTTGCTGAGCTGGGGTTTCTCCGCGTATGACAACGGCCCCCGCCACGTGGCGAGGGCCGGTTACTCAGGGACTGGTGCGGGATCAGGCGGGGAACTCCCCATCCTTGACGGCAGCGACGAACGACGACCAGCCGTTCACGGAGAAGGTGAGCGCCGGGCCGTTGGGGTCCTTGCTGTCGCGGACGGGGACAGCGCCGGGGACGTTGCCGGCGACCTCGATGCAGTCGCCGCCGTTGTTGCTGTAGGAGGACTTGAACCAGCGGAGGGAGTCGGTTGTCACGGGGTGCCCTTTCGTACCTGCTCGATCATGGCCACAGATGCCGCCTGCGACAACGCTTCGGCCTGCAATTGATGGTATGCCGTCAACACGGGCACCACGGAGGTACTTTCCCGGTCCAGGTTTCCCTGAGCCTGAGATTTGGCGTAACAAATCAGGGACCGGTCCGGCAGCGTCAAGAGGTTGACGGGCAGGTCAAACGTGCGGCGCTCCCCTATGTCGTACGGTGCCACCTGCAAGAGCGTGTTCGGCAGGTCGGCAAACTCGACCAGCCGCGCCAACTGTGCGTCCATGACAGTGGAGCCGCCGACCGGCCGACGGATGCAGCTTTCGTCCATGGTCACAAACACCATGGGCGGCCGGGGGCGCTCCAGCGCCGCCTGCCGCTCTGCCAGGAACCCGACACGTTCATCAGCCTGTTCGGGCGTGATGGCGCCCCGCCGCACGGCGCTGTCCGCCAGCACGCGCGCGTACTCCGGTGTCTGCAACAAGCCGGGGATGATCCCGATGTTGTAAAGCCGGATCTCTACCGCCCGGCCCTCGTACCCGACGTACTCGGGGAATCCTTCCAACAGGCTGCCGTGTTTGATCTCGCGGTACTCACGCTCGAACGAGTCCGCTGTGCCCTCAAGGCCGAAGACACGGTCCACGCTACGCGCGAACCGGAGAGTTGGAGGTTTCCGACCGTTTTCGACGGCCGAAACATGCACGCTCGAATACTCCGCGCGTTCGGCCAGCTCCTCTTGAGTCCACCCGCGCCCCTCTCGCAGGCTGCGCAGACGTGCCCCGTAGGCCGCTTCAGGGGAGGCGTCCGGGTTCAAGTCGTTGCGATTCAAAGGGCCTTCACTGTCCTTCCGTCCGCAAGTGACACGTTGAATGGCCCCTGACTGTAGGCCACGCTGAGGACTCCTGGTAGTGGAACCACTACGGAGAGGAGTAGCCGTGTCCGGCAGCCTGACCCCACCCGTACAGCTCGGCGAACCCCGGCCCGCCCCGAAACCCGCGGCAGAGTGCGATATCTGCCAGGTGCTGGTAAACGAGCGGCAGTTGGCAGAGGCACGGGGCGACAAGAGCAAGGTTGCTGACCTGAACATCGAGCTCAGGAACCACCCCGAGCACGAGGGGCAGTGACTCCCGCCCCGGCGTCCAAAACCCTGGACAGGTGAGCGCCGGGACGGGTGACCAACCGCGGAGGAAAACCTCCGCGGCCCACGGGTCATGCCCTCGACCGTACGGCGGCATGGCCCCTTACGAAAGAGGAGGCTGGTAGATGAGCGCCTTGGCTGTCGAGACGTATGAGACGCGCACGCCCGACGCCGAAGGCTGGCGCGGAGTCCCGTTCCGGCACCCCGCGGACATGGAGGCGGACGGCGGCAAGCACGACGGCGGGCCCATGCCCCCGGAGGCACCCCGCGAGCCGCAGCCGCAGGGCGGGGACGGCGAGTAATCCCTGTGTGGACGGGCCGTCGCCGGTGTCAGGCCGGCGACGGCCCCCCCGCGCGGCCCGCTCAGACCCGGGACCGGTACTTCCACACCGACAGCGGCAGGAACACCGCGATCAGTCCGGCGATCCACAGCAGGGCGCCCTGGGCGGAGGCCGCAACGGGGCCGCCGATCATCAGGTTCCGGGACGCGTCGACGACCAGGGTCATCGGGTTGTGCTCGACGAAGACCCGCAGCCAGTCGGGCATGGTGGTGGGCGCGACGAACACCGAACTGCCGAACTGGAGCGGCAGCATGGCGATGGTGCTCACGCTCTGCACGGTGTCGATGCTCCGGGCGGCCAGGCCGATGAAGGCGTTCACCCAGCACAGCGCGATCCCGTACAGCAGCAGCAGACCGAAGGCGGCGAGGGTGGGCAGCAGGCCGTTGTCCGCGCGGAAGCCGATGAGCAGGGCGAACGCGAACACCGCGAGCTGGCTGATCAGCAGCCGTACCGTGTCCGCCGAGACCCGGCCGATGAGGACGGCGGAGCGGGCGACGGGCATCGACCGGTAGCGGTCCATCACCCCGGAGGAGAAATCGGTGTTGAGCGCGATGCCCGCGGTGCGGGAGACGATGGTGTGGTTCAGCGCCATGATGCCGGGCATCAGGTACTGCCGGTAGTCCGCGCTGTTCCCGGCGATGGCGCCGCCGAAGGCGTAGATGAAGATCACGGAGAGGACGACCGGCATCAGGGCGGTGTCCAGCACCTGCCCCGGGCTGGCCAGCGACTTGCGCAGATTGCGGCGCGAGAGCGCCAGCGAGTGACGTACCAGTGAACTCATGCCGCGCTCCTAGCGGCGACGGGTTCCCTGGCCGCGGGTCCGGTGAGCTTGAGGAAGACCTCGTCAAGGCTCGGAATGTGGGTGTCCAGTGAGGCGAGCGGGATATCTGCCTCGCCGAGGGTGCGGACCACGGCGGTGAGCTGGCTGCCCCCGCCGGTGAGCGGCAGTTGGAGCCGTCCCTCGTCCGTCATGACGGTGGCCTCGGTGTGACCGGCGGCCACCAGGACCTGCCGGATCCGCGCCAGATCGCCGGGTGCCTCGGGCTGGATGCGGAGCATCTGGCCGCCCAGGCGCGCCCGCAGCTCGGCGGTGGAGCCGGACGCGATGACCCGGCCGCTGTCGATCACCACCAGGGCGTCGGCGAGCGCCTCCGCCTCCTCCATGTACTGGGTGGTGAGCAGCACGGTGGTGCCCTGTCCGGCGAGCCGGTTCACCTCCGCCCAGAGGCTGTTGCGGCTGTGCGGATCGAGGCCCGTGGTCGGTTCGTCGAGGACCAGGACGCGGGGGTCGCCGGTGAGGCTGGCCGCCAGGTCGAGCCGTCGGCGCATCCCGCCCGAGTAGCCGCCGACGGGCCGTTTGCCGGCCTCGGTCAGGCTGAACCGCTCCAGCATCTCGTCGGCACGGGCCCGGGCCTTGCGCCCGCGCAGATTGAACAGCCGGGCGATCAGATAGAGGTTCTCCCAGCCGGAGATGTCCTCGTCCACCGAGGCGTACTGGCCGGTGAGTCCGATCAGCGGGCGCACCCGGGCGGCCTCGCGCACGACATCGTGCCCGTGCACCAGGATGCGCCCGCTGTCCGGCCGGATGAGCGTCGAGACCATGCGCACCAGCGTGGTCTTGCCGGCGCCGTTGGGGCCCAGCAGCCCGAGCACCCGGCCGGCCGGGACCTCCAGGCTGACCCCCCGGATCGCCGGCGTACTGCCGAAGTTCTTCGCCAGATTCTCGATCCGGATGGCAGGGGTCATGTGCTCCAGGTCCTTTCGGGAGTTGCGGTACGGAGGCTGTCAGTCAAGGACGTAACCGTCTCCGGACCGGGACCCGCGGGAGCGGCGCAGATCGGTGAGGACGAAGGTGCGCTGGAGCCAGCGGTCGCGGCCGTCGTAGCGGGGCTGGAAGGCGCTGCGTCCATGGGTGGTAACCCGGTTGTCCACGATCGCCAGATCGCCGGGGGCCAGCACCGTGCTCTGGCCGGTCCGCTCGAAGGCGTCCCCGAGCTCGTCCATCGCCCGGCGGGCCCGGTCGGTGACCGGCTTGGTGGCCGCGAAGTCGATCCGCAGATCCGGGTCCTCGGGCGCCCCGAAGATCACCGGGTGCGGTGCGGTGCCGCCGTCCGACCCACCGAAGGACGGCGGGGGAGCGGTGACGAACTCCGGTGCGGCCAGCACCGCCCGGGTCTCCTCGCTCAGCAGCGGCATCGCCGCGCGGATACCGGCGGTGCGCAGCGCGGCGACCTTCTCGTGGTCGGCGCGCAGGCACAGCAGCATGACGAAGTCGGGGCGGTGCGGATGGAAGGCGTTCTCGTTGTGGAAGGTCAGCAGGACCGAGCCCGCGTTCCCCTGGAACTCCTCCTTCCCCGGAACCGGCACCACGTCCTGCACCAGGGCGCCGGTCTTCTCCGGCCGGAAGGCGGCCGGGTCGCCGAGACCGCAGGCCACCATCGTCAGCACCGCGGCGGCCACCGAGCCCGCCCGCTGTACGGAACCGGCGCCGGACGGGGTGTCGGGCAGCGCGGCCTCGTCCACCGGCAGACCGCGCAGCAGCAGCACACCGCTGCGCCCGGAGTCGCGGCGGAACTCGTGCAGCGGCCGGCGCAGCCCGAGCGGCAGCTCCGACCAGCCGGTGCGCGCGGCATCGACCCACTCGGCGCTGTCCACCAGGGCGGCACCGGCGGACATCACCCGGCGGGCGGCCTGCTCCGCCGCCACGGATTCGTCCGGGGTCAGCGACGCGACCCGCGCCGCCGCCCCGGTATCGAGGGTCACGGTCATCAGGAGGCCGCCTTCGCGGTGCCGGCGGAGTCCTCCATCGCACGGACGAGACTCAGCGGACGCATATCGGTCCACTGCGCGGCGATGTACTCCAGGGCCTCGGCGCGGCCGGTCTCGGGCAGGGCGGCCTTCCAGCCGTCCGGGACCTCGGCGAACGCCGGCCAGAGGGAGTACTGGCCCTCGTCGTTGACCAGGGCCAGGTAGCGGCCCTCGGCGTCCTCGAACGGGTTGGTCATCGTATTGCCTCTCTCGTCTCATGACTGGGGTGCGCGGGCCCGAGCGTGTCCTCGCCGTAGACGCCCTGCACCCAGTTGGTGTGGTAAACGGTGTCGAGATAGCGCTCGCCCATATCGGGCGAGATGGCGACCGAGGAGAGCCCCGCCGGTCCGCCGCGCTCCGCCAGCCACCGGTCGGCGCCGCTGACGACCGTCCCGGTGGAGCCGCCGAACAGAAAGCCGCGCCCGGCCAGCCGGTGGCACATGCGCACGGTGTCCGGCTCCGGGACGAGCACCACATCGTCGATGAAGTCCTCGTCCAGCAGCGCCGGACGGACCCCGGAGCCCAGGCCCGGGATCATCCGGGGGGACGGCGGGTGGCCGAAGGCGACCGAGCCGACACTGTCGACGGCCACGATGCGGACCCCGGGCCGGTGCTCCTTGTACCAGCGGGCGCAGCCCATCAGGGTCCCGGTGGTCCCCGCCCCGACGAAGAGCACGTCCAGCTCGGGGTAACTGCGGTGGATGCCGGGGGCCGTGTACCGGTAGTGCGCCCGCCAGTTGGCGGGGTTGACGTACTGGTTGAGCCAGACGTACCGCGCGTCCTCCTCGCACAGCTTGCGTACGTAGGCGATCCGCGCCCCGAGGAAGCCCCCTTCGGGTGCGGGCTCCGCGATGGTGTGGACGGTGGCGCCGAGCGCCTCCATCAGCCGCTTGGAGGCCAGATTGCACCGGGAGTCGGTGACGCAGACGAAGCGGTAGCCCTTGCTGGCCGCGATGACGCTCAGTGCGACGCCCAGATTGCCGGACGAGGATTCCACCAGAACGGAACCGGGGGACAGCCGCCCGGCCTCCTCCGCGGCCTCGACCATTTCCAGCGCGGCCTTCTGCTTCACCGATCCGGTGAAATTGAAGCCCTCGCACTTGAGGTGGAGCGGGATTCCGAGTACGGCGTCGAGATCGACGTACAGGTCTTCCTCGTTGAATTCCTGTGGAGCCGAAATAGTCGGCACGGGTGCCTCCCGCCCTAGCCGTAACGGCGCATCTCGTGAAAGAAATCGTCGACGATCTGCAACTCGCCGGATTCCTTCACGGATTCGTAGACATGCCTGCCGAGTGCCAGATCCAGCACTCCCAGGCCGAACGGGGAGAAGATCACCGGCCGGTCGGCCGGCGGCTGCACCTTCCCCGTGAGGACGTCGTACAGCGTGCCGTCGAGGAAGTCCCGGTGGCCCACCCGCTGTTCCGCCAGGTGCACCGAGGTGTCCGCCTTCAGGCAGTGCTCCACGTCGTCCACGATGTTGGCCGCGCCGAGCACCACCTCGGGTGACAGATCGCGCAGCGAGACATGCAGTACCAGCGGGTTGTGCGCGAACCAGCCGGGCTCGGTGACATGCGGGGTGCCGGCGACGGTGGCGAAGACCACGAGGTCGCAGGAGCGGATCAGCTCCTCGGCGGAGCCGTGCACGGTGACCGTGCCGGACTCGCCTGACTGGCGGAGGTAGTCGGCGAAGCCTCCCGCGTGTGCCGCTGACAGATCGTGCACCCCGATCTCGTCGAACTCCCAGCCGGTGCGCGCCAGATAGGTGTGGATGTAGCGGGCGATCAGCCCGACGCCGAAGAACCCGATCCGGGCCGGCCGGGTGCCGCGCGCGGCGGAGATCCGGTCGGCGGCGAGCGCCGCGGAGGCCGCGGTGCGCGCCGCGCTGATGATGGAGCTCTCCAGACACGCCAGCGGGTAGCCGGTGTCATGGTCGTTGAGGATCAGTACCGCCGAGGCGCGCGGGATACCGGCCCCGACGTTCTCCGGGAAGCTGGAGATCCACTTCAGGCCGTCCGTGGGCCGCTCGCCGCCGATCGAGGCGGGCAGCGCGATGATCCGGGAGGACGGGCGGTCGGGGAAGCGGAGGAAGTACGACGGCGGGTTCACCGTCTCGCCTCCGCCGTGCAGCCGGTAGGCCGTCTCGATCAGGTCGACGACGCCCTGGTGGTGCGCGTCGAGGACCCGGTGCACCTGGGCTCCGGAGATGACGGAGAACGAAGGCGCAGCGTGCTGCTGGGGCATGTGAAGCTCCGTGGAACCGTAGAGGAGAGGAGGGAGGGCCGGTCTTCCGGCCCGGCCCGGCCTGTCAGGTGGCGGACGGCAGGACGTGTCCGTCGAGGCGCACCGGGTCGCCGAAGAGCGCCACGATCTCGCGGTCGCCCTCGTACGCCTCGCGGCTGTGCGCCATCCGCAGGTTGTCGACCACGAGCAGGTCGCCGGCCTGCCACGGCTCCCGTACGGTCGCCGCCGTGTACGCCTCGTTGATGGTCTCGACGACCTGCGCCGGGACCGGCTCGCCGTCGCCGTGGAAGGTGGTGAACGGCAGCGCGTCCGGCCCGTACAGGGACACCAGGTACTCGCGCACCGCCGGGTCCATGGTCAGCTCGTTGAGGAAGGCGATCTGGTTGAACCAGAGCCGCTCGCCGGTGGCGGGGTGGCGCACCACCGCCGCGCGGTGCTGCACGGTCCGCAGCGAGCCGTCCGGCAGCCACTCGTGGTCCAGGGCGTGCGCCCGGCAGTACGCGTCGACCTGCCCGGGGTCCTCGGTGCCGAACGATTCGCTCCAGCTGACGCCGATGTCACGGTAGTTGCGGGCCAGCCGCCAGCCGTCGCGGGCGAAGCGCTCCACCAGGCCGTCGGGCAGTGCCGCCAGCACCGTCCGGGCGTCGGCCACGGCGGTCGCGCCACCGGAGCGGGGCGCCGTCAGACAGCCGAACAGCGCGATGCCGGGCACCTCGTCGCCGTAACTGCGCTCATGGTGCATGCACATCGGCTCGTCGGCCGGCCACTCCGAGGCGCCGTACACCCCGTCGCCGAAGTCGGTCCGGCCGGTGAAGCCCTCCCGCTCGGTCATCGGGGTCACCCCGAGCGCCCGCGCGGCGCGGCCCAGATCGGCGGGGGCCGCCAGACCCAGGCCCCGGACGAGCAGGGCGCCGTGCCGGGCGAGCAGATCGCGGACGGTCCCGTCGGGGAGGTCCGGACCGGTCAGCCGGAGGACCGGCGTCCGGCCCTCGCCGAGGAGCAACTCGGCGCCTTCGCCGAGGGTTTCGGGGACGGCCGGGCCGTCAAACGTGGCTGTCAACTGGCTGCCTTCCTGGGTTCGGAGCCTCGGCGGCCCGGCGGTCGAGCAACGCCGCGCAGTCCGCGAGAACCGGGTGCTGCTGGAGTTCGACGGGCGTCACCACACGGTCCAGCGCGATCGCCAGCCGCAGCATGGACAGCGAGGTCCCGCCGCTGTCGAAGAAATGGGAGTCCCGGCCGATCCGGCCGGCCGGCACCTTCAGGACCTGGGACCACAGCTCGGCGAGCCGCCGCTCGGTGCCGGTGCGCAGCTCCACGCCGCCGTCCGCGGACTCCTCCTGCCCGGCGAGCCGGGTCAGCGCCTTGCGGTCGATCTTGCCGTTGGCGGTGAGCGGCAGTACGTCGAGCCGGCGGAACCGGCTGGGGATCATGTAGCCGGGCAGCGCCGCGCCGAGTGCCTTCAGGAGCCGTTCGTCGGAGAGTTCCTCGCCGCTGTGGAAGGCCACCAGCTGCCGGCTCTCGCCCTCCCCCGTGACGACGACGGCACTGTCCCGCACCCCGTCGACCCGGAGCAGCTGGTTCTCCACCTCGCCGATCTCGATCCGGAAGCCGCGGATCTTGACCTGGGCGTCCCGGCGGCCGAGGAACTCCAGCCGCCCGTCCGGCAGCCACCGGCCGAAGTCCCCGGAGCGGTACATCCGTTCACCGGGCAGCAGCGGATCGGGCATGAAGGCGGCCCGGGTGCGCTCCTCGTCGTTGACGTACCCCCGGCCGACGCAGACGCCGGAGAACAGGATCTCGCCCGGGGAGCCGAGCGGCACCGGACGCAGCCGTTCGTCGACGATATGGATCCGCACATTGGCGACCGGCCGGCCCAACGGCACCGAGGCCTGTTCGGGCACCCGGCGCATCACCTCGTGGTTGGTGTCGTCCGACGTCTCGGTCAGGCCGTACGCGTTGACCAGCGCGACGTCGGGGAACGTGGCGAACCAGCGCTCCACCAGCTCCTTCTTGAGCGCCTCGCCGGTCGCCGACACATGGCGCAGCCGGGGCAGCGCGCGGGGGCTGCGCTCCAGCTCCGTCAGCACCACTTCGAGATAGGAGGGCACGGCCTGGAGGACCTCGACACCGCCGGTGGCGAGCGTCTCGATGAAGCGTGCCGTGTCCAGGATGTCCGGCTGCCCGATGATCAGGGTGCGTCCGCCGACGGCCAACGCGGCCACCAGCTGCCACAGGGAGATGTCGAAGCACTGCGGCGCGGTCTGTGCGACCACCCGGCCCTCGGTGATCTCCAGATCGTCGATCTTGGCGAGCAGATGGTTGAGGAAACCCGCGTGCTCGCACACGGCACCCTTGGGCGCCCCGGTCGAGCCCGAGGTGAAGTAGATGTACGCGCTCTGCCCGGCGGCCACCGGCACACCGGGGTCGGTGACCGGATGGTCCCCGGCGAGCAGCTCCGCCAGATGGTCCGCGCGCACGCCCGGCAGCCCGGCCAGCGCCTCGGCCAGGCCCGGGGACGCGTCCCGCTCGGTCAGCACCCGGCGGCAGTCGGCGCGCACCAGCATGCCGGTGATCCGGTCGGCCGGGAAGTGCGGCTCCACCGGCAGATAGACGCCACCCGCCTTGAAGACGGCCAGCACGGCGACCAGCCAGGGGAGATTGCGCTCGGTGACCACCGCGACGACGTCCTCGTCGCGCAGCCCGCCGTGGCGCAGCGCGTGGGCGACGCGGTTGGCGCGCTCGTTGAGTTCCCGGTAGCTCCAGGACTCGGTGCCGTGGACGGCGGCGATGTCGTCCGGCCGCAACCGCACCTGGTCCTCGAACAGTTCATGCACCCGGCGGTCGGGCAGCTCCCGCCGCGGGCCCGCGAACTCGGCCAGCTGCTGGGCGATCTCCCGCTCCGGCACCGGGCTCCACTCCTGGTGGTCCGCCTCGGGCCGCTCGGCCAGTTCGCGCAGCGCGGCGAGCAGATAGCCGGCGAACCGGCCGGCCTGCTCGCCGTCCAGTGCGCCGGGGCGGTGGCTCAGCACCAGGTCCAGCCGGTCCCCGGTCCGGGAGAGGCCGGCGGCGAGCACGGTGCCGGCGGTCAGGTCCTCGGGGCCGGCCGCCCGGCCGTCGACCAGGACGGTGTCGAACAGCGGCTCCGTGCGGCCCGTCTCGGTGCGCAGTTCGTCGAGGACCCGCGGGGAGTGCCGCCGCACCCCGTCCGCCCACTGGGCGACCTCGGTGGCGAGTTCCGCCCACGAGCCGCCGGGAAGCGCGGCCCAGAGCGGCAACGGGCCGTTCTCCGGGGCTTCTTGCCGGTCTTTCCGCGCTCCCTTTCCGGGCAGATATCCGGTCACCACGGAGGAATCACCCGTGACCGCCGCCAGCACCCGTACATAGGCGGTCAGCAGCAGGGTGTCGGGGGAAAGGCCCTGCCGTTCCGACCGGAGAAGCAGGGCTTTCGCGGTGCCGGCGGGTATCGCGGTGCGGCATACGGCAGGGGAATCCGCCGGATTCCTCGACCACCGGGGCAAGGGGGTGTATCCGCCGCCGAGAACTCTTTGCCAGAATGCGCGGTCCGCAGCCGTCACCGCAACCTCCCTTGTGGCCATGCCGGTTGTCATGGCTCGGTACTGTCCATGAGCGAACAAGACGCTAGGTCGGCGGCTTATTGGCCAGATATCGTGCCGCCGACCACAGGCGATACTCCGAAGGGCACGGGCCGGGAAAAGGCGACCGGCCGCGCGGGCGCCCGCCTCAGCCGTCCGCCCGGAGCGGAGCGCCCTGGAGGGCGGGGACGGCCGGGCCGTCGGAATCCGCGGGCGGACCGTCGCTCTCCCCGGGCGGGGGCTCCGGCGGTTTCGTGCCCAGCAGTTTGAGCATCGGGCCGGTCATCGCGGTGGTGCCGACCGCCATGAGGACCAGCACCGTCAGGCCCGTCGTGCTGATCAGATGGCGCTGCCAGCCGATGCCGGCGACCACCAGCTCGGTGACGCCGCGGCAGTTCATCAGCGTGCCGAAGCGCAGCGCTTCCTTCGGCCGGTAGCCCATCATCCGGGCGGCGCCCCCCGCACCGACGAGCTTCGTCAGCGTCGCCACGACGATGACAGCGGCGAGAACCAGCCAGTGCCACGGGTCCCGCCCCAGGGCCCCGACCGACACATTGAGCCCCACACCGGCGAAGAACAGCGGCAGCAGCACGGTCAGCGTGAAGCCCTGGAGCTGCTGGTTCATCCGCTCGGTGACCTTGGAGTCACGCGGGATCGCCGTACCGAACAGGAACGCCCCGATGACCGCGTGCAGCCCCAGCAGATGCGTCAGCACGGCATAGCTGATGGCGCCGACCAGCAGCAGCGGCAGCAGCGTCCCCTTGCCGGGCCGCTCCTCCGCCCGGCGCACCGCGGTCGCCAGCAGCGGACGCACGACCAGCGCCGTGAACACCACCAGGGCCACCACCAGCGCGATGGTGCTGCCCATGTCGGAGGCGGCACCGGACCCGGTCGCGGCGAGGATCACGGTCAGCGCGAGCCAGGCGATCCCGTCGCCCACCGCCGCACTGGCCAGCGCGAACTGGCCGATGGGGGTGCGGTCCAGCCGCAGGTCGGTGAGGATCCTGGCGAGCACCGGCAGGGCGGTCACCGACAGGGCCAGCCCGAAGAAGCAGAGGTAGCCGACGGCGTGCGGGGACGAGCCCTGCAACATGTCGGGGGCCGCCGCGGCGAGCCCGAGCCCGGCCACGAACGGCAGGCCCATCGCGCCGAGCACGCTCACCCCGAGCGTCCCGACGGCCTTCTTGGGGCTCTCCATGCGCAACTCGCAGCCGAGCAGGAACATGAAGACGATCAGCCCGAGCTGCGCCACCGTGTTGAGGGCGGAGACGACATCGGGGGAGAGCAGCCAGGACTGCCCGGACGGCCACAACCAGCCCAGCAGCGAGGGGCCGAGCAGCAGACCGCCGAGGATCTCCCCGATCACCAGGGGCTGGCCGAGACGGCCCAGCAGCGCGCCCAGCAGATGGCTGAGCAGGATGATCACCATGACGGCGAGCAGGAACCTGGCCGTCGTGTCGACCTCGGTCGACGACCCTCCGGAGCCCAGCCGGCCCCACCACAGCCCCACGGCACCGAGCAGCAGGACGACGCCTGCGACGACCTTCAGCATGACGTCACCGGGGTGCCGACGGCGAGCGCCGAGGCGGGGACCTCGCCGCCGGGCCAGGACGCGAAGCGCCGCGCCCCGTACAGCAGCGGCGTCCCGGGGCGCTGGGTGACACCGGTGACCGCGCCCACCACCAGGGTGTGGTCGCTCACCTCGACCAGCTTCGTCACCCGACACTCGGCGACCGCGAAGGCGTCGTCGACCAGCCACGGCAGCCCGGCGTCCGGCGAGCGCCGCCAGCCGACCTGGGCGAAGCGGTCCGCGACCTGGTGCGCGAAGACCTCACCGGCCCGCTCCCCGCGGTCGTGCAGCAGGTTCACCGCGAAGGCGCCGTAGGCGCGCAGCGCACCCAGGGTCTCGCCCCGGGTGGTCAGCCAGACCGAGAGGGTCGGCGGCGCGGCGGTCACGCTCGACAGCGAACTGCACGTCAGCCCGCGGGGCCGGTCGTCCGTCCCGTATGTGGTGATCACCGCGACGCCGGTGGGAAAGGCGCCCATCAGCGAACGGAAGTCGTCGGCCGGCACCGGGCGGGTGGCCGTGTCCGGTGCGGACGAGGGTGGGGGAAGGCTAGCCATGGTGAGGTCGTCCTCCGGTTGGGCGCCGGTTCGTCCCGGGACCGGCCCCGGACTCCCGGCCGCACGGGCGGGTGAAGCGCCGACGCCCGTACCCGCCGGGGGGATGGGGGTAGGGGCGTCGGCAGCGGAAGTGAGCCCGGTGGCTCAGCTGTTGAGCGAGGCGATGTACTCGTAGCAGCTGGGCAGGGCGGCGACCAGCTCGTCCGCGTCCGCCCGGAGCCGCGCGAGCTCGGCGCGCGCGTTCGTCGGGTCGATGTGCGCGAGGGAGGGGCGCGGCCGCTCCGGCTCGTGGCCGAGGCCCAGCATCATCGTGATCCAGGAGTACTGCTCGAAGCCGTGGTACGGCTGGTAGATGGTGCGCTCGTCGAGCAGGTGCGAGGTGCCGATGGCGAGGCGCTCGGCGAGCCCGTCGGGCAGGGCGCGGGTCTTGGCCTCCTTCCAGTACGGGGTGTCCTCGCGCTGCGCCGCCTTGTAGTGCAGGACCAGGAACTCCTTGACCCCGTCCAGGACCTCGGCGACCCGGTTGTTGTAGTCGTCGGCCAGGGCCGGGTCCCAGCGCTCGTCCGGGAAGTTCTTCACCAGCTGCTCGATGCCGTGCTGGATGAAGAAGATGCCGGTGGACTCCAGCGGCTCGACGAAGGCGCTCGACAGACCGATGGCCACACAGTTGTTGACCCACGAGCGGCGGTTGCGCCCGATGCGCATCCGGATGTGGTTGGCCTCCAGGTCGTCCTGGCCGGGGGCGACGTGCGCACGCAGGGTGCGCTCCGCCTCCTCCGGGGTGCAGAACTCGTCGGAGTACACATAGCCGTTGCCGTTCCGCCCGAACAGCGGGATGTTCCAGATCCAGCCGGCGTCCATCGCGGTCGCCGTGGTGTACGGGTTCATCCCCGTGGTGGCCTGGTCGGGCTGCGGGACGCGCAGTGCGACGGCGCGGTTGTTCGGCAGTACGTCCTGGAAGGACTCGAACGGCTCCTCCAGGGTCTCGTTGATCAGCATGCCCTTGAAGCCGGTGCAGTCGATGAACAGGTCACCGGTGAGGTCGCCGTGCTCGCGGGTGGCGACATGGCTGATCCAGCCGCGCTCGTCGCGGCCCACCTGGGTCACGTCGTCGACGACATGGCGGACGCCGCGGTCGGTGCCGTACTTGGTCAGGAACTTCGCCAGCAGGGCCGCGTCGAAGTGGTACGCGTACGGGAACTGGGCCCGCTGCTCCTCCAGCGTCGAGCGGCCCAGCGAGCCGTCGAGACCGCCCGCGAACAGGGAACCGTCGAGCAGCCGCGGCGAGCGCTTGGCCTCGCACAGCGCCGGCGTGATGAAGCAGGAACGGTCGAACGGCTCGCTGCGGTCGCCCTCCTGAAGCCACCAGTCGGCCAGGGTGTACCCGTCGGAGGTCCGCAGCCGCTCGAAGGGGTGGTAGAAGTGCTGGCCGGGCTCACGCCAGTTCTCGAACCGGATGCCCAGCTTGTACGAACCGGAGCACTCCGGCATCCATTCGCGCTCGTCCAGGCCGAGATAGTCGAAGAAATGCCGGACCGTGCTGAAGGTCGCTTCACCGACGCCGATGGTCGCGACGCGGTCGGATTCCACCAGAGTGACGTTGATGCGGTCACCGTACGCCGCCTTGAGGTACGAGGCGCTCATCCATCCCGCAGTGCCGCCGCCGACAATGACCACTGAATTAATCACGCTGTGACTCCTGTTGTTCGTGAACGGGCCTCAGAAGGGCGGGTGGGCTGATTCACGCACAGAAGTTAGACAGGTGCATTTTTACTTCGTTATCGGGAAACGGGCGATCTATATTAGTCACGCCGGGCCGTCATCGGCAGATTCTTCGCGCCATACATTCCGCGGGCGTGATAGGCGACGTCGCGGCCGTGGTCGACGCGCAGTTCACGGAAGGTGTCCAGCAGGGCATTGAGCGCCACCTCCGCCTCCAGCCGGGCCAGCGGCGCCCCCACACAGAAGTGTCCGCCGCGCCCGAAGGCGACATGCCGGTTGGGCGTCCGCCGGATATCGAAGCGGTGCGCGTCCGGGAACTGGTCCTCGTCATGATTCGCCGAAATCACCCACGGCGTGACCATCCGGTCGGCCGGGATGAGATGGCCGCCCACCTCGACATCGGTCACGGTGACCCGGCTGACCGTGGTGAAAGGCGAGCGGAACCGCAGCACTTCCTCAATCGCGGAGGGGATCAGTGAGCGGTCGGCGCGCAATTCCGCATAGGCGTCCGGATGGCTGTCGAGGCACTGCATGGCATTGCCGATCAGCAGTGTCGTCGTGAGATGCCCGGTCAGAAAGAGGATTCCGGTGAATTTCACGACTTCGTCGTCGGTGAGCCGTTCCCCGTCGATCTCGGCGGTGGCCAGCCGGCTGATCAGGTCGTCCTTCGGGTCCGTCCGGCGCTTTTGGCAATGCCCCAGCAGATACTCGTCCATCTCGCGGGTCGCGGCCTGGAACGTGGCGACGAAATCCTCCGGCGCGATCGGCTGGTCGCCGAGCGCGATGAACCGGTCCGCCCACACCCGGAACAGATCACGGTCCGAGGCGGGCACCCCCAGCAGCTCACTGATGACGATCACCGGCAGCGGATACGTCAGCACGTCCACCAGGTCGAACCGCTCCGCGTCGACCGCGGTCAGCAGCTCGTTCGTCACCGCCGCGATACGGGGTTCGAGCCCGGCCACCGTCTTCGGGGTGAAGGCCTGATTGACCAGCCGGCGCAGCTTGCCGTGGTCCGGCGGGTCCATCGAGTTGATGTGGCCCTCGGTCAGCGGCTTCAGATGGGGCATGACCCGGCTGGAGTCGTTGGAGAAGGTCTTCGGGTCGGAGATGACCTGCTGCACGTCCTCGTAGCGGAAGACGTGATACGGCCCGTCGCCCTCCTGCCACACGGGGTGCTCGGACCGCATCCTGCCGAGCCAGTCGAACAACTCGTTGCTGCCGTCGGCATCCGGGACGGCGATCTCGTCGCGCACAGTCATCTGAACCTCTATCGGTGGTGCCGGCTCGAACGGCAGCGGACGCTACCCCGCACCGTTTTCCGCGCGTTATCGGCACGGCACCCCCCGCCGCCCCCCGGGTCACCGCCCGGGCAGCGTCCGCCCCCCACAGGTCTCCGCCGACAGCCGGCTGATGTCCGCGCTCGCCTGCAACTCCCCCCACACGGAACCGATCTCGTGGAAGGTGTTGCGCGCGATCAGCAGATGCTGGCTCGCCCGGGTGAGCTGGTTCAGCTGCTGGCTGCACGCGCCGAGCGCCAGATGGACCTTGGCGAGGAGGAAGAGGTCGTCGACCCGCTCCGCGATCTCCAGGGCGTCCGCCAGAATGCTCTCCGCCTCGACGTACTGGCCCCAGGCCACCAGGGTCTCCCCGAGACCCATCAGCGCATACGCCTCACCGCGGGTGTCGCCCTTGCTGCGCACGATCCGCAGCACCCCGTCGTACGACTGCTTGGCGGCCTCGAAACGGCGCTGCTTCACATAGGCGGCGGCCAGCCGGTTGAGCGCCTGGGCGGCGCCGCGGGTCTCGCCCAGTGCGGTGGCGATCCGCACGGCCTCCAGCGAGAGCCGTACCGCGGCGTCCGGGTTCCCCCACTCCAGTTCGATCTGGGACATCTGGTTGAGGGTGTGTGCCTCGGCGGACGCGTCGCCCACCACCCGGAAGGTGTTGCGTGCCTCGTCCAGCCGGCTCATGGCCGACCGGAGCCCGCCCTGCACCCGGTCGGTGATCGCCATGTTGCGCAGCGTCAGTGCGCGCCCGTGCACCTCCCGCACGCTGTCGAAGAGCTGGTAGGCCCGGTTGAAGAGCGGCATGGCGGCGTCGAAGCGCTGCTGGAACATCTCCACGGAGGCGAGTTCGTAGCACATCGCCGCCTCACCGCGGACGTTGCCCGCGTTCCGGTTCGCCTCCAGCGCCTTCTCGCTGACCGCCCGCCAGTCGTCGTAGTAGTTGCGCGTCTCGAAGAGCACCACGCTGGACATCGCCAGGTCCCAGGCGAGCTCCTCCATCCGGAGCGTGCAGGACTGGAGGATCGAGGCGACCAGGGACGGGCGCTCGGCCTCGAACCAGTCGAGCGGCGACCTGAGGAGCCTGGCGACGAGCGGGGCATCGAGGTGCCGGCGCGGCGTCGACCCGTGGATGATCGCGAAATCGCCGCCGTACTCCCGGATATGGCCCTGCTCCGCCAGCGTGAGATAGGTACGGAAGACCCGGTGCAGCGCGGCGCGGCGCTTGTCCTCGGACTCGTCGGACTCGGCCCGCTCCCGTGCGTACAGCCGCAGCAGATCGTGGAAGCGGTAGCGCATGGTGCCGGTGGCGTCGCTGCCGATCGGGGTGAGCAGATGGGCGTCCACCAGCCGCTCGATCATGTCCTCGGCGTCGGCCGGTGAGACATCGAGCAGCGCGCCGCCCACCCACGCCGGGAAGTCCGGTACGTCGAGCAGACCGAGCAGGCGGTACATCCGCGCCGTCTGTTCGGTCAGGCCGCGGTAGCTGAGGGCGAAGCTGGCGCGCACCTCCAGGCCGCCGGTGCTGAGTTCGTCGAGCCGGCGGTGCTCGTCGCGGAGCCGGTCCACCAGGTGCTGTACGGACCAGTGCTGCTTGGCGACCAGACGGGCGGCGGCGATCCGCAGGGCGAGCGGAAGCCCGTCGCACAGCCGGCAGAGCTCGTTGACCGCGGCCCGCTCCGCGGTGGCCCGGTCCGCACCGGCGATCTTGGTGATCAGGGTCTGGGACTCGTGGGAGGTCATCAGCCCCAGATCGACCCGGACCGTGCCGGAATCGGCCGCGAGCTGTTCCCGGCTGGCCGCGAGGACACTGCTGCGGCCGCTGCCCGGCAGGAGCGGTGTGATCTGGTGCATCGCGCGAACGTTGTCAAGCACGATGAGCGACTTCCGGTCGGCGAGCACACTGCGGTAGAGCGAGGCGAGCTCGGCGGGATCGGACGGTATCTGATCCCCGGGCACACCGAGCGCCCGCAGGAAACGCCCCTGAAGGGCGGCCGCGACGAAGGCCGGCTCCTTGCCGTCGTACTGCGCCAGATCGGCGTACAGCTGACCGTCCGGGAATTCCGCGGCGACCTTATGGGCCCAGTGCACGATGAGGCCGGTCTTGCCGACTCCGGCCACTCCGGTGATCAGGCCGATACGCGGGGATTTCTCCCCGAGCAGCCGGTCGAGCCGCGCGAGTTCCGCCGCCCGGCCCTGGAAAAGATCGACGTCCGGCGGCAGCTGCGCGGGCACCACCATGGGCTTGACTTGCACCGGAAGCGTCAGTCCCGGGTCGTCCTGAAGAATGGACGCGTGCAATTCCTTTATTGCCACGCTCGGTTCGAGGCCCAGTTCATCGACGAAGTTGCGCCGCCACATCCGGAAACCCTCGGTCGCCTCGGCCCGGAGTCCGGCGCGGTACTGGGCGAGCATGAGGTTGTACCGGAGCTGTTCGTGCAGCGGGGAACTGTTCGCGATCGTGGTCAGCTCGGAGATGATGTCCTGGTGGTGGCCCAGGGCGAGTTCGACCTCGGACCAGGCCTCATAGGCCGCGTAGCGCCGCTCGTCGAGCCGGGTCGCCTCGTCCTCGACCGGCCGCCCCGTCACTCCCGCGAGCGCCGGCCCCTTCCACAGGTCGAGGGCCTGCCGGTAGAGGACCCGGCCCTGTTCGTGGCGGCCCTGCTTGACCTGCGCGGCGGCCTCGGCGACGAGGGAGGTGAACTGGAGGGCGTCGAGTTCGCTCCCGGCGGTCTCCAGCCGATAGCCGGGATGGGTCGTCAGAATGACATCGCCGTCGACGCCCGCCTGTTTGAAGGACTTGCGCAGCGCCCCGATGCAAATTGCCACCTGTGTCCTGGCCGTGGCCGGAGGCTCATCTCCCCATACCGCGTCGACCAGGCTGTCGACCGATACGACACGACCCCAGGCGAGGATCAGCATGGTGAGAATGGTGCGCTGCCGGGGACCGTGGACCCCTACGATCCGGCCACTGTCGGTGATGACCAATAGCGGTCGGAGTACGGAGTATTTGACGGCGCGAGGTATGGAACGGTCTTCTGGCATGGCTGTGTTACCCCCCGTGTAGCACGACCGCTAGGCCCGTGATCCAGCCACTATAGGGATCGTAACGCGATCACTGAGCGTGGCTCCTGCCGAAGGCCTGGCCAGAGGTCTACTCCACCACTTTTGCGGGCTTTCGCGCCGTGATTTTTGTTGCCGAACGGGGCATCGCAGCGGCGGGGTGCTGGCCGGGAACCGCCGTTGCGGAGCACCGTCGAGGAGGGGAGGGTGTCCTGCGGGTGCCGGGCGGGGTGATCCGGCCGGAGGGTGGCAGACAGTCGCATGGCACTGACGGCCAATCAAAACCGTTTGACAAAAGCCGCATCGGTCGATCAATTTCCGAATTGGGCCTCGTTGCACCGGAGTTCACCGTACCGACACCCGCACGCAGCCCCGTCCTGTCGGACTGAAGGCCCACGGCTTCCTCCCGGCCGACCCGGGAAAGTCGGCCAATAACGATGTGAAGCCGTCTCCGGATAAATTTATGCCTCATGGCATCGACGGTCGACCACCGTTCGTGCACGTATTCACTAGGGGGAATCATGACTGCGATACTTGGCGCCACTACCCAGCGTGTCATTCTCGTGCTCGCACCGGCCCTTATCGCCTGCGCCACCTTAGAGTTCCCCGATACCGTCCGCGTCCCGCACCAGGCCGTATCCGCGTATCCCCTGGGCAACCAGGACTGGGTGTGACAGCGGGGCAGGGGGCCCGGGGCCCGCTCGCCGGGCCCGTCCGTGCCCTGGCCGGGGCGGCCCCCGGCCCGCACCGGGTAGTCGACCCCCTACCTGAGAGCTACCGCGAAGAGCGTTCCTCAGCGTGATTCCTCCCGCCGGTCCTGTCATTAACCTCCTCTTCCAGTTCCCCGAACGGACAGGAAGGACGGCCGGCGATGCGCGCTGCACGTCTCAGGCGTGGGCTGGCGATGGCCCTCACCGCATGCTCCATCGTGGTGACGGTCGCCGCCGCGGCACGGTCCACCGTGCCGGGCACGCCGGTGCGGCCCGAACTCCCCGCCGTCCGGGCGGACAACCTGGCGGCGCGGTACGCGGCCAACCACCGCTTCATCGCCGCGTCACAACGCGCGGCCCGCGACATGGGCGACGACGGCCGGGCGAAGGTCCTCGGCCAACTCGCGCGGAAGGACCGCCACTTCCTCTCGTTCAGCCCGCGGGGCGACGGTCAGGTCGTGGAGGTGCTCGGCGACCTCGCCCACGCCGACCGGATCGCGGTCGTGGTGCCCGGTTCGGACACCACCGTCGACACCTTTGACCAACTGGGCACCGTCTACGCCTCGCTGAACGGCGGCGCCCGCGCGCTGCACGCCGAGATGACCAAGCTCCAGCCGCGGCGGAAGACCGCGGTGGTGGCCTGGTACGGCTACCCGGCGCCCCGCACCATGAGTCGGGACATCGTGTCCACCGACCGCGCCCTGGACGGCGGACGCCGGCTGGCCGGACTGCTCGGGGACCTGCGGACGGTGAATGCCGCGGCCCCCGTGACCCTGCTCTGCCACTCCTACGGATCCGTGGTGTGCGCGACCGCCCTGCGCCGTATGGACGCCCCGGCCGAGTCCTCCCTCGCGGACGTGGTGCTCTTCGGCAGCCCGGGGACGGGCGTGCGCTCCCGGGCCGAACTGCGCACCCGGGTCCCGGTCTGGGCGGGCCGGGGAGCCACCGACTGGATCGAAGGCGTGCCCCACGTCAGCCTCGATCTGCTGGGCGAACAGGTCGGGTTCGGCACCGACCCGGTCACCGACGCGTTCGGAGCGCGGATCTTTCCCGCGGGCCCCGGCAGCCACAGCGACTACCTCCGCCCCGGCGGACTCCCGCTGCGCAACATATCCCTGATCGCGCTCGGCCGGGGCACGGAGGTCTCCGATGACTGATCTGGAACTGCGCCCACCGGCACCGGCCCAAAAGCCCCCACTGCCCACGGCCCCCCTGCGCCCCCTTCCCCCGCGGCGCACCCCCTGGCAGGCCCTGCACGCGGCGGTGCTGCGCATCGACGCGGCGACCCCGGCCGGACGGGACCGGGCAGCGGATGTGCTGCGCGCGCTGGCGATCACGGGGGTGGTCCTGGGCCACTGGCTGGTGAGCGGTGTCGTCCTCCAGGCCGGCGGCCACCTGGTCGGGGGCAGCCCGCTGGGCGATCGGCCCGGACTCGCCCCGGTGACCTGGTTATTGCAGCCGCTGGCCGTGTTCTTCCTGGTGGGCGGCCGGGTCAGCGCCCGCAGCTATGAGGCGGCGCTGGCCCGCGGGACCGCCTACCGGACCTGGCTGCGGCAGCGGCTGGCGAGTCTGCTCCGCCCGGCGACGGCGTTCGCCCTCACCTGGGGACTCGTCTGGCTGGGCCTGGTGCTGGCCGGCACCGCGCACGAGACGATCCACACGCTGATGTGGCTGGCGTACTCCCCCCTCTGGTTCCTCGGCGTCTACGCGCTGCTGATCGCGGCAACTCCGCTGGTGCACCGGGCAGGTGCCCGCCTCGCGGTGGCGGCCTGCCTCGTCGTGGCCGCGCTGGACGGCTCGCACATGGCGTTCCCGGACAGCGGCTGGGCCGACGCCCTGCGCCTGCTGAACCTCCCGGCGGGCTGGCTGGTCCCGTACTGCCTGGGCGCGGTCTGGGCGGCCGGCGGGTTCGCCCGCCGCCGGAGCGCGGTGGCGCTGCTGCTCGGCGGGGGCGGTGCCCTGGCGGCGCTGATCGTCTGGGGCGGCTATCCCGCGAGCATGGTCGGCGTCCCGGGCTCCGCCCTCTCCAACCTCAACCCGCCCACCGTCGCGGCGGTCGCCTTCGGCCTGGCGCAGGCGGGCGCGGCCCTGCTGCTGCGCGCCCCCCTGCGCAGCGCGGTGACCGCTCCGGCCGCCACCGCCACGCCCCGGACCCGCGCGACCCCGGCGCAGTTCCTCTGGGCGGCGGTGGCGCTGCTCAACCTCTCGGCGATCACCGTCTTCCTCTGGCACCAGACCGCGATGCTCACCACCACCGTCATCTCGCTGGGCCTCGGGCACACCTTCCCCGGTCTGCACACCAGCCCGGATTCCGCGGGCTGGCTCGCGGCGCGGTGCGGATGGATTCCGGTGTTCGCGGTGGTCCTCGTCGTGCTCGGAACGGCCTTCCGGGACCGGGACGCCACCCGCGCACACCGAAGCAATAACTGAACAATAACGAGATATGAGAAGGTAGTTCGCCACCGCGTCGGCCCGTCGAAGCCCTTCTGTCCGTACGTCAGCACCACCCGCACTCGTCTCCCCTCCGGAGGATTGATGTCCACCCTCACGCTCGAATCCATAAGCACGCTTTACGTGAAGTACGCGGACGACTTGAGGGCGGTGCGCGACCAGCAGCGGAAGTTCCTCCAGGACAACAAGGAGACGGTGAAGGCCCAGCTCGACGACTACGAGGCGGAGATCACCTACCTGCTCCTGCGGGACCTGGCGCCCGAGGTCGTCGTGGAGGTGGGCACCTTCCGCGGCTGGTCCACCACCTGGATCCTGAGCGCGCTGCGGGACAACGGCACGGGCCACCTGTACTCCTTCGACATCGTCGACAACGTCGTGAAGAACGTGCCGGCCGAACTCTCCGAGGGCCGCTGGACGTTCACCAAGGGCGACCTGCGGGACACCATCGCCAAGGTCCCGACGGAGACCGACTACCTCTTCATCGACGCCGACCACGGTGCCCGCTTCGCGCGCTGGTACATCGACAACCTCTTCCCGGTGGTCCGCCCCGGGACCCCGACCAGCGTCCACGACGTCTTCCACGGCCGCCGCCCGAAGCCGATGAGCGAGGGCTCGGTCATCATCAAGTGGCTGGCCGCCCAGAACGTCGAGTACTTCACCCCGTCCGTGGCGAAGGCCCCCGAGGTGACGGCGCGACTGGCCGAGGTGAAGAAGGAGCTGAAACTCAGCGAGCCGGTCCGCGAGAGCCGCCACAACCCGATGATCTACTTCAACCTCCCGCAGAGCTGAGCCCGTTCACGGCATCTGACGAAGTCCCCCCTCCCGGCGCCGGGAGGGGGGACTTCGTGGTGTGCGGGGCTACGGCAGCTGGTGCACGAAGGCGATGACGAGGAGCAGGCCGAGTGCGCAGGACACGGCCGCGATGGGCAGCGCCCAGGCCGGGCGGCGCTCGCCGCGCAGCGGAGCCGTCGTATGGCGGTTCAGCCGGGTGAGGCCGGTCAGTATGACCAGGGCGAGGGCGACGCAGGGCAGTGATACGGCGAAGTGCGCCAGCCAGGCGCCGGCCAGTGAGGGGCCACCCCAGGAATGGTCGTGCGGGGCCTGGTCGACGAACCCGTACAGCAGCCCCCGGGCGATCGCCAGCGCGAGCGCGGCGGCCAGCAGCAGGGCCAGCACGCCGAGAAGTATGGTCAGCGCGCCGTGCAGCACCAGCCGGAGGGCGCCCGGTGCGGGGGCGCCGAGCGGCAGCGGTCCGGCGCGCAGCCACCGCCGCCGGGCGGCCTCCCGGTGGCCGGTGAGGGTGGAGCAGACTGCCAGGGCACCGGCGGGGAACAGGGTCACCGCGAGACCGGCGTGCCGGGCCGCCGCGGCCAGCCGGGGCGGGCCCGAGGAGCGGTCCGGACGCCGTACGGCGGCGGGGGGTCGGTTCGTCATGCCGGGACAGTAAGTTCGCCCCGCGCCCACCCGCGTCACCCCCCGGCGGTGTCCCCGCACCCGTACCGCGGTAGGGCGTCGGGTACGGCTGCTTGGCCTACAGGCGGGCACCCCCGCAGTCGCACGCCGGGAGACGCGGGACCTGTCCGTCAGCTGTCAGGCGCGAGGTCCAGCGTGGCCAGGGCGCCGCCGTCCGGCGGGTTCTCATAGCTCACCCGGGCGCCCAGCACCCGCGCCTGACCGTCGACGATGGTCAGGCCCAGCCCCACCCCGGCACCGCGCTCGCGGGCGCCGGTACGGAAGCGCTGGGGGCCGTGGCTCAGCAGCTCGGCGGGGAAACCGGGCCCGTGGTCGCGTACCCGCACCGCCGACCCCGCCACCTCCAGGGTCACCGGCGGGGCGCCGTGCAGCCGGGCATTGGCGATCAGGTTGACCAGGATCCGTTCGACCCGGCGGTGGTCGGTCGTCACCGTCGACTCGCCCCGCACCAGCACCTCGACGTCCCCCTCCGCCAGAGCGGCCGCCCGGTGCGCCAGGGCACTCGGCAGCACTTCCTCGCACTGCGCCCGCTCGACGCCCGGCACATCGAGCCGGGCCACCTCCAGGACGTTCTCCACCACGCTGCGCAAGGTGTCCACACCGCCGCTGACCAGCTCGGCCGGGCGGCCCGGCGGCAGCAGTCCGACGGCGGTCACCAGACCGGCCACCGGGGTGCGCAGCTCATGCGCGATATCGGCGGTGACCCGTCGCTCGGCCTCCAGGCGGGCGCTCAGGGCGTCGGCCATGGTGTTGACGGCGGCGCCCAGCCGGGCGATCTCGTCCTTGCCGCGGGGCTCCACCCGGTCGGTCAGATCGCCGTCCGCGATCCGCTGCGCGGTGCGCGCGGACGCGGTGATCCGCCGCCCCGCGCCGGCCGCCGCGACGATGCCCAGCACACTGCCGAGCGCGGTGACGGCCGCACCCGAGCCGACCAGCACCCGGTCGAGTTCGGCGAGGGCCCGGGCCTGGGGCGCGTAGGAGCGCCGGACGGCGATGAGGTCACGGCCACTGCGGGTCGCGGCCCACAACACCGGCTCGGCGCCGTCGGGGTGCTGGAGGCAGGTGGCCCGCACGGGGCGCTCGGTGACCGTCCTGCGGAGCGTGGCGGGCAGCTCCCGCGGGTTCACCAGGGCACCGTTGTCGACTCCGGAGGCGTAGGCGCTCACCGCTTCGACGAGCCGGGCGTCCAGCGCATGAGCGGCGTTCTTCCGCTGGTCCTCGGCGGTGAGCTGATGCACCAGCAGCCCGATGAGCGTGGCGACGAGCGCGGCGGTACCGGCGATGACCAGGGCGGTCTTGGTACGGAGTCCCACGGCGGTCAGGGCGCCAGCTTGTAGCCGAACCCGCGGACGGTCACGATGCGTTCGTGGCCGATCTTGACGCGGAGACGCTTCACATGGACGTCCACGACCCGGGGGTCACCACCGCACGCGTAATCCCACACCCGCTCCAGCAGGGTCATCCGCGACAGCACCACACCGGGCTCGGCCGCGAACTCCAGCACCAGCCTGCGCTCGGTGGGGGGCAGGCCGAGCAGCCTGCCCTCCCGGCGGACCTCCATGGAGGCGGTGTCCACACTCAGGTCGCCGAACCGCAGCACCGGGTCGTCCTCGGGCGGCGCGCTCCGGGCGGTGTCCGTGGCGCGCCGCAGCGCCGAGCGTATGCGGGCGACCAGCACCGGAATGTCGTACGGCTTGGTGAGGTAGTCGTCGGCACCCGCCTCCAGACCGACGACGACATCCACCGGGTCGGTGCGCGCCGACACCATCAGCACCGGCAGCCGGCTCTCCGCCCGGATGAGGCGCACCAGGGCGACCCCGTCGAGGCGCGGCAGCATGACGTCCAGCACGGCGACATCGGGCACCCGGTGCCGGAACTCCGCCAGCCCGGCCTGCCCGTCGGAGACCGCCCGCACCTCGTATCCGTAGCGCTCCAGGGACAGTTGGGTGGCCTCCCGCAGCAGCGGGTCGTCCTCCACGAGCAGCACGTCGGTCATCGGGGCGTCCTAGGGCGTGTCCTTTGGATCAGGGCGGATCCGGGAGCGGGGTCTGGTGCGTGCGATCGCAAGGCGGAGGAGGGAGTCGACGCGGAGCGTCGGCGAGGGACGACAACGCGGCGAGCGTGCGTGCCAGACCCCGCGAGCCCGCCTTGATCCAAACGACACGCCCTAGGGCTCGGGGAGGGGCAGCCGCACCGCGCTGAGGTCATCGGTGTCACGAGGCGGGAGGTGGGCGGACCGCACGGTGGCGAAGGTGTAGTACGAGACGTTCTCACGACGCTGGAGGCGGCTGAGTTCGATGGTGGCCGGATAGCCGTTGCGGGGGCAGTGCGGAATGCACCACATACCGCGCAGCCTGCCGGTGGCCACGGCCTTCGCCGCTCCCCAGGAGCGCCAGCTCAAGCCGGAGACCGAGGAGAATTCGGTGAGGCCGAAACCCGTGGGGCGGGTCAGCGGATGGCCCAGGGTGTCGGAGACATAGACCGGACCCCGGGCCTGGGTGGGGCTCGGGGCGGGGCCCTCGACCTGGGGCTGTTCGGGGCTGCCGCACGCCGAGAGGCCCACGGCCGCCAGCACCAGTGCGCACGTGGTGGCCAGGGCCGTGGGCTTGTTCATCGGGAGCCTTCTCCGTCAGCTGGTGGCGAGCGGCTGCTTGCCCTTGAGGTCCTCGGAATCGTACGCACCGTTGCCGCCGGCCAGCTTCACGGTGAAGGAGGAGTACACCTTCTTGCCGTGCACGGACTTGGGGTCGGAGAGCGTGATGGTCGCCTTCAGCGGCTTGTCCTGGCAGGTGTCCAGGCACCACATGCCGGTGACGTCACCGGTGGCGACGGCCTTCTTGTTGTCCCACTGCTTCCAGTGCAGGTCCCCGGCCGAGGTGAACTCGGAGAGCACCAGGCTCTCGGGCTTGCGCTCGGCCTTCCCCTTGTCCGCGTGCTCCTCGCCGATGTGGTTCATGACGTAGGGGGTGTCGGCCTTCACGGTGTGCTGCGGCGCGGCGGCCTGCGCCCCGGCGGCGGTGGCGACCGTACCGAGGGCGGCGGCACAGGCCAGTGCCGCGGCGATGGCCGTCCGGTGACGCCGGGGGGTGCTCGTGCGCTTCATAGCTCTCGCTCCATCGTGTTGATCATTGGGGCACGAATGAAGCTAGGAGCGACGTTTCTCGGTGGCCTGTCAGCTGTGTAACAGCCGCCCATCGACCGCTGTTACCTGATCTACACACGGGAGAGCGGCCCCAGTTGAGCCGTCGGCTCAAGGGAAAGGCCAGGTCAGGGCGTTGGCGCCGCGGCAACCGGCGGTTCGTCCGCCGTGCCCTCCCGGTTCACGGTGCGGCCCCTGGGCGTCTCGGACTTGAACGTGGCGTCACGGAAGGCGATCCCGCTGTACCCGGGTTCAGCGCCCGGCGGGCAGCGGCAGCCGGCAGCTGACCCGCCACCCCTGCCCGTACGGGCCAGCCTCCAGGACGCCCCCGACGGCGCCGACCCGCTCGGCCAGGGCCGCCAGACCGGTACCGCCGCCCGGGCGTCCGCCCGGCTCCTGCGGAGCCCGGGGGAGGGCGCCGGCGGGCGCGCCGTCCGTGACCGAGACCTCCACCGCCCCGTCGGCGCCCCGTGCGGCGCGCACCTCGACCCGCCCGGCCCGCGGCGCATGCCGCCGTACGTTGGTCAGCGCCTCCAGCACCACCCGGTACGCGGTGTCCTCGGCCTCCCGTGAGAGCGCGCCGGCCACCTCGTCCTCCAGGGAGAGCGTCACCTCGGCCGCCGCCATCGAGCCGAAGCGGTCCAGGAGTTCGGGCAGATCGGCCAGCCCGTGCGGCCGGGTGGGCGGCGGCTCCTCGGTACGGCCGTCCCCCTCGCGGAGTGTCGCCACCGTCCGGTCCATGGAGTCCAGCGCCCGCAGCCCGGCCTGCTCGATGCGGTGCAGCAGCGCACGGTGCTCGACGGGCCCGCCGTCCTCGCCCAGCTGGGCCGCCTGGGCCTCCAGCACGATGCCGGTCACCTCATGGGCCACGAAGTCATGCAGATCGCGGGCGACTTCGAGACGCTGCTCACGTCGGGCCAGCGCCACGGCATCGGCCCGCCGCCGGTCCAGCGATCGCAGATAGAGCCCGACGCCCGTCGCCCCGGCGGCCGGGACGAAGGCCAGCGCGGCCAGGAAGACGGACTCCCTGAGCCCGGTCTGGGGCGCGTGCAGGGTGAAGCGCAGCGGCAGCAGGACCACGGCGGCGCCGGTCAGCCCGCCGACAAGGCCCACCCGGGGACCCGGCACATGCCGTACCACCCGCTCCAGGAGGACGAGCAGCGCGACCGCCTCGAACGGAAGCCAGAGGAGGGCCAGGCCGGCCTTCCCGAAAGAGACGGTGTCCGCGGCGAGGGAGAGCACCGCGAGCCCGGCGGCCGCCCGCGCGAGCGAGACCGGGCCCACCGGCCACACCGATATCGCCACGGCCAGCGCCAGTGCCGCCATGACCGCCGGAAGCCAGGCGCCGGGCGGCGAGACGAGGGCGGGCAGCAGCATCGCCGCCGCGGCCGCACCGCACCACCCCTTGCCCCGTCTGCGCCGCGTCGCCGGAACGCCGCCCGTCATGGCGACGCCACCCGCGGCGCCCGGCGACACCCCGGGCCCGGCCGCCCGGCCGCCCTCCTCGCCCCTCACCCCGGGGTCCGCCCCGTCGCGTAGCCCAACTCCCAGGCCCGCACCGCCACTCCGACCCGGTTCCGGACCTGAAGCTTGCGCTGGATGCTCGCCACATGGGTCTTCACGGTGCCCGCGGAGATGAACAACTCCCGGGCGATATCGGCATTGGTCTTGCCCTCGGCGACCTTGCCGGCGATCTCCACCTCCCGCTCGGTCAGCACCGCATCGCGACGGCGGGGGCGGCGGCCGGCCGTGGGGCCGGTGACATGCTCCAGCAGCCGCACGGTGATCGACGGGCTGATCAGACTGTCGCCGGCCATCGCCGCCCGGACCGCCTCGATCAGCAGCGTCGGCCCCGAGCGTTTGAGCAGGAACCCCGAGGCGCCGAAGCGCAGCGCGGGATAGACGTACTCATCGAGGTCGAAGGTGGTCACGACGACGATCCGGACCGGATCGGCCAGCGCGGGGTCGGCCAGTCGGCGGGTCACCTCCAGGCCGTCCATCCGCGGCATCCGGATGTCCACCAGCGCCACATCCGGCTTCAGCGCGTGCCCCATCGCCACGGCGTCCAGCCCGTTCGCCGCCTCCCCGACCACTTCCATATCGGGCTGGCTCTCCACGATGCGGCGTATCCCCCGGCGGACCATCTCCTGGTCGTCGGCGATCAATAAGCGAATCGTCACGGGCAGGGATTCTGCCGTACGGGACGGGGCGGGGGCCGCGCTGCGCGGATCGCCGCCCGTACGGAGACGGAGGGGGCGTCCCGGGAGCCGCCGCCCGCCCGTATGGGACCGCCCCCGGTATCGCCGCCCGGGACCGCCCCGGAAGCCGCCGACCGCACGGATGGAGGGCCGCCAGGGAAGCCGCCGCGCACCCGCTCCACCTCCCTTCCCACCCCTCTTGACCTGCGCAAAGTCTGCTGCCGGGGCGGGTTCTGGGGCCCGGCCCCGGCGGCCGCTCGCGTGGCGGGTGGCGTGGGATGCGGGCATGTTGAGGAGACGGCGGCATTCCTGGACGGGAGGAAGGGCCTTGCGGGGGCATGCCTGACGCGGCCGGCGCCGTCGGGTGAGCGGACCAGGAGGCTGCCGCATGCTTCGGAGATCACTGCGGATCCCCGCCGCCGGCGCCGCCTACCTGCTGACGGCCGCGGTGTCGTCCTCCGCGATGGCGTTCGGGCCGGACGGGTTCGCCGATTTATTCGCGCGCAGCGGGACCCGGGCCGGCCCCGGCACCGCGGCGACCCGGGTCATCGCCCATCGCGGCGCCTCCCGTTACGCCCCCGAGAACACCCTCGCCGCCGTCGACGCCGCCCACCGCCGCGGGTTCGTCTGGGTCGAGAACGATGTGCAGCGGAGCAAGGACGGCCGGCTGGTGGTGCTGCACGACACCACGCTGCGGCGGACGACGGACGCCGCCCGGCTGTTTCCCGGGCGGGCGCCGTGGCGGGTCGGGGATTTCACCGCCGCCGAGATCGCGCGGCTGGACGCCGGCAGCTGGTTCGGCAAGCGCTTCAAGGGGGAGCGGGTGCCCACGCTCGCCGACTACTTGCGCCGTTTGGACCATAACGGGCAGCGTCTTTTGCTGGAGATCAAGGCCCCCGAGAAGTATCCCGGAATCGAGGCGCAGGTCCTCCGTGAACTACGGGCACGAGGGTGGCTGGATCGCGCCCATGTCCGGAGCCGGCTGGTGGTCCAGAGCTTCTGTGTGATGTGCGTAAAAACCGTCCATGAACTGGCGCCACAGGTCCTTACGGGTATTCTCGGCGCGCCCGATGTGCGGAAACTGGCGGGCTATGCGCGGTTCGCCGACCAGATCAACCCGCGTGTTTCCGCGCTCAGTTCACGCTGGCTGGCGGCCGTGCACCGGCTCCGCGGGCCGCACGGCCGGACGTTGGAGGTCTATGCGTGGGACGTGGCGAAGAACACGACCGCCCGGTCCGTGCGGGCCAGAGGGGTCGAAGGTGTTATTGAATAGCGGGCAACGGACGGAGATTCAGGCAGCATTGTCCAGATCTCCGAGGGTGCCGGGCCGCGCTGCGGCCCGCCCTGCCGCCCGCGGTGCGTGAAGGAGCTGTGGAGGGCGGATGCGCCGTGTGTGGCAGCGGCAGGCGGGGATTTACGTGATTCCCGCCGCGGGGCTAAGGTGCCTGAGATGTTCGACGCCGCCACACTCCCCGTAAAAGAACTAAGACGCAGGATTTGGCTTTTGGGTTCCGATTTGCGGCCCGGCGCGGGCCAGGCTCCAGCTCCTCCCCTGGGATCCTTTCGGGAGGCTCCTTGAACAACGAATTTCCGGCATACGGCGAACGGCGGGTGCCGCTTCCCCAGCCGCGGCAGATGTCGCATGACACGCTGAACCGGACGGGCACACCGGCGCCGTCGGATGCCGGCGGAGCCACGGCCACGGCGACGATGGCCCCGGCACAGACCGCCTCCGGCACGGCGACGGCCGGCCGTCCGGCCGCGGGCGGCAGCGCGCACGCCAAGCCCAGAGCCCATGCCAGGGGCCGGGGCAAGGACCGTGCGAAGGCCGAAGCGCAGGCCGACACGAAGGCCGATGCCAAGGCGAAGCCGCGCGATGCCTTCTTCGACAATGCGAAGTATCTGGCCATCGTGCTGGTGGCGATGGGGCACTCCTGGGAGCCGCTGCGCGACGGCAGCCGCTCCGCGGCGGCGCTCTACATCACCGTCTATGCCTTCCACATGCCGGCGTTCATCATCATCTCCGGCTATTTCTCGCGCAGTTTCGATATGCGCAAGGACCGGCTGCAGCGGCTCATTACCGGCGTCGCCGTGCCGTACATCCTCTTCGAAGTCGCCTACACGCTCTTCAAGAAGTGGGCGGACGACGATCCGGGTTACCCGATAAGCCTGACGGACCCCTGGTACCTGACCTGGTTCCTGCTGGCGCTGTTCGTCTGGCGGCTGACCACCCCGCTGTGGAAGATCGTCCGCTGGCCGGTCCCGCTGGCGCTGACCATCGCCGTCCTCGCGTCGCTGTCCCCGGACATCGGCGACGACATGGACCTCCAGCGGGTGCTGCAGTTCCTGCCGTTCTTCGTGATCGGGCTGTCGCTGCGGCCGGAGCACTTCAAGCTCGTACGCCGCAAGAAGGCGCGGATCCTGGCCGTACCGGTCTTCGCGGCCGCACTGGTCTTCGCGTACTGGGCGGCCCCGCGGATGAACGCCGCGTGGTTCTACCACCGCGACGCCGCACAGGAACTCGCCGCCCCGTGGTGGAGCGGTGCGGTGATGACGCTGGCGATGTTCGGCTGTTCACTCGTGCTGGTGGCCTGCTTCTTCGCCTGGATTCCGGGCCGCACGATGTGGTGCACGGCGCTGGGCGCGGGCACCCTCTACGGCTATCTGCTGCACGGCTTCCTCGCCAAGGGGTCGCGCTTCTGGGACTGGTACGACAACCCGTGGATGCACACGCCGTGGGGTGCGATCGTGCTGACGCTGATCGCGGGCACCGTGGTCACGGTGCTGTGCACACCGCCCGTACAGCGGGTCTTCCGCTGGGCGATGGAGCCCAAGATGACCTGGGCCTTCAAGAAGGACCCGGTGGGAATGGCCCGCAGCCGCAACTGAACGGCCGTGAACCGCACCACACGGGGTGACGCGTCACCGCGTCAGGACAGGGCGTACGTCCACGAACAGCACCAAGGGCGCCCGCCCCGCCGGAAGACCGGCGGGACGGGCGCCCTTGGTGTGTAGTGGAGCGGTGTTGCTAGGCCCGGAGTGGTGCCGCTAAAGCCCGGCTCGGAGTTGCCCGGTCCGGCTTGGAGTCTCCCGGCTGGTCTCGGAGCCGTTCTTCCCGGCTCGGTGTCGTTCGGCTGGTCTTGGGGTCGTTCTCCCCGGCTCGGAGTCGCCCGGCTGGTCTTGGGGTCGTTCTCCCCGGCTCGGTGTCGTTCGGCCCTGCTCGGAGCCGCCCGGCCAGGCTCGAAGCTACCGGGACGGGACAGCGGGACCCAGCCCTCAGCGGACGACGGCGATACCTTCGATCTCCACCAGGGCGGTCTCGTCCCACAGCCGGGTCGCACCGATCACGGCCATCGCCGGATACTCGCCGCCGACCAGTCGCTTCCACACCCGGCCGATCTCCCGGGCATGCCGCCGGTAGTCCGCGACATCGACGGCGAAGACAGTGAGCTTGGCAAGGTCGCCCGGCCCGGCCCCGGCCGCCGCCGCGACATCCAGAAGATTCCGCAGCGCCCGCTCGAACTGCTCCACAATGCCTTCGCCAACGATCCGCCCCGCCCCATCCAGAGCGGTCTGACCAGCCAAAAAAACCATCGTGCCGGCCGCCGCCCGCACACCATGACTGAACCCGGTCGGCGGCGCGAGATGCGGTGGATTGACCCGCTCCAGCCCACGGCCGCGCCCGTCCGGCCTCGCGTCGGCGTACGTGCCTGAGTCGTCACCGGTGCCCGCGTCGGCGGCCGCACTTGCCCCCGCGTCCGTGCGTGCCTCCGGGGCCATGCCTGCGTTGGCGGCCCTGCTCGTGCCCGCGCGTGCCTCCGCGTCCGCACCTGCTTCGGTACGTGCCTCCGGGGTCATGCCTGCGTTGGCGGCCCCGCTCGTGCCCGTGCGTGCCTCCGCGTCCGCACCTCCGTCCGCGCCTGCTTCCGCACCCGCCCCGTGCTCGGCAGGCCGCTCCGATCCAGCGCTCGTTCCGGTCCCGGCACTCATCCGGCCGACTCCCTCCGCCGCCAACTCTTCTCGCCCGTCCAGGGATTGAAGCGCGTTCCGCTCCTCCTGGGGAAGCCCTGCTCCGAGAGGGCGAGCACCCGCACGAGCACGGCCCCTCACGGCCCGTCCGGCGCGAAGATCGTCTCGCCTGCCGCCTGCCGCCTGCCGCCTGCCGCCTGCCGCCTGCCGCCTGCCGCCTGCCGCCTGCCGCCTGCCGCCGGCCAGCCTCGGCATCTCCCGGCGAGTTTAGGGTCTGCCCGGCGGATCGGCGTGGGCGACGACATGCCCGGACGGCACGACTCCAGACGGCCCGGCCCGGCACGGCCGGGCCGGGCCCCCCCCGCCCGACTGGCGCCCAGACCGGGCACGCCCCACCCCGCCCACTACGCCCCCAGGTCCGAGGGGCCCACCGCTGTAGGACCCCTCGGGCTCACAAGCACGGTGCACCCGACCTACCCCCGGGCACCGCCACCACCCCACGCGCACCGCCCCCACAGGCACACGGACCCACCCCCGTAGGACCCGTCCGGCCCGTGGGTGCGGCTCACGGTATGCGCGGGGCCATGGCGGCCGCCGACACCGGCTCCTGGCCGTCCAGCGTGCCCTGGGCGCCGTAGGGGCGGCACCGCAGGAACCCGGCCTCATGGTGGAACGGCTTCGCCTGGTGATCCGTGATCACGTTCTTGTGCTCGGGCTCCGCGGAGCCGTAGGCGTAGCGCTGCATCGCCGAGGTGCTCTGCCACAGGGAGAACGTGCCGACGAAGCGGGGCGGTCGGGCCAGGGCGACCGAAGCGGTCATCGCGGGGTCGTCGGCGGCCCGGCCGGCGGCCCGGGAATTGGCGCGCAGGAACGGCAGCGCGCGGCGAAGCCGCAGCCGGCCGAGGGTGATCACGGCGACCGGCCCGTCCTCCTCGTCGCGCGCGATGCCGGGCTCGACCTCGACCGGCATCGGGCCCCAGGAACCGGAGAACCGCAGCGGCCGCAACCGCACATGCCAGCCGCCGGCCAGCCGCCGCGCCAGCGGGGCCTCGTCTAGAAAGCGGTCGAGCGCGGCATCGTCGTCCCACGCGGCGAGCAGCGCGGCGCGACCGGGGCGGACCTTGGGCGGACCGGCCGCGATGGCACCGGTGAGCGTGGTCTCGGCATACCGGAGACCGGGGGTCTCACCCGGCCGTGGGCGCTCACGGAGCACGCTGCGGACGGTGCGGACGCCGACGTCGGCGAAGTGTACGGAAACGATCATGACGAGCCCCCGCAACTCGAAGTTACTTCTGCGCATACCAAGCGGTACACGACCCAGTATCCTTCATCGCAACGGCCGTGGCGAGCCGAATTCACCATCGAAAATGAGCCAGATCGCAGGGAGGGGACCCCATGAGCGAGATCGACCGGAACCGCGCCGCGCGCGCCGAGGCCCGGACCCGTATCGAGGACACCGCGGCCCGGCTGTTCGCCGAGCGCGGCTTCGCGGGCACGACCATCGGGGAGATCGCCGCAGAGGCGGGCCTGAGCAAGCCGATGCTCTACCGTCACTTCGACTCCAAGCAGGAGCTGCACCTCGCCCTGCTGGAGCGGCACCGCGATGAGCTGGCCGCCGCCCCGGTCCGCGAACTCCTGCACGGCGCGGGCGATCTGGACACGCGGATGACGGCGATGTACGACGCCTGGTTCGGGTATGTGGAGAGCCACCCGTACACCTGGCGGATGATGTTCCGCGACACCACGGGGGACGCCGAGGTGGTGGCCTTCCACCGTGAGCTCCAGCGCCGGCAGCGCGAGACGGACATGGCGCTGCTCCGTGAGTTCGTGCCCGGTCTCCCCGAGGCCGAGCTGGAGCCCCTCGGCGAGGCGATCCGCAGCGCGCTCTACGGGCTCGCCCTGTGGTGGCTGGAGCGCCCCGAGCAGCCACGCGAGCTGCTGGTCGCGACGATGACGCGGATCACCCGTGGCCTGATCTCCACCGTCGAGCGCCCGAGCACCGGAGCGCCGGGTACCGCGGACTGAGCCCCGGCGCTCCGTGCGGGACGGGGCCCGGCGCCCGGTTCAGGCCACCACCGGATGAGGAGTTCAGCCCACCACCGGATACAGCGCCGCCCGCAACTGCCCCGTCCAGTGCGCCGTCATCTCCTTCGCCACCCGCGTCTCCGGCGCGAACAGCTCGAAGCCGTGCCAGGCACCGGGCACATTGCGGACGGTGACCGGAACCCCGGCGTCCATCAGCCGCCGGGCATACGCCAGCCCGGCATCGCGCATCGGATCGAGGTCACAGACCAGCACATAGGCCGGCGGCAGCCCGGACAGATCGGTGGCGCGGGCCGCCGCAGCATACGCATCGGCCGCGACCATCCCCTCCGGCAGATAGTGCTTCCACGACCTCTGGACGCTCCGCCCGGTGGAGACCCGCGCGCTCAACGCCCCTTCGGCATTCGCCCCTCCGGCATCCGCTGTCTCGTCCGCCCCGACCCGGTCGTCCAGATCCGGGACGTACAGCGACTGGTGGACGATCGCCGGGCCGCCGCGGTCCCGGGCCATCAGGGCGACCGCGGCGCTGAGCCCGCCGCCCGCGGACTTGCCCGCGAGGGCGATCCGCGCGGGATCGATGCCCAGCCCGCCGGCTCGCTCCGCCGCCCACTCCAGGGCCAGATAGCAGTCCTCCACCCCGGCCGGATAGCGGTGCTCCGGGGCGAGGCGGTATTCGACGGTGATGACGACGGCCGGCAGCTCACGGCAGAGCGCGATCGCCGCATGGTCCTGCCCCGGCAGCGACCGCCCGAGCGCGTACCCGCCACCGTGGAAGTGCAGCACGGCGGGCAAGGCGCCTCCGGCACCGTGGGCGGCTGTCCGCGCATCCTGTCCCGCCGCGGCGTCCTCGCCCCCGCCGCTGCCTGCCCCGCCCTCCGGACGGTAGACCTCCACCGTCAGCGCACTGCCGTCCGCCCGCAGGATCTCGAACCGCTCGCTGTCCACGCCCGTACGGTCGGCAGGAACGGCGGCCAGCATCGCGTGGAACCCCTCGCGCGTGGCCTCGATGTCCTCGTACGGATCGGAGAACTGCGGCAACGACTCGAAGGCCGGGCGGAGTTCGGGATGCACCCGCATCGCGGTCCCGTGCTCCATCGCGGTCCGCTGCTCCATCGCGGTCCGGTGCGGCATCTCGGGCTGGGCGCTCATACGGGCACTCCTCGTTCATGACGGACGGACAGCGGCCTTCTGCTCGCGATCTTCACTCTGCACGCACCCCCCGCCCTGCCGGTGCTTTCCCGCCACGCCACGCCCCCCGGCCCGCCCCGCCGGTGTTCTCCCGCCCCGCCGCGCACCCCCGTCCCGCCTCACTTCGCCTCCGCATAGCACTCCACCACCGCCGTGGTGAACGGGAAGCGGACCGGAGTCTCCCCGAACGCGATCCGCCCCGCCGTATCGGCCGCCGCCGAGATCGCCCCGGCAACCGCCGCCGCCTCCTCCGCGGGGCAGTGCACGATCACCTCGTCGTGCTGGAAGAAGACCAGCTCGGCGCGGAGTCCGCCCTCCCACAGCGAGTGCCGCAGCGCGGCCAGCATCAGCAACGCCCAGTCGGCGGCGCTGCCCTGTACGACGAAGTTGCGGGTGAACCGGCCACGGGCCCGGGCGGCCGCCGAACTGCCGCCGTACCCCGTGGGCTCCTCCTGGGGCAGCCCCGCCTCGTCGGGCGGCGCCACGGACACGGGCGGGCAGGTACGGCCCATCCAGGTGCGCACCAGCCGTCCTTCTTCCCCCGCGCGCGCCGCCTCGTCCACATACGCCACCGCGGCCGGATAGCGGCGGCGCAGATCGGCCATGTGCTTGAGGGCGTCGCCGGACGTCTGCCCGTAAATGGCGCCCAGCAGCCCCAGCTTGGCCCGCGCGCGGTCCCCGCCGAACGCCCGGGCCGCCAGATCCGCGTACAGATCCTCGCCGCTGCCGGCCACCTCCATCAGCCCCCGGTCACGCGAGACCGCCGCCAGCACCCGAGGCTCCATCTGGTCGGCGTCGGCCACCACCAGCCGCCACCCCGGATCGGCGCGCACGGCCTGCCGGATCACCTTGGGAATCTGGAGCGCGCCGCCGCCGTTGGCGGTCCAGCGGCCGGAGACCGTGCCACCGGGCAGATACTCGGGGCGGAACCGGCCGTCGTGCACCCACTGCTGGAGCCAGGCCCACCCATGGGCCGTGTGCAGACGGTAGAGCTTCTTGTACTCCAGCAGCGGCGCCACCGCCGGGTGATCGATCTGCTGGAGCTCCCATTTGCGGGTGGACGTGAGGGAAATCCCGGCACGGGCAAAGGCCTTGAGGATCTCGTTCGGCAGATCCGGGCGCACCCGCGCACCCGCCCCGAACGCCCGGGACACCTCATCGGCCAGCTCCGCCATCCGGCGCGGCTCCAGCCCGCCCGGATAGCGCTCGCCCAGCAGCCCGTCGAGCAGCTCGCGGTGCACATCCGCCCGCCAGGGCACCCCGGCCCGCCCCATCTCCGTGGCGACCAGCATGCCCGCGGACTCCGAGGCCAGCAGCAGCCGCATCCGGTCCGGGTGTGCGGCCTTCTCCGCACGCGCCACCTGCCCCGCGTAGACCTCCAGCAGCGCGGTCAGCTCGTCCGTGCCGGGCGGCAGCGGCACCGGGCCCGGATCGAACAGCGACGGCTGGGTCTCGGCGGTACGGACCGGCGCGTCCACGGGCACGGGCAGGCCGTGCAGCCGCGCCCAGGCGGCGGCCAGCGAACGCGGCTGGCCCGACTGGCCCTCCTCGTGGCCGATCAGCAGCGCCTCCGCGGCCTCCACGTCATAGCAGCGCTCGACCCGCACCCCCGCCGCCAGCAGCCGCCGGTAGATCTCCGCGGTGGACCGCCACACCCACCGCTCCACCTCGGGCCGGGACCGCACCGCCGCCGCGAGCGACGGCTCCCGCACCACCGGCCCCGCAGCTCGCCCGTCCGCCCCGAGCGGGCAGAGACGAGCACCCCCGTCACCCGTCTCCACCACCGCCCATCTCATGCCTGTGAGTCTTCCACCAGGGTCTGACAATCGCCCTGACCAGCACGGACGCCCCCACGGCGGCACCCGCCGCGAACCGCCCACTCCGGCGGAGCCACGACCGGACCCGCCCCACCACGAGGGGCCGCCCGCGCCCCCACGCCGCGGACCAGACCAGACACCCTCTGCTCCCGCCCCTTCCGCAATCGCCGCCCCATTACCGGCCCACAGGCCACCGCCATTGCCGCCCTTACACGCGATCCGACCGACAATCTGCTTTGTCCGGCGTCCGGTTGGGATGTCACCGGACACGGAAATATCCCCCTCGCCAATACCGCCCACCCCTCCCGGACTTGGGCCCGCGCATTCACCCGATTGAACCGCTACCTGCGGCACGGTTGATGAGTTGAGCAGCTTGTCGCTCTAAGCGGCGCGTACAGATTTCTGCTTGCTGCCAAGTGAAGAGGTTCACCGTGAAGTTTGTTTCCAAGGCCGCCGTCCTGTCCGCCGCGGCGGGCGTCGCCGTTGTGGGCGGAGCCGGTGTGGCCAGTGCATACGGCGGCGCCGGCGCGGCGGGAGTTGCCCAGAACTCCCCTGGTGTGCTCTCCGGCAACCTCATCCAGGTCCCGGTCGATGTGCCGGTCAACGTCTGCGGTAACACCCTCAACATCGTTGCTCTGCTGAACCCGGCGTTCGGCAACACCTGCCTCAACGTCTGATGAACGTATAGCTCTTGAGGCCCGGCCGCTTTCAGCCGGCGCACTCCACGGCAAAGGCCGGTACGAAGAATTCGTACCGGCCTTTGCCGTGCAAAGCCCGGTGCGGGCCGCAATGTTGGCCATCCGCAGTGATATGTATCTATGGTTTCGTGGCATTCGGGTGAAACGGCGAAACCGCACCCTCAGAAGCGAGTTGACCAGTGCGCTCCGGATACGGGCACTCCGCTTCGAGAAGGGTAAATCGTGATCAAGAAGGTCCTGGCCACGACGGCCGTAGCCGCGTCCGTCGTGGGAATCTCGGCGACGGCCGCTCCCCAGGCGATGGCGATCGGGAACCACCACGGTACGTCGACCGTCAACGGCAACGGAGCCAAGAGCGCGTTCGGCAACTCCACGACCTACGGCAGCATGAGCCCGCAGCTGGAGCTCATCCAGGGCTCGCTGAACAAGCCCTGCCTCGCTGTGGGCAAGGTGGTCGCGCAGGTCATTCCCGGTGCGGTGCCGATCGCGCTGCAGGACATCAATGTGCTGTCCAGCTCGCAGAACCAGCAGTGCACCGAAAATTCGACTCAGGCAAAGGGCGACGACCCGCTGTCGCACATCCTCAGCGACATCCCGATCCTGTCCGGGAACGGCGTCGGCAACCACTGAGCCGGCCATGGGCCGCAGGCCCGGACCGCCGGCTCTCGCCTACAGAGCGGTTCGGCGCCTGCGGCACCCCGTCAGGAACCGTAGGGACGGAATTTCTCGATCCCCCTACCGGTAGGAATCCGTATTCGGCGGGTGCCTCGTCCGTTTGAACTCCGGTGTTTTTTCCTCGTCGTATGCATGGTGGCAATCTCTCGAAGCGGTCTTGCACCCATCGGGCGATTCCTCCGAAAACCTCCGGGCGAGAGTTTCGTCCCCGAGGGCAACTCGTTACCAATATCGTCAGCGGTGTTACGGGCGAGCAGCTCAGCGCCCGAGCGACACGACGGTCGTGTTCGCTACGGACCCGCTGCAAGGAAGGGCTGAAAGTGAAGTACGCAAAGGTCGCAGCGATCACTGCCGGAACTCTCATGGCGGTGGGCTCGGCAACGCCTGCGTTCGCCGACGCGGGTGCCGCGGGTGGCGCCAAGAACTCCCCGGGTGTGCTTTCCGGCAACGCCATCCAGGTGCCGATCCACATCCCGATCAACCTCTGCGGCAACACCATCAACATCGTCGCTCTGCTGAACCCGGCGTTCGGCAACACCTGCCTGAACCACTGACTCGAAGAAATTCGAGCTGTGTCCATGTGACCCGGCCCCGGTGCGCGGACCACTGCGAACCGGGGCCGGTCGCCCTTCGCCTCCGGTGGGCACACGCACAACAAGCCGGATTTTCGGGCGGATTGACCGAGAAGAACACCACTTCAGGGTTTCTCCGGGCGGAGGCACTCCTTAGTCACGCTGAAGCGGTGAGCCGAGCAGCGCATCGACTGCTCGCGCGGCGCTGATGTCGCCGAACCGTTGAAGCACCGCCCGAGAAAGGACAGTTGAAGTGAAGTACGCAAAGTCTGCCGCGGTTGTCGCCGGTTCCGTCATGGCGCTGGCCGCCGCCACCCCCGCTTTCGCCGCACGGCCCGACGCTCCGTCCATGAGCCTCAACGGTGGGCTGGCCGACGTGCTGAGCAACAAGCAGCTGGACGGCCACCAGATCACGCCGCTGGTCAAAACGGTCAAGGCCACGGAGAGCAAGGTCAGGTCGACTAATGCGAAGAAGCTGCTCCGTGGTGTCACCGGGGCGGCGACGAAGAAGACTTCGCTGCTCGGCGGGCTTCCGCTCAAGTAGTCGCGAGGGCCGCGGACCTGGCGCCGCAGTACACCTCGATCATTTCTCATTCCGAATGCCGGGTGCGATCGGAAGCCGGTCGGGAAAACGCAGTTCAGGGCACGCAGCCGTTTGAGTGAATGAGAACAACCAAGAACATCCTTATGAGTTGGGCAGACTGCCCGGCCCAATGGAATCCTGAAACACGAAGGAACAAAATGATCAAGAAGGCTCTGGCGACCGCCGCCGCGGCTGCGTCCATCGTTGGCGTGGCCGCCGCTGCCGCCCCCGAGGCGATGGCGATCGGTAACCAGCACGGTACGTCAACCGTCAACGGCAACGGTGCCGCGCAGTACTTCGGCAATTCGACCACGTACGGCTACATGAGCCCGCAGATCGGCCTGATCCAGGGCTCGCTGAACAAGCCCTGCCTCGCCATCGGCAAGGTTCCGCTCCAGCTCCTCGCCGGGGCGGCTCCGATCGCGCTCCAGGACATCAACCTCCTGTCGTCGTCGCAGAACCAGCAGTGCACCGAAAACTCCACCCAGGCCAAGGGCGACGACCCGCTGTCGCACGTTCTGGACAACATCCCGATCCTCTCGGGCAACGGCGCCCACAACCACTGACCGGCTGAGCGCGTCCCGGGCCGCCCCGTCCTCCTCCTTGCGGGCGGCCCGGGTTTCCGCTGTCCGGCCGCCATCGGAGCGGAAATGTTATTCGCTCGTGACGGAATTTCGGCGCACCGGATCGTTGGGAATGATGTGTGGAGGGAAGCGTGCCAATGCCCTGGCAAGTTTGATGGGGCTGCCAGGGCATTGGTATGCCGTCCGTATCGAAGCAGGGCCTGCGAATCCGTTGACCGGTATCGCGGGCCCTGCGCCGTGCCGAGGGAAACACGGCAGGGAATTGTGCCCCGGAGTGACAAATCGCATTGTCGGTAAGCGAATTGCGGGCGCTGTAGCGATGTCAAAGGAGAGCCGGCATCACTCGTTGCATACCCGGTGCCAGCTATTCGGGTGACGATGCGGAACTCAAGCCGGTATAGCGGGTTGTTCAAATAGGGCTCCCGTGCCGGGAGTTCCTTCTCCTGAAGGGTTTCGTGATGAACAAGATGATCGCGGGCGCGGCTGTGGCGGCGTCGCTGATCGGGATTTCCGCTACGGCCGCTCCGCAGGCGATGGCGATCGGTGACCAAGAGGGCACCAGCACGGTCAACGGCAACGGGACGAGGAGCGTGTTCGGCAACTCCGCCACGCACGGAAAGCTGAGCACCCAGCTCGGGCTCATCCAGGGCTCGCTGAACAAGCCCTGCCTCGCTGTGGGCAAGGTGGTCGCGCAGGTCATTCCCGGAGCGGTGCCGATCGCGCTGCAGGACATCAATGTGCTGTCCAGCGCACAGAACCAGCAGTGCACCGAGAACTCGGTGCAGGCAAAGGGCGACGATCCGCTGTCGCACATCCTCGACAGCATCCCGATCCTCTCGGGCAACGGTATCGGCAACCACTGACGGCCAACGGCCTCGGCCGTATCACCGCTTGCGTCTCCGGGCGGTCGGCGCCGCGTTCGCGCTGCCGGCCGCCCGGCCGTGTGAGCGGCGCGGGGTGCGGGCGCGGCCCGTACGCCGGGACCGCAGAGGAGGGATGACAGATGCGACAGAGCCTGAAGACATGCGCGTTCGTGGCAGCGGCGGCGTCGGGCGTGCTCGGTGCGAGCGGCAGCGCGGCGTACGCGGATGCCGGAGCCGGGGGAGGAGCGAGAAACTCTCCCGGGGTGCTGTCCGGGAACAGCATCCAGGTGACCGTGGACACCCCGGTCAATGCGTGTGGCAACTCGGTGGACGCGGGTGCGGCGCTCAACCCGGCCATGGGCAATGCGTGCGGGAACGGTGCGCCGCCCGCGCCGGCCGTGCGGCAGCAGCCCGGACCGCATCCGCCGGTGGCTCAGCGGCCACCGGGAGCGGAGCAGGCGCCGGGAGTGCATTGGACGGGGCCGGGGCCGGAACGGCGCCCCGAGCCGGTACGGCGGCCGGTCCCGGAGCGGGCCGAGCGCCCGGCCCCGGCGCCGGTGGAGCACACCCCCGGGCGCGCCCCCAGGCACGCCCGGCCCGCCCCGCAGCCCGCGCAGGAGGCGCAGCGGCCGCGGGTGGACGCGGTGGCGCGGGCCGGGGCGTCAGCGGGCTCCGCGCTGCTGGCGGCCACCGGGGCGGATGAGCTGGCCGCGCTGGCCGCGACCGGTGGCGGACTGCTGGTGGGCGGGGCGCTGCTGTTGCGCCGGGGCCGTACGCGCCGCAGATGAGCGGGCGGGCGCCGGGCGGTTACCGGGGGTCGGCGGCCGGCCGAGCGGGTCCGGCGGGCCGCTCGGCCGGGGCCGCCCGGTCGGGCCGGCCGTCGGCATCGCCGGACGACTCGACCGTGGACCGTCGTACCGCGGTCGCCGGGGAGCTGCGGCTGGAAGCGTCCCTGCGGGGTACGACGTCGTGCGGATCAACGGCTGAAGCCCGTGTCCGGTACGGGAAGGATCGTTCTTTCGCTCATTGGTGGGGACCCGTCTTCCGGGTGTTTGAAGCGGGGCGGAACCGGATGCTCCGCGGGGCCGTGCCGCAGCCTCCGGCCTCTGGCAAAATTGGGGTGAAGGCCGCAAATGTGATGAGTCGATGAGGTGGGGCCATGCTCATTGCGCTGGCGCAGACCGACTGTGTGCTGGGTGACGTGGAGGAGAACCTCGATATCGCCCGCGAGCAGATCGAGCAGGCGGCGGCGCAGGGCGCGGACCTGGTCGTCTTTCCCGAACTCAGCCTGCACGGCTATCACTTGGGCGCGCTCCGGCGCGATGAGTCCCTGGAGGCGAACGACCCCCGGCTGCTGGAGCTCAGCACCCGCGGCCCCGATGTGCTGGTCGGCTTCCATGAGCACACCAGTCTGCGGGCGTACAACACCGCGGCCCACTACGCGGCCGGTGAGCTGGTGCACGCACACCGCAAGCTGTACCTCCCCAACTACCTGGCCTGGGAGGAGCGTAAGCACGTCAGCCCGGGGCAGTCGCTGCGGGCGTACGAGCTGAAGCGGGCCAGGGGCGGCGGCCGGGGGGCCACGCTGGTGTGCAATGACGCCTGGCAGCCGGCGCTGCCGTGGCTGGCGGTGCAGGACGGCGCCGAGGTGCTGTTCGTGCCGACCAACAGCGCGGCGAGCCTGGACCCGGAGGCGATGGACACCGGTCTGTACTGGGACACCCTGCTGTCCTATACGGCGAAGATGCTCCAGTGCTGGGTGGTCTTCGTGAACCGGGTGGGCAATGAGCACGGGGCGGCGTTCTGGGGCGGCTCGCGGGTGGTGGACCCGCGGGGTGCCGTGGTGGCGCAGGCGCCCAAGTGGGAGCCCGCGCTGGTCGCCGTGGAGATCGATCTCGCCGAGGCGCGGCGGCAGCGCCGCGCGGTGCCGCTGGTCGCCGAGGCCCGGCTGGGGCTGATCGACCGCGAGGTGCGACGGCTGATCGACGAGGGCGGCGACCACTGAGGGGACAGCCCCTCCGGGTCAGTGCCGGGCGGCGGATTCCTGGCGGGGTGTCGCGGCCTCCTGGCGGGGCGCCTCGGCCGTACGGGGCGTCTCGGGCCGCTCGTCGTCCTTGAGGGCCCGCGCCTCGGACTTCAGGATGCGCATCGAGCGCCCCAGGCCGCGCGCCATGTCGGGCAGCTTCTTCGAGCCGAAGAGCAGCACCAGGACCGCGAGGATCAGGATCAGGTGCCAGGGTTCGAAGGCGTTGCGGAGCACGGGCGCCTCGCTTTCGTCGGGGGCGACGGACGTTCTGTCCAGTATTACCCGAAGGGTCCGGCCGTCCGGTCCAGGGGATGTCCCGGGCCGGACGGCCGGTGGCGCGGCTTACCAGCTGGACTTGCGGACGCCCGGCAGATAGCCCGCGTGGGCCTGCTCGCGCAGCCGTACGCGGGACAGGCCGAAGGCGCGGAAGTAGCCGCGCGGGCGGCCGTCGACGCTGTCGCGGTTGCGTACCCGGGTGGCGCTGGCGTCCCGCGGCTGGCGGGACAGTTCGCGCCGGGCGGCGGTGCGCTCCTCCTCCGGCGTGTGCGGGCTGCGGATGACGGCCTTGAGGACGGCGCGCCGGGCCGCGTAGCGGGCGACCGTCGCGCGGCGCTTCTCGTTCTTGGCGATCTTGCTCTGCTTCGCCATCAGACCTTTCCTCCTCGTGCGCGGATGCGGGCGACGGCCGCCTCGATCCCGATCGTGTCCACGGTCTTGATGCCCTTGGCGCTCAGCGTGAGCCGGATGTGCCGGCCCTCGCTCTCCAGCCAGTAGCGCTTGCGCTGGATGTTCGGGTCGAAGCGGCGGGGGGTGCGGCGGTGCGAGTGGGAGACGGCTTTGCCGAATCCCGGCGAGCGGCCGGTCAGCTGGCAGTGGGCGGACACGGTGCGATCCCTTCGGTCGTCGGCCCTGATGAGAGCCTATTGAAAATGGAAACCATTTCCGTATACTAACCCCATGGCCCGCAACGAACTACGCCCGGTCGTCAAGCTCCGGTCCACCGCCGGCACCGGCTACACCTACGTGACCCGCAAGAACCGCCGTAACGACCCCGACCGCCTGGAACTGCGCAAGTACGACCCGGTGGCCGGCCGGCACGTCGCTTTCCGAGAGGAGCGCTGAGCACCGTGAAGCCTGGAATCCACCCCGCCTACGGGCCGGTCGTCTTCCGCGACCGGGCCGGTGGCTTCGCCTTCCTGACCCGCTCGACCGCCACCAGTGAGAAGACCGTGGAGTGGGAGGACGGCGGGACCTATCCCGTCATCGACGTCGAGATCTCCTCGGCGAGCCACCCCTTCTACACGGGCACCGCGCGGGTGCTGGACACCGCGGGCCGCGTCGAGCGGTTCGAGCGCCGGTACGGCAACCGCGGGACCCGCTGATGGAGCGGCTCGACGTCGTGCTGGTGGGCGGCCTGCACGCGGACGCGCGGCGGGCCGCCGTCGAGCGGCTGCTGCGGAGCGTCCCCGGCAGTGTCGCCCTCCACCACGACCTCGCCTCGGCCGCCGACGGCACCGTGCGGCGCACCGTCCGTGACGCGGGTGGCACGCTCGACACCGGTGAGGCTCCGCTGGTCAATGACTGCGCCTGCTGTGCGCTGCGCGAGGACCTGGTGCCCGAGCTGGAGCGGCTGGCCGCCGGCCGGACCTGCCGGCTGGCGGTCGTCGAGCTGTGGGACTCGGTCGAGCCCAAGGCGATGGCCGAAGTGGTCACCGCCTGCGGCAGCGAGAACCTCGCGCTGACGGGTGTGCTCACCGCCGTCGACCCGGCCCTGCTGCTGCCCTACCTCGGCTGCGGCGACGACCTCGCGGAGGCGGGCCTGGCCGCCGCGGCCTCCGACCAGCGCACGGTCGCCGACACCTGGGCGCGGCAGCTGGAGTACGCGCCGGTACTGGCGATCGCGACGGGGGAGGAGCCGGCGGAACCGGCCGACCTGGCGCTGCTCGGCCAGCTGCACCCGATGGCACACCAGGTATCCGTGGAATCAGGTGAGTTGGCGGCCGCCGCGACGGCCGGGTTCGATGTGGCCGCGGCCGCGGACCGCCAGCACCCGGCCTGTGCGCTGCTGCCGCAGGAGGCCGACGCGGAGGGCGTCGGCACGCTCGTCTGGCGGCGGTCCCGGCCCTTCCACCCGGAGCGGCTCTATGCCGCGCTGGAAGATCTGACCTGTGCGGCCGCGCGCAGCCGGGGCCGGTTCTGGCTGGCCGACCGCCCGGACACCCTGCTGTCCTGGGACGCGGCCGGCGGCGCGCTCTGTGTGGAGAACGCCGGGCCGTGGCTGGCCGCGCTGCCGGACGCCGCCTGGGAGATGGTGCCGCCGGCCCGCCGGGCCGCCGCCGCGCTGGACTGGCACCCCGAGCACGGCGACCGCACCCAGCATCTGGTCTTCACCTCGCCGGGCCTGGACCGCGAGAACCTGCGGTCCCTGCTGGACTCCTGTCTGCTCACCGACGCCGAGTTCGCCGGCGGCCCGCCGGCCTGGAAGAGCCTGCCGCCCGCCTTCGACGCCCTCCTCGACCCCGTTTCGTAAGACGGGCCGTGACCGTACGCACGGAACCGGCCCCCTCAGCACGTACAAGGAAGCTCTCCCATGCCCCGACGGCACGACCCGCGCCGCCCGTCCAAGCCCCGCCGCAACCCGCTGGACGCGGCGGGCATCACCTACGTCGACTACAAGGACACCGATCTTCTGCGGAAGTTCATCTCGGACCGCGGCAAGATCCGCAGCCGCCGGGTCACCCACGTCACCGCACAGCAGCAGCGGCAGCTGGCCCGTGCGATCAAGAACGCGCGGGAGATGGCGCTGCTCCCCTACGCGTCGCGGTGACGGCCGCCGTCCGGTGACGGGCAGGAGCTTCCCTACGTCCGGTGCGTAGGGAAGCTCCTTCGTTTGTGCGGGGGTGTGCGCAGGGGGAGGGCTCTCGTGCCGAGCGGACGGAGGGCCCGAGGGCGGAACCCGGAGGGCGTGGCACACGTCTCGTCCTTGTGGCTGAGAGCGTCGGCCCGTCGATCCGTACCAGGTGACGGCGTATCGCGTCAGGGGCGGCGGCCGGTGGCTGACCCTCCGTGAGGGCTCGGTGACAGCGTTCGACGAGCTGTGACGGCCTCAGTACCGGGTGTCGTGCACGTGCATCTGCGCATGCATCCGCATGTGAACGCAGCTATGATCCCGGGCAGTTGACACCATTTATCACCGGGAGACCCCTGTGCCCCACGCATACAACGGCATGGCCGCCACAGATCTCCGTGATGTGGCATGGCAGAAGAGCAGGCACAGCAACTCCCAGGGCTCCTGCGTGGAGTTCGCCAAGCTGCCCGGGGGTGACATCGCGGTGCGCAACTCCCGTTTCCCGGACGGCCCGGCGCTCATCTACACGCCGGCCGAGGTGCGGGCGATGCTGCTCGGCATCAAGGACGGCGAGTTCGACCATCTCGTCCGGGACTGAGCCCCCCGACGGGGCCGGGCGGCCGGCGGAGAGCGCGCGCCCGTAAGCGGTGCGGCGCCCGCACAGGGAAACCGGGCGCCCGCGGATCGCGGTGCGCCCGGCGTACGACACGGCTACGGCAGCCGGAAGAGCGCCCAGACGATCTTGCCGTGGGTGGCGCCGGCCAGCGGATGCCAGCCCCAGCTGTCGCTGAAGGAGTCCACGAGATACAGCCCACGCCCGGATTCCGCGGCGAAATCCGCCTCACCGGCGACCGGCGAGTCATCGCTCGGGTCCCGTACGGCGCAGACCAGCCGGGAGGACCAGCGCATCAGATGCAGCCGGGCGGGCGGGGTGGCGTCGGTGTGCTCCGGGGCGGCGAGGATCGCGTGCCGCAGAGCATTCGTGACGAGTTCGGAGACGACCAGGGCGACCGAGTCGAAGAGTTCGTCCAGCTCCCAGCCCTGCAAGGTCTCGCGAGTGAACGCCCGTGCGCAGCGCACCGATTCATAGCGCGGTGGGAGCGTGCGGGATGCGGATCCGGAGACGGCCAGGGGGTCGACGGGAGGAAAGCCCTGCCATAACGGCTCGAGCATGGTCAAAACCTTGGTCCCCATGCGAGGCACTCCTGGCGTTCGCGGACGTCATGACCCTGGCCGGGCAGCCGGGTCTGGCGGATCTTTCACGAGCGTGCATGCGTGCGACGCCTATGGTTCCCAATGCGCGAGACAGATGCAAGGGCAGATGCACGTGCACGTGACGTGATTGCGGGGACGTGCACCGATTTGCACGGAATTCTTCCTACCACTTCTTGTGGAGGGCTTGCGGGGGCCTCACGTATCCGTAACCGGATGAGCACTCAACGAAGCCCGAACGTGGCAGACTTGCGGCCCTCTGTTGGACGGGGTGGGGTCACAGGAGGGTCTGAGAGGTGTCCGCAAGTGAGTCGAGCGGGTCGGTGGTGCGGCGAATCCTGCTCGGGTCGCAGCTCCGCCGGCTGCGTGAATCGCGTGGGATAACCCGCGAGGCGGCCGGCTACTCGATCCGTGCGTCCGAATCGAAGATCAGCCGCATGGAGTTGGGCCGCGTGAGCTTCAAGGCACGGGATGTGGAGGATCTGCTCACCCTGTACGGGGTCGGTGACGCCCAGGAGCGCGAGGCGCTGCTCTCCCTGGCGCGGGAGGCGAATGTCGCCGGCTGGTGGCACAGTTACAGCGATGTGCTCCCCGGGTGGTTCCAGACGTATGTGGGTCTGGAAGGCGCCACGTCCCTGCTCCGGGTCTATGAAGTCCAGTTCGTCCACGGGCTGTTGCAGACCGAGAGCTATGCGCAGGCCGTCGTCAGACGTGGCATGCCGGACGCCGGGACCGCGGAGATAGAGAGACGTGTCGCGCTGCGCATGGAGCGGCAGAAGCTGCTGGTGGCCGAGCGGTCGGCGCAGTTCCACTGTGTGCTGGACGAGGCCGCGCTACGGCGCCCGTACGGCGAACGCGCGGTGATGCGCGAGCAGGTGAAGCATCTGATCGAGGTGTCCGAGCGGCCGAATGTGCGGCTCCAGGTGATGCCGTTCAGTCTGGGCGGGCACGCGGGGGAGAGCGGGGCGTTCACCATGCTCGGCTTCCAGGAGTCGGGTCTGCCGGACGTCGTCTATCTGGAGCAGCTGACGAGCGCGCTGTATGTGGACAAGCCCGAGGAAGTCGCCCAGTACGCACGGGTGATGGACCGCCTTCAGGAAGAGGGCCCGAATCCCGCGGAGACCAGGGACCTCTTGCGCGGGCTGCTCCAACTCATGTGACGCGTCGGTAGGATGGCGCACCATCAGGAGTCAGCACCCCCCAATGCGGCGCCCTGAGCGCCCTGTTCTCCAGATCGGGATGGCATGTCCTACTTCGACGAGTTGGCGTATCAGTTCATCGACGGTGAGTGGCGGTCCGGCAGCGGCTCGTGGGACATCGTCGATTTCAATCCGTACAACGGCGAGAAACTGACCTCCATACCCGTCGCCACGGTAGCGGAGATCGACCAGGCCTACCGTGCCGCCGAACGCGCGCAGCGGGAGTGGGGCGCCACCAATCCGTACACCCGGCGGCTGGTCTTCGAGCGCGCGCTGCGGATCATCGACGACCGTGCGGCGGAGCTGGGCGAGACGATCGCCGCGGAGGTCGGCGGGACGCTCGCCAAGGTGGGCTTCGAGCTCCATCTGGCCAAGGAGTTCCTGCGCGAGGCCATACAGCTGGCGCTGCGTGCCGAGGGCCGCATCCTGCCCTCGCCCATCGACGGCAAGGAGAACCGCCTCTACCGGCTGCCGGTCGGGGTCGTCGGCGTCATCAGCCCCTTCAACTTCCCCTTCCTGCTGTCGCTCAAGTCCGTCGCGCCGGCCCTCGCGCTCGGCAACGCCGTCGTCCTCAAGCCGCACCAGAACACCCCGGTCTGCGGCGGCGGTCTGGTCGCCAAGATCTTCGAGGAGGCCGGGCTGCCGGCCGGGCTGCTGAACGTCGTCGTCACGGACATCGCGGAGATCGGTGATGCGCTGATAGAGCACCCGGTGCCCAAGACCATCTCCTTCACCGGCTCCGAGAAGGTCGGCCGGCATGTCGCGACGGTCGCCGCCGCCAACTTCAAGCACACGGTGCTGGAGCTGGGCGGCAACAGCGCCCTGGTCGTCCTCGACGACGCCGATATCGACTACGCGGTGGACGCCGCCGTCTTCAGCCGCTTCGTCCACCAGGGCCAGGTCTGTATGGCCGCGAACCGGGTGCTGGTGGACCGCGCCGTGGAGCGGGAATTCACCGAGAAGTTCGTCGCCAAGGTCGCCTCGCTCAAGGTGGGGGACCCCACCGACCCGCAGACCCATATCGGCCCGCTGATCAACGAGGGCCAGGCCGAGGCGATCTCCGCGCTGGTGGACCGGGCGGTCGAGGACGGCGCCACGGCGCTCCTCCACGGCGAGACCCGGGGCACGCTGGTCGCCCCGAGCGTGCTGAGCGGGCTGCCGGAGGACTCCCCGCTGCTGCGGCAGGAGATCTTCGGGCCCGTCGTGCTGCTGGTGCCGTTCGACGGTGACGAGGAGGCGGTGCGGCTGACCAACGCGACCTCGTTCGGACTCAGCGGCGCCGTGCACACCGGTGACATCGAGCGCGGGGTGCGGTTCGCCAAGCGCATCGACACCGGGATGTTCCACGTCAACGACGCCACCGTGCACGACGAGCCGATCGTGCCCTTCGGCGGCGAGAAGAGCTCCGGGGTGGGGCGGCTGAACGGCGACGCGATGGTGGAGGCCTTCACCACGACCAAGTGGATCTCCATCCAGCACGGGCGGTCGCAGTTCCCGTTCTGAGGTGTGTGGCCCCTCCCGAGGGATCGGGGACGACCCGTGGCGCGTTGCGGACAGAAGCTGACCGCAAGGGCTCCTACGTTGAGTGCTGTCGGAAGGCGGACGGCGACGGGCCGGCCGCCGGGGGACGTCACGAAAGGTGGATCCCATGCCCACTCACGTTCTTGCCGAGGCCCACGGCGACGAGACCGGCGCGCTGCTGGCCTTCCTGGAGGCCCAGCGCGGCGGGCTGCGCCGGGCGGTCCTGGGGCTGACCGACGACCGGGCGACGCAGCGGCCGAGCGCCAGTGAGCTGTCGCTGGCCGGACTGGTCAAGCATGTCGCGGAGACCGAGCAGGGCTGGGTCGAGACCGCGCAGGAACTGCCGCACTCCATCGAGCGGACCCAGGACACCTGGCACCTGAGCTTCCAGCTGGCCGAGGGCGAGACCCTGGCCGAGGTGCTGGCGTTCTGGGAGCGGGTGGCGAAGCGGACGGAGGAGTTCATCCGCTCCGTGCCCAGCCTGAACGACACCTTCCCGCTGCCCGAGGCGCCGTGGTTCCCGCCGGAGGCCCGGCAGTCCATGCGCTGGCTGATGCTGCACCTGATCGAGGAGACGGCCCGGCACGCCGGCCACGCCGACATCCTCCGCGAGTCCCTCGACGGTAAGACGGCCTTCGAGCTGGTGGACGAGGAGCGCGCCGCCCGGGAGGGGTAGCGGGCGGGGTCCGCGCGCGCCCTTAGGCTGGCGGAAGGGGCGCGCGAGGGATTGAGGAGACGATGTCGGCGATCCGGCTGTTGGTACTGGGCGCCGTGCGGCAGCACGGCCGGGCGCACGGCTACCAGGTGCGCAACGACCTGGAGTACTGGGGCGCCCATGAGTGGTCCAACGCCAAACCCGGCTCGATCTACCACGCGCTCAAGCAGATGGCCAAGCAAGGGCTGCTGCGTGCGCATGACATCGCGCCCAGCACCGTCGGCGGCCCGCCGCGTACCGAGTACGAGCTGACGGCGGCGGGCGAGACGGAGTACTTCGCGCTGCTGCGTGCCGCGCTCTCCCAGTACGACCAGAAGATCGACATGCTCAGCGCGGGCATCGGCTTCGTCGTCGATCTGCCGCGGGCCGAGGCGGTGGCGCTGCTCAAGGAGCGGGTGCGGGCGCTGCGGGAATGGCGTGGCACGGTCACCGGCTACTACACCCCCGAGGGCGGGACCGCACAGCTCGGGCACATCGGCGAGATCATGCATATGTGGGTGCACGCCGCGGACAGCGGCGCCGCGTGGACCCAGGGGCTGATCGAGCGGATCGAGGGCGGGGCGTATGTCTTCGCCGGCGAGGGGGAGCCGTTCGTGGGCGTGCTGGCGGAGGGGCAGGAGAATCCGTACGCGACGACGGACGCGGAGGAGGCGGGGGACGGCGCAGGCGACGGCGGCGCCGCCACGGAGGCTCGCTGACCGCGTCCGGCATGCCCCGCTCCGCCGGGCGGGCGGCGGGGCCCGCCGGCGGCCGTTTCGGCCGCATGTCCGTCAGTGGTGGAAGGCCGTGGCGACGCTCTCCGGGCGCTGCATCGGGCCGGACTGCTGGCGGAGTTCGGTCAGCAGCTGCTCCAGGTCCGCGAGGAACAGATCGGCGAGGTCCATGGAGAAGCCGTTGCGGCAGACCACCCGCAGGACGGACAGGTCCTCGCGGTTCGGGGGGAAGGTGTAGGCGGGCAGCAGCCAGCCGCGTTCCCGCATCCGCCGGGACACGTCGAAGACGTCGAACGCGGTGACGTCGTCCGCGGTGGTGAAGGCGAAGACCGGCAGCTGGTCGCCCCGGGTGAGCAGCCTGAAGTCGCCCAGTGCGCCGATCCGTTCGGCCATCGAGCCGGCCACGTCGCGGGTCGCCTGCTGTACGGCGCGGAAACCGGCCCGGCCGAGCCGCAGAAAGGTGTAGTACTGCGCGGCGACCTGGGCGCCGGGCCGGGAGAAGTTGAGGGCGAAGGTCGGCATGTCGCCGCCCAGGTAGTTGACCCGGAAGACCAGCTCCTCGGGCAGCGCCTCCGTGTCGCGCCACAGCGCCCAGCCGACGCCCGGGTAGACCAGCCCGTATTTGTGCCCCGAGGTGTTGATGGAGGCGACCCGGGGCAGCCGGAAGTCCCACATCAGCTCCGGGTCGAGGAAGGGCGCGATCATGGCGCCGGAGGCGCCGTCCACATGGACCGGGATGTCCCAGCCCCGCTTCTTCTGGACCTCGTCGAGCGCCGCGCAGATGTCGGCCACCGGCTCGTACGATCCGTCGAAGGTCGAGCCGAGGATCGCCACGACGCCGATGGTGTTCTCGTCGCACTGCTCGGCGGCCGAGGCCGCGTCCAGATGGAAGCGGTCGCCCTCCATCGGGACCGTGCGCGCCTCGACCTCCCAGAAGTTGCAGAACTTCTCCCAGCAGACCTGGACATTGGCGCCCATCACCAGGTTGGGCCGGGCGCTGCCCGGATAGCGGTCCTGGTTGCGCTGCATCCAGCGCCGTTTGAAGGACATCCCGGCGAGCATGCAGGCCTCGCTCGACCCGGTGGTGGAGCAGCCGACGGCGGACGACGGGTCGGGGGCGTGCCACAGGTCGGCGAGCATCGCCACGCACCGCTTCTCCAGTTCGGCGGTGCGCGGGTACTCGTCCTTGTCGATCATGTTCTTGTCCCGGCACTCCGCCATCAGGACCCCGGCCTGCGGCTCCATCCAGGTCGTGACGAACGTCGCCAGGTTCAGCCGGGAGTTGCCGTCCAGCATCAGCTCGTCGTGCACGAACTGATAGGCGGCGTGCGGGGCGAGCGGGCCGTCGGGCAGGGTGTGCCGGGGCGGGGCGGTCTCCATTCCGGCGACCGGGTCGGCCTCGCCGTAGAAGGGGTTGACCGGGTGCCCGGTCTGCTTGCGGTCGGATGGTGATGCGCCTTTGTGCAGAGTCATCTGTCGCGCCTGCCCGTCAACTGGCGTGTGCCAGGCCGTGTTTGATGGCTTTGGTGAACTTCACCACGCGCTCCGCCTGGATGCGGGCGGCGGTGCGTGCGTCGTCGTCGAGGGGGGTGTCGGGGCCGCCGACATGGGAGGTGCCGTAGGGATTGCCGTCGGTGAACTTCGCCGGGTCGGTGTAGCCCGGCGTCACGAGGATGCCGCCGAAGTGGTGGACGGTGTGGTAGAGCGCCAGCAGCGTGGACTCCTGGCCACCGTGCTTGGTGGCGCTCGCGGTGAAGCCGCTGTAGACCTTGTCGGCCAGCCGGCCCTGCTGCCAGAGGCCGCCCAGGGTGTCGAGGTACTGCTTGAGCTGCGAGGTCACATTGCCGAAGCGGGTGGGGGTCCCGAAGATCACCGCGTCCGCCCAGAGCACGTCCTCGTGGGCGGCTTCCATGATGTCGGCGGTGGCCGCGGCGTTGGCGGCCCAGGCCGGGTTGGCGTCGATCGCGGTCTGCGGGGCGAGTTCCGCGGCCCGGCGCAGTCGTACATCCGCCCCTGCGTGCTCGGCGGCGTCCGCGATCAGCCGGGCGAGCTCGGCGACGGTACCGGTCGACGAGTAGTAGATGACGGCGACATGGACGTCATGCACGGGCATCGACATACCTCCTCGAACCCGACAATAAGGGCATAGGGGGTACGTGGCCTCCAGGGTTCACCCAGTGGAAGCGCCACGGGCGGGCGGCCGCCCCTGAGGACCGCCACCCGCCCGTGGGTGCGCGCCGGCTGCCGGGCGCCGGCTCAGTTCGCGCTCGCCAGCGACAGCTTCGCGGCGAAGCCGAGGAACGCCGCACCGGCGCCCGCGGACAGCCCGGCGGTCAGCCGCTTGCGGCGGCGGAAGGTCGCCGCCAGAAACGTCCCGCTGAAGATCAGGACCGTCAGATACGTGAAGCTGAACAGCTGCGCCCAGGCGCCCAGCGTCAGGAACGACAGCACCGGATGGGCATAGGACGGGTCCACGAACTGCACGAAGAAGGAGATGAAGAACAGAATCGCCTTCGGGTTGAGCAGACTGACCACCAGCGCCCTGCGGTACGGCCGCTCCACGGCCTCCTTCGGCGCCCCGGCCCTCTCCTCGGCCCGCTCGGCCCGGCGGGCCTCCCGGCCCCGCCACAACGCCCAGGCACCGCGCAGCATCCCGACCGCCAGCCACGTCAGATAGCCCGCACCGGCGAACTTGACCACGGCGAACAGCACCGGCGTGGTCTGAAGCAGCGAGGCCACCCCGCCCGCCGACAGCGTCATCAGCACCGTGTCACCGCACAGCACCCCGGCCGCCGCCCGGTACGCCACCCGCGGACCGCGCCGGGCCGCCACCGACACGACGTAGAGCGAATTCGGGCCCGGCAGCAGAATGATCAGCGCAAGCCCCACCAGATACGTGGACAGATCCGTTATCCCCAGCATGGGGCGCAGGATCTCACCCGCCGCTCCGGCGCCTCACGGGTTTTCATGATGCGGACTTGCACCTCACGCGGCGTGAGGCCACATCGTGGTGCGCGTACCCAGAAGGGAGCGGAAGTGAGCTATTCGGTAGGGCAGGTCGCGGCCTTCGCCGGTGTGACGGTGCGCACCCTGCACCACTACGACGAGATCGGGCTGCTCCAGCCCGGCGAGCGCAATCACGCAGGTCACCGGCGCTACGGCGAGGACGACCTGGACCGGTTGCAGCAGATCCTGTTCTACCGGGAGCTCGGGTTTCCGCTCGATGAGGTCGCGGCCCTCGTGGACGATCCGGACGTGGACCCGCGGGAGCATCTGCGGCGCCAGCACGACCTGCTGACCACACGGATCGAGAAGCTCCAGAAGATGGCCGCCGCCGTCGAACACGCGATGGAGGCACGCAGGATGAACGTACGGCTCACACCGGAGGAGAAGTTCGAGGTCTTCGGGGACTTCGACCCGGACGAGCACGCGGCGGAGGTGGAGGAGCGCTGGGGCCACACCGATGCCTACAAGGAGTCGCAGCGCAGGACGGCCGCGTACACCAAGGACGACTGGAAGCGGCTGACGGCGCAGCTCGACGCCCTCCACCGGAAGATGGCGGACCTGCTCGCCGAGGGGGTGGCGGCGGATTCCGTGGTGGCCATGGATGTCGCCGAGGAGCACCGGCAGTTCATCTGTGGCGCGTACTACGAGTGCTCGCACGAGCAGCACACCTGCCTCGGCGAGATATATGTCGCGGACGAGCGCTTCACCGCCACCTACGAGGCGATCCGGGCCGGCCTCGCCGGGTATCTGCGGGACGCGATCCTGGCCAACGCGGCCCGTCACCAGTGATCCGTACGGGCCGGGGAGCGCGCCCCCGGCCCGTACGGAGCGCCTACGGGGTCAGCTCTGCGGGGAGAGCACCACGGCCGTTCCGTAGGCACACACCTCGGTGCCCACGTCGGCGGCCTCCGTGACATCGAAGCGGAACATCAGCACTGCGTTCGCACCACGCGAGCGGGCCTGGTCCACCAGCCGTTCCATCGCCTGGTTACGGGTCTCCACCAGGGTCTTGGTCAGGCCCCGCAGCTCGCCGCCGATCATCGACTTCAGGCCCGCGCCGATCTGGCTGCCGAGGTGCCGTGAGCGCACCGTCAGGCCGAAGACCTCGCCGATCACCCGTTCCACGTGAAACCCCGGGACGTCGTTGGTCGTCACCACCAGGACGTCGGACTGCGCATGCTGTCCACCGCCGTATTCCTCGATGCCCATGGCGCGCACCTCCTTACGGCCAGCATCACCCGGCCCGCTGGGAGCGGCCAGCGGTCGGGGGCCGTCGGGTGGGGGGCTCGGGTGGGGCCGGGGCCCGCCTGGAACCAAGGCGGGCCACCCGGCGTTGATAGTTTTGGCCGCACACGCGCCTTCATCCCGTCGCTTCGCCCCCACGCACCGCACGATCCGGCGCCCTCGACCCAGGAGCCTTCACCCCGTGAATACTCTCGCGCTCGGCCCCCAGTGGCTGGACCCGGACTATCTCATCGCGACATTCGGCCTGATCGGCGTCCTGGTCATCGTCTTCGCGGAATCCGGCCTGCTGATCGGCTTCTTCCTGCCCGGTGACTCGCTCCTGTTCACCACCGGTCTGCTGGTGACCACGAACAAGCTGGACAAGCCGCTGTGGCTGGTGTGCTCGCTGGTCGTGCTGGCCGCGGTCCTGGGCGACCAGGCCGGCTACCTCTTCGGCCGGAAGGTCGGGCCCGCGCTCTTCAAGCGCCCCGACTCCCGCCTGTTCAAGCAGGAGAACGTCGAGAAGGCGCATGAATTCTTCGAGAAGTACGGCCCCAAGTCGCTGATCCTGGCCCGCTTCGTGCCGATCGTGCGGACCTTCACGCCGATCGTCGCCGGTGTGAGCCGGATGAACTACCGCTCCTTCATCACCTTCAACATCATCGGCGGCACGCTGTGGGGCGCCGGCGTCACCCTGCTCGGCGCGCTGCTCGGGAACATCGAGTTCGTCCACAAGAACATCGAGATGATGCTGGTCGCGATCGTGCTGATCTCCGTGATCCCGATCGTCATCGAGTACCTCCGCGCCCGCAGCAAGTCGAAGAAGGACCAGCCCGCCCCTCCCCACCCCACGGACCGCCCCCACGGCGCCCCCACAGAGCCCCGCCGCGGCCGCCACGCCAAGCGCTGACAACGGCCGGGAGAAGGCCACACACCGGCCGGGCGAGGGCCACACAGCCCGGCCCCCACAACCCTTCCCCCTCACCCACAACGGGAGGCGACGGGCCGGTGGGGCCGGGGTTCAGGACGTAAAGCGAAGCAGTCCTGAACCCCGGCCCCACCGGCCCGTCGCCGCACCCAACGGCCCCGCGCAGCGGCCCAAGCCCGCCGCAGGCGCCACGGCGGGACAGCCGACCACGTGGGCCGACGAGAAGCCCGCAGCGGCCCAAGCCCGCCGCAGGCGCCACGGCGGGAAACCACCACGGCGGGACAGCCGACCACGTGGTGAGCCCGGAATTCGTGCCCCCCGTGCAAGCGCCCCGCATCCTCATCAGGCATCGTGTCCTTGACATCCGTCAGGAGGCTTACGAGGAGAGCGAAGACCCGTGGTGTCGGACCCACAGCGAGGCCAGCGCGGCCAGCGCGGCACGAGCGGCAGCGGTGGCGGCAGCGGTGCCTCGGATCAGACCGGTCCCGAGGACCGCAAGCCCCAGTCGGACGAGGCGCACAGTGCCTTCACCCCGCCACTGGGCGTGCCCTACCCGCCGCTTCCCGAGGACGAGCACCCCACCTCCGAGTTCGCGCTGCCCGCGGGCCTGCGCCCGGAGGCGCCGACCGAGCAGGAGGGCTCGGCCTTCACCCGGCCCAGCAGCACCACCGGCCAGACTCCGCTGCCCGCCCCCGTGGGCGCCACGGCGATGAGTCTCGCCTTCACCCCGCCGCACGGCATCCCCGCCGTCAGCCTCACCAAGGAAGCTCCCTGGCAGGACCGGATGCGGACCATGCTCCGGATGCCGGTCCACGAGCGCCCGGTCCCCGAGCGCTTGGAGCGCGGCGACGAAGACACCGGCCCGGCCGTCCCCCGCGTACTCGACCTGACGCTCCGTATCGGCGAGATCCTGCTCGCCGGCGGTGAGGGCGCGGAGGACGTCGAGGCCGCGATGTTCGGCGTCGGGCACGCCTACGGGCTGGAGCGGGTCGAGCCGACCGTCACCTTCACCCTGCTGTCGATCTCCTACCAGCCGTCGCTGGTCGACGACCCGGTCACGGCCAGCCGGACGGTACGGCGCCGTGGCGTCGACTACACCCGGCTGTCCGCGGTCTTCCGGCTCGTCGACGACATCACCTCCGAGGGCATCACCCTCGAAGAGGCCTACCGCGGCCTCGCCGAGATCCGCCGTAACCGCCACCCGTACCCGAGCTGGGCGCTGACAGTGGCCTCCGGGCTGCTGTCCGGTGCCGCCTCGATGCTGGTCGGCGGCGAGCTGCTGGTGTTCCTCGCGGCCGCGCTGGGCTCGATGCTCGGCGACCGGCTGGCCTGGCTCGCGTCCGGGCGCGGGCTGCCGGAGTTCTACCAGTTCGTGGTGGCGGCGATGCCGCCCGCGGCGGTGGGCGTCGCCTTCGGTCTGGCCCACGCCAATGTGCAGGCGTCCGCGGTGATCACCGGTGGGCTGTTCGCGCTGATCCCGGGGCGGGCGCTGGTCGCCGGCGTCCACGACGGGCTGACCGGCTACTACATCACCGCCGCCGCCCGTCTGCTGGAGGTCGGCTACCTCATCGTCGGCATCGTCGTCGGCGTCCTCAGCGTGCTCTACATCGGACTCCAGCTGAACCCCGGCCTCCGGCGGCTCAACCCCGAGCAGGCGCTGGGGGCGTACAACGAGCCGCTGGTGCAGATCACCGCATCCATGCTGCTGGCACTGGCGTTCTGTGTGCTGCTCCAGCAGGAACGTCACACCGTGGCGTTTGCGACCCTGAACGGCGGTGTCGCCTGGGTCGTCTACGGCGCCCTCCACTACGTCGCCGAGATGAACCCCGTGCCCGCCACCGCCATCGCGGCCGGACTGGTCGGCCTCTTCGGCCAGTTGCTCTCCCGCTACCGCTATGCGTCGGCCCTGCCGTACGTCACCGCGGCCATCGGCCCGCTGCTGCCCGGTAGTGCCACGTACTTCGGGCTGCTCAACTTCGCCCAGGGCCACTTGCCGGAGGGCCTCACCTCCCTGGTGCAGGCCGTCTCGCTGGCGCTGGCCATCGCGGTGGGAGTCAACCTCGGTGCCGAGGTCGCGCGGCTGTTCCTGCGGGCACCCGGGGTCGAGGAGGCCGGCATCGGACGCCGGGCCGCCAAGCGCACCCGCGGCTTCTGAGCGGTCGTGCCGGGGCCGCCGACCCGGCCCCGGCACGCACGAACGGGCGGCAACCCGACTGGGTGCCGCCCGTTCGCGTACGAAAATCAGCGCGCGCGGACCCGGGCGCCGCGGTCAGGGAATCCCCGCCGGACGCCGGGCCGACGACGCTGCGTCAGTGCGCGCCGCCCTGCGCCTCAAGGCGCTTGAACGAGGCCTCGATCTCCGCCTCGGCCTCGGTGCGGCCGACCCAGTTGGCGCCCTCGACGGACTTACCGGGCTCCAGGTCCTTGTAGACCTCGAAGAAGTGCTGGATCTCCAGGCGGTCGAACTCCGACACGTGGTGGATGTCCCGCAGGTGCTCCACGCGCGGGTCGGACGCGGGCACGCACAGCAGCTTGTCGTCGCCGCCGGCCTCGTCCGTCATCCGGAACATGCCGATGGCGCGGCACTTGATGAGGCAGCCGGGGAAGGTCGGCTCGTCCAGGATGACCAGCGCGTCCAGCGGGTCGCCGTCCTCGCCCAGGGTGTTCTCGACAAAGCCGTAGTCGGCCGGGTAGCTGGTCGAGGTGAAGAGTCGACGGTCCAGGCGGATCCGACCGGTCTCGTGGTCCACCTCGTACTTGTTCCGCGAACCCTTCGGGATCTCGATGGTGACGTCGAACTCCACGGGTGGCTCCTCCATGATCAACACATACGTCTGGTGATTAAGTGTCCCCCACGCAGGTGTGTGGTGGCGAAAGGGGCTGGTCCGAGGTGCCCGAGACCGGAAAGTGGCAGGTCAGATGGCAGTCGGCGGAACGGTCCGCGCGGGCGGCGACGCGCGCGGCGGTCCGGTGGGCGCAGACGGCGGTCGATGCCACGCGGCAGACCTGGCAGGCCACACCCCGCCAGACCCAGCAGACCTGGCGGCTGACGGCGGTTTCCGCAGCCACCGGCCTTGCGGTCGCGATCGTCGCGGTGGCGGCGTCCGGGCCGTGGGACTCGGGTCAGCGTACGGCCGAGCGGGCGGAGGCGGCCGAGATGGACGGTGCCAGTGGCGAGCATCACGCTCCGGAGGCCCGGCCGGCGCCCAGCGCACCCCCGGTGCTGCCCGCGCTCGGCGGCCGGGTGCCCGGTGCCGCGGGCCGTGGCGCCGCGCCCGCCCCCACCGACGCGGGCTTGGCTGACGCACTCGCCCCGCTGCTGAAGGACCCGGCGCTCGGCCCGCTGCGGACGGCTTCCGTCCTGGACGTGGCCGCGGGCCGGGAGGTCTTCGGCGAGGGCCAGGGCAAGGCCGCCACCCCCGCCTCCACCGTCAAGCTCGCCACCGCCGTCGCCGCGCTCTCCGCGCTCGGCCCCGACCACCGCATCGACACCACCGTGGTCCTGACCGGCAAGAACCGCCTCGTCCTGGTCGGCGGCGGCGACCCCACCCTCACCGCCCGCGCCCCGCGGCACGGCGCCGAGGAACACCCCGCGAACCTGCGCACCCTCGCCGATGCCACCGCCCGTGCCCTCAAGAAGCGCCACCTCACCAAGATCAGCCTGGCCTATGACGCCGCCGCGTACTCGGGACCCGTCCAGCACCCCATCGGCCCGAACGAGAACATCGCCCCCGTCACCGCGCTGATGACCGACGAGGCCCGCCTCGACGACTCCGAGCACGGCACCGCCCCCCGCGACACCGACCCCTCCCACACGGCGGCCCGCACCTTCGCCGATCTGCTCCACGACCGCGGCATCACCGTCGACGGCGACCCCGAGGGCGCCAAGGCCCCCAAGAAGGCCGCCCGGATCGCCGCCGTGCACTCCCTGCCGCTGTCCGCGCTCGTCGAGCGGATGCTCACCTACAGCGACAACGACATCGCCGAGGCACTGGCCCGCCAGACCGCCCTCGCCTCCCGGCAGCCGGCCAGCTTCGCCGGGGCCGGCAAGGCCGTCCGCACCGCCCTCCAGCGGGAGCACCTCCCGCTGTCCGGCGCCGTCTTCGAGGACGGCAGCGGCCTGGACCGCGACGACAAGGTCACCGCGGGCCTGCTCTCCCGCCTCCTGCTGCACGCCTCGTCGCCCGACCACCCGGCCCTGCGCCCCGTCGTCACCGGCCTCCCGGTGGCCGCCTTCACCGGCACCCTCAGCACCCGCTACCGGGGCCAGAGCGCCGGCGCCGGTGCCGTACGCGCCAAGACCGGCACCCTCACCGGCGTGAACACCCTCGCCGGCACCGTCGTCGACGCCGACGGCCGCCTCCTTGCCTTCTCCTTCATGACCACCGGCACGACCGATCCCCAAGGGGCCCAGAACGCCCTCGACAAACTCGCCTCGGCAGTAGCCAATTGCGGTTGCCGCTGAGTCCCACGTTGTCGGCCTTCCCGCCGTGGGGGTTGCTCGCCGTTTGATGCCCGCTGCGCGGTGCCCCCGCCGTTGCGCCTGCGGCGGGCCGGTCCGCTGCGCGGGGCTGTCGGGTGCGGTGACGGGCCGGAGGGGCAGGGGTGTGGGACTGCTTCGCTTTACGTCCCACACCCCTGCCCCTCCGGCCCGTCCCCTCCCGTTGGGGGGTTGTTGTGATGTTGGTGGGGGTGTTCGTGGGTGGTTCGGTGCGGCAGAGCTCACCAGTCCGCTACCCCCGGGCCATGCGCCCACGTACGGTGAACCCATGACGAGCATCGGTGGAACCGAGATGGTCGACTGGAACCTCGCGGTCGCGACCGCGACCCGGTTCGTGCGGCCGGGGCCAGAGGTGAGCCGGGACGAGGCGCGCGCGATCGTCGCCGAGCTGCGCAAGCACGCCAAGTCCTCCGAGGCACATGTCCGGGCGTTCACGCGGATGGCACAGCCCGACGCGACGGGCGAGGAGCCGCATGACACCCCGGTCCTCGTCGTGGACCGGCCCGGCTGGATCAAGGCGAATGTCGCGGGGTTCCGGGCCGTGCTCAAGCCGCTGCTGGCCAAGATGGAGGACCGCCGCTCGACGGTCCCCGGGGGCGCGGTGCTCGGCGCGGTCGGCGGCAAGGTGACCGGCGTGGAGCTGGGCATGCTGCTGTCGTTCCTGGCCTCGCGGGTCCTCGGCCAGTACGAGACGTTCGCCCCGGCCTCCCGGGATCTGCCGGCCGCGGCGCAGGGCGGCCGGCTGCTGCTCGTCGCGCCGAACATCGTGCATGTGGAGCGCGAGCTCGAAGTGGCCCCGCACGACTTCCGGCTGTGGGTGTGCCTCCACGAGGAGACCCACCGCACCCAGTTCACCGCCGTCCCGTGGCTGCGGGACCACATCGAGGGCGAGATCCAGTCGTTCCTCGGTGAGACGGACATCGACCCGGGCGCCCTCCTGGAGCGGCTGCGCGAGGCCGCCCAGTCGCTGGCCGGCGCCAAGCCCGAGGGCGAGGAGGGCGAGGACGAGGGCCGCTCCCTCGTCGATCTCGTCCAGACGCCCGCGCAGCGCGAGATCCTCGGCCGGCTGACCGCGGTGATGTCGCTGCTGGAGGGGCACGCGGATTATGTGATGGACGGTGTGGGGCCCGATGTCGTGCCGTCGGTCGCCGAGATCCGGGAGAAGTTCCAGAAGCGTCGGGCAAGCGGCGCCGGCCGGCTGGACCAGGCGCTGCGCAAGCTGCTCGGCCTGGACGCCAAGCTGCGGCAGTACCGCGACGGCGAGCGGTTCGTCAGCGCGGTCGTCGAGGAGGTGGGCATGGATGGCTTCAACCGGGTGTGGACGTCGCCGAACACCCTCCCGACCAAACAAGAGATCGCCAAACCGGCGGACTGGATCGCGCGGGTGCACCGCAAAGCGGACGGGGCACCGTAAGCGAATGGTGTGAGCTGGGCACGCCGCGTGGCAGTAGAGCGCCCCTTCAATCACCCGTCTGAGGGACCGTTACCGAGGGATAGGCGTGCAATGCTCGGGGAACCGCTCGCCTCTGTCACCATCTAGGCACTCTGTGTGACGAAGCCGTCCACGGCCCGAGGCTCCCCAGCTGAACGATTGGAAACGGACATGGGTCCCCATCCAGCGGTCGCCGCGATACGCCTGGCGGTCCGCCGCGTACTCCACGACGTGCTCACCCACCACTGCGCGCAGGACCGGCACGAGCCCCCGCTCGTGCTCGTCGCGTGCTCCGGCGGCGCCGATTCGATGGCGCTCGCCTCCGCCCTCGCCTTCGAGGCCCCCAAGCTCGGGGTCCGCGCCGGGGGCGTGACCATCGACCACGGCCTCCAGGAGGGCTCGGACCTCCGTGCCGCCGAGGTCGTCCTGCGGCTGCGGGCCCTGGGGCTCGACCCCGCAGAGGCCGTCGCCGTCGACGTGGACGAACCGAACAGGGTGGCGCACGGCACCGGATACCGCGGGAGCGGCGGCCGGCAGTCCGGCGGACCGGAAGCCGCCGCCCGTGACGCCCGCTACGCCGCCCTGGACGCCGCCGCCGAGCGCCATGGCGCCACCGCGGTCCTCCTCGGCCACACCCGCGACGACCAGGCCGAGACGGTGCTGCTCGGTCTCGCCCGCGGCTCCGGGACCCGCTCGCTCTCCGGGATGGCCGCGACCAGCGGCCGGGACGGGCGCTATCGCCGGCCCTTCCTCGACGTGGACCGCCAGACCGCCCGTAAAGCCTGTCTGATCCAGGCGCTGCCCGTCTGGGACGACCCGCACAACGCCGACCCCGCCTACACCCGCTCACGACTGCGCCACGAGGGCCTGCCCGCCCTGGAGAAGGCGCTCGGCAAGGGCGTCGTCGAGGCGCTGGCCCGTACCGCCCAGCTCTCCCGTGACGACGCCGACGCCCTGGACGCCTGGGCCGCCGACGCCGAGGGCTCGGTCCTTGACGACAGCGGCTCCCTCGACATCGCCGCCCTGTTCGCCCTGCCCCCCGCGGTGCGCCGCCGGGTGCTGCGCCGGGCGGTCATCGGCGCCGGTTCACCAGCCGGTTCGCTCTTCGCCCGCCACATCGAGGAAGTGGACCGGCTGATCACCGCCTGGCGGGGGCAGGGGGCCATCAACCTCCCCGGGCGCGTAGGTGTGCGCCGGCAGGGTGGCAGACTGGTCATTCGGCAGGGCTGAGCCGCAGACGCTGCCCCGCACCGAAGTCTCACGACTGACGCGAACACCGAACAGAGCGAGAGTGGCACGGGTGGACGACAAGGACATGGGTTCCGACCTTCAGTCGGTACTCATCAGCAAGGAAGAGATCGACGCGAAGCTGGCGGAGCTGGCCGCGAAGATCGACGCGGAGTACGCGGGCAAGGACCTGCTCATCGTCGGTGTCCTCAAGGGCGCCGTGATGGTGATGGCGGACCTGGCGCGCGCGCTGTCCACCCCCGTCACGATGGACTGGATGGCCGTGTCGTCGTACGGCGCGGGCACCCAGTCCTCCGGCGTGGTCCGCATCCTCAAGGACCTCGACACCGACATCAAGGGCAAGCACGTCCTGATCGTCGAGGACATCATCGACTCCGGTCTGACGCTGTCGTGGCTGCTGTCGAACCTCGGCTCGCGTGAGCCGGCCTCGCTGGAGGTCTGCACGCTGCTGCGCAAGCCCGACGCGGCGAAGGTCGCCATCGACGTGAAGTGGATCGGCTTCGACATCCCCAACGAATTCGTCGTGGGATACGGCCTCGATTTCGCGGAGAAGTACCGCAATCTGCCGTTCGTCGGTACCCTCGCGCCGCACGTCTACGGCGGCTGAGGGCGTCCCGCGCTCGTCCGGCCGCGGTGGCCGGGCGAGCCCGGTACCGTCCGCTGCGGCCCGGCGGGAACCCTTCGGGGCCTCCCGCCGTTGGAGCAGGGAGAGCGGAATCCTCGGCTGCATGTTCACCGTCGGCGCAGGCGCCGGGTGACAATGCTGGGGTACCGTCCGAAGGCAGTTCTTTTTCGGGCCAGTAATACACCGTACGCACGACCAGCCCTCCCAAGGGCGTTGTGCCTCACTGTGGCAGGAGGGACGGGGCCTCAGCGGCTCCGTATGGATGGACGTGAAGCGATACTTCCGTGGGCCGGTCATGTGGATCGTGCTGGCCGTCCTCGCCGTGGTCGTGTTGATGCAGGTCGTCGGCTCGTCCGGCGGCTACAAGACGGTGGACACCGGTCAGGTCGTCAAGGCGATCGCTGACAACAAGGTGAAATCCGCCGAGCTGACGACCGGTGACGAGAACAAGATCAAGATTGAGCTGTCGGGCTCCAACAAGGTTGAGGGCTCGAACAAGCTCCAGGCGAGCTACATCGGCGACCAGGGCGTCGACGTGGCCAAGAACCTTCAGGCCAAGTACCAGACCGGCGAGATCAAGGACGGGTACACCGTCTCCCCGTCGAAGCAGAACCCGTTCGTCGGTGTGCTGCTCTCGCTGCTCCCCTTCGTCCTCATCGTGGTCGTCTTCCTGTTCCTGATGAACCAGATGCAGGGCGGCGGCTCCCGGGTGATGAACTTCGGGAAGTCCAAGGCGAAGCTGATCACCAAGGACACCCCCAAGACGACCTTCACGGACGTCGCGGGGTCGGACGAGGCCGTCGAGGAGCTCCACGAGATCAAGGAGTTCCTCCAGGAGCCGGCGAAGTTCCAGGCCGTCGGCGCCAAGATCCCCAAGGGCGTGCTGCTCTACGGCCCGCCCGGAACGGGCAAGACGCTGCTGGCGCGTGCCGTCGCCGGCGAGGCGGGCGTCCCGTTCTACTCGATCTCCGGTTCCGACTTCGTCGAGATGTTCGTCGGTGTCGGTGCCTCCCGGGTCCGTGACCTCTTCGAGCAGGCCAAGGCGAACGCCCCGGCGATCGTCTTCGTCGACGAGATCGACGCCGTCGGCCGGCACCGCGGTGCGGGTCTGGGCGGTGGCCACGACGAGCGTGAGCAGACCCTCAACCAGCTCCTGGTCGAGATGGACGGCTTTGACGTCAAGGGCGGCGTGATCCTGATCGCCGCCACGAACCGCCCGGACATCCTCGACCCGGCGCTGCTGCGTCCCGGCCGTTTCGACCGGCAGATCGCCGTCGACCGTCCGGACCTCCAGGGCCGTCTGGAGATCCTCAAGGTCCACCAGAAGGGCAAGCCGGTCGCGCCGGACGTCGACCTCTCGGCCGTCGCCAAGCGCACCCCCGGCTTCACCGGTGCCGATCTGTCCAACGTCCTCAACGAGGCCGCGCTGCTGACGGCCCGGAGCGATGAGAAGCTGATCAACAACCACTTCCTGGACGAGGCGATCGACCGCGTCGTGGCCGGCCCGCAGAAGCGGACCCGGATCATGTCCGAGAAGGAGAAGAAGATCACCGCGTACCACGAGGGCGGACACGCCCTGGTCGCGGCGGCCTCACCGAACTCCGACCCGGTCCACAAGATCACGATCCTGTCCCGCGGCCGGGCTCTGGGCTACACCATGGTCCTGCCCGACGAGGACAAGTACTCCACCACCCGCAACGAGATGCTCGACCAGCTGGCGTACATGCTGGGCGGCCGCGCGGCGGAGGAGCTGGTCTTCCACGACCCGACCACGGGTGCCGCGAACGACATCGAGAAGGCCACCGCCACGGCCCGCGCGATGGTCACGCAGTACGGCATGACCGAGCGGCTCGGCGCGATCAAGTTCGGCACCGACAACTCCGAGCCCTTCCTGGGCCGTGAGATGGGTCACCAGCGCGACTACTCGGAAGAGGTCGCCGCGCTGGTCGATGAGGAAGTCAAGAAGCTCATCGAGACCGCGCACAACGAGGCGTGGGAGATCCTGGTCGAGAACCGCGATGTGCTCGACAACCTCGTGCTGACGCTCCTGGAGAAGGAGACCCTCGGCAAGGAGGAGATCGCCGAGCTCTTCAAGCACGTGGTCAAGCGTCCGGCCCGCCCGGCGTGGACCGGCTCGTCGCGCCGTACGCCCTCCAGCCGCCCGCCGGTGCTGTCGCCGAAGGAGCTGGCCCCGGCCAACGGCGCGGTGACCACGACCGCCACCGTCTCCACGGAGAAGGCGGAAGCACCCGAGGAGCAGCGCCCGGAGAGCTGATCCCGTGGCCCTCAGGGGCCCCGGAATAAATGCCGCGCCCCCCAGGTTTAGCCTTGGGGGGCGCGGCATTCCGCGTTTCCACCGCGATTCGAGCGGGCGCAGAAGGAACGAGGCACCACATGACGGACCCTGTGACGCTGGACGTCGGCGGCAAGATCGGCACTTTCGACGAGAAGCGCGCCGAGAACGCCGTACGCGAGCTGCTCATCGCGGTGGGCGAGGACCCGGACCGTGAGGGGCTGCTGGAGACGCCGGCGCGGGTGGCACGGGCGTACCGGGAGATCTTCGCCGGGCTGTGGCAGAAGCCGGAAGACGTGCTGACGACCACCTTCGACCTGGGCCACGACGAAATGGTGCTGGTCAAGGACATCGAACTGGTCTCCAGCTGCGAGCACCACCTCGTCCCGTTCGTCGGGGTGGCCCATGTCGGCTACATCCCGTCCACCGACGGCAAGATCACCGGCCTGTCCAAGCTGGCCCGGCTGGTCGATGTGTTCGCCCGGCGCCCGCAGGTCCAGGAGCGGCTGACCACGCAGATCGCGGACTCCCTGATGGAGATCCTGGAGCCGCGCGGCGTGATCGTCGTCATCGAGTGTGAGCACATGTGCATGACCATGCGCGGGGTGCGCAAGCCGGGTGCCAAGACGACGACCTCGGCCGTGCGCGGCCAGCTGCGGGACGCCGCCACGCGCGCCGAGGCGATGAGCCTGATACTGGCCCGCTGAGGCCCCGGACCGCGGGCCCGTACGGCCGGTCCGCCGCGCGTCCCCCTCACAGACACCGGACGGCCGGGCCCCTCGCAGGAGGGACCCGGCCGTCGCCGGTCGGGGGGCGGGGTGCCCGCCGGTCAGGCCCTGAGGTGGTTGCCCAGCCACTCCAGGGCGGCGGGGATCTCGCGGCGCCAGGTGTTGAAGTTGTGGCCGCCGCTGTCGAGGATGATCGACGAGACCCGGCTCGGCGACTTCGTCTGCTCGATGAACCGCAGCGTCTGCTGGTAATTCCCCTCGCCCTGCTTGCTGCTGGTGACCAGCAGGTTCACCGGGGGCGCGGGCAGATGCCGCTGACGCCACAGCAGATTGTTCTCGCGCTCCAGCTGCCGGTTGCCGCCGAAGAGATCGCCGGTGGTGGCGTCCCGCGGGGCCTTGTAGGCGCCGGAGAGGGCGACGGCGCTGGAGTACGCCTCGGGGTGGCGCATGGTCATCTTCAGCGCGCAGTAGCCGCCGGTGGAGTCACCCACGACACCCCAGCTCTTGGCCTCGCGGCCTATTCGGTAGTGCTCGGAGATATCCGCGCGCAGGTCCTTCGTGAAGAAGGTCTCGGTCTGCGGGCCGTTCGGTATGTCCATGCACTCCGTGTCGCGCGGCGGAGCGACGGTCGGGCGCATCATGACCAGGACCGTCGGCCGCATCTTCTGCTTCTTGAGCAGTTCGTGCTGGGTCTGCGGGAAATGCAGCTTTTTGTAGAGCGCCTCGGCGGTGCCGGGGTAGCCGGTGAGCACCAGGGCCGCCGGGAATTTCTTCCCGGCGTATTTCTTCTGGAAGTACTGCGGCGGCAGGTAGACATACGCGGGGCTGGCGATCTGCGAGTGTTCGCCGCGGACCAGCACCTTGTCGATCCGGCCGCCGGTCGCCGGCCGGGAGCCGTTCTGTACGCTGACCCGCTCGGTGCCCAGCATCCGCAGCTTGGTGCCGTTCGGGCCGGTCTGGTAGTCGGTCACCACGCCCGGCTCCTGCTCCTGGCCGAAGAGGTCGGCCCAGGACGCGTAGAACCCGAAGGAATTGTTGGCGTACAGACCGATCGTGGCGAAAAGGGAGAGCTGCGTCGCCACCAGCAGCCCGATACGCCCGAGCACGGCGCGCCAGTTCCCCTTGGAGAGGCGCGGCCAGAGCCAAATCGTGAGGACGAACAGTGCCACCGCGACGAGGACGGCAAGAAGCAGCACTTTCTGACTGGTGAGACCCATGTGGTGCTTTCTTCCGGGCGGCCGGGCCATCCGTACCGCTAGTGGAACCCCGAGCCCTGAAACGCCGTCATACAGGGCGCAAAAAGTCCAGATGCTGCGACAAGGCTCGCACGTTCTCTCGACCGGGGCGACGGGAAAGTGATGTCTGACAGGCTAGATGGCGAAAAGTCGGAGACGGTTGCGTGGCGTGGACCACGCTGGCTCCGTGGCCCGCGGCCCGAAGCGGTGCCGGGGATCGTCGGTACGGCCGGCGTGGTCGTCGGCCTGCTGAACCTGGCGGCAGGGGTCTTCCCGCGGTTCCGGCACAGCCGGATGCACGCCCTGGCAGAGGTGCTGCCGGGCGCGGTGAGCCCGCTGGCGGCCGCCGCCTCCATCGTCGTCGGCATCCTGCTGCTCCTTCTGGCCCACGGCCTCAAGCGGCGTAAGCGGCGGGCCTGGGGAGCGGCCGTGGCGCTGCTGCCGGTGGGGATCGCCGCCCAGCTGGTCTACCGCCACTCCGTCTTCGGGGCGGTGCTCTCGCTGGCGCTCCTGGTGTTCCTGGTGTGGCACCGGCGGGAGTTCGCGGCCCTGCCCGACCCGCGCAGCCGCTGGAAGGCGCTGGCCAACCTCGTCGTCCTCGGCGGGGTCAGCTTCGGCATCGGCCTGGTCATCGTCAGCTCGCACCCCCACAAGACCATCGGCTCGCCCTCCCTCTGGGAGCGCGCCGAGCACGTCCTGTGGGGCCTGTTCGGCTTCGAGGGCCCGGTCGCCTACACCCACCACGTCGACTACACCGTCGGCTACTCGCTCGGCGCGCTCGGCCTGCTGACCGTCGCCACCACCGCGTACCTCGCCTTCCGCCCCGAGCACCCGGCGGCCCGGCTGACCGACGAGGACGAGCAGCGGCTGCGCGCTCTGCTCGACCGGCACGGCGCCCGGGACTCGCTCGGCTACTTCGCGCTGCGCCGTGACAAGGGCGCGGTCTTCTCCCCGACCGGCAAGGCCGCGGTCTGCTACCGGGTGATCTCCGGTGTGATGCTCGCCAGCGGCGACCCGATCGGCGATGTGGAGGCCTGGCCGGGCGCCATCGAGCGCTTCATGGAGGAGGCGAAGGCGCACTCCTGGACCCCGGCGGTCACCGGTTGCAGCGAGACCGGCGGTCAGGTGTGGACCCGGGAGACCGGCATGGACGCGCTGGAACTCGGTGACGAGGCGATCGTGGACGTCGCCGACTTCACCCTCACCGGTCGCGCGATGCGCAACGTACGGCAGATGGTCAAGCGCATCGAGCGCAACGGTTACGAGACGCGGGTGCGGCGGGTGCGCGACCTGGCGCCGGACGAGCTGGCCCAGCTCCAGAAGGCCGCGGACGCCTGGCGGGACACCGACACCGAGCGCGGCTTCTCCATGGCGCTGGGCCGGATCGACGCGGTGGCCGACGGTGACGCGGTGATCGCCACCGCGCATCTGCCGGCGGCCGACGGCGAGGAGCCCGGCCCGTACGGCGACCTCAAGGCGATGCAGCACTTCGTGCCGTGGGGCGACAGCGGGATCTCCCTGGAGCTGATGCGGCGCGACCGCAGCGCCGACCCCGGGATGAACGAGCTGCTGATCGTCGCCGCGCTTCAGGCCGCCCCGGATCTCAAGATCAAGCAGGTCTCGCTGAACTTCGCGGTCTTCCGCTCCTCTCTGGAGCGCGGCGAGAAGCTCGGCGCGGGGCCGGTCATCCGGGTCTGGCGCGGGATGCTGATCTTCCTGTCCCGCTGGTACCAGATCGAGTCGCTGTACAAGTTCAACGACAAGTTCCGGCCGCGCTGGGAGCCCCGCTTCGTGGTCTTCCGCAACAGCCGCGACATCCCCCGGATCGGCCTGGCGGCGCTCCAGGCCGAGGGCTATCTGGAGCTGGGGCTGCCGCGCGTACTGCGGCGCCGGAAGACCGTGGAGCCGCGGCCGTGCGCGCATATGCCGCGGCCGGCCGCCGCGCCGGAAGCCGTCGAGCGGGCCGCCTGACCAACGGCCCCGCCGGCCGGGCGACCGGGCCCGCCCGGACGGCCTCCGGCGGGCCGGCGCCCCTGAAGTCCCCGCATGCGGTGGCGGCAATCCGGCCGGTCGGCACACGGCCTACGCTGGTGCCATGAGTACCTTGCGTGGCCGGGTGGCCGGACTGCCGGACTGGGACCGCTGCGCGGTGATGGGCGTCGTCAATGTGACGCCCGATTCGTTCTCCGACGGCGGCGACTGGTTCGATACCGAACTCGCCGTCAAACACGGTCTCGACCTGGTGGCGCAGGGCGCCGACATCGTGGACGTGGGCGGCGAGTCGACCCGGCCGGGCGCGGCGCGGGTGGACGAGGCCGAGGAGCTGCGCCGGGTCGTTCCGGTCGTCCGGGAGCTGGCCGCGGCCGGTGCCGTGGTCTCCGTGGACACCATGCGGGCCTCGGTCGCCGAACAGGCCGTGGCGGCCGGGGCGCGGCTGGTCAACGACGTCAGCGGGGGCGCCGCCGACCCGGCGATGGTGCCGGTGGTGGCCGCACACCACGTCCCGTTCGTCGTGATGCACTGGCGCGGCCAGTCCATCGACATGAACAACCGCGCCGTCTACGGGGACGTGGTCGCCGAGGTCGTCGACGAGCTCGGGCAGAGCATGGAGCGCGCGGTGTCCGGCGGGATCGACCCGGACCGGATCGTCATCGACCCCGGCCTGGGCTTCGCCAAGCAGGCCGGACACGATCTCGCGCTGGTCGCCCAGCTGGCGCGGCTGCGGGCGCTGGGCCGGCCACTGCTGGTGGCCGCATCGAGGAAACGGTTCCTGGGCAGGGTGCTGGCAGGTGGCGAGGGAGCCGCCCCACCGCCGGCCCGGGAGCGGGATGCCGCGACGGCGGCGGTATCGGCGATCGTGGCGCGAGAGGGGGCCTGGGCGGTGCGGGTGCACGAGGTCAGGGCGAGCGCGGATGCGGTACGGGTGGCCCGTGCCGTGGAGGGCGCGGCAGCGGCCGGCAGTAGTGCCACGGCGGCGACGGCCGCCGGCAGTGAGGCGAGCGGGACGACGGCGAAGACGACGGGAACGGTGTGAGCGGCTTGGGCCCACGGACGGACATCGAACTGGTCGAGCAGGCGAACACCACCCTGTACGAGACCATCGAGCGCGGCGATCACGAGGCGCTGTCCGAACTGTGGCTGGACGGCCAGGTGAGTGTGGTCCACCCGGGATGGCCGGTGCTGCGCGGGCGCGGCGAGGTGCTGCGCTCGTACGCCCTGATCATGGCGAACACCGAGTACATCCAGTTCTTCCTCACGGATGTGGAGATCGACGTCATCGGGGACACCGCGCTGGTGACCTGCACCGAGAACATCCTCAGCGGCGGGCCCGCCGAGGATGACGGCTCGGTGGGGCCGCTGATCGGCCAGCTGGTCGTGGCGACCAATGTCTTCCGGCGTACGGAGGACGGCTGGCGGGTGTGGTCGCACCACGGCTCGCCGGTGCTGGCGGACCGCGACGACGAGGACGAGGACGACGACGGGGGAGCCGGCGAGGGCGGCGAGGAGGCCCTCTGAGCGCCTTCCCTGGTGCCGGGGCCGGAAGCCGGGGCCGGGGGCCGGACGGGCGGGCCCGGCGCCGGCCGGTGTGAGCCTTGCCATGGCCGCCTGCCCTTGCATCCGGGGTGACGGGCTCCGCGGCCGTCGGGGCGGACGTCAGCCATCCGGGTGGGGCGCACCCGTTCGAGCCAAGTGGGGCACGGGTAGGGGTGGGGCGTGGGCAGGGGGGTAAGAGGGCCGCGCGGACGATCTCCCGGCCTGCTGGTTGCTGCCCCGCCAGGCAGCGCTTAGCAGCAGGACGGGGTCTTGTCCATAGCCCCCGTGGGCGAGGACTGCCGGTACTCGAAGGTAGATTCGACGGCGGGGCAGTGCTGCCGGATCGCTCCGGTGGCTGCCCGGAATCCGACGAACAGTGGCGCCAGAGGTGCCGTGGACCAGTGGGAGTGATTCGCGTGGATCGTGTCGCGCTGCGTGGGCTGAAGGCCCGGGGCCACCACGGGGTGTTTCCCCGGGAGCGCGAGGAAGGCCAGACCTTCATCGTCGACGTGGTGCTCGGTCTGGACACCCGCCAGGCCGCGGCGAGCGACGATCTCGCGAAGACCGTCCACTACGGCGTCGTGGCCGAGGAGGTGGTGGCCGTCGTCCAGGGCGAGCCCGTCGACCTCATCGAGACCCTGGCTGAGCGCATCGCCGAGCAGTGCCTCAAGCACGAGGGCGTGCAGGAGGTGGAGGTGGTGGTGCACAAGCCGGACGCGCCGATCACCGTCCCCTTCGACGACGTGACCATCACCATCACTCGGAGCCGAGTATGAAGCCCACCCGCCACCCGACCACCACTCCGCACGGGGCCGCCGCCGGGCATCCCGGTATGGGCGATCCGACCGTGCAGCCGGTGCCCGCCTCCGTAGTGGAGCAGGTGGACGCCGCCGATGTGACGCTCTCCAACCCCAAACGCGCCGTGATCTCCCTCGGCAGCAATCTCGGCAACCGCCTGGAGATCCTCCAGGGTGCCGTCGACGCGCTGGAGGACACCCCCGGGCTGCGGGTCAAGGCGGTCTCCCCGGTCTACGAGACCGTGCCGTGGGGCGTGGACCCCGGCTCCCAGCCCTCGTACTTCAACGCCGTGGTGCTGATCAAGACGACGCTGCCGCCGTCCTCCCTCCTGGAGCGCGGGCAGGCGATCGAGGAGGCGTTCGAGCGGGTCCGCGACGAGCGCTGGGGCCCGCGCACCATCGACGTCGACATCCTGGCGTATCAGGACGTGGTCTCCGACGACCCGCGGCTGACGCTGCCGCACCCGCGCGCCCATGAGCGGGCGTTCGTGCTGGTGCCGTGGCATGACATCGACCCGGAGGCCGTGGTCCCCGGCCGCGGCGCGGTGGCCGAACTGCTGTCCGCGGTGGGCCGCGACGGTGTCGAACCGCGGGCGGACCTGGAACTGCGGCTGCCGGAGTAGTCGTTATGGTTGCGGGTCGGCTCCCTGCGGGATGCATCCGTACGGACCGGACGAGACGGCCAGGACGACAAGGACGGCCGTGACGGCAAGGAAGGTCATGACGGCGCGAGGGGCGATCGCTCGGTGAAGCAGCTACACATCAAGGTGCTGGTCGGGCTGTTTCTGGCGGCCGGGGTGCTGGCCTGGGGCGGCGCCCGGCTGTGGGACTCGTTCGGCACCCTGCCCAGCGTTCCCGTCGCCGCCCCGATCGTGCTGGCACTGATCGCCGCGGTGCTCGCCGCCACCGCGTTCTCGTTCCGCTCGCGGCTGCGCGCCCAGCGCGAGCGGCGGCCGGACGCCAAGGGCGTCGAGCCGCTGGTGGCCGCCCGTGCGGTGGTCTTCGGGCAGGCCAGCGCGCTGGTGGCGGCGCTGGTCGCGGGGCTGTACGCCGGTGTCGGCGTCTTTCTGCTGACCTCCGGTCTCGATGTCGCACCGCGCCGCGACCAGGCGATCTACGCCGCGCTGTCGGTGCTCGCCGGGGCCGCGGTGGTCGCCGCGGCGATCTTCCTGGAGCGGGTGTGCAAGCTGCCCGAGGACGACGGCAACGGGAACGGCGGGGTCGACGCGGCGCTGTGACGCCGCGGTGGGCCCGGGGAGGCGTGGTCTGAGCCCGGGGAGGCACGGCCCGGGCCCGGAGGCGCGGTCCTGCTGCACCGGGGCGGGCCGGGCGCCGCAGCGGCCGCCGTGCCGATCAGCCGGCCGAGCCCGGGGCCGGGACACCGGGGCCCGGGACCGTATCGAGTGAGACCTCGCCGCGCGGGACCTGCGCGGCGTCCGCCGTGGTGGCACGGCGCAGCGCGGTGTGCAGCCGCGCGGGGGTGAGGACCCCCAGGAAACGGTCGCCGTCCTGGACCGCGACCCAGCCCGCGTCATGCTGAAGCATCGTGCTCAGCGCCTGCCTGAGCGGGGCGCCGAGCGGGAGCCGGGCGTCCATCCGCCGGGCGTGCTCGCGGACGGTGGCGCCCCGTGGAGCGGGCTTCCCGAGGTCCGGCCCGGCTCCGTCCGCCGACGCCGTGGTGGCGCTGGTGAGCGCCGCGGCCGGGACCCAGCCGTGCGGCGCCCCGTCGGCGTCCAGGACGACCGCCCAGGAGGCACCGTCGGCGGCGAGCCGCCCGGCGGCGCGGTCCGCGGGGTCGTCGAGGCGGACGACCGGGGGCCGTTCCAGGTCGCCGGGCTCGACGGGCGTGACGGAGAGCCGCTTCAGCCCCCGGTCGGCGCCGACGAACTCGGCGGTGTACGGGGTCGCGGGGGCGCCCAGCACCGTCGCCGGGGTGTCGAACTGCTCGATGCGCCCCGCCCCGTAGACGGCGATCCGGTCACCGAGCCGGACCGCCTCCTCAAGGTCGTGGGTGACGAAGAGGACCGTCTTGCGGAGCGTGGACTGAAGCCGCAGGAACTCGTTCTGGAGGTGCTCGCGCACGACCGGGTCGACCGCGCCGAACGGCTCGTCCATCAGCAGGACGGGCGGATCGGCGGCGAGCGCACGGGCCACCCCGACGCGCTGGCGCTGCCCGCCGGAGAGCTGCTCGGGGTAGCGGTCGCCGTAGGTGGCCGGGTCCAGGCCGACCAGATCCAGGAGTTCGGCGGCGCGCGCCCGGGCCTCCCTGCGCGGCCGGCCGAGGAGGTGCGGGACGGTGGCGGTGTTGTCCAGGACGGTCTTGTGGGGGAACAGGCCGACCTGTTGGATGACGTAGCCGATACGGCGCCGCAGCTGGACGGGGTCCAGGGCGGATATGTCCTCGCCGTCGAGGAGGATGCGGCCGCTGGTGGGCTCGATGAGCCGGTTGACCATCTTCATCGTCGTGGTCTTGCCGCAGCCCGAAGGCCCGACGAGCGTGACCAGTTCGCCCTCGGCGACCTCGAACGAGAGGTCGTCCACGGCCGTGGTGCCGTCGGGATAACTCTTGGTGACGTGCTCGAAGCGGATCATGCATCCCCCCAGTGGTGTACGGCCATTGTGGCCGGGCGGTCGTGAACGCGGTGTTGCGGGTGCATGGCGAAGCGGCCGGTGAGCAGCGGGAGCGGACCGGTTGTCAGTGGTCGGGGTTAGGGTCGCAGACAGTCACCGGATCGGTGAGCGACCGGGGCGGGGGAGGTGACGCGCCATGCGTGGTGGTGCTGCCGGGCCGAGCTGCCTGGAGGCGAACGACTGGATCTGCGGTGAGTATCTGCGCACCCGCAGCCAGGAATTGGTGGACGCGACGGTCCAGCATCTCGGCATCACGGCCGTGTCCGTGGTGCTCGGCCTGCTGGTCGCCTTTCCGCTGGCGCTGGTGGCCCGCCGGTGGCGGGGCGCCGCCGGACCGGTCCTGGGGCTGACGACGGTCCTCTACACCGTCCCCTCGCTGGCGATGTTCGCGCTGCTGACCCCGGTCTTCGGAGTCTCGGCGGCCGTGGTCGTGACGGGCCTGGTGCTGTATTCGCTGACGATCCTGGTGCGCAACATCCTCGCCGGTCTTCAGGCCGTGCCCGCCGAGGTCCGGGAGGCCGCCCGGGGGATGGGTTACGGCCCGGCGCGGCTGCTGTACGAGGTCGAACTCCCGCTCGCCCTGCCCGCGTTGGTGGCCGGACTGCGGATCGCCACGGTCTCGACGGTGGCGATGACGACCATCGGCTCCGTCGTCGGCTACGGGGGCCTGGGCAATCTGATAGCCGACGGCATGGCGGGCTTCTTCAAGGCGGAGGTGCTGACGGCCTCGGTGCTGTGCGTGCTGCTGGCGCTGCTCGCCGATCTGCTGCTGTTGGGGCTCCAGCGGCTGCTGACGCCCTGGACGCGGGTGCAGGGGCGGGCGAAGGCCGGTGCGCGGCGCGGCGCCCGTACGGCGAAGGCGGTGGGCTGAGCGATGGGCGCGATCACGGGCGCGTGGCAGTGGCTGTCGACGGCCGCCAACTGGGCCGGGGAGAAGGGGGTGTGGCACCGGCTCGCCGAGCATCTCTGGCTCAGCGGGCTGTGCCTGGTCCTCTCCTGTCTGATAGCCCTGCCGGTGGCGCTCTGGCTGGGGCACCTCGGCAAGGGCGGGGCGCTGGCGGTCAATCTCTCCAATGTGGGGCGCGCGGTACCGACCTTCGCGGTCCTGGTGCTGCTGACGCTCAGTCCGCTGGGCCGGCAGGGCGAATGGCCCACGGTCATCGCGCTGGTGCTCTTCGCGGTGCCGCCGCTGCTGACCAACGCCTATCTGGGCATGCGGGAGGCGGACCGCGATGTGGTCGAGGCGGCGCGTGGGATGGGCATGTCGGGGCCGCAGCTGCTGCTGCGGGTCGAGATACCGCTCGCCTATCCGCTGATCATGACCGGTCTGCGGTCGGCCACGGTGCAGGTGATCGCGACCGCGACGCTGGCCGCGCTGGCCGGCGGCGGAGGGCTGGGCCGGATCATCACCGCCGGCTTCGGCAACTACGACACCGCGCAAGTGGTCGCGGGCGCGGTGCTGGTGGCCGTACTGGCCCTGGCCGTGGAGGGCCTCCTCGTCCTGGCGGAGCGGCTCCTCGACCCGATGCGGGGGCGGCGGCGTGCCGCGCGTACGGCTTCGCACCTCACCAAGGGCGCGGGCCCGGGCAGGGCCCCTGGCGCACCGGCCTCCGGCCCACCGGCCTCCGGCGCACCGACCTCGGCAACCACCCCCAAGGCGACGACCCGACCCTGATCCGGCACGACTTCGACCGGACCTGATCCGAACGGACTGAATGGTGGCATCCATGAGCAGCACGTCGCGTGTGGCGCGCACCGCGGTGGCCGCGGGCGCAGTGATCACCCTGGCGGCCGGCCTGGCCGCGTGCGGAGGCCAGAGCCTGGAGGAGAAGGGCGGCGGCGGGAAGGGCGGTGGCAAGGGCGAGCTCGTCATCGGCTCGGCCGGTTTCACCGAGTCGAAGGTGCTCGCCGAGATCTATTCCAGAGTCCTGGCCGATGCCGGATACCGCACGCGGGTGCAGACCCTGGCCAATCGCGAGCTGTATGAACCGGCTCTGGAGAAGGGCCAGATCGATGTCGTTCCGGAATACGCCTCCACCCTCGCCGAATTCCTCAACGCGAAGGAGAACGGCAGCAAGGCGAAGCCCGTCGCCTCCAGTGACATCGACAAGACGGTGACGGCCCTGGAGAAGCTCGCCTCATCGCGCGGGCTCAAGGTCCTGCCGGCCGGCGGTGCGACGGACCAGAACGCGTTCGCGGTGAGTAAGGAATTCGCCACCGAGAACACCCTGAAGACCCTCTCCGACCTCGGTAAATCGAAGCAGAAGGTGAAGCTCGCCGCGGGGGAGGAGTGCGAGACCCGGGTGTTCTGCAAGCCGGGCCTGGAGAAGACGTACGGCATCGACATCAGGGAGCTGGATCCCAAGGGCGTCGGGACCCCGCAGGCCAAGCAGGCGGTCAAGGACGGCACCGACCAACTGGTGCTCACCACGACCACGGACGCCACGCTCGACACCTTCGGCCTGGTGCTTCTGAAGGACGACAAGAAGCTTCAGAACGCCGACAATGTGCTGCCGGTGGTGAATGCCAAGAGCGCGGGAGACAAGGAGATAGCCGCCGCCCTCGGGAAGCTCACCCGTACGCTCACGACCGAAGACCTGATCAACTTGAACCGCAAGGTCGATGCCGAACGACTCAAGCCCGCGGATGTCGCACAGGCTTATGTGGAGTCCAAGAATCTGGTCAAGAAGTAACCAGCGGGAAACGGATCGGCGTGCGGGGCCCCACAGGTCCCGCACGCACGGTAAGTTTCTGGCCATGCCACGAGGACGCCACCGCCAATCCCCACCCCTCCACCGGCTGCTTCCTCCCGCGACGGTCGCCGGTGCGTCAATCGCCTGCGCCGCGGGCGCGTGGTTTGTCGGCGACGATCTGGTGCAACGGGTGCTCGCCGCGGGCGCGGCCGCCGCCGCACTGACCGGCGCCGTCCTTCTGCGGACCTGGGACCGTAAGGCCGGCCGGCAGGTCGCCGAACTCAACCGCGCCCGGGTGCGCGACGAGTGGCGTACCGAGGAGCGGATAGCCGAACTCGAAACGGACGTCGAGGAAACCCGCGAGATCCGGGCCGGCCTGGAGGCCAAACTGCGCTCCAAGCGCGCGGAGTTGGCCCGGCTGCGCAGCGAACACGCCGATCTGCTCCGCCGGTACGCCACCGCCGAGACCGAGCGGGCCAGCGCCCTGGAGGGCCGTCGGCTGCTCGCCATCGAGGCCGCCGCCCCCGCCAAGGCGCTGCCGGCCGTCGCCGGCCTCTCCCTGGCGCTGCACGCGTCCCCCAAGCTCGCGACCCCGCACCCCAGTTCCCCCCTGCGCTCGGACAAGGGCGAAGGCCCCGCGCAGGGCGGAGCGCCGCGCCCAGGGGCGACCACCGTGCCGGCCCGGCGCGCGCCCGCCACGAACCCCGACCGCCCGGCCCCCGCCACCTTCGTGCAGGCCGACCAGGCGCTGCGCCGGCTGGCGCGCAACGCCGCCCGGCAGCGCGCCGCCCAGAAGGCCGCGCAGCTGTCGAAGAACGGTGCCGGGGCCGACGGGGCCGCCCGCTCCGGACCGCCCGCGGCCCGCGAAGCCCAGGGCGGCCAGGACGGTGAGAAGGGCCGGGGGAAGGCCCCGGCGGCAGCCGCACAGCGCACGGGCGAGGCCGACTCCGCCCGTACGGCCACCGCCGCCGGACCCGCGCTCCGCCCGGTGCCGGCCACCGCCGCCGCCATCGCCCCGTCCCGCCCCGCCGCGTCCCGTGCGACGGGCGGCTTCGACTTCTTCGGCAACGCGACCGGCCCCCGGCAGCCGGCCGCCCCGCTGGAGGAGGATCTGGCGGATGTCGTCGGAGAAGAGGCCCTCGCCGAACAGTCGGCCCGTACGCAGCCGGCGGAGCCCGCCGCGGCCGAGGACACGCAGACCGACGGGGCGACGACCACCGGCAGCGGCGAGGTCATCGACCTGACCGCCCACGACGAAACCGAACAACTCGACCTCGCCCCCCTGCGCACCGCCATCTCCTGACCCGACCGCACGGTCGACCGCACGGCGAACCGGCCCCGGAGCGTTCCTCAGCTCCGGGGCCGGACTGTTTCCGGGGGGCGGCCTTCCGCGTGGGATGGCGGCGGCTCGCTGTCCACAGGGTGTGGACGGGGGCGCGTGCGAGCGGGCCCCTACTTGTCGATATCCCCGACCACGAAGAACAGCGAGCCGAGGATGGCGACCATGTCGGCGACCAGGGTGCCCGGGAGGAGTTCCACCAGGGCCTGGATGTTGTTGAAGGACGCCGAGCGCAGCTTGAGGCGGTAGGGGGTCTTGTCGCCCTTGGAGACGAGGTAGTAGCCGTTGATGCCGAGGGGGTTCTCGGTCCAGGCGTAGGTCGCGCCCTCGGGGGCCTTCAGGACCTTGGGGAGCCGCTGGTTGACCGGGCCCGGCGGCAGCTCCGCGAGGCGGTCCAGGCAGGCGTCGGCCAGATCGAGCGCATTGTGGCTCTGCGCCAGCAGGCACTCGAAGCGGGCCAGGCAGTCGCCCTCTTGCCGGGTGACGACGTCGAGCGTGGACCCGAGCTCCCCGTATGCCAGATACGGCTCGTCGCGCCGCAGGTCGAAGTCGACACCGGAGGCGCGGGCGATCGGCCCGGAGACCCCGTACGCATGCACCGTCTCCGGCGCGAGCACACCGACGCCGCGGGTGCGGCCGCGGAAGATCTCGTTGCCCAGGACCAGGTTGTCGTAGACGTCCATACGGGAGCGCACATCGGCCACCGCCTGCCGGACCCGGCCGAGCCAGCCGGCCGGCAGGTCCTCCTTGAGGCCGCCGACGCGGTTGAACATGTAGTGCATCCGGCCGCCGGAGATCTCCTCCATGACGGCCTGGAGCTCCTCCCGCTCCCGGAAGGCGTGGAAGACGGGGGTGATGCCGCCCAGCTCCAGGGGGTACGAGCCGAGGAACATCAGATGGTTCAGCACGCGGTTCAGCTCGGCGAGCAGGGTCCGCGTCCAGACGGCACGCTCGGGCACCTCCATGCCCAGCATCCGCTCGACGGCCATCACCACGCCCAGCTCGTTGGAGAACGCCGACAGCCAGTCGTGCCGGTTGGCGAGCATGATGATCTGGCGGTAGTCGCGCGCCTCGAAGAGCTTCTCGGCGCCGCGGTGCATATAGCCGATCACCGGCTCGGCGTGCTGGATGCGCTCGCCGTCCAGGACGAGGCGCAGCCGCAGCACGCCATGCGTCGAGGGATGCTGCGGGCCGATGTTCAGCACCATGTCGGTGCTCTCCGCCGCGCCGCCGATGCCGACCGTCGTCTCCGTCATGGGAACAGTCTTGCAGCACCCCCGCCGGGCAGAAGCCCTGGCCCTCAGGCGTCCCACCCCTTGAGCAGCCCCGCACATTCCCCGCCCACCGGCTCCATGAGCCAGCCGAAACCGCCCAGGCCCGCCGGGTCGGTCAGCTCCCCCGCCGCGCCGGCCGTGCTGAGCGCCCGCAGGTAGCCCGCCGGGTCGTCGGCGGCCAGGGTCAGCGGCGGGCGCCGGCCGGTCACCCCCAGGGCGTGCAGCGCCGCGCGCTGGGTCAGCCGCTCCGCCGACGGCCCGGCGCAGGCGTCCAGCGCCACATGTGCCGTGATGTCGCAGCTGCCGTCCGGTACGGGCGGCACCTCGCGGCCGTCGCGGAAACCGGTGAGCGTGCCGAACAGCGGACGGCCGCTCCGTTCGTGCGCGTAGTCGGCGGCGACGGCCAGCCCGGCGCGCAGCGTACGGACGGCCCGTGCCCAGGCCTCGTCCCGGGGGCGGCCGATCTCGGCGCGCAGTCCGGGGGAGCCGCCTCCGGTGGCGTCGGCAGTCAGGGGCGGGGCCCACCAGCGGCGGAGCCAGTCCGCGTCCGCGCCGTCCACCGGCTCGCCCAGCCGCTCCGTGCCGTCGGCGCGGACGAGCACCCGGCGCGGCACACCGTCCTCATCCGTCTCGACGACGTCGACCGGCACATTGTCGAGCCATTCGTTCGCGAACAGCAGCCCGCTGACCGAGCCCGGCGCGGGCAGCTCGCCCCGCCAGTCGATCCGCGGATCGAGCCCCTGGGGGCGCGCGGCGCGCTCGACGGCGTACGGGCGCACCCGTGCGGACACCTCCGCGGGCAGCGCGGCCAGCACGCCCGTGAGCAGCTCGCCGCGCCCCGCGCCCACGTCGACCAGCGCCAGCTCGTCCGGCCGGCCGAGCGCGGTGTCGACGCGGCACAGGAGCGTGGCGACGGCGCCCGCGTAGAGCGGGGAGGCATGCACGGAGGTCCGGAAGTGGCCGGCCGGGCCGGGGCCGCCGGGCCGGGTGTAGAAGCCGTTCTCCGGGCCGTACAGCGCCCGCTCCGTGGCCTCGCGCCACCCGCACCACTCGTTCGTCATCTGCCCCACGGTACGGGCGGGCGCCGGCCGGACCGGCGGCACGAGGTGCCGTCCGTCCAGAGGTCCGCCACATTTGGTGCAGAGGGCCTCCACCTTGGGGAGTAGGCCCGGCGCCCAGGATCGCTCGTGCGGTTGACTCGTACACGTATTCACGGTGCCTACGCTGGGTTACGTGCAGCGCCTTTACGACTTCCTCCGCAGGCACCCGACAGGGGTGGACACCTTCTGGGCCGTGCTCCTGTTCGGGTTCACCAGCCTGTGGTTCGGCGGCCTGGATTTCTTTCTCGCGGTCTTCACGGCCGGCCTGAGCCTCGTCGTCGCGCTGCGCCGCAAGGCCCCCGTGCAGATGCTGCTGCTGACCGCCGCCATCGGCGTCGGCCAACTGGTCTTCGGGATCGAGACCATCCCCGGCGACGCCGCGATGTTCGTGATCACCTACACCGTCGCGTCCGAGCCCACCGTCCCCCGCTGGGCCTCCCGCTGTGCGCTCGTCGGCGCCGTCTTCGGTCCCGCCCTCTCCTTCTGGCGCTTCGGCGAAAGCGCCTACGGCCGGGCGGGCGTGGGGATGAGCCTGTTCGTCACCGTGCTGCTCACCGTGCCCTTCGTGCTGGCCTGGGTGCTCGGCGACTCCATGCGCACCCGCCGCGCTTACTGGGCCCAGCTGGAGGAGCGGGCCGCCCGGCTGGAGAAGGAGCGCGAGGCACAGGCCCGGATCGCGGTCGCCGCCGAGCGCGCCCGTATCGCCCGCGAACTGCACGATGTCGTCGCCCACAACGTCTCGGTGATGGTCGTCCAGGCCGACGGCGCCGCCTATGTGCTCGACACCGCGCCCGAACAGACCCGCCAGGCCCTGGAGACGATCTCCGGCACGGGCCGCCAGGCACTGGCCGAAATGCGCCGCCTGCTGGGCGTCCTCCGCACCGGCGAGCAGCCCGAGAGCGGCGAATACGTCCCCCAGCCGGGCGTCGAGCAGCTCACCGACCTCATCGACCAGGTGCGCAGCGCGGGACTGCCGGTCGACTTCCGGCGGGAGGGCGAACCCCGCGAGGTGCCCAGCAGTGTCGAACTGACCGTGTACCGCATCGTCCAGGAAGCGCTCACCAACACCCGCAAACACGGTGGCCCCCATGTCGGCGCGACCGTCCGGCTCTCCTACCGGGACGACGATCTCGATCTGCTCGTCGAGGACGACGGGCGCGGCGCGCAGCGCGAGCTCTACGAGGAGGGCGGGGCGGACGGCCTCGGCCACGGCCTCATCGGGATGCGCGAGCGGGTCGGCATGGTCGGCGGCACCCTGACCGCGGGGCCCCGGCCGGGCGGCGGCTTCCGGGTCAGCGCCGTGCTCCCGCTGAAATCGGCCCGGTGAGGATGCCAACCGGTCCGGCCGGGACGGCGTCCTTGGGTGCGGACCACCGACGCACCCGCCACTCGCACCCACCCCGTACCCTCAGCCCCACTCCTGTCCGAAGGGACCCTTGCACATGACCATCCGCGTGATGCTCGTCGACGACCAGGTGCTGCTGCGCACCGGTTTCCGGATGGTGCTGGCCGCACAGCCCGACATGGAGGTCGTCGCGGAGGCGGGCAACGGTGTGGAGGCCCTGGAGGTGCTGCGCGGCGCCCAGGTCGATGTGATCCTCATGGACGTCCGCATGCCGCATCTGGACGGGGTGGAGACCACCCGCCGGATCTGCGAGGGCGGGCAGAAGAAGGACGCCCCGAAGGTGCTCATCCTGACCACCTTCGACCTGGACGAGTACGCCTTCTCCGCGCTGAAGGCCGGGGCCAGCGGCTTCATGCTCAAGGATGTGCCGCCGAGCGAACTGCTCGCCGCGATCCGGGCGGTGGAGAGCGGCGACGCGGTCGTCGCGCCGTCCACCACCCGCCGGCTCCTGGACCGCTTCACGCCGATGCTGCCCGCCACCTCCGGCGAACCGTCCCGCCCCGAACTGGACCGGCTGACGGATCGCGAGCGGGAGGTACTGCTACTGGTCGCCCAGGGCCTGTCCAACGGCGAGATCGCGGCCCGTCTGGTGCTCTCCGAGGCCACGGTCAAGACCCATGTCGGCCGCATCCTCACCAAGCTGAGCCTCCGCGACCGGGTCCAGGCGGTGGTGCTCGCCTATGAGACGGGATTGGTGCGGGCCGGGGGGACGGGGAGCTAGGGGCCCGCTTCTAGGGGCTGACGTCATTGGGCCGGCGTCGAGTGGCCAGGGGCGGTAGGGGCCCCGGCGGCGCGGTGCCAGTTGGGCGTGGCACCGGAGCCGGAGCCGGCTAGGGCGTGTCCGCCCCAGGCCCTCGTGCTCAGCGGAGCACACCCTCAAGGAAGTCGCTGCCCAGGCGGGCCACCACCTGGAGGTCCAGTTGGTGCAGCACATAGCGCCCGCGGCGCCGGGTCTGGATCAGCCCGGCCTTCTTCAGCGTCGCGATATGCCGGGAGACCTCCGGCGAGGTGATGCCGAACGCCTCCGCCAGCTCCCCCGTCGAATGCGGCCCCCGCGACAGCGTCCGGCACAGCTGCATCCGCATCGGGTGGCCCAGCGCCTCCAGCCGCTGCTGGACGAGTTCCAGCGCGGCCGGCGCCGGCAACTCCGGGCTCGCGACGGGGTACTGGAGCACCGGGCGCCAGCCCTGGGCATGGGCGAACACCAGATGCGGCCAGCCGAACGACGTCGGCAGGAAGGTGACGCCCGGATCCGCGGGGTCCGCGAAGGCCGTCGTACGCCCCTGGGCCAGCTTGTCGAGGACGATGCGGGTGCTGGCGCTGCCGCCGCCGTCGTGCGCGCCCTCCAGCCACAGTGCCCGTGAGGTCGCACGGAGCGTCTCGGCCAGGCCCTTGCGGCGCAGCAACTCGGTCTTGTGCCGGGCATCGGCCGCCAGTTGGATGCCCACCCGTCGCCAGATGTCCCCGAAGAACGCCTCCTCGCAGTCCTCGAACAGGCGGCGCAGCCATACCCGCAGGCCGTCGGGGTCGGTGAGCATCCGGTCGGTGAAGGCCGCCTGCCGGGGGCCGCGCGCGGCGGCCATCTCTCGTATGCGCGCCCGCTCGCCCGCGTCGACCAGGGGTGACGGGGTGGGGCGGGTGTAGCGCGGGGAGCAGGTGATCTCGAAAGCGGCGGCCACGAACCGCTCGTCGTCGATCTTGTCCAGCTCGTCCAGGTCCTCGGCCAGCGTCGCCCCGGGGCGGGCCGGCAGCAGGATGTCGGAACGGGAGGACCGCCACAGGATGTCCGCCTCGCACAGCCGGTCGGCGAGGTCGGTCTTCAGCGCCGCGTTGGTGGCGGTGACCCAGCCGTGCAGCCCGGGGTGGTGGCCCGGCTCGGACAGCGCATGCAGTGCGGCGCCCAGCTCCGCCAAGGGGGACGGGGTGAAGACGACGCGCTCCGGCGGCAGCCCGGTGATGTCGATGACGTTGGCCATGCGCCCATCATGCGCGAGGCTCCCACCTGCGCGGACGCCGATTGACGGCTCTCGTCAATCGACGCGCCCCGAGCGGCCGGACCGCCGCACAGTGAGGCACATGAACGCCGGTCAGCAGCACCTCCTCGACCTCTATCGCGCCGCCCAGCGAGGCGAAGCCGCACCGCCCGCCCCGGGCACCCACGCGGTCCGCACCGCCCGCGAGATCCAGCAGTGGCACCACTTCCGAGCCGTCGTCACGGCCCCCGTCGACCGCCTGCCGTCCCGCATCCGCCGTGCCGTACGCTCAGCCGCCACGGCCCTGCTCCGCCGGGAGACCGGCGCCGCCGGAGCCCGGGACGGCGCGCCCGCCCGCCTCAGCTCCTGACGCCTCGCCTCGGTTCCTGATGCCCACCTCACCCCTTGCCGCGCCCACCCACCTCAGCCCTTGTCACGCCCGCCCGCCTCACCCCCTCCCGCGCGCCGCACGAAGTCCACGAACTCCCCGGTCGCCGACCGGATGTCGTTGTCCGTCCAGTCCAGGGCACCGGCGCCGACCATGAGTTCCGTCATCGCCACCCCGGGCGGGCCGGCCGGCCCGGGCTCGTCCCAGTGCCGGAACAGCGCTGTTCCGGTGTGCTCCGCCTGCTGCACGACGGCCTCGTTCAGCAGGTCGGGCGGGTGCGGCAGCCACAGCTGGAACTGGTGGGTGTGTGGCACCCCGGGGTGCACCCGGAACCACGGCACACCGGCCTCGGCCAGGCCTTCGCCCAGCGCGCGGGCCACCACCTTCGCGTGGGCCACGTACTCGGGCAGCCGCGGCAGCTCACGGTCCAGCCCGGCCAGGGCGGCCAGCGCGGCCGGCCACTGCTGGTACAGCCGGCCGCCGTACCGGTGCCGCCAGGCCCGCGCCTCCTCGGCGAAGTCCTCGGTGCCCGCGAGCGCGGCACCCGAGATGCCGTCCAGCGACTTGTAGAAGGAGACGTACACACTGTCCGCGAGGGCCGCGATCTCCGGGAGCGGGCGGCCGAAGTGCGGGCCGCACTCCCACAGGCGGGCCCCGTCGAAGTGCACCACCGCCTCACGGTCCCGTGCGGCCTGCACCGTCGCGGTCAGCTCGTCCCAGGTCGGCAGCACGAAGCCGGCGTCCCGCAGCGGAAGTTCGAGGGCGAGGGCCCCGAAAGGCTCCGGCAGGTCGTAGATCTCCGCGGCGGTCGGCGCCCGCGGCGCGTGGGTCGGATGCACCATACGCAACCCGCTGACCACCGCCCAGGCATCGCCCTCATGCACCTCCATGTGCGACAGCGGATGGCCGGCGACCGTCGCATTGCCCGTACGCCCCGCCCAGCAGCGCAGCGCCACCTGCTGGGCCATCGTGCCGGTCGGGAAGAAGACGGCGGCCTCGGTGCCCAGGGCGCCGGCGGTCCGGCGCTCCAGCTCGCCGATGATGCCGTCGTCGTTGCCGTAGAGGTCCGTCCAGTCGTCCAGGTCGTAGGCGGCCGGGGCCGCGGCCACCAGGCGGTCCAGCCGCTCGCGGACCGTCTCCCTGCCGCCGGCCGGCAGCACCCGCCGCGCGCCGCGGAACGCCGCTCGCAACCGCTCCGGCCCCACGCGAGCGCCACCCGCCCCGGCCGCGGCGCCGCCCGCCGCAGCGCCCCCTGCCGCGGCGCCGCCGGGCGCACCGACCCCGCCGCCCTCCGAGCCCCCGCCCGACTCCTCCCGCGCGACCCCGCTCAAAGCCCCGCTCGGTGTCCCGCCCGGCGCCCCGCCCGAAGCCCCCCGCGAGCCCTCATCCGTGCCGCGCCCGCCTGCTTCCCTCATCCGCCTCGCACCCCCGGTCCTGCCCTTGCCCCGCGCCTTCGCGCGCCGTCGCATCGATGGTCGCCCAGCCCCGCGCGACGCCGCGACCCCTGTGGATAACTCCCGGAAGAGACCCCGGTCTCACCTTCCGTAGAGCTCTGAAAGTCACCGGAAACACTCGCGTAGCATGGCGATGAATCGTCCGGTACCCCCCGCGGACTGGAACGGAAGGCCATCGCCGCGTGAATGCACTCCCACCCCTCGAGGCCCAGGACCGCCCCGCCCGGCTGACCGTCGGGGTCGTCGGCGCGGGCCGTGTCGGGCCCGCCCTGGCCGCTGCGCTTCAGCTCGCGGGGCACCACCCGGTTGCCGTCTCGGGCGTGTCCGACGCCTCCGTACGCCGCGCCGCCGAGCTGCTGCCCGACGTTCCGCTGGTCCCCCCGGCCGAGGTCCTCGCCCGCGCCGACCTGGTCCTGCTGACCGTCCCCGACGACGCCCTGGCCGGCCTGGTGAGCGGCCTCGCCGAGACCGGTGCCGTACGGCCCGGCCAGCTGCTGGTGCACACCTCGGGGCGGTTCGGAACGGCGGTCCTGGACCCGGCCACCCGCGCCGGCGCCCTGCCGCTCGCCCTGCACCCGGCCATGACTTTCACCGGCACCTCCGTGGACGTCCAGCGGCTGGCCGGCTGCTCGTTCGGGGTGACCTCGCCCGACGAGCTGCGGATGGCCGCCGAGGCGCTGGTCATCGAGATGGGCGGGGAACCCGAGTGGATCGCGGAATCCGCCCGTCCGCTCTACCACGCAGCGCTGGCCATCGGCGCGAATCACCTGGTCACGCTCGTTGCCCAGTCGATGGAACTGCTCCACCAGGCCGGGGTGCAGGCCCCGGACCGGATGCTGGGATCGCTGCTCGGCGCCGCCCTGGACAACGCGCTCCGGTCCGGTGACGCGGCGCTGACCGGCCCGGTCGCCCGGGGGGACGCCGGGACCGTCGCCGCCCATATCGCCGAGCTGCGCCGGCACGCGCCGCAGAGCGTCGCCGGGTATCTCGCGATGGCCCGTACGACCGCGGACCGGGCGCTGGTCCACGGTCTGCTGAAGCCGGAGCTGGCCGAGGACCTGCTCGAAGTGCTCGCCGACTCCGGCGACGGCCCCGGCACCGCCCCGGGCGCCCCCGACCCCTCCGGCCCGGACCCCGACGCCCCCGGCCACGGCCCCGAGGAAGGCGACCGATGACCGCCTCGCCCCTGAGCCCGCCCCCCGAGCCGGGCCCCCACCCGGACGCCGCTCCGGCACCGGAGATGTCCGTGCACCAGGAGCCCGTCAACCAGGAGCCGGACCAGCCCATGGACGAGAGTCGCCCGACCCCGGCCCGCACCCAGCCCGTGCAGCTCCTCCACACCGCCGCTGCCCTCCGCGAGCAGCCCCGGGGCACCGGCGCCCGCGCCGTCGTCATGACCATGGGCGCGCTCCACGAGGGCCACGCCACCCTGATCCGCGCCGCCCGCCGCCGGGTCGGCCCGCAGGGCCAGGTCGTCGTCACGGTCTTCGTCAATCCGCTCCAGTTCGGGGCGGGCGAGGACCTGGACCGCTATCCGCGCACCCTGGACGCCGATACGGAGCTGGCGGCCGCCGCGGGCGCGGACGTCGTCTTCGCCCCGTCCGTCGACGAGGTCTACCCGGGCGGAGAACCGCAGATCCGGGTCGCCGCGGGCCCCATGGGCACCCTCCTGGAAGGCGCCAGCCGCCCCGGGCACTTCGACGGGGTGCTTACCGTCGTCGCCAAGCTGCTGCATCTGACCGCGCCGGACCTCGCCTTCTACGGGCAGAAGGACGCCCAGCAGCTCGCCGTCATCACACGGATGGCCGCCGACCTCAACTTCCCCGTCGAGATCATCGGTGTCCCCACGGTGCGCGAGGAGGACGGCCTCGCCCTCTCCAGCCGTAACCGCTACCTCTCCGCCCCGGAGCGGCGCACCGCGCTCGCGCTGTCCGCCGCGCTGTTCGCGGCCCGCGACCGGCTCACCGCCGAGGAGGCGCTGCGCGCCCGCGCCGTCTCCACGGGCCACGCGGCGCAGGACCGGGCCGCGGCGCTGGCCGCCCTCGGCGAGGACCGGGCCGCCGCCGACGCGCACGCTGTCGCCTACGCCGCCGCGGGACCCCCGCACGGCCCGTCCGTGGCCCGCGCCGCGGCCCATGCCGTCCTGGACGACGCCGCCCGGCTCGAACCGCCGCTCGCCCTGGACTACCTGGCGCTGGTCGACCCGTCCGACTTCACCGAGATCCCGGACAGCTACGAGGGCGAGGCCATCCTCGCGGTCGCCGCAAAGGTCGGCACCACCCGGCTGATCGACAACATCCGTCTCCACTTCGGAGCCGGGCGCTCCGGACCGACGCCCGCCCACCAGGACGGAACCGGCACGGACGCCGCCCCTTCCGACGCACCCGCCACACCTCCCCCCACCCACCAAGGCCCCCTCGGAGCGACTCGATGACCGCCACCGGAACAGGCACCGGCCCCGGCCCCGCAGCAGGCACCGGCATACGCATGACCGCCCCCGCCCCCGGCTGGTCCATCACGGCGGATGTCGTCGTGGTGGGCTCCGGGGTGGCCGGGCTGACCGCCGCGCTGCGCTGCGCCGCGGCCGGCCGCCGGACCGTCGTCGTCACCAAGGCCCGTCTGGACGACGGCTCCACGCGCTGGGCACAGGGCGGGATCGCGGCCGCGATCGGCGACGGCGACACCCCGGAGCAGCATCTTGCCGACACCCTCGTCGCGGGCGCCGGACTGTGCGACGAGACCGCCGTACGCACCCTGGTCACCGAAGGCCCGGACGCCGTCCACCGGCTGATCGGCACCGGAGCCCGCTTCGACACCGCACCGGGCAGCGACGAGATAGCGCTCACCCGGGAGGGCGGCCACCACCGCCGTCGTATCGCGCACGCCGGCGGCGACGCGACCGGGGCCGAGATCTCCCGTGCGCTCGTCGAGGCGGTCCGCGCCGCCGGGCTGCGCACCATCGAGAACGCGCTGGTCCTCGACCTGCTCACGGACGCCGAGGGCCGTACGGCCGGTGTCACCCTGCACGTCATGGGGGAGGGCCAGCACGACGGGGTCGGGGCCGTACACGCCCCGGCGGTGGTGCTCGCCACCGGGGGCATGGGGCAGGTCTTCTCCGCGACCACCAACCCGGCGGTCTCCACCGGCGACGGGGTGGCCCTGGCGCTGCGCGCCGGCGCCGAGGTCTCCGACCTGGAATTCGTCCAATTCCACCCCACCGTCCTGTATTTGGGGCCGGAAGCGGAAGGCCAGCAGCCGCTGATCTCCGAGGCCGTACGGGGCGAGGGAGCCCACCTCGTCGACGCCGACGGCACCCGCTTCATGGTCGGCCGGCACGAACTCGCCGAGCTGGCCCCGCGCGACATCGTCGCCAAGGAGATCATGCGGCAGGCGCACGAACAGGGCGTCGAGCACATGTATTTGGACGGCCGACACTTCGGCGCGCAGATGTGGGAGACCCGTTTCCCGACCATCCTCGCCGCCTGCCGCAGCCATGGCATCGACCCGGTCACCGAGCCGATACCGGTCGCCCCGGCCGCGCACTACGCCTCCGGCGGCGTCCGCACCGATCTGCGCGGGCGCACTACGGTCCCGGGCCTCTACGCCTGCGGCGAGGTCGCCTGCACCGGCGTGCACGGCGCCAACCGGCTGGCCTCCAACTCCCTTCTGGAGGGCCTGGTGTTCGCGGAGCGGATCGCCGCGGACATCGCCGGGACCCCCGCCCCGCAGGCCCCGGCGGACGGCGCGCGCCCCGCGCCCGAGCCCGCCCCGTCCGCGCCCCGCACCGCCCTCCCGCTGCTCGCCCCGGAGGCCCGTACGGCCGTGCAGCGGATCATGACCGCTGGTGCCGGAGTGCTGCGCAGCGCGGAGAGCCTCGCCCGTGCGGCCGCCGAGCTGGACCGTCTCCACCGGGAGGCGACCGTGGCGGGCGGCCCGGCGGCCGTCCCGCCGGCCGGCGGCGAACCGGCCGGTGCGGCCGCCACCGGGAGCGCCGCCCGCCCCGCCGACCGCAAGGCCCCCGAGCCCGGCGTGGAAGCCTGGGAGGCCACCAACCTCCTGTGCGTGGCCCGGGTGCTGGTCGCCGCGGCGCAGCGCCGGGCGGAGACCCGCGGCTGCCATTGGCGCGAGGACCACCCGGACCGGGACGATGTCTCCTGGCGCCGCCATTTCCGCATCACCCTGGATGCGGACCGCGCGCTGACCCTGCATACGACGGCGACCGCCGAGTTCCCGCCGACGGCCACCTCGTAGCCACCGCTCCCACCGCCCGCCAAGACAGACCGCACCGCACACCCCACCTCCCCGAATACGGAGCCCACCCCGTGAGCAGCACCCCCGACGACCTCCCCCTCCTCCAGATCGGCGGGCCCACCGGCGGCGCCTCCGCCGGTGGCTGCGGCGATGCCTGCGGCTGCGGCGGCGACGACAGCTCGTTCGAACTCGACCCGCTGAGCTGCGGTCTCGACCCCGACCTGGCCGCGCTCCTGGTGGCCGCCGGCCTCGACCCCGTCCAGGTCGAGGAGATCGCCCATCTCGCCCTGGAGGAGGACCTCGACCAGGGCGTGGACGTCACGACCGTGGCGACCGTCCCCGAGGACGCCGTCGCCACCGGCGACTTCACCGCCCGCGAGGCCGGCACGGTCGCCGGTCTGCGGATCGCCGAGGCGGTGCTGTCCCTCGTCTGCACCGAAGAGTTCGCGGTCGAGCGGCACGTCGAGGACGGCGACCGGGTCGCGGCCGGCACCAAGCTGCTGAGCGTCACCACCCGCACCCGCGACCTGCTCACCGCCGAGCGCAGCGCGCTCAACCTGCTGTGCCTGCTGTCCGGCATCGCGACCGCGACCCGGGCCTGGGCGGACGTCCTCGAAGGGACGAAGGCCAAGGTCCGCGACACCCGTAAGACGACGCCGGGGCTGCGCGCGCTGGAGAAGTTCGCGGTGCGCTGCGGTGGCGGCGTCAACCACCGGATGTCGCTGTCCGACGCGGCGCTGATCAAGGACAACCACGTGGTCGCGGCGGGCGGCATCGCCGAGGCGTTCACGGCCGTACGGACCGAGTTCCCCGGGGTGCCGATCGAGGTGGAGGTCGACCGGATCGACCAGATCCCGCCGATCCTCGCCGAAGGTGCCGACCTGATCCTGCTGGACAACTTCACCCCCGAGCAGACCCGGGAGGCCGTGGCCCTGGTCGCCGGCCGGGCGATGCTGGAGTCGTCGGGCCGGCTGACCCTCGACAACGCCCGTGCCTACGCCGAGACCGGCGTCGACTACCTCGCGGTGGGCGCCCTCACCCACTCCTCCCCGATCCTCGACATCGGCCTCGACCTGTGCGAGGACGACGGGCAGGGCGACCGGGGCGCAGCCGACGATGTGCGTGAGGACCGCTGACCGCCATGCTCCTGACCATCGACGTAGGAAACACCCATACGGTTCTCGGCCTCTTCGACGGCGAGGAGATCGTCGAGCACTGGCGGATCTCCACCGACGCCCGGCGCACCGCCGATGAGCTCGCCGTCCTGCTCCAGGGCCTGATGGGGATGCACCCGCTGCTCGGCGACGACCTGGGCGACGGCATCGAGGGCATCTCCATCTGCTCCACGGTGCCCTCCGTCCTCCATGAGCTGCGCGAGGTCACCCGCCGCTACTACGGCGATGTGCCGGCCGTCCTGGTCGAGCCGGGCGTCAAGACGGGCGTGCCGATCCTCATGGACAACCCCAAGGAGGTCGGCGCCGACCGGATCATCAACGCCCTGGCAGCCGTCGAGCTCTACGGCGGGCCCGCGGTGGTCGTCGACTTCGGTACGGCCACCACCTTCGACGCGGTCAGCGCGCGCGGCGAGTACGTCGGCGGCGTGATCGCCCCGGGCATCGAGATCTCCGTGGACGCGCTGGGCGTCAAGGGCGCCCAGCTCCGCAAGATCGAACTGGCCCGGCCGCGCAGCGTCATCGGCAAGAACACCGTGGAGGCCATGCAGTCCGGCATCCTCTACGGGTTCGCGGGTCAGGTCGACGGGGTGGTCCAGCGCATGGCGCGGGAGCTGGCCGACGACCCCGACGACGTGACCGTGATCGCCACCGGCGGGCTGGCGCCGATGGTGCTCGGTGAGTCGTCGGAGATCGACGAGCACGAGCCGTGGCTCACCCTGATCGGTCTGCGGCTGGTCTACGAGCGGAATATCGCCCGCTCCTAGCGGAAACCGCCCGGTCCGCGGACGCCATTCCCGCGCCGGATGATCGGTGGTGCGGCTCGCTGCCGCGCCACCGTTCACGAATTAAGCGGCTTTTGTCGGAATTGGTCGTAAAGTCGCCACATGCCAATGCCAAACGGAACCCGCGGCGGCATGGCGTTCAGCGCCGATGAGTTGCGTGTGCTCCGTCGCGCCCTCGCCCATGCCCTGAAGACGACGTCCCCGTCCGCCCCGCTCGGCGCCCTCGGGCCCGAGTGGTCCCAGGACATCCAGGAATACCTCCGGCTGGCCGAGGCGGTCGACGAGGCGGTCCGCGAAGGCGGCCGGCTGCGCACCTTCCTCCTCGCCGACCTCGCCCGCTATCGCGCGGCCCTGCCCGGCTCGGCCACCGGCTATCTCGCGCAGCTCAAGGAGGCGCTGGCAGTGGGCCATGTCCCCGGCCCCGACGATCTCGCCGCCCTCCGCTCGCTGCCGCGCTCCGGCGGAAAGGCCGAGTGCGAGCGCCGCAGCGCCCTGCTGCGCCACTGCGAGCAGCTCGCCGAACAATCCGTACGGACCCGGCTGCGCGCGCTGCCAGGCGGCCGCTCGGCGACCCGCGGCGGGCGGGAGCCGGAGCCCGAGCGGGAGCCGAAGCCGGAGCGCAAACCGGAGCCCGCGCCGGCGCCGCAGCCCAAGCGCCCGCAGCGGGACCGGCCCATCCCCACGCCGGGCGAGGTTTTCCCGCCCCGCCGCAAGCCCGCCCCGCCCCCCGAGAGCCGCACCGCCTGAGCGCTGCGTACTCTGGAATCTCACGCCCCAAAGGAGGCCAAACGCCATGGATTACGTCGCAGCGCTGCTCCCGCCCGTAGTGATGGCCGTGGCCTTCACCGCCCTGATCGTGACGATCATCAAGAGCCAGGGCGGCGAGAACAAGGCCAAGGAGGACGCCGCCGTGGACGCCGCCCTGGCGCGAGCCGAATCCGCCGGTCAGGAGCCCACGGCACACGGCGCCTGAGCCGCCCGCCGCCCTTTCGGCGGCCCGCGCGCACCGTACGACCCGGGATCGACCGTCCCGGGTCGTACATCCTTTTTCCGGCACAAACGCAACGAGATCAACGGGCATTCACGACATCTCCCACTATTGTTCTTGTGTGCCGAGACGCTTGGGTGATCTGGAAGACGCGGTCATGACGCGGGTCTGGGAGTGGAACCGCCCGGTCACCGTTCGCGAGGTCCTGGAAGACCTACAGAAGGAACGGTCCATCGCCTACACCACGGTCATGACCGTATTGGACAACCTTCACCAGAAGGGCTGGGTGCGCCGCGAAGCAGAAGGCCGCGCCTATCGATATGAGGCGGTCTCCACTCGCGCCGCCTACGCGGCCGCACTGATGAACGAGGCATGGTCCGCCAGCGACAACCCCGCGGCCGCTCTTGTCGCCTTCTTCGGCATGATGTCGCCGGAACAGCGACATGCCCTGCGCGATGCCGTACGGATGGTCCAAGTCGACGAACCGGCGGAAGACCCGGAACAACCGGCACAAGAGACGGAAGAGAGCACGCCGGCGGAAGAACCCGCGGCAGAAGCGGCACCGCAAGGGGCCGATGAAGCCGGGCCCGCCGAAGGGGATGAGCCCGGGGCGAACGCCACCGGCAAGGGGCGATAGCGTCCCGGCATGCCTCCGCATTCAAAAGGCCTCACCGTCCGCCGGGCCAGGACCAGCGATGTACCGGCCGTACGCCGCCTCATCGACTCCTACTCACGCGACGGGATCCTGCTCGACAAAGCCACCGTCACGCTTTACGAGGACATCCAGGAGTTCTGGGTGGCCGAGCGCGACGAAGACGCCGAGGTTGTCGGCTGCGGAGCACTCCACGTCATGTGGGAAGACCTGGCGGAGGTCCGCACCCTGGCCGTGGATCCGCGACTGAAGGGGTCCGGAGTCGGCCACCAAGTCCTCGACAAGCTGCTGCGCACCGCGAGCTGGCTCGGAGTGCGGCGCATTTTCTGTCTCACCTTCGAAGTCGACTTCTTCACCAAGCACGGCTTCGTAGAGATCGGCGAAGCTCCGGTAGACGGTGATGTCTACAGTGAGCTGCTGCGTTCCTATGACGAGGGCGTTGCGGAGTTCCTGGGCCTCGAACGAGTGAAGCCCAACACCCTGGGTAACAGCCGGATGCTTCTGCACCTGTGATGAGTGTTCTATGTCCGAATCGCTCCCCTATCTCATGGGTACGGAAGCATGCGTTCCCCGCTCTGCGGGCAAGTGAACCCTACCCAAGGGTTTGTGTTTTTCCCGGAAAAGCGGTTTGCTTTCCGTCGTAATCCGCATTCGATGAAAGGGAAACCGGTGGCACAGAAGGTTCAGGTTCTTCTTGTCGACGACCTCAACGGTGGCGAGGCGGACGAGACGGTGACGTTCGCTCTCGACGGCAAGTCCTACGAGATCGACCTCTCCGACAGCAACGCCCAGAAGCTGCGCGACTCCCTCGCCGACTTCGTGAAGGCGGGGCGCCGTACCGGTGGCCGCGCTTCTTCGGGTCGCGGCAAGTCGCGTGGTGCGGCCTCCGGCGGCAGCCAGGACACCGCGAAGATCCGCGCCTGGGCCAAGGAGAACGGCTACAACGTCAATGACCGTGGCCGTGTCCCCGCCGACATTCGCGAGGCATTCGAGAAGGCCAACGGCTGATCGCCGTACGCGCGGTCCGATTGGGCATTACCAGCACGCATCAACCGGGCACGGTGGCACTCCGTCGCCGCCGCGCTCACGAGTCGTACGAGGTCGGGGACGCCCCTGTCGTCCCCGTTTCCCGCCCCGAACCCCGTGGTGGGCAGGGAATTCTCCGCTTCGTACCCGGGCCGGGGAGGTCGCACCCATCGCGCGGCCTCCCGGGAACCGAATCCGTATGACGGTGCCGTGCCAGTGGGGAACGCCGGCGCGGGCATCCGGTCTCCGGTCCCACGCACCGTGAGATCCGGGACGAGTGCACCCCACTCCAGCCATTCCAGGATTCCCGGGAGTTCCTCGGCGCCGCCGGCCGCGATGAGCATGAGCAATTTCGGCCGATCACCGGCGTGATTCCCGTCGCATCCGGCCCGCACGAGCGCCACCGGGCCGGTGTGCGGCAATCGCCGGAGTACGGCACTTCCCGCCCCGGCCGGCATCTCCAGCACATCGAAGCGCCGCCCCGTGAGCAGCTCCACCGGCTCCGTTCCGGTGGTCGGCCAGCCCAGCTCTTCCTCGTACCACCGGCGAACGGCGACGAGGGGGCTGCGGGGGCGCGGAAGCACGCGGGCCATGCCCGGTGCAACTCCCGAAAACCCAGGAAGTTACGCTGGGTAGAGGTGTGGATACGCACCGTGCCGAAGTGAGGGGCGCGGAGGGGCACTCGATGGCGTGCGGATGTTCGCCCGTAGCGGATGGAAGCGGCCCGCGCCGCATGGAGTGTCAGTGGCAGCGGGTAAGACAGTCTCAGTGGGAAGAGACGGTGTGACCGGCGCCCGAGGCGTTTCGCCCCGGCTGATGACCGACGGCGGACGGCGTGTCGGTAACGGGCGCGTTCGCCACGGGCGTAGTGGCAGAGGGCGTATATGCCTGGCCTGCGGGAACATCGTCTCGCACCATCGAGTTGGAGCAGATGTCAGCTGTTCGGCAGTAATTTTCCCCGCCGGAGCGGGGGTGATCCGGACGGGTGTCGGCAGTTGGAATGAGCTGTCCCGCCCCGCGGGACTAGCATGCGGAAGGACAGGGAGGGGACCGACCCCTAACTGCCTGACCGCTCTGAGGAGCGATTAACGATGTTCGAGAGGTTCACCGACCGCGCGCGGCGGGTTGTCGTCCTGGCTCAGGAAGAAGCCCGGATGCTCAACCACAACTACATCGGCACCGAGCACATCCTCCTGGGCCTGATCCATGAGGGTGAGGGTGTCGCCGCTAAGGCCCTGGAGAGCCTCGGGATTTCGCTCGAGGCGGTCCGCCAGCAGGTGGAGGAGATCATCGGGCAGGGCCAGCAGGCTCCGTCCGGGCACATTCCCTTCACCCCCCGTGCCAAGAAGGTCCTGGAGCTGTCGCTCCGCGAGGCCCTCCAGCTCGGCCACAACTACATCGGTACGGAGCACATCCTGCTCGGCCTGATCCGCGAGGGCGAGGGCGTCGCCGCCCAGGTCCTGGTGAAGCTGGGTGCCGATCTGAACCGGGTGCGGCAGCAGGTCATCCAGCTGCTCTCCGGCTACCAGGGCAAGGAAGCCGCCACCGCCGGCGGCCCCGCCGAGGGCACGCCCTCGACCTCCCTCGTCCTGGACCAGTTCGGCCGCAACCTGACGCAGGCCGCTCGCGAGACCAAGCTCGACCCGGTCATCGGGCGCGAGAAGGAAATCGAGCGGGTCATGCAGGTCCTGTCCCGCCGTACCAAGAACAACCCGGTCCTCATCGGCGAGCCCGGCGTCGGCAAGACGGCGGTCGTCGAGGGCCTGGCGCAGGCCATCGTCAAGGGCGAGGTGCCCGAGACCCTCAAGGACAAGCACCTCTACACCCTCGACCTCGGTGCCCTGGTCGCCGGCTCCCGCTACAGGGGTGACTTCGAAGAGCGCCTCAAGAAGGTGCTCAAGGAGATCCGCACCCGCGGCGACATCATCCTGTTCATCGACGAGCTCCACACCCTGGTGGGTGCGGGCGCCGCCGAGGGCGCGATCGACGCCGCCAGCATCCTCAAGCCCATGCTGGCGCGAGGCGAGCTCCAGACCATCGGTGCCACGACGCTCGACGAGTACCGCAAGCACCTGGAGAAGGACGCGGCCCTGGAGCGCCGCTTCCAGCCCATCCAGGTCGCGGAGCCGTCGCTGCCGCACACCATCGAGATCCTCAAGGGCCTGCGGGACCGCTACGAGGCGCACCACCGCGTCTCCATCACGGACTCCGCCCTGGTCGCCGCCGCCACCCTGGCCGACCGCTACATCTCGGACCGCTTCCTGCCGGACAAGGCGATCGACCTGATCGACGAGGCCGGCTCCCGGATGCGGATCCGCCGGATGACCGCGCCGCCGGACCTGCGCGAATTCGACGAGAAGATCGCCGATGTGCGCCGGGAGAAGGAGTCCGCGATCGACTCGCAGGACTTCGAGATGGCCGCGGGCCTGCGCGACAAGGAGAAGCAGCTCCTGGCCGCCAAGGCGAAGCGGGAGAAGGAGTGGAAGGCCGGCGACATGGACGTCGTCGCCGAGGTGGACGAGGAGCTGATCGCCGAGGTCCTGGCGACGGCCACCGGCATCCCGGTCTTCAAGCTCACCGAGGAGGAGTCCTCCCGGCTGCTGCGGATGGAAGACGAGCTGCACAAGCGCGTCATCGGCCAGAAGGACGCCATCAAGGCGCTCTCCCAGGCCATCCGCCGTACCCGTGCCGGCCTGAAGGACCCCAAGCGTCCCGGTGGCTCGTTCATCTTCGCCGGCCCGTCCGGTGTCGGTAAGACCGAGCTGTCCAAGACGCTGGCGGAGTTCCTCTTCGGCGACGAGGACGCGCTGATCTCCCTCGACATGTCGGAGTTCAGCGAGAAGCACACGGTCTCGCGGCTGTTCGGTTCGCCTCCCGGCTACGTCGGCTACGAAGAGGGCGGCCAGCTCACCGAGAAGGTGCGCCGCAAGCCGTTCTCCGTCGTGCTCTTCGACGAGGTCGAGAAGGCCCACCCGGACATCTTCAACTCGCTGCTCCAGATCCTGGAGGACGGTCGCCTGACCGACTCCCAGGGCCGGGTCGTGGACTTCAAGAACACGGTCATCATCATGACGACCAACCTCGGCACCCGGGACATCTCCAAGGGCTTCAACCTCGGCTTCGCGGCCCAGGGCGACACCAAGTCCAGCTACGAGCGGATGAAGAACAAGGTCAACGAAGAGCTCAAGCAGCACTTCCGCCCCGAGTTCCTCAACCGTGTCGACGACACCGTCGTCTTCCACCAGCTGACCGAGGACGACATCATCCAGATCGTCGACCTCATGATCGCCAAGGTGGACGAGCGGCTCAAGGACCGCGACATGGGCATCGAGCTCAGCGGCGAGGCCAAGTCGCTGCTGGCCAAGCGCGGGTACGACCCGGTGCTCGGCGCCCGTCCGCTGCGTCGCACGATCCAGCGCGAGATCGAGGACGCCCTCTCGGAGAAGATCCTCTTCAGCGAGCTGCGTCCGGGCCACATCGTGGTCGTCGATGTCGAGGGCGAGGGTGAGACCGCCAAGTTCACCTTCCGCGGCGAGGAGAAGTCGGCCCTGCCGGACGCCCCGCCGATCGAGTCCACAGCCGGCGGTTCGGGTCCGAACCTCAGCAAGGACGCCTGAGCGGCACAGCGCAACACTCGCGGATAACCGCCTGAGCCACTGCCCCGGAACCGTTTCCTACGGTTCCGGGGCAGTGGCTGTTCTGTAGGGAGTCCGCTCTTTCCCGCCCCGTTCTTTAGGGGCCGGAAATGCAGCACAAATTCGCCGGCGGCCATTTTCGGTCATTCGTGCACAGGTGGCGTACGGCGGATGCGGCGCGGACGCCGGCCGCACGCTACATCTGCACCACGCGAATGCCCTCGGGAACGCCGGTCACCGGTGGAATACGGCGGCCGATCCGCAGGGTGTCCAGCCGCGGAAAAGCAGACAGCCACTCCATGGAGACGCCCAGGTCATAGGCGAGCCACAGCCGCGTCAGACCCTCGGCCGGGGCGATGCCCTCCAGCAGCTGGTCCGGTGTGAAAGGCCCGGCGATCCGCAGATGCGGGCGGCCGCCCAGCCGGCGCAGCGTATGCAGCTCCTCCAGATCGGCGACCGGGAAATACAGTTCGGCCGGTTCGAGGTGGGCGATGATCTCGCGGGCGTAGCGGGCGGTGTCATGGCGCCGCCACGCCCCGGCGAGCTGCGCCCGTACGTCGTGATGCGCCCGGTCGCGCAGCCCCGTCAGATAGTCGATCGCCATGTCGTCGGCGATCGAGGTCGCGGTGATCGCGAGCATATACGCCTCGTGGTCGGAGACCTGGGTGGGATCGGGCAGCATTTCCAGCACGATCGGCCCGATCCAGCCCAGCGCACGGGCCGCGGCCGGGGTGCTGGGCCGCACCATGGCGCGGGTGAAGCGCTGCACCCGCGCCCGGACCGCCGGATCCAGCTCCGTGGCGTGCTCCAGGCAGGCCGCCGCGAGCAGCTTGCGGTGCCGGGCCTCGGAGGCGCGTACGCCGGGGTGCGGGGCGAGCAGGCCGTCCAGGAGCGCCGCGCACTCGTCGGGGCGGGCCAGCGCCACCGCCATCCGGACCACGTCCTCCCAGTCGTCGTGGTGGGCATGATCGAGCAGCAGCCCGAAATCGTGCCGCTGCACGGCCGCGCGGGCGGCCAGATAGTCCTGGAAGGTGCGGTGGACGAAGTCGACGGTGCCGGGAGTGGGCTCGCGCAGCAGTCCGGTGCGGTTGAGCAGATGCCGGAAGACGTCCTCGGGGCCGCCCTGGCGGGCCGCGTCCGGTATCGAGGGCAGATACCGGGCGAGGGTGCCGATCGCGGTCGCCTGGTCCATCTCCGAGCGGCCGTTGACCAGCATCCAGTGGGCGAGCTTCTGCAGCAGCTGGATCTTGGGCTGCCGGGTCAGCTCCACCCCGTCGGTGGGGACCATGGCCCGCTCCCGGTCCCGGCGCTCCAGCAGCATCGACAGCGCCGCGTCATACAGCTCCTTCCGGCCATACGGCAGATAGCCCCGGCGGTCACGGTGCAGGGCACACAGCAGCCCGCACATCAGCGGATTGGTCGCCAGCCGCCCCAGATCGCGGGTGATCCGTACGGCATTGAGCAGCGTGCGTTCGTACTGGCCGAGCCGGTCCAGGTCGGCCGGGCACCGCTGGGCCGCGGCCCGGTGCCAGCGCTGAATGAACGCGGCGACGTCCTCACGGCCCATCGGCGCCAGCGACAGCTCGCTGAACCCCTCACCGGCGAGCCAGTTGCCGGGGACCGCGGACGGCCGGGACGTGACGATCCAGACGTTCTCCGGATAGCGCGCCGTCCACTCGGCGAGCTTGCGGCGCACCTGCTCGCGCTCGCTCTCCGGGGCCTCGTCGATCCCGTCGATCAGCAACAGCCCGCGCCCCGCGTCGAGCACCCGCTCCGTCCAGCCGGCCGGCGCCGCCTCGGCGTCCCGGTGGCCGACGGCGCTCAGGAACGTGCCGGGGGAGGGGAGGCCCTCACGGGCGAAGCGGCGTACGGGCAGCAGGAACGGCACCCGGCCGCGCAGGCCCGCCAGCGCCTCGGGCAGCTCGTCACGGGCGGTGGCGACGGCCAGCCACTGGAGCAAGGTCGTCTTGCCCGACCCGGCCACCCCGCGGACCAGAACCTGCCCGCGGCCGGACAGCGCCTGCTCCGCGGGAAGCGGCGGGTCGTCCTGCCCCGCGGTGTCCGGCGAACCCTCGGTGTCCTGGGGGCCGGGCTCGCACTGGAGCCCCAGATAGGCGGCGTCCAGCGGCCAGCTGTCCGGGGAGTGCGTCAGATCGATCCCGAAGATCGTCAAGTGGTTGTGGAGGGCGGCGGTGTCCTGGGCGTAGCGGGCTTCGAAGGCGGCGTCTTGGGAGGGGAGGTCCGGTGTGGCGGGGGACAGGGGCGGAGCGGCGCTGGCCTGGAAGGCGTCGTCTTCCACGACGGCCTCGGGGGCCGGGCCCCCGGCGGTACGGGACGGCAGCGCGGCGGTGGGAGCGGCGCCCGGCCCGTGGATCAGCTCGGTGAGGGTACGGGTCTGCTCCACGAGCGTCCGGGCGACAAAGGCCGACCGCTCGGTGAAGAGGTACAGCAGATGCCGGGCGGCGACATCCAGCAGCAGGCCGTGCAGCCGGGCACCGTCGTGCGTCAGATCACGGGTGGCTCCGGGCACCGTCCCGCAGAGGCGCCGGGCGAACTCGGCCGGGAGGAGACGGGCGGCGTCGAGATCGTCCATCCCGATATCGGCGAGGGCGTGCAGGGTACGGGCGAGGGCGGCGGCGACGGCCTGGTTCTCGGCGTCCGTCCGTTGGGCGTCCGTCCGGCCGGCCGACGCCCGCTCGACGAGGGCCGCGGCGAGGCCGTACAGCTCCTTCTCGCTCAGCGTCGGCTTCTCGCCGGTGAAGGAGAGCAGCCGGGAGATCCGCACGGGCCGGTCGACCGGCTCGGCAACCGGCCCGTCCGGGGCGAAGAGCCGGCGGATCAGCGGATCGACGACCTGGGGCGTGAGGCGGGCAACGATGTTCGTGGGATCCATGGGTTCCCCGTAACTGCGGTGCTGAATAAGGGGGTTGAGGGGGAGCGCTGTCGGTCAGCCTATGCGCGGGGGCGGGGGTAGTGGGTGAGTTTGATGTGGGGAGGGAGGGAGTGGCCGGGTTCCGGGTGGACGTAGGAGAGATAGACCTCCTGGAGTTCCGGCAGGGCTGCCGCGGGGGAGAGGTCGATGGAGCCGTCGAGGATGCCGTAGAGCTGGAGTTTGCGGACACCGGGGAAAGCCGGGAGGGCGGCGCGCAGCAGGCGGCTCATTTCGGGCAGGGGAAGGCGTGCCGCGTTGAGGAGGCTGAGCGTTTTCACCTGCGGAAGCCGAAGACCGGCCGGCAGGTGCAGGGGGACCCCTTCCCTCGCCAGGCCGAACGAGAAATCCTCCAGCTCGCTCAGCAAGGCCAGCGCACCCCATTGATCCTCGCCGAAGTCGGCGGTGAGACGCGGCAGTTGGATGCCGCGCAAATGGGGCCAGCGGGTGATGCCGGTGAATTCGGCGCCGACGGACCGATTGAGGGTCACGTTATTCAACGGGGCATCAACGGGGAGCGCCGCCAAGCCCTCCGGCGGGAGCGTGCAGTGGAGCAGCAGGGTGCGGAGGTGGCGCAGCCGGCGAAGCCCGCGCGGAATCGGGACGTCTTTCCGGGGCGGCCCGGAGACGCTCAAGGCGTGGAGGCGAAGGTCCGTGATCGGGGCGACGCTTTCGACCGCCGGGCAGTCCCAGAGCGACAGCCACTCCAATGCGGGGAATTCGCGGAGGAAGGTGAGGTCGGCGATCTCCGGGTTCTCCGTGATCGACAGACTTTCGATCAGATCGAGCGGCAGCGCGCCGAGGAGTTCGGCAGCCGTGAAGGAGCCGCTCACCGAGACGCGTGCCCGGCCGAGTGTCCGGAGTGCGTGCAGTTCGGCGGGGGATGTCGCGGTGACGACCACCGTGGGGTCGAGGTGCCGGATGACCTCCCGGGCATAGGTGTCGGTATCGAATTGCTGCCATGACAGGGCGAGTTGGTGCTGAGTACCCGTCGCCGGGTGATTCCGGAAGCGCTTCATGACCTCCAGCGCCGCGTCCGACCCGATGAGCGCCGCGGTCGCCACCACCTCATGTGCCTCGTCGTCCGCCAGCCCCTCCGGACCGGGCAGCAGCTCCAGCACCAGCGGCCCCACCTCGGCGAGCAGATGTGATTCCTCGCGGCTGCGCGGCGGCAGAACGGCCTGCGCCCGCCCGTGGACCTCGTCCCGCACCCGTGGATCGACCTCCGTCGCATGCTCCAGACAGGCCATGGCCAGAAGGTGGACGCGCAAACGGGCTCCGCGGTCCTCGATACCGTCCCCGCGCTCCAGCAACCCCCGCAGGATCTCCGCCCGCTCCCGCGGCCTCGCATGCGCCACCGCCATCCGGATCACGTCCTCCCACTGGGAGTCCTCCGCATGCGCCACCAGCAGTCCGAAGTCACCGTCCTCCACGGCCGCCTTGGCGCCCAGGTAGTCCTGGAAGGTCCGGTGGACGAAGTCGACCGAGCCGGGCGCCGGTTCGCGCAGCAGGCCGCTGCGCAGCAGCAGATGGCGGAAAATAGCCGTCGCATCGCCCTGTTCCGCCGCGGCGGGCACGGCGGGGAGTGCCTCGCCGAGGATGCGTTCGGCGCGCTCCCGGTCGAGTTCGTTGCGCCCGTTGCGGATCAGCCAGTAGGCGAGCCGCTGGAGCAGCTGGATCTGCGGTTCGTCGCTCAGCTCGATGCCCGTGGGGGCGGCCATATCGCGTTCCCGGTCGCGGCGGGAGAGCAGCATGCCCAGGGCGGCGTCGTACAGCTCCTTGCGCCCGGTGGGCAGATAGCCGCGGCGGTCCCGGTGCAGTGCGCAGATCAGGCCGCACATGAGGGGGTTGGTGGCCAGCCGGGCGAGGTCCTGTTTGGTGTGTACGGCGGCCAGCAGGGACTGCTCATAGGCGTCGAGGCGTTCGGGGTCGTCGGCGTCGCAGCGGGCCGCGGTGTGCCAGCGGCCGATAAAGGCGGCGACCTCGGTGCGGCTCATGGCGGACAGCGTCAGCTCGCCGAAGCCGTCGGCGGCGAGCCAGTCGTCGCGTACGGCGGAGGGGCGGGAGGTGACCAGCCACAGGTTGTCGGGGAAGGCGTCCGTCAGATCGCGCAGCCAGCGGCGGGTCAGCTCGCGCTCGCGCTCGGGGATCTCGTCCAGGCCGTCGATCAGCAGCAGCGCCCGCCCGGAGGTCAGTACGCGGTCGGCCCAGCCCTCGGGCTGCGAGCCGGACACCGGGCAGCCGACGGACGCCAGGAACCGGTCGGGGGTGGGCAGCGGCGCCCCGTCACGGGTGAGGGTGCGCAGCGGGAGGACGAACGGGATCCGGCCGTAGAGGTGGGGGAGGGCCGTGTCGCCGGGGGCCTTGGTGCAGGAGACGGCCAGCCACTGGACGAGGGTGCTCTTGCCGGAGCCGGCGACGCCGCGCAGCAGGACGCGGTCGCGCCCGGCCAGGGCCTGGTCGGCGGGGACGGCCACCGGCGCCGGCGGCGCGCCCCGGGGGCCGTCCTCCTCGGCGAAGGGAAAGACGGCCTCCACCTCCGGGGCGGCCGGGGCCGTCGCCTCCAGGCTCATGTACGCCGCGTCCAGCGGCCACCGGTCCGGGGAGTGGGCCAGATCGATGCCGTAGATGGTCAGCCGGCCGTGCTTGCGGGCGAGGTACGCGAGGTAGCCGCGCTCGAAGGCGGCGTCCGCGGCCCGTGGGGACGGATGCCGCGCCAGGAACTCGTCGATGAGCGTGATCAGGCTGTCCAGGCTCCTGCTCTGCTGGACCAGGGTGCGGGCCACGAAGGCCGACCGCTGGGTGAAGAAGTGCACGATGTGCAGGCAGGCGATGCCGAGAAGGGTGGCGTGCAGCAGCTCGGCGTCCCGGGAGAGCCCGCGGACGGCGTGCGGGCTCGCCGCCTCCAGACGTTCGGCGAGGGCGGTGGCGCCCAGACGGACGGCCTGGACGTCGTCCATGTCGAGCTCGCCCAGTCCGCGCAGCGTGGTGGCCAGGGCCTCGGCCACCGCCCGGTCCTCGTCCGCGGCGAGGGGGCGCTCGCCGGGCCCGGCGCTCCGGATGGCCCGGTCGACCAGCTCCGCCGCGAGCTTGTGCAGGTCCTTGTCGGACAGGGTCCGCCGTTCGCCCTTGAAGCTGACCAGCCCGGAGATCCGTACGGGCTTCGCCACCAGGCCGGCGCCCGGCCCCTCCTTGACGAAGAGCTTCCTGATGAGCGGTGTGACCACGCCGGAGGCGAGTCGGACACCCAACGCTGACGGGTCCATCGTGCGGTCCGCCCTCCCCCGTGGCCGGTGCTGCCGTCCCGCCAGGCTAGAGCGGTGGTCGGGGCGACGGGGTGGTGATCGGCCAGGTGCGCGGGCGGGCGGGCCGCTGTGGCGGCGGTCACGGAATTCCGGACGCCATTACCGCTCAATTCGGACATTTGGCGAGCTCGGGTAACCCGGGTCACAAGGGCTGCGTAATCCGGGTCACAAATAGCGAGTAATCCGGGTCACAAAGGCCGGGTAAGCCACGTCACAAAGGCCCAAGTTGCCCGCGTCACAAGACCTCGAAACCCCGTATCGGGCGTCCGGGAGGGGTGTGAAAAGCGGTTGGATCTTGATTATCGGTGACATGGCACACGGGCGTTTTGGGGCCTACTAAAAGAATTAGGGGAATGGGAGCCCGGGGATACGGGGGTTTCCCGGGCCGGGCGAGGGGTTGGAGGCGGGTGAGCGGCGCGGGGGAGGCGGGCCCCGTGTGACGCATAGGGAAACGGCCTGCTCAAGGGGTGTGTGGCAGGCCCGGAGAGCGTGGCGAGATGTCCGAATTCGGGGGTTTCGTGCAGAGCTTTGACGGGCACGCAAGGGCCTCGGTCACCCGGCTCCTCGTACGGGCCGGGTTAGTAGAAAGGCCCCTTGGCGGGGCGGCGAAGGCGGGTTACCAAGGAATGGCGATCCCGGTCCGCAGCCGGGAAACCAATCAATTCACTGGAGGAAAACCCGCATGTCGAAGTTCACCGCTCTCCGCAATTCGAAGAAGTTCGCGCTGCGCAATCGCGTCGCCGTTGTCGCCGCCGGTGTCGGCGTTACCGCCGCCCTGGGCGCCGGTATTGCCACCGCCGCCGACGCGGGTCTGCAGAACCTCACCTCGGGTGTCGGTTCGACCGTGTCCGCGCAGGCCGACGCACAGGTCAAGTCCGCCGCCGACGCCAAGGCCGCCGCGGCCAAGGCCAAGAAGGCCGCGGCCAAGAAGGCCGACTCCTGGGTCAAGCCGGTCGACAAGTACACCCTGGGCTCGACCTTCGGTCTGGCCGGCAGCCACTGGTCGCACAACCACAGTGGCCAGGACTTCGTCGTGCCCACCGGCACCCCGGTCAAGTCCGTCCACAAGGGCACCGTGGTCAAGGCCGGTCCCTACGGCGGCGGCGACGGCCCGGCGTACGGCAACGCCATCGTGATCAAGCATGACAACGGCATGTACACCCAGTACGCGCACCTGTCGCAGATCGGCGTGAACGTCGGCCAGCAGGTCGGCACCGGCGACAAGATCGGCCTGTCCGGGAGCACCGGTAACTCCACCGGCCCCCATCTGCACTTCGAGGTCCGCACCGGTCCTGACTACGGGACGGGCATCGAGCCGACCGGATTCCTGCGGGCTCACGGCGATGCCGTCTGAGCTGAATCCGGCCGGGCTGGCCGGCGGTTCGGCGGGTTTGCCGCCGTGACCAGTTCTGTGGCGACCTCGAGGATGGCCTTGCGCTTCTCCTCGGGGTCGCCCTCCAGGTTCTGCATCGCGAACATGCCCGCATGCATGGAGAACAGCGCCGTGATGCAGCGCACCTGATCCGTCAGCTCCGACTCGGGCTCCCTGAGCAGCCCGAAGAGGGTCAGCATGCGCGATTTGAAGCTCTCGCCGATGCTCAGATCGCGCACCGCGGCCTGGTTCTCCTGCATGAAGCGGAAGAGGGGCTCGGCCGAGCGCAGCGACTCGCTGTAGCGGCGGATCAGCTCCTGCTTCGTCTCCAGCGTCCGCGGCTGCCCCTCGGCCCAGGCGATCAGCTCGTCGATGGGCCGGCCCAGGTCCTGGAACAGGCCGATGACGATGTCTTCCTTGGTCTTGAAGTGGTAGTACAGCGCGGCCTTGGTGACCTCAAGCTTCTCCGCGATCTCCCGTAGTGACGTCTTGTCATAGCCCTGTTCGGAGAACAGCTCCAGAGCGACGTCCTGGATGCGCTGGCGGGTGTTTCCCCTGCGCGCCTGTGTGCTCATGGTGCTCTCCTGCGTCGTCGGTACTGGTCAGAGGGCTGCCCAGTGGGGCACCAGAGAAACTTACTTGACGCCCGGCTAGTTAGTCGCCTACCTTCCTCACTGTACTGAACTAGCCGGGCGGCAAGTAAGTAGGAGTGAGTGATGGGGAAGTCGCGTCATGCGACCCCGACGGGGGACGGACAGACCTCGGCCGTGCAGGCCAGACCGGATGCAGCACCGGCCAAGGGGCAGGAAAAACAGCCGGCCAGCGTGCGGATGGTGCTCTTCGCGCTGATGATCGCGATGCTGCTCGCGATGCTGGACAACATGATCGTCGGCACCGCGATGCCGACCATCGTCGGTGAACTGGGCGGACTGGAGCATCTGTCCTGGGTGGTCACCGCGTACACGCTCGCCACCGCCGCCTCGACACCGATCTGGGGCAAGCTCGGCGACATGTACGGACGCAAGGGCGTCTTCCTCACCTCCATCGTGATCTTCCTGATCGGCTCCGCGCTCTCCGGCATGGCACAGGACATGGGGCAGCTGATCGGCTTCCGCGCCGTCCAGGGCCTGGGCGCCGGCGGTCTGATGGTCGGCGTCATGGCGATCATCGGCGATCTGATTCCGCCGCGGGAGCGCGGCAAGTACCAGGGCATGATGGCCGGCGTCATGGCCGTCGCCATGATCGGCGGACCGCTCGTCGGCGGCACCATCACCGACCACCTGGGCTGGCGCTGGAGCTTCTACATCAACCTGCCGCTCGGCGCGATCGCACTGATCATGGTCACCGCGGTGCTGCAGCTGCCGAAGAAGCGGGCGCAGACCCGGATCGACTACGTCGGCGCCGCGCTGCTCACCGTCGGCATCACCGCACTGGTGCTGATCACCACCTGGGGCGGCACCGAGTACGACTGGCTGTCGAGCCAGATCATCGGCCTCGGCGTCCTCGGTGTGGTCGCGCTCGCCCTCTTCGTACTCGTCGAACGCAAGGTCAGCGAGCCGGTGCTGCCGCTGCACATCTTCCGCAACGGCAACTTCTCACTCGTCACGCTCATCGGCTTCCTGGTCGGCTTCGTGATGTTCGGCTCGATGACCTTCCTGCCGCTGTTCCAGCAGACCGTGCAGGGCGCCTCGGCCACCAACTCCGGTCTGCTGCTGCTGCCGATGCTGCTGGCCATGATGGTGGTGTCGCTGTTCGCGGGCCGGGTCACCACCCGGACCGGCAAGTACAAGATCTTCGTCGTGGTCGGCGGCGGTCTGATCACCGCCGGCCTGACCCTGCTGTCCCTGATGGACACCGACACCACGCGCTTCACCTCGGGCGCCTACATGGCGGTGCTCGGCGCCGGTATGGGCTTCCTCATGCAGACCACGATGCTGATCGCCCAGAACAGCGTCGAGATGAAGGACATGGGCGTCGGCTCGTCCTCGGCCACCCTCTTCCGTACGATCGGCGGCTCCTTCGGCGTCGCCATCCTCGGCGCGATCTTCACCCACCAGGTGCAGGCCACGATGGTCGAACGGATCGGCAAGGCCGGCGAGAAGATGACCAGCGGCGGCGCCCAGATGGACCCGAAGGGGCTGGCCCAGCTCCCGCCGATGATCAAGGACGCCTACTCGCACGCGGTCGCCACCGGCACCCACCACGTCTTCCTGTGGGCCGCGGTGATCAGCGTCGTCGGCTTCGCCGCCGCCTGGTTCCTCAAGGAGGTCCCCCTGCGCGGCGGCCCGGCCACCCCGGCCGAAAGCGCGCAGCGCGACGACGCTCCCACGGACCGAATAGCAGTCCCCGAGTCCGTCTGAGCAAAAGCCGGTGGGGGTGCACGTGAACGATCACGTGCACCCCCACCGGCTTTTCCCCACCCCCAACGGGAGGTGACGGGCCGGAGCGGGTGGGTGTCCGGACGTAAAGCGAAGCAGTCCGGACACCCACCCGCGGAGGCCCGTCACCGCACCCGACAGCCCCGCGCAGCGGCACCGCCCGCCGCAGGCGAAAGAACGAGGTCTCCCACGGCGGGAAAGCCGAAAAGGTGGGAAGCCCCGCCAAATCGGCCTAACGATCCGGAAGCTGAATAACCGGAAAGCTCCCCGTATTGGTCGGAGCGTTCTCCGGAAGCCAGAGAACGGACACCGCACCCGTCGAACCGTCCGTCAGCTCATCCGCGTTGCGGAACGTCAGGCGGGCACCCAGCACCCGGGCCTGGCCCGCCGCGATCGTCAGCCCCAGCCCGTGTCCGCGGCCCGCCCGGTCGCTGCTGCCCGTACGGAAACGGCTCGGGCCCTCCCGCAACAGCGCCTCGGGGAAACCCGGACCGTGGTCGCGCACCCGCAGCACCCGGCCCTCGACGGTGACCTCGATCGGCGGGCGGCCGTGCCGGGCCGCATTGGCGATGAGATTGCCGAGGATCCGCTCCAGCCGGCGCGGATCGGTGGTGACATCGGCGTCCCGTACGACGTCGACGACGATGTCCGGGTCCAGGGCCCGCACCCGGCGGGTCACGAACTCCCCGAGCACCACGTCCTGAAGCTCGGCGCGCTCCGCATGGCCGTCGAGCCGCGCCACCTCCAGCACGTCCTCGACCAGGGTGCGCAGCGCCTGCGCCCGGTCGCGCACCAGCTCGGACGGGCGGCCCGGCGGCAGCAGCTCGGCGGCGGTCAGCAGACCGGTGACCGGAGTGCGCAACTCATGCGCGATATCGGCGGTGACCCGCCGCTCGGCCTCGATCCGTTCCTGTAGGGCGTCCGACATGGCATCCACGGCCCACGCCAGATCATCGGTCTCGTCCCGCACCCGGCCGGTGCCGACCTCGTCGCGAATACGGACCGAGGTGTCGCCGTCGGCGAGCTTGCCGGCCGCCGCGGCCGCCTTGCGCAGCCGCTTGGAGAGCCGCCCGCCGACCAGCACCCCCAGCGCACAGCCGCCGACCACCACCGCGGTCGAGCCGATCACCAGCGCCTGGTCCAGATCGTCCAGGACGGCGAAGCGGTCCGGGAAACTGTCGTGGACGGACAGCACCCGGCCGTTGCTGAGCGGGGAGGCCGCCCACACCTCGGGGGCGGTCTGTCCGGTGTCCTGGAGATAGGTGGCGCGCTTGTTCTTGGCGACCTCGTCACGCAGCGGCTGCGGCAGCGACGGATCATCGATCTTCGCGCCGAACTGAAGCCGGTTGGTGGACTCGAAGATCTTCTGCGTGAAGTTGAGCCGCTCGATCTGCACATCCCGGCTGTTGTCGAGCATGGAATGCCGGGCGGCGTTGTGCACGACAAGGCTCAGCGCGATCGCGACCAGTGCTCCGACGAGCGCGATCGCGGCGCTGAGCTTCCATCTCAGCCCCGTCCGCAGGGCCAGCCTGACCACCGGAGGTGTCAGCCTCTCAGCTTGTATCCGAAGCCGCGGACCGTCTCGATCCGGTCCTGGCCGATCTTGCCGCGCAACCGCTGGACATGGACGTCCACCACCCGGGTGTCACCGCCCCAGCCGTAGTCCCAGACCCGCTCCAGCAGCCGGTCCCGCGACAGGACCGTACCCGGCGCGTTCGAGAACTCCAGCAGCAGCCGCATCTCGGTGGGCGTCAGCGCGACATTCCGGCCGCCCTTGCGCACCTCCATGCCCTCGGTGTCGACCTCCAGATCACCGAACCGCAGCACCGCCTCGGCGGGATCGTCCGCCTCGGCCGCCGCGGCCCCGCCCCGCTCCGGCCCGCTGGCGTGACCGAAGCGGCGCAGCACGGCACGGATCCGGGCGACCAGCACCGCACCGTCGAACGGCTTGGTGACGTAGTCGTCGGCGCCGGCCTCCAGGCCGAGCACCACATCGATGGAATCGGCACGCGCCGACAGCATGATGACGGGCACCGTCGACTCGTCGCGGATCCGCCGGCACAGGCTGACGCCGTCGAGCCCCGGCACCATCACATCGAGCAGGGCGATGTCCGGACGGTTGGCACGGAACGCCTCCAGCCCCGCGAGCCCGTCGGGCATCGCGGTGACCACGAAGCCGTCCCGCTCCAGAGCGAGCTGAGTGGCCTCGCGGATGACGTCGTCGTCCTCGACGAAAAGCACATGGGTCTCGGCCATGCGGTTGTCTCAACCCTCCGATCCCGTGCCGTCGTCCGGCGTGGCGCCGTCGACGGTGGTCTTGCTGTAGTCGGTGTGATAGCCGTGGTTCTCGACGAAGCGGCCACCCGACCAGCGGTAGGGCATCACGTCCTCACCTGAAGGGCAGCACACCTTGTCGCCGGTGTCATAGGTCTGCTTGGAGACCTCCAGCTCGCCCTTGTTGACCCCGGCGGAGACCGACGGCTGTTCGTTCGTGTACACGTTGTCATACCCGAGCTTCGTGCCGCTGTGCTTGCGGTAGACGTACGAGCCGATCCCGACGGAATCCGCGCAGGTCATGACGTTGACGATGACATCGGGGGACTTGCCGCCGGTCAGCGACGCATAGGTCACCTCGACCGGGTACTCGTCGGCGGCGCACGGCTTGGCCAGGGACTTCTTCACGAACGCGCCGACCTTCGGGTCGTCCTTCAGCAGCTGGACCGCGTCGACCTTCTTGTAGTCCGCGGTCGAGGACGGGCTGGGAGAACTGCTCACCGGGCCCTTGGGAGGCACCGGGGTGCTGGTCGCGGAGCCCTCACTGCGCACACCCTCGCCCCCCGGATTGCATCCGGCCAGCAAAAGGCCGACGGCGGCCACTCCTGCCGTGGCCGCGCCGCCTCTGGTCAACCCGATCCTGGTCAACCTGTACCTGGACAATCCGCTCCCGCTCACCGTGCTGCTCGCACAGCCGCTGATCCCGCTGCTGTTCCTGAAGTGATTGTCGCGCGTCGAGCCCGGAGCCGTAAGGCACCCGTCGTTCTGCCCGTTTTCACCGGTAAGGATAGTTTTCGTGTGGTAACTGGTGTGATGTCGTACGTCGTGCCGTGTCCCGCGTGCCGTGCGCCGCCCGTCAGGCCGCGCACCGCTCCCGCTCCCGCTCGCCGCGCTCCAGCATCCGGGCGTCGATGTCGCGCATCTGAAGCTCCTGACGCAGCCGCGCCAGCGCACGGTGCAGCGTGCTCTTGACGGTACCCGTCGACATCCCGAGCGCCGCCGCGGTCTCCTCCGTGCTCATCTGCTCCCAGTGTCGCAGCACCACGACGCTGCGCTGCTTCGGAGCGAGCACCCCCAGGATGTCCATCAGCAGGGCACGGTCCGCGCGCTGCTCGGTGCCGTCGTCCACGCTCGCGTCCGGGAGCTGCTCGGTGGGCACCTCCTCCAGCTTGCGCGCCCGCCACCACTCCGTCCGGGTGTTGATCATGACGCGGCGGAGGTAGGCATCGGCCAGCGACTTGTCCGCGATGCCGTCCCAGCGGCCGTAGGTGCGGACCAGAGCGGTCTGCAACAGATCCTGAGCGTCCACCGGATCGGGCACGAGGCGCCGGGCGCTCCGCAGCAGGGCCTCCTGCCGCGTACGAACGTACTCTTCGAAGTCCAGTACCTTGCCGCCGCTGGTCGCCATCTCGACGCCTCCGATCCGCTTTCGTTTCCCCACGTTGACCGTGCCGGCAGTCATCTCCAGCACGAGGAAGACGCTACGGAGGGGGTGTTGCGACGTAATGTGCGTCGGCCCCACAACGAGTGCACGGAAAACCCTCGGTTGTGTAACAGCGCGCCAGGGGTCCTACTTCGGACGGACGGCAGGCCCGTGCACGTCATACTCCGGGGGGAGAAGCACCCCCGCCCCAAGACCTATCGGCCGTGACACGACGGCAACCGTGCCCAGCGAGGGCCTTCTTCAGGCCGTATCGCGGCACCTTTCGGTCATGCTGCCCTAAATGTGTTACCGCGTCAGACGGCCGGCCGTCACGCGAAGAGGCGCGGCCGCCTAAGCGGCCGCGCCTCCTCTTTGGTGTGGGGGTGACGGGGGTGGGTGGGGACGGGGGGATGACGGCCGCGGGTTTGGTGGCGGGGGGCCGCGTCCCTGTGTGTGTGACGGGTTCTGTGGGTGTGGCGGCTGCGGTCCTGGGGATGGCGGCCGCGGTCCTGTGGGGGTGGCAGCCGCGCTTTGGCCCAGATGACAGCCGGGCTCCTGCCCTTGTGACAGGCGCAGCCCGGCCTGGACGACGGCCGGGCTACGTCAGTGGCAGCCGGTACCGGCCTCCGCCCAGCGGCTCGACCAGACCGTCCGAGACCAGCCCGTCCAACGCCCGCGCACGCTGCACCGGCTCGTCCCACACCGCGTCCAGCACCTGCTGCGGCACCGGCGCGACCGCCTCGCGCAGCACGGCCAGCAGCTTGCCGCGCACCTGCCGGTCGGTACCGGCATAGGTCTGCGTACGACGCGGCGGACCGTCGTGCGCCGGCGACCCGGCCTGCCGCCACGCGCACTGCGCCGCGATCGGACAACGGTGACACTCCGGCGCGCGCGCCGTGCACAGCAGCGCACCCAGCTCCATCGTGGCCGCCGCCCAGCGCGCCGCGAGCTGCTCGTCCTCGGGCAGCAGCGCACGGGCGAGCTTGCGCTCCGCCGCGGTGGTGGCGTTCGGCGGGAACTGGCGGCCGGCCACCGCGCGGGCGAACACCCGGCGCACATTGGTGTCCAGCACCGCGTGCCGCTGCCCGTACGCGAAGGACGCGACCGCCGCGGCCGTGTACTCGCCGACGCCGGGCAGCGCCAGCAACTGGCCGTGCTCACGCGGCACGTCGCCGCCGTGCCGCTCCTGTATCGCGGACGCGGCGGCGTGCAGCCGCAGTGCGCGGCGCGGATAACCGAGCCGGCCCCAGGCCCGGACCGCCTCGCCCGGCGCCTCGGCGGCCAGGTCGGCGGGGCGCGGCCAGCGGGCCAGCCACTGCTCGTACACCGGCAGCACTCTGCTGACCGGGGTCTGCTGCAACATGAACTCGCTCACCATCACACCCCAGGCGCCCGCTTCGGGGCGGCGCCAGGGCAGATCGCGGGCGTGCTCGTCGAACCAGTCGGTGACCGGGCCGTGCAGCGCGGTCCCGTCGGCGGCTTCCGCGGCCGCGTCGGCGGCAGAAGCGGTCTCGGCGGCGGCGGTCGTGGCAGTGGTGGTGACAGGCGTCGAAGTCATGGCATGCCGATCCTGGCACGTCCGGCCTCGCCCAGGAAACGCACCGGGCCCGCCCCGCCGCACGCCCACCCACACGCAGGACGGCCAACCACTCACGGGCGGGGGCTACTGGGGGGTAGGGAGGGGTGGGGCGGGGCATGGGGGGAGGGCGGTGAGTGGTGTGCGGTGGGCGAATCGGTCGGCGGTCGGTGGTCGGTGTTAGGGGGCTGGGGCCGGGGCCGGGGGCCCGGTGGCGGGCGGGGAGGGGGCGTGCGGTGCGAGGGGCCGGCACGACGACTCAACAGCCACGCCCCGGCAGGAACTCGCTACTCTCCGTAATCGTTGCTGGAATAGAAGGAGGCGGCAAGCGAGGCCAAGGAGACAACAAGCGAGGATGCGGGCATGGCGGAGATGAACGGAGCGGGCGGCACGGGCGGCATGGACGGCGCGGGCGCGGGGGAATGCATGGGCCACTCGGAAGGTAGGGGGCATGCGGGTGACGCGGCGGGGGCGGGCGCTGCGGCGGGGCCGGGTGGCGTGGCGGGACCGGGGGGTGCCGCGGGGCACGGTGGCGCGGTGGGGCCGGATGGCGCCGCGCCGGCGGCCGGGTCGGTCTGCCCGGAGGCGATCCGGCGGGCGCTGGCCGCGCATACGACGATGACGCTCGCGTATGTGGACGAGGACGGGCCACAGGCGTGCGCGGTGCTGTACGCGACCGGGGCGGCCGAGGCGGTTGAGGGGACTGCCACCGCCGGCGCGGCCAAGACGCCCGGCGCGCTCGACGAGGCCGGCGCAGCCGACGACGTCGACGAGGCCGGTGTGTCGGGCGGGCCCGGCGTGTCGGGCGTGGAGGCCGGCGGGGCGGCCGGTGTGACGGGCGGCCTGGAGGCTGGTGCCGGGCCCGCGCTGTATTTCGTCACCGCGACCGCGACCCGGCACGGCCGGGCCCTCGCGGAGCCCGGCGCGCGGGTCGCGTTCACGGCTCAGCGGGACGGGCAGGAGTGGAGCGGCCTGACGGGGCTTCAGGGGCGGGGGCGCTGCCGTCCGCTGACCGGCGCCGAGCGGGCGGCCGGCTGGCAGGTATATGTCGAGCGCTTTCCGTTCGTCGCGACGAGTGACCGGCTGCGTGCCGCCCTGGAGCGGACGACGCTCTGGGAGCTGCGCCCCGACTGGCTGCGGCTGATCGACAACAGCCAGGGCTTCGGCCACAAGGAGGAGTGGTCGCGGAGCTGAGCCCCTTGGGTGCTCAGCCCCGCGGGGGTGAGGCCGGGCGGGCCCGCGGGTGGTGAGACCGGGTGGAGCCCCGGGCCGGTGAGGCTCCGCGGGTGGTTAGGCCCGCGGGTGGCTAGGCCCTGGGGCGATGAGGCCTTGGGGGTAGTGCGCCCCTGGGATGGCGGGCCCCCGGGGGGTGCGCCCTGGGGGTGTGGCCCTGAGGTGGTGCGCTCCGGCGGCTATGTGGGCCGTGTGGGCTGTGCAGGCAGCTGTGCGGGCTGCGCGTGGGCTATGCCGCGACCAGTGCCCGCCACCGGCCGGTCCGCATCCTTGTCACCAGGTTGGTTGTCGGGCGGGTGAGCAGTGCTGTGCACAGGGCCGCGGCTGTTGCGCCGAGGGTGAGGCCGGCCAGGACGTCGTGGGGGTAGTGGACGCCGACGAAGACCCGGGACAGGCCGGTCAGGAGGGCGACCGGTAGGGCGAGCAGGAGAGTGGCGCGGCAGGCGAGGGCGAGGGCGACGGCCAGGGCGGCGGCGATGGTTGAGTGGTTGCTGGGGAAGGACCAGTCGCCCTCGGGCGGGCACGGCACGAGCGAGGCGGCCGCGCCCGCCACCGCCCGGCACGGCCGTTCCTCGTCCACCACGCTCTTGACGAGCTCGCTCAGCAGGTAGGCGACGGCGCTGGATATCGGCACCAGTACCGCGCGGGCCACCGAGCGGGCCGGGTGGCTGCGGGCCCGCCACCACACGGGCACCGCCGTAGCCATCAGGAGCAGCAGTCCGCCCTCGGTGCCGAGTTCGGCCAGGGTGCGGAGCCAGTCGGGGGCGTGGTGGGCGAGGTCGGTGAGGTCGCGGTAGAGAGTGGTGCTGTTCATGATCAACGACCGTATGGACGGGCCCGGTTGTGCCGCTGCTGACGATCGGCAGGGGCGCATCTGACGAAAGTGAGGCCGGAGTGGACCGGAGTGGATCGAAGCGGACCGGAGTGGAGCAGGTCGAGAGGTAGTGGGGCATCAGGCCCCGTTGGGGCCGGAAACGCGGCTGGGGGACGTCTTCTGGCCGGCTCCGGGCCGATCATGGGAAAAGTTGCAGCCGGAAGCGGCGGGTACTGGCCTGTGTGGGTGCCGATCTCTCGTAGAGTTTCCGCGTGGGATCACTGCGCAATCCGATCGGGCCGCTTCCCTCCTCCATCTACTGGCGGCGGAGGGCCGTTGCGCTGGCCATCGTCGTCCTGCTCGCCCTCCTGGTGGTGTGGGCCGTCAACTGGGGCGGGGGCGCCGGCAAGAGCGGCGATGAGGGCAAGGGATCGCACGGCAACGGACCCGCGACGTCCATCACACCTGGCCCCTCCGCCAGCGGGCCGGTGAATGACCAAAAGCCGGGCGGGCGCGACGAGTCGGGTGACGACGGGGGATCGGGCTCCGGTTCCGGTGGGTCGGGCGCCGCGGGTGGCGGCAGTGGAAGTTCCGGCGACAGCGGAGGATCCGGTGGTTCCGGTTCCGGGAGTGGGCCGATCGGTCAGGGCTCAGGCAAGAACGCCGTCGCGGCCGGTTCCTCGCTCCCCAACTGTGTTTCCGGTAAGGCGGAGTTGGATCTTCGTAGCGTCAAGCACTCCTACGCGCCCGGTACCCGGCCGAAGTTCGAGCTGACGATCGAGAATGCGGCCGGGGCGGCCTGCAAGGTGGATCTCGGGCAGAAGGCCGCGGTGCTCACCATCAGCGACGCCGCGGGCGACGAACGGGTCTGGGCCTCGAACGACTGCCCGTCGGGCACCGCGCCCGCGCTGTTGCAGGTGCCGGCCAAGGGGTCCGTGCAGCGCACCATCGAGTGGGACCGCCGGGCCAGCGGCCCGCAGTGCGCCACGCCGAGTTCGGCCAAGGTGCCCGCCGGCAAGTATGAGATCGAGGCGCAGGTGCCGGGGCTGGAGGCGGCCCGTACGACGTTCGTCCTGGCTGAGGGCTGAGGGCTGAGGGCTGAGGGCTGAGGGCTGAGGGCTGAGGGCTGAGGGCTGACGGCTGAGGCCCCTGCCTGAGGCCGCCGCCTGAGGCCCAGGGCTGTGCCTGGAGCTGAGGCCGCGAATCGAGCCCGACGACCGGCACCGGCCGGAGCTGACCACTACCGACCGGCTCCGGCTGACACCAACCAGAGCCGAACGCCCCGCCGCCCCAAAGGAAGCACCCCGGCACCGGCCACAGCCGACCACTACCGACCGGGTCCAACCGGCACCGACCGGCTCCGGCCGACACCAACCAGCCTCGAACACCCCGCCGCCCCCAAGCGCGGAAGCGCCCCCTCCCCTTATTCCGCCCAGAGGGATTCCGCTGAGAGCGTGCGTTGCTGGTCGCGGGTGGCGGCGTGCGGCACAGTCGCCGTCATGAAGCTACTGATGCTGGGTGGTACGGAGTTCGTGGGGCGGGCGGTTGCCGAGGCGGCGCTGGCGCGGGGGTGGGAGGTGACGGTGTTCCACCGGGGGAAGCATGCTCCGCCGGAGGGGGCGGCGACGCTGCACGGCGATCGTGGGAGCGCGGCGGGGCTCGCGGCCCTGGAGGAGGGTGAGTGGGACGCCGTCGTCGACACCTGGAGCGGTGCCCCGTCGGCGGTGCGGGACACGGCGCGGCTGCTGGCCGGGCGGGTCGGGAGGTACGCGTATGTCTCCAGCGGCTCGGTGTACGCCTTTCCGCCCACGCCCCCGTTCGACGAGCAGGCCCCAGTGGTGGCGGGCTCCCCCGATGCCACCGACGCCGCGGACTATGCGCTGGCCAAGCGGGGCGGTGAGCTGGCCGCGACCGAGGCGTTCGGGGACCGGGCGCTGCTGCTGCGTGCGGGGCTGATCCTCGGGCCGTACGAGAACATCGGGCGGCTGCCGTGGTGGCTGACCCGGATCGCCCGTGGTGGCCCGGTTCTTGCGCCGGGGCCGCGGGAGTTGGCGCTCCAGTACATCGACGTCCGGGATCTCGCCGCATGGACGGTCGATGCGCTGGAGGCCGGGCGCGGCGGTGCGTACAACCTGGTGAGCGAGGTCGGGCACGCCACGATGGGGGAGTTCCTGGAGAGTTGTGTGACGGTCACCGGCGCGGACGTGGAGCTGCGCTGGACCGCCCCGGAGGATGTCCTCGCCGCCGGTATCGCGCCCTGGATCGAGCTGCCGGTCTGGCTGGCGACCGGCGAGCCGGATGCTGTGATCTACGGTTCCGATGTGTCCAAGGCCCTGGCGGACGGGCTGCGTTGCCGTCCCGTGGGCGAGACGGTCGCCGACACCTGGGCCTGGCTCCAGAGCATCGGCGGGGTGGCGCCGCAGCGGCCGGACCGGCCGGTGGTGGGGCTGCCGCCGGAGAAGGAGGCCGCTGTCCTGCGGGGGTGAGGGCCGCGGTCCCCACGAGGCCCCGCGGACCCCACGAGGTCCTGCGCCCCCCACGAGGCCCCGCGCTCCCCACGAGGCCCCGCGGACCCCTCCTCAGAGACCTCCTCCAACCCGTGTCACGTCAGCAGTCCACCTCGGCCCCCCTCCCCGCGTAGCCCACCCTGAAGGATCTGCGTTCCGCGGTGTGCTGCTGACCGCCCGCTGTTGCCGTGGCTCCCCGGCATCCGACGGGTCCGCCCCGCCACCCGAGGGGCGCGCGGGCCGGCGCGGAAACGCGGCCAATGGACCGGGAAGGGCCGGGACATGAGCACGGGGGAGACTCGGCCCTTCCCGGTGTCACCATGCTCGTTCGCCGGGGGGCCGGGGCCCAGGGCCGAACAGCCCCCTCGCCGGACCGGGAGACCCTAGGGGGAGGGGAAGTTCGGCCGGTTCGGTCTCCGGGTGGATGTTCGGCCGGTGCGATCTCCGGGTGGGTGGCCGGGCGATGCGGTCTCCGGACGGGGCGGCCGGGCCGCTCGGCTACGCTGCTGAGCAGGGACGGGGTTCGGGGCAATTGGGGGCAGGGCGGTCATGTCCGATCCGAAGCGGGCCGCGCCGGAGGCGCGTTGGCCGCATCTGCGCGCGCCGGAGGACCGGATGCGCAGTCTGCTCGACGCGGTGATGGGCCTGGGGCGGGGGCTGGAGTTGCCGCAGGTGCTCGGGGGCATCGTGGAGGCGGCGGTCGCCCTCACCGACGCGGAGTACGGCGCGCTCGGTGTGGTCGGTGACGGGCAGCGGCTCTCGCAGTTCCTGCCGGTGGGGATGTCCGAGGAGCTCATCGCGTCGATCGGCCCGTTACCGTGCGGCCGGGGCATCCTCGGTGAGCTCATCCGCCGTCCCGAGCCGCTGCGGCTCACCGATCTGTCCCGCCACCCGCGCAGTTACGGGTTTCCCGCGCACCATCCGCCGATGCGGACGTTCCTCGGGGTGCCGGTCCGGGTGCGTGACGAGGTGTTCGGCAATCTCTACCTCACCGAGAAGCGGGGCGGCGGCTCGTTCGACGCCGATGACGAGGCGGTGGTGACCACGCTGTCGATCGCGGCGGGGGTGGCGATCGACAACGCCCGGATGTATCACGAGAGCCGCCGCCGGGAGCGCTGGCTGGAGGCGCTGGGCGAGATCACCAGGAGCCTGCTGTCCGGTACGGAGGCGGACCAGGTGTTGCGGCTGATCGCCGAGCGGGCCATGGAGGTGGCCGGCGCCGACTGCGCGGCGGTGCTGCTGCCGGTGCCGTCGGCCCCGGACCGGCTGGCGGTGGCGGTGGCGCACGGCGCGGGCGCCGGCCGTATCGCGGGGCTGACGGTGCCGGCCGAGGGGTCGCTGCCCGGGACGGCGGCGCGTACGGGGCGGCCGGTGGTCAGCGCCGATGTACGGAGCGATCCGCGGGCGCATCCGCTGGGGGCGGGTACCGGGGCGGACGAGGAGTACGGTCCGGCGGTCGCGGTGCCGCTCCAGGTCGACATCGGGTGCGGGGCGCTGCGGCTGTGCCGGCTGGCGGGCCGGCCGGCCTTCGACGAGACCGAGGCGAAGCTGATTTCGGGCTTTGCCGATCAGGCCGTGATCGCCCTGGAACTCGGCCGGCGGCGGGCCGAGTCGGAGGAGCTGGCGGTCTTCCACGACCGGGACCGCATCGCCCGGGACCTGCATGATCTGGCCATTCAGCGGCTGTTCGCCACCGGGATCACCTTGCAGAGCGCGACCCGGCTGATCGACCGGCCCGAGGCGGCCGAGCGGGTCGGGCGGGCGGTCGATGACCTGGACACCACCATCAAGATCATTCGGTCCACCATCTTCGAACTGCGCACGGCCGGGGACGGTGCCGACGGTGCGGGTCTGCGCCGTGGGCTCACCGACGCCGTGCGGACGGCGGCGCGCACGCTGGGCTTCACCCCGTCGCTGCGGATCGACGGCCCGGCGGACACCAGCGTCCCCGACGAACTGGCCGGGCACCTGCTGGCGGTGACCGCGGAGGCCCTCAGCAACGCCGCCCGGCACGCCCGCGCCCGGCGCCTCGATGTCGCCCTGACGGTGGCGGACGAGGTGACGCTGACGGTGGTGGACGACGGGGTGGGGGTGGGCGCCGCGCGGCATACGGGGGGCCTGGCCAATATGCGGGCGCGGGCCGAGCTGTACGGGGGCCGGCTGACGGTCGAGTCCCCGGAGCCGGGCGGTACCCGGATCGTGTGGCGGGTTCCGCTGCCGGGCTGAGCCCCGTCGGGCATCGGGGCGGACCCGGTGTGGCGGGCCGGGGCGCTCAGCCCCGCTGTTCCCGGAAGCGCTCGGCGACCATCGCCGCCTGGACGCGGCGGCCCACTCCCAGCTTGGCGAGGATGGCCGAGACGCGGTTCTTGACGGTCTTCTCCGCGAGGAACAGCCGGTCGGCGATCTCCCGGTTGGTCAGTCCCTCGCCGATCAGCTCCAGTACCTGCCGTTCCCGGGGCGAGAGCTGGTCCAGCTCCGACGGCGGTGCCTCGGGCGTCTCGTGGGGGCCGCGCAGCCGTGCCATCACCCGGGACGCGGTGCGCGGGTCCAGCATGGATTCGCCCGCCGCCACCGTGCGTACCGCGTGTACCAGGCCGGATCCGTTGATCTGCTTGAGGACGTAGCCGGCGGCCCCCGCCATGATGGCGTCGAAGAGCGCTTCGTCGTCGTCGAACGAGGTCAGCATCAGGCAGGCCAGCTCCGGCATCCGGGCGCGTAACTCCCGGCACACCTCGATGCCTTCGTGGTCGCCGCCGGGGCCGTCGCCGCCGCCGAGGCGGACGTCGAGCACCGCCACCTGCGGGCGGGCGGCCGGTACCCGGGCGAGGGCCTGCCGGCGGTCCCCCGCCTCGCCCACGACCTCGATGTCCTCCTCCGCTTCGAGGAGGTCCCGCACCCCGCGCCGGACCACCTCGTGGTCGTCGAGGATGAAGACGCGCAGCGGTGCGGCGGGTGCGGGGTGCAGGTTCATTCGGTGCTCGCTTGGTCGCCCGGTAGGTGCGGGATGGTCCGTTGTGGGGTCTCTCAGTATGGGCGGCCCTGGTGGGCGTGGTGCGCCCGGTACGGCCCCCGGGGTCGAGCATCGCGGGGTGCGCGGCGGGGGCGAAAGGGCCGAACGGCCCTGGGGAGCAGGGCCGATGGGGCACCGCGGCCCGCTGCCATACTGGCGCCCCTTTCCGGACCGCGGCATTCCCGGTATCCCGCCGCCCGGTCCGTCGTCGCAGCCAGGAGGTCCGCTCATGCATGCCTTTACGGGCACCGTCGGCCACGAGTACCACGCACTGCTGGCCCGGCACGACGCGATGCGGCTGCGGCGCCGGATGCTGGGCCAGGACCGTGCGCCGGAGCCGGAGTTAGCGTCGGCGGTGCCCTACGACGGCGCCGCCGACCAGCGGCTGATCGTGCGGCACCTGCCGCTGGTGACGCCGTTCGACGAGTTGATCGGCCTTCTCTACGACGAGATGTTCGCGCGGTGGCCGTCCCTGCGGCGGCTGTTCCCCGCGTCGATGGAGTTCCAGCGGTCCCATCTCGCCCGCGCCTTCCGCTACTTGATCGAGAATCTGGACCGTCCGGACGAGGTGGCCGCGTTCTTCACCCGGCTCGGCCGGGACCACCGCAAACTCGGGGTGCGGCCGGTGCACTACGAGACGTTCGAGGCGGCCTTGTGTGTGGCGCTGCGGAAGTCCGCGGGGCCGGGCTGGAGCGAGGCGGCGGAGCAGGCGTGGGTGCGGATGCTGCGGTTCGCCGTGGCGGCCATGGTCGACGGCGCGGAGGCCACTCTCGCCGAACCGGCGTACTGGCGGGGCACGGTGGTCGGCCATGAGCTGCGCCGCCCGGACCTCGCGGTGCTGCGGGTGCGGACCGACGAGCCCTATCCGTACCGGGCCGGCCAGTACGCCGCCGTCGAGTCCCCGCTGCTGCCGCAGGCCTGGCGACAGTACTCCCTCGCCTGCGCCCCGCGGCCGGTGCGCGAGCTGGAGTTCCATGTGCGGCAGACCGGCGCCGGAGGGGTCAGTGAGGCGCTGGTGGCGCACACCCGGGTCGGGGACACACTGCGTCTGGGGCCGGCGCAGGGGACGATGACGCTGGACGACGACCCCTCGCGTGAGCTGCTGATGGTGGCGGGCGGCACGGGGTGGGCCCCGGTCAAGGCGCTGTTGGAGGAGCTGGCCGGGCGCCGGGGCGGCGGTGGTGGGCCCGCCCTGCCGGCGGTGCGGGAGCCGCGCGGGGTGCAGTTGTTCCTGGGCGCCCGCAGCCGCGACGAGCTGTATGACGCGCGGGTGCTGTCCCGTTGGGCGGCGCGTCATCGGTGGCTGCATGTGGTGCCTGTGCTCGACGTGGGTGCCCAAGGGGGCGGCCGCGGCCCGGTGGTGGAGGCGGTGGCCCGCCGGGGTGGCTGGTCCGGGCATCTCGCCTTCGTCAGCGGGCCGCCCGCGATGGTCGGCGCGACCGTGGCGCGGCTGACCGCGGCCGGCCTGCCCGCCGAGCAGGTCCGGTACGACCCGGTCCTCGACTCCCCGGCCGCCTGATCCCGCCCCGCCCGGGGGCCGAACGGCCCCTGGTGCGCGGTGATCGCCGGCCTTCTACTGGGCATGTCAGCGCGTGGGAGGACGAGAGGGAGCACACGGTGAACTACATGGCGTCCCGGCCGGGTGCCGGAGTGACCCGGGCGGGCGGGGCCGGGACCGCCGGGCCCCGGCACAGCATCCCGCTGCACCGTGCGGAGGCGCTGCGGCTCCTCGGCAGTGTGTCGCTGGGCCGGATCGTCTTCACCCAGGACGCGCTGCCGGCGATCCGCCCGGTCAACCATCTGCTGGACCGGGGCGAGATCATCATCCGGACGCAGGAGGGCGCGGCGATCGCCACGGTGACCCGGCAGGCCGATACCGAGGGCGTCGTCGTCGCCTACGAGGCGGACACCATCGACCCGGTGACGCACGTCGGCTGGAGCGTGGTGGTCACCGGTTACTGCCGGCCGGTCACCGATCCGCGCGACCTGGCGTACTACGGGGAGCTGCTGCACCCCTGGACGGAGGGGCAGCGGGAACACGCCCTGCGGATCCGCCCCGACCTCGTCACGGGCCTCCGGCTCACCGCCGCGCTCCCCGCATCTGCCACCGGGTCCCGTCCCTGACCGGCGGACGGACCGGGCCGGCGGCACACGCGGCGGCCTTGCAGCGGATCGTCGAGGAGCCGCGGCGTACGGCGAGCGGGGACGGCGGACCGGGGCGTGTCCCCCTGGACGTACCGCTTGGACGTACCGTCCGGACGTACCGCTTAGACGTACCGCTCCAGGATCGATGACTCCGCCAGCCGCGACAGGCCCTCGCGGACCGAGCGGGCGCGGGCCTCGCCGACGCCGTCGACCGTCTGGAGGTCGTCGACGCTGGCCGCGAGCAGCTTCTGGAGGCCGCCGAAGTGGTCGACGAGGCGGTCGATGACCGTGCCGGGCAGCCGGGGGACCTTCGCCAGCAGGCGGAAGCCGCGCGGCGAGACCGCGGAGTCCAGCGTCTCGGGGGCGCCGCTGTAGCCCAAGGCGCGGGCCACGATGGGGAGTTCGAGGAGTTCGGTGTGGCTGAGGGCGTCCAGCTCGGCGAGCGCCTCGGCGACCGTACGGGACCGCTTGGCGGTCGGCTCGGGGACATAGTCGCGGACGACCAGCTCCCGCTCGGGCTCCACACCGGCGATCAGCTCCTCCAGCTGGAGGGCGAGCAGCCGGCCGTCCGTGCCGAGCTCGACGACGTACTCGGCGATCTCGGTGGCGATCCGGCGGACCATCTCCAGGCGCTGGGCGACCGCGGTGACATCGCGGACCGTCACCAAGTCCTCGATCTCCAGGGCGGAGAGGGTGCCGGCGACCTCGTCCAGGCGGAGCTTGTAGCGCTCCAGCGTCGCCAGCGCCTGGTTGGCGCGGGAGAGGATCGCCGCCGACTCCTCCAGGACACGGCGCTCCCCGTCGACATAGAGGGCGATCAGGCGCATCGACTGGCTGACGGAGACGACCGGGAAGCCGGCCTGGATGGAGACGCGCTGGGCGGTGCGGTGGCGGGTGCCGGTCTCCTCCGTCGGGATGGAGGCGTCCGGCACCAGCTGGACCCCGGCCCGCATGATCTTGGTGATGTCCTTGTCGAGGACCAGGGCGCCGTCGAGCTTGCACAGCTCGCGCAGCCGGGTCGCGGTGAACTCCACATCGAGGACGAAGCCACCGGTACACATGGACTCGACGGTCTTGTCGAAGCCGAGGACGATCAGCCCGCCGGTGTTGCCGCGGAGGATGCGCTCCAGGCCGTCGCGCAGGGCGGTACCGGGCGCGACGGCGCTCAGCGAGGCGCGCATCAGGCTCTCGGTGCCGGCGCTTCCACCGGACCTGCCGGAAGTCGATGCCCGGTCGTTGGCTGCCACTGCACTCCTCCGTCACAAGGTCTGTCGGTCCGCAGGCCGCCCGGCCCATGCTGTGGTTGACGTACCAGCGGAGCGTACGTGGCCGACAGGCAATTCTGCGGTGACGGGCGAGACCAGGGCAAAGTCTACCGGCGTGCGCCCTCTTCCTGTGGGGCCTCCCGGCGCACCCGCTTGGGCAGCACGCTGAGTGCCTGTCCGACGTCGGCGACCTCCAGGACCCGCATCCCGTCGGGGATCTTGCCGGGGTCGGTGGGGACGAGGGCGTGGGTGAAGCCGAGGCGGGCCGCCTCGGACAGCCGGCGCTGGACGCCCGTGACGCGTCTGACCTCGCCCGCGAGGCCCACTTCACCGATGGCGACGAGGTTCTTCGGCAGTGGGGTGTCACTGGCCGCGCTGGCCAGGGCGAGGGCCACGGCGAGGTCCGCGGCGGGCTCGGTCAGCTTCACTCCGCCGACCGTCGCGCTGTAGATGTCGCGTTTGCCCAGGGCGCTGATCCGGCCGCGCTGTTCCAGGACGGCGAGCATCATCGAGACGCGGGAGGTCTCCAGGCCGGAGGTGGTGCGCCGGGGGGAGGGGATCTGGGAGTCGACGGTCAGCGCCTGGACCTCGGCGACCAGGGGGCGGCGGCCCTCCAGGGTCACGGTCAGGCAGGTGCCGGGCACCGGCTCGGCGCGGCGGGTCAGGAAGAGGCCCGAGGGGTCGGTGAGGCCGGTGATGCCTTCGTCGTGCAGCTCGAAGCAGCCGACCTCGTCGGTGGTGCCGTAGCGGTTCTTGACGCCGCGGACCAGGCGCAGCCGGGCGTGCCGGTCGCCCTCGAAGTGCAGGACGACATCGACGAGATGCTCCAGGAGGCGCGGTCCGGCGATGGCGCCGTCCTTGGTGACATGGCCCACCAGGAGGGTGGCCATCCCGCGTTCCTTGGAGGCCCGGATCAGTGCGCCGGCGACCTCGCGGACCTGGGCCATCCCGCCGGGCGCCCCTTCGATCTCGGGGGAGGCGACGGTCTGTACCGAGTCGAGGATCAGCAGCGACGGCTTGACGGTGTCGAGGTGGCCGAGCACCGCGGACAGGTCGGTTTCGGCGGCCAGATACAGATGGTCGTCGAGGGCGCCGATGCGGTCGGCGCGCAGCCGTACCTGGCTCGCGGATTCCTCGCCGGTGACATACAGCGTGCGGTGGGCGTCGGAGGCGGCCTTGGCGGCGACGTCCAGCAGCAGGGTGGATTTGCCCACGCCGGGCTCGCCGGCCACCAGCGCGACGGCGCCGGGGACCAGCCCGCCGCCGAGGACGCGGTCCAGCTCGGGCACGCCCGTCGAGCGGGCGGTGGCCTGCTTGCCGTCGACCTGGCCGATGGGCAGGGCGGCGGTGGTGACCCGGCCGGGCGCGGTCGTGCGCACCGCGGGGGCGCCGCCGAACTCCTCGACCGTGCCCCACGCCTGGCACTCGGGACAGCGGCCGAGCCATTTGGCGGTGGTCCAGCCGCATTCGGTGCAGCGGTAGGAGGGACGCTCCTTGCCCGACGATTTACGCGTTGCCATGGGGTCACCGTAGCGGCGGGGTCTGACAACGCCGCCGGGAGCCGGCGGGCGCCCTTGCGGGGAGCGTCCCAGGAGGGGGCGCCGCCGTCGGCGGTTGCGCCGACCGAGTGGCGCATACGGAGCGCACCGCCCGTGTAAAGAGCTATTCGTGTCCCCTTTTGAGGGAGATGGTCACCCGTAAGGGTTAAAAGTGTCCAACGCGAGCAAGCAGGGCTGCATCATCCGCCTACCGTCGCCGGGGTGATGAGCAGCAGGCCCGAGCACCCCACGCACTCCACCGGCGCACACCGGTCGCGCGGCGACGCGCGGCGCCGGAACCGGCCGCAGCCGTCCGAGCGGCCCGGCCCGGACGCCGCCCGCCCCCCGGACCGGGGCCGGGACGGCTACCAGCCCCATCTGGACGGGCTGTTCACCTACTGCCTGTCCGTGCTGTGCGAACACGACGCCGCGACCGCGGTGCTCGGCGAGACGCTCGCGCTCGCCGAGCGGCACCGCGGCCGCCGCCCCGGCGACCCGGCGCTGTACCGCTCCTGGCTCTACGCCCTCGCCCGCTGGGCCTGTTTGCGCCGGCTCGCCGAGCGGACCGCGCCGGCCGCCGGGACCCCGGGCCCCGGCGCGGCCCGCGAGGCCGAGCGCCGGCAGCGTGAACTGGCCGCGCTGGCCTGGCCGGAGGCCGCCGGCACCACCCCCGAGCAGCGGGAGGCGCTGGAGCTCTCGGTGCGCCACCACCTCTCGGCCGACGAGGTCGCCGCGGTGCTCGGCGCCGACCCGATCGCCACCCGCACGCTGCTGGCCACCGCCGCCTGCGAGGTCGAACGGACCCGGGCGGCGCTGGCCGTCGTCGAGTCCGGCCGCTGCCGGGAGGTCGCGCAGCTGGCGGGCGACACCCAGATGCTGCTGGGCGCGGCACTCAGCCGGGAGCTGGTGCGCCATGTCGACGACTGCGCCGAGTGCCGGCGGACCGCCGAGCGGGCCACCGCCCCGGGGACCTGGCCGGGCACCGCGCCGGTGGACCGGGGCAGCCTGCCGCTGGTCGCCGCGCCCCGGGAGGCCGTGCTCGGTGCGCTGGCGGTCGCCCGGCGCACCAAGTCGGGCCGCGCGGAAGGGGTGGCCGGGGCGGGAGGTGGCGGCCGGGCGAGTGGGGCAAACGGTTCTCCTCGCTACGACCGCAGCGGTTTCCCCGTGGGCCCCCCGAAGGACCGGGTGGCCCGCCGGCGCCGGCTGCGCAACCGGGCGCTGACCACCACCGTGGTCGCCACCGTCGTCGCCGCGCCGGTGCTGGCCCTGTGGGCTGCCTACCGGGGCGCCCCCGTCACCGACGTGGCGGCCGATGACTCGCCCTCGGTGACGGCCAGCGACACGGAACCCGGGCCGCGGCTGGGCGGCAGCCCGTACGAGAACGCCGGGAACGCCAGGACGACGCCCCAGCCCGGCTTCACGGACGGCGACGGGACGCCCGATGTGTCCGTCGAGGTGATCAGTGCGGACGGCACCCCGCAGCGGCCGGACGGCGCGGACCGCCGGCGGGAGTCGGGCCCCGGCCGGCTGACGATCGCCGCTGCACCCCGGGGCCGGACCACGCTCCTCACGCTCCGCGCCACCGGCGGCGCCCCGGTGCGCTGGTACGCCTCGGCGGGCGCGGCCTGGCTCCAGATGAGCCGTACGGCGGGCACCCTGCGGCCGGGCGAGACCACCACGATCACGGTCCATATCGACCACGACCGGGAGCCGGCGGGCCCCTGGCGGGCCAGGATCGCCATCGAGCCCGGGGGTACTGCCGTCACGATGCGGGGCTACGGCGCGACCGGCCCGGCCGCCGGTCCGCAGCGCCCGGGGCCCGCGCATCCGAAGCCGACCCGGCCGGCCCCGAAACCGACGCCCACGCCGACCCGGACGTCGCCGTCACCCACGCCGACGGCGACGGCTCCGACGCCGAAGCCGACCGGCCCGGCCCCGTCCTCGACGCCCTCGAACACCACGCACCCGGCGCGCTGAGCGCAGACGGCCGCCCGGCCCGGCAGGCCCGGGCCGGGTCGCGTGCTACTTCTGCGGCTTCTTCAGGGGCGCCGGGTCCGCCGGGTGCGGCGCCATCGGCAGCGTCGCGGCCAGCCGCTCCTCGCACAGCTCGGCGAGCTTGGCGTAGCCCTTCTTGCCCATCAGCTCGGTCAGCTCGGGCTTGTACGAGACGTAGACCGGCTCGCCCGCGCCGTGCGCCGAGGTCGCGGAGGTGCACCACCAGTGCAGGTCATGGCCGCCGGGGCCCCAGCCGCGGCGGTCGTACTCGCCGATCGTCACCTGAAGGATCTGGGTGTCGTCCGGCCGGTCGATCCAGTCGTAGGTGCGCCGGACCGGCAGCTGCCAGCAGACGTCCGGCTTGGTCTCCAGGGGCTCACGGCCCTCGCGCAGCGCGAGGAGGTGCAGCGAGCAGCCCGCGCCGGCCGGGAAGCCGGGACGGTTCTGGAAGATGCAGGAGCCCTCCCAGCGCCGGGTCTGCCGTTCGCCGTCCTCGTCCTCCTCGACCCAGCCGGTCGTGGTGCCCACGTCGTGGTGCTGCCACACCTCGGGCGTGAGCCGTGCCACATGCTCGGCCACCCGCTTCTCGTCGTCGTCGTCCGAGAAGTGCGCGCCGAGGGTGCAGCAGCCGTCGTCCGCCCGGCCGGCCTGGATGCCCTGGCAGCCACTGCCGAAGATGCAGGTCCAGCGGGACGTCAGCCAGGTCAGGTCACAGCGGAAGAGCTGCTCGTCGTCGCCCGGGTCCGGGAAGGTGACCCAGGCACGGGCGAAGTCGAGCCCGACCTCGTCGGCGGGGGCCCGCTGCCCCTCGGCCGCCTGGGCGCGCCGCTTTTCTTCCTTCTTGAGCGCTTTTTCGTGCTTCGCCTTTTTCGTCTTTGCCACGACTCCAGCGTAAGGGGGAGCGACGGGTGCCGACCGCGCCGACAGGAGCGGTCGGCGCGCGCAGTAGGTTTCCCCGTATGAGACTCGGTGTCCTCGATGTGGGTTCGAATACGGTCCATCTGCTGGTGGTGGACGCACACCCGGGCGCGCGCCCGCTGCCCGCCTATTCGCACAAGGCGGAGCTGCGCCTTGCCGAACTCCTCGACGAGGGCGGCGCGATAAGCGATGCCGGGGTGGAGCGCCTGGTGGCCACCATCCACGAGGCGCTCCAGGTGGCCGAGGACAAGGGCGTCGAGAGCGTGCTGCCGTTCGCCACCTCGGCGATCCGGGAGGCCACCAACGGGGAGGACGTACTGCGCCGGGTCGCCCTGGAGACCGATGCCTCGCTCCAGGTGCTCTCCGGTGAGGACGAGGCGCGGCTCACCTTCCTCGCCGCCCGGCGCTGGCTGGGCTGGTCGGCCGGCCGGCTGCTGGTGCTGGACATCGGCGGCGGCTCCCTGGAGATCGCCTACGGCCTCGACGAGGACCCGGACGTGGCGGTGTCGCTGCCGCTGGGCGCCGGCCGGCTGACCGCGGGCGATCTGCCCGGCGACCCGCCGGAGGCCGAGGACGTCCGGACGCTGCGCCGCCGGGTCCGGGCCGAGATCGCCAAGGTGGTGAGCGATTTCAGCCGCTACGGCACGCCCGACCAGGTCGTCGGCACGTCCAAGACCTTCAAGCAGCTGGCCCGGATCGCGGGCGCCGCGCGCTCCGCCGAGGGCCTCTACGTCCAGCGGGAGCTGACCCGTAAGAAGCTGGAGGAGTGGGTGCCGCGGCTGGCCGGGATGTCCGCGGAGGAGCGGGTGGCGCTGCCCGGGGTGTCCGAGGGGCGCTCGCGGCAGCTGCTCGCCGGGGCGCTGGTCGCCGAGGCGGCGATGGACCTGTTCGGGGTCGAGACGCTGGAGATCTGCCCGTGGGCGCTGCGCGAGGGCGTCATTCTGCGGCGGCTGGACCACCTGCCGTAGGGCGCGCGGCCGTCCGCCGGAGCGCGCCCGGCGCGGGTGAGACTCGTCACGCCCCCGCCGGCCGCGCCCCCCGGTGGCGCCCGTCCCGGCCTCCCCGCCCAGGGGACGAGCCACCGGCGGCGGGCCACGGCTGTCCGGACCTCCTGCCCCGCACCCAGCCCCGGCCCGTACGCTGTCCCTCGTGACAGAGCCAGTGGTGCGCATCCCGGATGCGAAGGTCGCGCTGTCCACGGCCTCGGTGTATCCGGAGTCGACGGCGACGGCCTTCGAGATCGCCGCGCGCCTCGGCTACGACGGCGTCGAGGTCATGGTGTGGACCGATCCGGTCAGCCAGGACATCGACGCGCTGCGCCGCCTCTCGGACTACCACGGCGTGCCGGTGCTGGCCGTCCACGCCCCGTGTCTGCTGATCACCCAGCGGGTCTGGTCCACCGACCCGTGGGTCAAGCTCCAGCGCGCCCGCAACGCCGCGGAGAAGCTGGGCGCCTCCACGGTGGTCGTGCACCCGCCGTTCCGCTGGCAGCGCAGCTACGCGCGGGAGTTCGTCCGCGGGGTGTGGCGGATGGCGCACGAGACGGACGTGAAATTCGCCGTCGAGAACATGTACCCGTGGCGCTACCGGGACCGCGAGATGCTCGCCTACGCCCCTGACTGGGACCCCACCAACGACGACTACCGGCACTTCACCGTCGACCTGTCGCACACCGCCACCGCCCGCAACGACGCGCTGGCGATGGTGGAGCGGATGGGCGACCGCCTGGGGCATGTCCACCTCGCCGACGGCAACGGCTCCGCCAAGGACGAGCATCTGGTGCCGGGACGCGGCAGCCAGCCCTGCGCCGAGGTCCTGGAGCGGCTGGCCGCCACCGGCTTCAGCGGACACGTCGTCGTCGAGGTCAACACCCGCCGGGCGATGTCCGCCGCCGAACGCGAGGCCGATCTGGCCGAGGCGCTGGCCTTCACCCGGCTGCATCTCGCCTCACCGAGCCGGGTCCAGGGCCCGTGAGCGCCGGCCGGGACGACGCGACCCCGGAGCCCGGTACACCGCCCGCGCGGGCCCGCCGCCGTGGCCGCCCGGCCCGCGCCGCCGCCGAGGCCGGCCCCGGCGCCCGCGAGCGCATCCTGGCCGCGGCCCGTACGGAGTTCGCCGCGCGTGGCTACGACAAGACCTCGGTCCGTGGTATCGCCAAGGCGGCCGGGGTGGACGCGGCGCTGGTCCATCACTACTTCGGCACCAAGGAGCAGGTCTTCGCGGCGGCCATCGAGCTGACCTTCGCGCCCGCGCTGACCATGCCGGACGCCCTCGCGGGCGGCGGCGCGGACGTGGGCGAGCGGATGGCCCGCTTCATGTTCGGCGTCTGGGAGAACCCGGTCAGCCGGCCGCCGCTGCTGGCGATCATGCGCTCGGCGCTGACCAACGAGACCGCAGCGGCGGTGCTGCGCGGCCTCATCGAGCGCCGGATGCTCCAGCGGGTGGCGGGCGAACTGGACGTCCCCGACCCGGAGTTCCGGGTGCAGCTGGCCGCCGGGCACCTCATCGGGATCGCCATGCTGCGCTATGTGATCAAGATGGACCCGATCGCCTCCGCGGACCCGGAGGAGATCATCGCCATGGTGGCGCCGACCCTCCAGCGGTATCTGACACAGCCGTGACGCCAGCCATGACACAGCCCTGACAACCACCCCCCGAGGCGCCTCATCGGCCCGTCGACGCCCCCGACCTGCGAGAACTCCTCCCGATCCGCTGTCCGCACTGCGGTCAGGCGTCTCACATGCCGGAGAGGCTGTCCAGATCTTGGATCAGGAGCGTAATCTCGACAGGAGCTGATATATGACGCCGCCCGGTACGCGGCCAGGGGCCAGGTACCGGCACGGCGGTCGTACGGACGATCCCGAGGGAGTGACCCATCGTGCCTGATCTGAGGTCCCGCACCGTTACCCATGGCCGCAACATGGCCGGCGCCCGAGCCCTTATGCAGGCCTCCGGCGTAGCGCGCGAGGACTTCGGCAAGCCGATCATCGCGGTGGCCAACAGCTTCACCGAGTTCGTCCCCGGCCACACCCACCTCCAGCCGGTCGGCCGGATCGTCTCCGAGGCGATCCACGCCGCGGGCGGCATCGCGCGCGAGTTCAACACCATCGCGGTCGACGACGGCATCGCGATGGGCCACGGCGGCATGCTCTACAGCCTGCCCTCCCGCGACCTGATCGCCGACTCCGTCGAGTACATGGTCGAGGCGCACTGCGCGGACGCGCTGATCTGCATCTCCAACTGCGACAAGATCACGCCCGGCATGCTGATGGCCGCGATGCGGCTCAACATCCCGACCGTCTTCGTCTCCGGCGGCCCGATGGAGTCCGGCAAGACGACCCTCGTCGACGGCACCGTCCGCACCCTCGACCTGGTCGACGCGATCTCCGACGCCGTCAACGACAAGATCTCGGACGAGGACATCCTCCGCATCGAGGAGAACGCCTGCCCGACCTGCGGTTCCTGTTCGGGCATGTTCACCGCCAACTCGATGAACTGCCTGACCGAGGCCATCGGCCTCTCGCTGCCCGGCAACGGCTCGACGCTGGCCACCCACACCGCCCGCAGGGCGCTGTACGAGAACGCCGGCCGCACCGTCGTCGAGATCACCAAGCGCCACTACGACGAGGACGACCACACCGTCCTGCCGCGCAACATCGGCACTCGCGCCGCCTTCGAGAACGCCATGGCCCTGGACATCGCCATGGGCGGCTCGACGAACACGATCCTGCACCTGCTCGCCGCGGCGCAGGAAGCCGGCCTGAACTTCGACCTGGACGACATCAACGCCGTCTCCCGCCGGGTGCCCTGCCTGGCGAAGGTCGCCCCGAACGTCGCCCCCGGCGGCACGTACTACATGGAGGACGTGCACCGCGCCGGCGGCATCCCCGCCATCCTCGGTGAGCTCTACCGCGGCGGTCTGCTCAACGAGGACGTGCACACCGTCCACAGCGCCTCGATCGAGGACTGGCTCAAGACCTGGGACGTGCGCGGCGGCTCCCCCTCCGACGAGGCCGTCGAGCTGTGGCACGCGGCCCCCGGCTGCAAGCGCTCCGCGACCGCCTTCTCGCAGTCCGAGCGCTGGGACTCCCTCGATGTGGACGCGGCCGGCGGCTGCATCCGCGACATGGCGCACGCCTACTCCGTCGACGGCGGCCTGGCGGTCCTCAAGGGCAACATCGCCGAGGACGGCTGCGTCGTGAAGACCGCCGGCGTCGACGAGTCCATCTGGACCTTCGAGGGCCCCGCCGTGGTCTGCGAGTCGCAGGAGGAGGCCGTCGACAAGATCCTCAAGAAGCAGGTCAAGGAAGGCGACGTCGTCGTCATCCGCTACGAGGGCCCCAAGGGCGGCCCCGGCATGCAGGAGATGCTCTACCCGACGTCCTTCCTCAAGGGCCGCGGCCTGGGCAAGACCTGCGCACTGGTCACCGACGGCCGCTTCTCCGGCGGCACGTCCGGCCTCTCCATCGGCCACGCCTCCCCCGAGGCGGCGGCCGGTGGCACCATCGCCCTCGTCGAGGACGGCGACCGCATCCGCATCGACATCCCGAACCGCGGCATCGAACTCCTCGTCAGCGAAGAGGAGTTGGCGGCCCGCCGCGAGGCCCTCGGCGGCGTCTACGCCCCCAGGAACCGCGAGCGCAAGGTCTCGCAGGCCCTGCGCGCGTACGCGGCCATGGCCACCAGCGCCGACAAGGGCGCGGTGCGGGACGTGAGCAAGCTCGGCTGACCCGTCGGCAGCGGTAGTACGGCAACGGCCCCCGTCGTGGAGACGGGGGCCGTTCTCGTGAGGCGCCGGACGCGTCAGACGGTGCCGGGGAGTTCGCCGGTCTTCACGGCGGTGACGAAGGATGCCCAGGCGGAGGTGCCGAAGAGGAGAGCGGGACCCTGGGGGTTCTTGCTGTCGCGGACGGGGGTGAGGGCGGGGAGGTCGTTGGAGACCTCGATGCACTCGCCCCCGTCTGAGTTGCTGTAGGAACTCTTGCGCCAGGTGATGTTGCTCAGGTCGATGGATCGCACGGCACTTCCTCCAACGTCCGCATGACGAACTTCCGCGATTCGGCCGGGCTCAACGCCAGGTCACGCACCGCATCGTACGCGCGTTGCAGGCGCTCAACAGGCTGCGGGTCCTCAATGAGTTCGCCACGGTGGGCGCTCTCGGTGTAGGCCACGGTGCGGCCATCAGGCAGCCTCAAAAACATCACGGCGGTGCTCTCCAAACCATAGAGACCGCTACTGAATGGCAGCACCTGGAGTGTGACGTTTGGACGCTTGGCGATCTCGATCAGATGCTCCAGCTGCTTGCGCCACGCTTCGGCATCCTCCAACGGCGTACGCAACACGGCCTCGGACAGGACGGAGCGGAACCGAGGTCCGTGATTGCCTTCGAGCAACTCCCGTCGTCCCATGCGCGCTTCAACGTTCCGGGTCAGCTCGTCGCCGCTCATTCCGCCTGCCGAGAGCAGGTCGTATGCGTAGTCCGCCGTCTGGAGCAGCCCAGGCAGAACGCTTACCGCGTAGTGCCACAGGCTCAATGCTTCCGCTTCCAAGGTCATATAGCGGCGGTACCGCTCCTTGAACTGCGTAGGATCCCCCGCCGCCACCTCCCACAGTGTCAGCAGCAGTCCCGCCGTCCCGTAGTACTGGTCCAGCGCCTGCGCCACCTCCGGGCCACCCATCGTCTGGCCCTTCTCCATCTTCCCGAACAGCGACCAGTCCCACCCCAGTACGTCACCGAGCTGCCGGAGGCTGTCGCCCTTCTGGGCGCGCAGTAATCGCAGCTCTTCCACGAAGCGTTGGCGGGGCTCCTGGCTGCGACCGGTGACCGCTCGCCTCGGTGGCATGGCGACCTCCTCCGTGGAAGGTGTGGAACTAACGGTGCGTGCGGGCGAAATACAGCCTGCAAGGGGTATTCGCGCCCTTTTTCCGGGCCATTCTCGTGAGGGCCGGAACACGCACAGTAGTGGCGCTCCGGGGTCTCACGCAGGGAAACGGCAGACGGGAGTGGCACTCATGACGAGCGAACGACGGGCGGTGGCCGACGGGATGGCCGAGGCCGAAGCAGTGTGTGAGGAGCTGGCCGCCGTGTTGCGGCGGACCGGGATCGTGCTGCCGTCACTGATGGTCGACCCGGTGACGTACGGCTACGAACAGAGCCGTGTCCTGGTCGAGTTGGGGCGCTGCAACGTGGAGACGACGCGCAAGCTCATCGCGGTGCTGGAGAGGGCGGCGGCCCGGTGAGCGGGCGCGCCCCGTACGTCTCGCCCGCATGTCATGTCGGCAGGCATCCGGCGTGTGACAAGGGCGTCCCCGCGGCGGAGGTCGTCACCGTGCCCGGCGTGCGGCGCGAAAGCTGTGCCTGCCGCTGCCATACGGGAGGCGGGCCGTCCCCTCACCAGCCCGCCGGGTCCTTCGTCGCCGCCGCGAAGACCGTGCCGTCGGGGGCCGCCGCATAGATCCGGCCACCCGGGCCGTCCGTACGCGGGGCCGGGAGCGTCTCCACGAAGCCGTTGTGGCGCCCGTTCATCCGTGGCGGGGTCTGCCCCAGCAGCTCGCCCGACCGGGCGTCGACAGCGAGGAGCCGGCCGTCCGCCGCGGTGAAGAAGAGCCGGCCGCCGCTGACGACCGGTGCCGAGCCGCGGCTGACCGAGGTCTCGGTGTCCCATTTCCGCTGGCCGACGGCCTGGAGCGCACCGCCCTCGGCCAGCAGATACACCGACTCGCCGTGCACCACGGCGGACGCCCCGTCCAGCGGCGCGGTCAGCTTGAGGCGGCGGCTGTGCCCGGTGGCCGGGTCGTAGCGGACGACGGCGGTGGTGCGGTACGAGAGCGTCGGGTCGGTGACGGTCAGAAAGAGCGTCCCGGACGCACCGGAACCGGCCACGGTGAGCAGCCCGGGCAGCCGACGGGCCCAGCGGACCTTGCCGTTGGCCGGGTCGATGGCGGTGACCTGGGTGCCGTTCCCGTCGGGGGTGGGCTCGGCCGCGTAGGCGGTGTGGGCGTCACCGTACGAGGTGAAGAGCGGCAGCTGATGCCCCGGGAACCGTTTCTGCCAGCGCTGTTGGTGGGTTCTGCTGTCCAGCGCGGTGACCGTGCCGTCCGACGCGGCCAGCAGGATGCGGTCGCCGACGACCTTGGCCCCGCCCTCGTACCCGGAGACGTCCTTGGTCCAGCGGGTGGCGCCCTTGCCGCCCGGCGACGGGTCGAGGGCCAGCAGCCGGCTGCCGTCGTTGGAGAAGACGTAGAGCAGCCCGCCGGAGAGCACCGGTGCGGTCCGGGAGATGGCCTTCTTCGCCGCCTGCTTACCGGTGGCGGAGGGGTCCTTGCTCCGCCATGCCACCCGGCCGGAGTCCGGGTCGAGCCGGGCGGCCAGCATGCCGGGCTGGCCGCAGAAGACGGCGCCGGAACCGGTGGTGCAGTGGGGGAGTTCGGCGTCGTGGCCCTTGGGGTGCTCGACGAGGGTGGTGTGCCACGGGCGGAAGTCGGCGTGGCCGTCGCGTGACGGGTGGGTCTGAAGGGCCGGGTCCCGGCCGGGGCCGCCGGACAGCGCCTGGACGCCCGCGTACGTGCCGGCTCCGGTCACGACGAGGGCGACGGCGGCCCAGAGGGGCCAGCGGCGGGCGCGGAGGCGGGAGCGGGAGCGCGAGCCGGTGTCGGTGTCGGTGCGGGAACGGCCAGGGCGGTGGGGCCTTGTGGAGTCGGCGGGGGCGGCGGGGAGTTCCGGGGTCCCGGCGCGTCCGCAATCGTCGGGGAGTCCGGGGCCGTCGGGATGCTCGACGGGCGCGGGTGCGCGGACATGCGTGGTCTCGGCGCGCGACGGGGTGGCCTCGGCCCGTACCGGATGCGGCTGCTCCGGCCGGTGCTGCACGGGCTGCCGCTGCTCCGGTATCCGCGCGGCCGGCACCACGCCGTGGGGCGCCGATGGGCCCGGCAGTACGCCGCCCGGGCCTGCGCCGCCGGCCAGCGCCTCACCGGCCACCGTGTCACCCGCCACGAGACCGCCCGCCGCCAGGCCGCCGATCGGCACGTCCGCGGGCGCCTCCGTCCGCAGCAGCTCCATCAGCGCATCCGGTGTCGGCCGGTCCGCCGGATCCTTGGCCAGACAGCTCTCGACCAGCGGCACCAACTCCGGCGGCACACCCGCCAGATCGGCCTCGTCATGCACCACCTGATACGCGACGAGGTACGGGCTTTCCGAGTCGAACGGGCCACGCCCGGTGGCGGCATGCACCAGCACCGAACCCAGCGCGAAGACATCCGCCGCCGGGCCCACCTCACGCGGCCGCTGGAACTGCTCGGGCGCCATGAACGGCGGAGTGCCGATCAACTTGCCGGTCTCGGTGCGCATTTCACTGTCGGAGGGCCGCGAGATGCCGAAGTCGATGACTTTCGGGCCATCTGTGGCCAGCAGCACATTTCCGGGCTTCAGATCGCGGTGCACCACCCCGGCGCGATGGATGTCACGCAGCGCCTCGGCGAGCCCCGAGGCCAGCCGCCGTACCTCGTCGACCGCCAGCGGGCCATTCCGCTTCACATGATCGGAGAGCGTCGGGCCGGGGATGTGGAGGGTCGCCATCCAGGGCCGTTCGGCATCCGGATCGGCGTCCACGACGGGCGCCGTGAAGGCCCCGCTGACCCGCCGCGCGGCCGCCACCTCCTGCCGGAACCGCCCGCGGAACTCCGGGTCCTGGGCGAATTCGGCATGGATGACCTTGACCGCGAGCAGCAGCCCGGAGGACGAGCGCGCCAGATGGACCACGCCCATACCGCCGGAGCCGAGCCGCGCCTCCAGGCGGTATTGGCCGGCGTATTCCGGATGCTCCGCTTCCGGCCCGATGCCGGAATCGCGCAGCGATGGCATGGTTCCACCCCCGTGTCATTACCCGTGCCATTCGGTCGCAAGTGCGACGCGCGGAGCCTAGTCGATAGCGCGTACGAGATGAACGAGGCTTGCTAGCGTGCGCGTTGCGGAGCCGCACCGAGCGGCTTCACGGGGGGCTCCACGAGCCACTCCACGCACGGCCCCTGGGCCGACGTCACCACCATCACCGATCTCATCCACGGGGGAACACGAAATGACCACACAGGACCATCAGGGCGCCGCGGAAGCGGCCGACGGCCAGGCGCTCGCCGCCGTGGCGGGCGGCCTCACCTACCCCATCGCGCCCGGCTACCGCGTCAAGGTCCGCCAGGGCCCCAGCACCGACTCGCCGGTCGTCCGCCAGCTCGCCGAGGGCGCCAGGATCCAGATCCGCTGCCAGCGGCACGGCCAGAAGGTCAGCGGCCCGTACGGCACCTCGGACATCTGGGACAACATCGCGCCCGGCGAGTACATCTCCGACACGTACGTCCGGACCGGCAGCAGCGGCATGGTCGCGCCGCTCTGCACGAGCTGAGGCACGGCGCCGCGGGAGCGTGGAACGGGTGCGCCTCGCGGCCACAGGTCGCCGGGTGACCGGGCCCGCCGGGGATAATCGATGCCATGAGCGATGAGCAGCGGTCCTCGGGGAGCCCGGAGCCCGGCGGCGGCGCGTCCGGCGGGCCCGAGCGACAGGGGCCCGAGCCGGAAGCGATCCGGTTCTTCGGCACCACCTGGCTCCACCACGACGGCGGCTACGGCCTGCGCCGGGCCGGCGTCGCGGTGGGCTCGCTCGCGCTCGCCGCGGCCGGCGCGGCCGTCCTGCGCTTCGCGTTCCAGGGCCTGGAGATCGCCGACGTCGGCCCGTTCGTCGGCATCCTCGTCGTCGCCGGCTTCGCCATCTGTAGCGCGCTGGCCTTCCGCCGTACCTGGGACGGGTTCGTCCGCCGCCCCGACCCGGCCGCCGAGAGCGCGGCCGACAGGTCCGCGCAGAGCCTGATGTTCATCGGCTTCATCGGCTCGCTGCTCGCCTACTTCTGCCGCAGCCTTGTCGAGGCCCCCGGGGAGAAGCTGCACCGCACCGAGTACGCCGCGGCCCGCGCTTGCTACGAGCGTCGTCGTGGCAGCCGCACCGGCAATCCGGCGGCGCGGAAGTCCCGGCCGAAGAAGCGGCGTTGAGGCCGGCGCTTCTTGTTGTTTGGTTGCGGGTTTGTCTGCGGGTGGGGTGTGGCTGGGCGCGCCGTTCCCCGCGCCCCTAAGGGGGCGCCGTACGTTGTTCGGTGCGGCGCCGTGGTGGCTGGCGCCGGGCGGCTTGTGTGGTTGCCGCGGGGGTCGGAGGGGACGCACCGGGGCCCGTCCTCGGCGCGGGCGACGCGGGTCCACGCGTTTGATTACCCCGGCGTTTGCTCCGGTCCTGCGGGCGGGCCCCGGTACATCCCCTCCGACCGTCCGGCGTTGCCGACTGCCGGCCGGTGGCACCGCCCGTCACAGACCACCTCGACCCGCGCCCAAGCAGCGGCGGACAGCTCGGCCAGATGCCTGCCAAGAGGTGCTGCTGCATCGCCGTAACGGTGATCCGTACGGCGGGTCAGTCGCGCATGCACGGTGGTCGGAGGGGATGTCCGGTGCCCCGCCCGCAGGACCGGAGCGAACACCGGGGCTCCAACCTCTGGGACCAGGGCCGCCCGCGCCGAGGACGGGGTACCGGGCGTCCCCTCCGACCCACCACCCACAAGCCGTAGGCGAACGGCGCCCAGCCACCGGCAAACCCGCACCGGCGCCCAGCCACCGGCAACCCGCCCCCACCCCAGCCACCGGAAACGCCACGGCCGAAGACCCCACCTCGGGCAGGATGACCCGTATGCCGAAGAGCTCCCAGCGCGACCAACGCCCCCTGGAAAACCAGCCGTTAGAGCCCGCTTCGACACCACAGCACGCCACCCTCGCCCGGTCCTTCGACGCGGTGGCCGCCCAGTACGCCGCCGCCCGCCCCGGCTATCCACCGGCGCTCTTCGACGCGATCGAGGAGCTGGCCGGGCTGCCGCTGGCGGGGGCGCGGGTGTTGGAGGTCGGGGCCGGCACCGGCATCGCGACCCGGCTGCTCGCCGAGCGTGGCGCGCGGGTCACCGCCGTGGAGCCGGGCGCCGCCATGGCCGCCGAGCTGCACGCCGCCCACCCCGCCGTCCCCCTCGTCCGCGCCCTCGGCGACGCGCTGCCGTTCCGTGACGACGCGGGCTTCGACCTCGTCGGCTACGCACAGGCCTGGCACTGGACCGAACCGGCCCGTTCCGTCCCGGAGGCGCTGAGGGTGCTGCGCCCCGGCGGCGCGCTCGCCCTCTGGTGGAACGTTCCGAACCCGGACGTCGACTGGGCCGCTGAACAAGAGGCCAGGATCGCCCGTCGTCTACCGGGCTACCACGCCCACAGCGTGGCGCCGGAGGCCCCCGACCTGATCCGCGGCCTCGGTCTCGGCCTGCACCCCGTTGCCCAGGTCCTGCACTGGACCCGGCGGGTTCCCGTCGACACCCACCTCGCGATGCTGGGCAGCCGTTCGTACTTCTCCGCCATCGGCCCGGCCGCCGCCGCCCCCGTTCTCGCGGCCGAGCGGGAAGCCCTGCGTGACGTCTTCCCGGACGGCATCGTCGAGGAGGCCTACGCGCTCGACCTGACTGTCACACTCCGGCCGCCCGCTTCGTCCTAAGGGGGTGCAGGGCCGACGCGGTGCGGTGTTGTACAGGTGGTGGAACGACGTGACGGCGGGAACGGACCACAGGGGAACGGACGATGACGCAGCAGGAGCAGGAGCAGGAGCAGGAGCAGGAGCAGGAGCAGGAGCAGGAGCAGGAGACGAGGACCGAGCCGGGGCCGGAGACGGGAGCTGCCGCAGGGGCGCCCGGACCGGCGCCGGCCACCCCCGCCGCCGACCGCCTCGCGCAGTTCGAGGAGCAGCGCGGCCGGCTGTGGGCCATCGCCTACCGGATCATGGGCACGGTCACCGACGCCGACGACGCGGTCCAAGAGGCCTGGTTGCGCTGGCAGGCGTTGCCCGGTGAGCAGGTGGTGGCCAGCCCGCGCGGCTATCTCACCACCGTCGTCAGCCGCATCTGTTACGACCTGCTGGGCTCGGCCCGCGCCCGCCGCGAGACGTACGTCGGGCCCTGGCTGCCGGAGCCGCTGCTCCACGGCACCGGCGGGCCACTGACGCTGGGCGGCGCGGCCTCCGCGGGACCCGGCGGTCCCGAGGACCGGGTCACCCTCGACGAATCCGTCGGGATGGCGCTGCTGACCGTCCTGGAACGGCTCACCCCGGCCGAACGCACCGCCTTCATCCTCCACGACGTCTTCGCGGTCCCCTTCCCGGAGATCGCCGAGGCGGTCGGCCGAACCCCGGATTCCGTACGGCAGTTGGCCTCCCGCGCCCGCAAGCGGGTGCGGGCCGAGGCGCCGCGCCGCAGCGTCGACCGGGCCGAGCACCGCCGCACCGTCGAGGCATTCCTCTCCGCCGTCATGGGCGGCGATTTCGAGGCGCTGCTGTCCGTGCTCGACCCCGAGGTGGTCTGGCGTACGGATGGTGGCGGCAAGGTGTCCGCCGCGCGCCGGCCGGTGCTGGGCCGCGAGAAGGTGGCCCGCTATGTGCAGGGCCTGGTCAAGCGCGGCGCCCAGCGGGAGGGGCTGCGGGTCGCGCTGACGGAGGTCAACGGCGCCACCGGGCTGGTCTTCGTGGACCCGGCGGGGGAGCAGTCCGGGGTGTTCGCCTTCACCGTCGACGACGGCCGGATCACGGAGGTGGATGCCGTCGTCAACCCCGAGAAGCTCGGCCATCTGGACCTCGACGGGCTCTGATCCGGCCGGTCGCCCCGGGGTGGTCGGCCCCGGCCGCCCCACCCCACCGCTCGCCGCCCCACCCCACCCCGCCCCCATGTCACACCCCACCGCCCCACGTCGTCCCCCTCGTGGCGCCGCCACCACCCACACCGGCGCCCCGGACCGACCGACCTCAGGAGGCAGCATGAAGAGCGTCACGAAGCACGGGGGCTCCCGGGGCCGCAGGGCCCGGGGGAGGGTCGTGGTCCTCGGCGGCGGTTACGCGGGGACGATGGCCGCGCTCCGGCTCGCCCCGTACGCGCAGGTGACGCTGGTCGACCCCAGTGACCGGTTCACCGAGCGCGTCCGGCTGCACGAACTGGCCGCCGGCCGCCCCGAGGTGAGCCACGCGCGGGCCCGGATGCTGCACGGCACCGGCATCGAGCATCTGGCCGCCCGCGCCACCTCCCTCGACCCGGACGTCCGCGCCGTACACACCGACAGCGGCCGCACGCTCCTCTACGACCGGCTCGTCTACGCCTTGGGCAGCCACACCGATCCGCGCGGTATCGGGGAGCGGGCCTTCACCGCGGAGAGCGCCGCCGCCCTGCACAAGCGGCTGGTGGACGGGCCGGGTGCGCTGACCGTGGTCGGCGGGGGGCTGACCGGCATCGAGATGGCCACCGAGATCGCCGAGTCGCACCCGGAGTGGCGGGTCCGGCTGGTTACGGGCGGCGAGCTCGGCGGCGGTCTGTCGGTGCGCGGCCGGGACCATGTCCGTACCGTCCTCGACCGGCTGCGCGTCCGGGTCGAGGAGGGCCACCGGGTCGACGACGGGGACGCCGTCGATGCCGACGCCGTGGTGTGGGCCGGGGCGTTGCGGGCCACCGGCGGTCTCGCCCAGGACGCGGGGCTGGTCACCGAACCGGTCACCGGCCGGCTCCGGGTCGACGCGCGGCTCCGCTCGGTCAGCCACCCCGACATCTACGCCGCGGGCGATGCCGCTGCGGCCCGTACGCCCCGCGCCGGTGCGCTGCGGATGTCCTGCGCGGCCGCGCTGCCCACGGGCTCGTACGTGGCCGGCGCCATCGCCGCCGAGCTGCGCGGCGCCGAGCCCCGGCCGCTGTCGTACGGCTTCTTCGTGCAGTGCGTGAGCCTGGGGCGGCATGACGCCCTGATCCAGTCCGTACGGGCCGACGACACTCCGCGCGAACGCGTCCTGACGGGCCGCCCGGCCGCCCGGGTCAAGGAACAGGTGGTCCGCAACGCCGTCCGCGTCCTGCACCTGGCGGCCCGCCGCCCGGGCGTCATCCCGCTGATCCCGGGCATCGGCTAGGCGGGTGCGGAGGGCCCGGGGCAGGCCGGCGGGACCGCCGCGTTCCGGGCCCGGTCCGGCCACCGCCCCCTCAGTCCGTCAGCTCCGGCTTCCCCTTCTCGTACAGCCACTTCTTGAAGAGCGGCTCCAGGTCCACATCCGTGCGGTCCTGGCAGAAGTCGATGAAGTCCTGTGCGTCGGCGTTGCGGTAGCGGTACTTGGTGGGCCACTCGCGCAGGATCGTGAAGAAGGTCTTGTCGCCGACGGCGTTGCGCAGCTCCTGGAGGAGCATCGCGCCCCGCTCGTAGACGGGGGTGCCGGTCACATTCTTCGCCTGGCCCGGTTTGCCCGGCGGGAAGGCCCAGCGCTTCGGGTCCGTGGTGTCGTCGTAGAGCGCGTCGAACTGCTCCTGCGGGGTCTTGCCGCCCTCACGCTCCTCCCACAGCCACTCGGCGTAGGTCGCGAAGCTCTCGTTGAGCCAGGCATCCGCCCAGGTCTTCGGCGTCACCGAGTCGCCGAACCACTGGTGGGCCATCTCGTGCACCACGGTCGCGGTGTCCGGCGCCCCCGCATAGACCGGCTTGGTCTGGGACTCCAGGGCGATCCATTCGATCCGTTTCGGGGTGTCGTCGACGATCGCGCCCGCGGAGGGGAAGGGGTACGGCCCGAAGAGCTTGCTCTGCCACTTCACGATCTCCGGCAGCTTCTCCAGTGCCTCCTTGCTGGCCTTCGCCTCCGCCGGGTCCACCGCCACATACAGCGGCAGCCCCTCGGGCGTACGGGAGGTGTGGACCTCGAACCTGCCGATGGTGGCCGTCGCGAGATAGCTGGCCATCGGCCGGCCGCTGTGCCAGCGGAAGGTGGTCCGGCCCCTGGCGGTCCGCTCGGATCGCAACTCCCCGTTGGCGACGGCGGTGTAGCCCTTCGGCACGGTGAGGGTGAAGTCGTAGGTGGCTTTGTCCCGGGGGTGGTTGTTGCCCGGGAACCACGTCATGGAACCGGCGGGCTCACCGGAGACGAACGCCCCGTCGCGGGTCTTGACCCAGCCCTCGGTCGACTTGTCCGGGTCCTTCAACTCCTGCGGGGTGCCGTCGTAGTCGACGCGGGTACGGAATTCCGCGCCCTTGCGCAGCACCTCGGCCGGCCGGACGGTCAGCTTGTGTCCCTTACGGGAGAACTCCGCCTTCTCGCCGTCGACCTGGACCTCCGTCACCCGCAGCCCCTGGAGGTCGAGCTGGAAGGACCGCAGATCCGCCGTGGCCTCGGCGGTGAGGTCGGCGGTCGCGTCCAGATGCCGCTTCTTGATGTCGTAGTCGAGGTCGAGCCCGTAATGGCGCACCTGGTAGCCGCCGTTGCCGAGCGACGGGAAGAGCGGGTCGCCCACTCCGCCGCTGCCCGCCGCGCCCCGTACACCACCGGTGCACGAGGAGAGCAGCAGGGCGACGGAGAGGGCGGCGGTCGCACCGCAACTGCGAAGGGGCCGGCGGTTCACAGCACTCCCGGGGTCGGCGGACATCAGCGTCCCGACCCTACGGTCATTTCCGCGCGCACACCGGCCCTTTACCGCGCGACCGTCCTACACGGCCGTTCCTACGCGGCCGTCCTGCCCGGTTATCCCACGCAGCCGTTCTACGGGGCGACGGACGGAGCTTCCTTCCGGGCGGTCCCGTCCGGGCCCCGGCCCCGGCGCTGTTCCTCCCAGGCACCGAGCGCGGCCGCGCAGGCATGGTCGAGATGCCGCAGCCCGGTCAGATCCAGCTCGACCTCCCGGTCCTTGGGCAGCGCCTCCAACTGGTCGAGCAGTTTGGGCAGCCGGAGGAAAGTGGCATTGCCGAGGGCCCGTACGCGGATCGGGCGCCGGATCCCCGGACCGGCCGGTGCCCCGTCGCGCGCCGCCGGCTCGTCCAGCCCCACGATCTCCAGGTGGACGTGCGAGGTCTCCCACGCCGACTTGGCGACCGCCATCAGCAGCCCCAGCAGCACCCCCTCGAACATGTTGGTGGCCACGATCGCCACCGCCGTCGCCGCGAGCACCACGGCCTCACCCCGGTGCTCCCGCCACAGCGGACGCCACTGCTTCACCGGGATCAACTTGCCGCCCGCATGCACCAGTACGCCCGCCAGTGCCGCGAGCGGCACCACGCCCAGCGCCGCCGGGAAGGCCGCCGCGAAGACCAGCAGCCACACCCCGTGCAGCACCCGCGAGGCCTTGGTCTGCGCCCCGGCGAACACATTGGCGGAGCTGCGGACGATCACCGCGGTCATCGGCAGCGCGCCGAGCAGCCCGCAGACGGTGTTGCCCGCGCCCTGCGCCATCAGCTCCTTGTCGTAATCGGTCTTCGGGCCGTCGTGCAGCCGGTCCACGGCGGCCGCGCTGAACAGCGACTCCGCCGACGCGATCAGGGCGAACGCCAGCACCGTGCCCAGCGCACCGGCCAGTGCCCCCGCCTCCGTCAGCCGCGCGAAGTCCGCGCCGCCCGGTGGCTGTACGACTTCCAGCAGACCCGCCACTTCCACCCGGGCCACCGGCAGGTCCAGCACGAACACCACGACCGTGGCCAGGGCCACCGCCACCAGCGGCGCTGGCAGCACCCGCGCCGCCCGCCGCCACTTCGGCCACAGCACCAGCAGCACGATGGTGCCCGCGCCGACCGCCAGCGCCGACAGCGCCGTAGCGGATCCGGCGGTGTCCGCCGCGAGGTCCGGCAGCCCGGCCAGATTCGCCGGCCCGTTGCCCGGCGCCCGTGCGTCCACCAGGGCGTACAACTGCCCGGCGATCAGCACCAGCCCGATGCCCGCGAGCATGCCCTGGACGACGGCCACGGAGATCGCCCGGAACCAGCGCCCCAGCCGGAGCGCGCCCATGGCCAGCTGGAGCAGCCCGGCGAGCAGTACGAGAGCGCCGAGCGCCCCGACACCGAATTCCTGCACGGCCTCGTAAACCAGCACGGTCAGCCCGGCGGCCGGACCGCTGACCTGGAGACTGCTGCCCGGCAGTAAGCCGGTGAGCAGCCCGCCGACGATTCCGGTGACCAGCCCCAGTTCGGCCGGTACTCCGGAGGCGACGGCCACCCCGACACACAGCGGGACGGCGACGAGAAAGACGACCAGCGAGGCGGTGAAGTCGGCGCGCCAGACCGACAGCGTGTGCCGTGACGGTATGGAGGGCCGGGACGGGCGTTGTCGGGCAATACGGAACCTACGCATGGGGATGCCTCCAGCGAGTGCGAGATGCGGTGGCGCACGGGTACGCACGGATACGCACGAGCGGACGCGGGGCGGTACGAGCAGCCGGCCGGCGACCACCGCGACTGGTCTGTGCGGTCGCCTGCTGCCGCGCACTGCCCGCGCGGTGCGCGCCATGGGGAAATGACGGCTGGATCCGTCGGATGCGCGGGCCGGGGGAGGCCCTTGGGGGCAGCTCTCAGCGCTCAGCAGCGGAACACGGCGTGCTGGACCGGAAGTTCACCGGATCTCGACACGGGTACGGCCTGCCGGCCGGTCAGCGGGGCGGTCAGGTGCAGACCGCCCCCGGTCCGGGCCGGTGCGGCGGTCGAGACGGTGGTGAGCGGGGGCGTCGGTGCGGACACCGAGGCCGTGGACCGTCCGTCGCGGCGCGGCGGGCAGCGGTCGCTGCCGGATTCGGAGTCCTCGGAGGAGTCCGATGCCCAGGGGGTGGGGCCGGGGGGACCGGTACGGCCCACTCCGTTCGTGGCCGGCGCGGCCGTCGCACGTTCCCCGTACACGCCCTCCGCACCCATGGGCAAGGCCAGCAGGACAGCCATGACGATCAACAGGAGCCGGCCGAGGCCGCGGACCCGGATCTTCGCCATCGTCGCCCCTTCCGGTGCGCCTGGACAGGTCATCCCATTGTGTCCAAGCGGACATGCAGGACCGGCAGTCGGTTTGTAACCACCCTGTAAACGCGGAGTTATCGACCAAGAACGGCTGGTTTCTTTCACTACGGCGCCCGCCGGTGCGCGGAGATCCTCACCATGCGCCGCTTCCGCACCACGCCTGGCCGGATCACCACCCCCATGTCCCCACCCCTCTGCCGTCCTCGCGGCGCAGACCCTCCATCCCGTCCCCACCCTTGACGCCCCACCCCGCCCGGCGCATTATTCATCACATGATGAATTATGGCGTCGACCCCGCCGTCCACGCCCGCGACCTCACCGTCGTCCGAGGCGGCCGCACCGTCCTCGACGCCCTCGCCTTCGACGTGCCCCGCGGCCAGGTCACTGGCCTGCTCGGCCCCTCCGGCTGCGGCAAATCCACCCTGATGCGCGCCCTCGTCGGCACCCAGGCCAAGGTCACCGGCACCCTCGACGTCCTCGGCCGGCCCGCGGGCGACCCCCGGCTGCGCCCCCGTATCGGCTATGTCACCCAGGACCCGTCCGTCTACGACGACCTCACCGTCCGGCAGAACCTCGACTACTTCGCCGCCGTCCTGTACCCCGGCCGGTCCGCCCGCGGCCTGCGCCACGAGCGCATCACCCGCGCCATCGAGGACGTCGACCTCACCCGCCACGCCGACGCCCTCGCCGGCCGGCTCTCCGGCGGCCAGCGCAGCCGGGTCTCCCTCGCGGTGGCCCTGCTCGGCGCCCCGGAACTCCTCGTCCTCGACGAGCCCACCGTCGGCCTGGACCCCGTACTCCGCCGCGACCTGTGGAACCTCTTCCACACCCTCGCCGCCGACCGCGGCACCACCCTCCTGATCTCCTCGCACGTCATGGACGAGGCCGAGCGCTGCCACCGGCTGCTCCTGATGCGCGAGGGCCGCCTGCTGGCCGGGGGCACCCCCGGCGCCCTCCGCGACCGCACCGGCGCGGCCACCGTCGAGGCCGCCTTCCTCCACCTGGTCGACGAGGCCGCGGCGGCCACCCGGCCACCGCACCCCAGCACCCCCCAGGAGTCCGCGCGATGACCACCACGCCCCGCACCGCGGCACCCGCCCCCGCGCCCTTCTCCCCGTCCCGCACCCTGGCCACCGCCGCCCGGGTCCTGCGCCAGCTGCGCCACGATCCGCGCACCATCGCGCTGATGCTCGTCGTCCCCTGCGTGATGATCGCCCTGCTGCGCTACGTCTTCGACGACCGCCCGGCCACCTTCGACGGCATCGGCGCCTCGCTCCTCGGCATCTTCCCGATGATCACGATGTTCCTGGTGACCTCCATCGCCACCCTCCGCGAACGCACCTCGGGCACCCTGGAACGCCTGCTCGCCATGCCCCTCGGCAAGGCCGACCTGATCAGCGGCTACGCCCTCGCCTTCGGCCTGCTCGCCATCGTGCAGTCCGCCCTCGCCACCGGCCTGTCCGTCTGGCTCCTCGGCCTCGACGTCACCGGCTCCCCCTGGCTGCTCCTCCTGGTGGCCGTCCTCGACGCCCTCCTCGGCACCGCCCTCGGCCTGTTCGTCTCGGCCTTCGCCGCCTCCGAATTCCAGGCCGTGCAGTTCATGCCCGCCGTCCTGATGCCCCAGCTGCTGCTCTGCGGCCTGTTCACCCCGCGCGCCACGATGCAGCCGGCCCTGGAGGCGCTCTCCGACGTCCTCCCGATGTCCTACGCCGTCGACGGCATGAACGAGGTCCTCCAGCACCCCGACATCACCGGCGGCTTCGTCCGCGACGCGGCCGTCGTCACCGGCTGCGCCCTGCTCGTCCTCGCCCTCGGCGCCGCCACCCTCCGCCGCCGCACGGCGTGACGCACGCACCGCCGCTGTGGGACAGCCGACCCCCGAGCCGGACCCCCGCGGTGCGAGGATGGCCGCAAACGCCCAGCGCAGCGGAAAGGTGAACCCGCACGATGACCCAGAAGGTCGCAGTACTCGGCACCGGAAAAATCGGCGAAGCCCTGCTCAGCGGAATGATCCGGGGCGGCTGGGCACCCTCCGACCTGCTGGTCACCGCCCGCCGCCCGGAACGCGCCACACAGCTCCATGAGCGCTACGGCGTCGAAGCGGTCAGCAACGCCGAGGCCGCCAAGTCCGCCGACACCCTCATCCTCACCGTCAAGCCCCAGGACATGGGCAGCCTGCTGCGGGAGCTGGCCCCGCACGTCCCCGCCGACCGCCTGGTCATCAGCGGCGCCGCCGGCATCCCCACCTCGTACTTCGAGGAGCGCCTGGCCGCCGGCACCCCCGTCGTCCGGGTCATGACGAACACCCCCGCCCTCGTCGACGAGGCGATGTCCGTCATCTCCGCCGGCAGCCACGCCAACGGCGCCCACCTCACCCGCGCCGAGGAGATCTTCTCCGGCGTCGGCAAGACCCTCCGCGTCCCGGAGTCCCAGCAGGACGCCTGCACCGCGCTCTCCGGCTCCGGCCCGGCCTACTTCTACTTCCTCGTCGAGGCCATGACCGACGCCGGCATCCTCCTCGGCCTGCCCCGCGACAAGGCCCACGACCTCATCGTGCAGGCCGCCATCGGCGCCGCCGTGATGCTCCGCGACAGCGGCGAACACCCCGTCAAGCTCCGCGAGAACGTCACCTCCCCGGCCGGCACCACCATCAACGCCATCCGCGAACTGGAGAACCACGGCGTACGCGCCGCCCTCATCGCCGCCCTGGAGGCCGCCCGCGACCGCAGCCGCGAACTGGCCTCCGGCAACGGCTGACCCACGACCGCCACCGGGGGCGCGACGGCCACCGCGCCCCCGGCACGTCCGCCACCTCACCCCGCGGGCAGCAGCCCCACCGCCTCGAACGCCGCATCCACCCGCGGCCGGGCGAGCGCACGCGCCCGCTCCGCCCCCTGCCGCAGCACCCCGTCCACATACGACGGATCGGCGGCCAGCTCCGCATGCCGCTCCCGCACCGGCCGCAACGTCTCCACCACGGCCTCCGCCACATCCTTCTTCAGCGCGCCGTACGAGTCGTACTCCTCGGCCAGCCGCCCCGGATCACCCCCGCTGCACGCGGCCAGCACATTCAGCAGATTTGCCACCCCCGGCCGCTGCTCCGGGGCGTACACGACATCCCGCTCCGCATCGGTCACCGCCCGCAGCACCTTCTTCCGCACCACCTCCGGCTCATCCAGCAACGAGATGACCCCCGCCGTCCGGGCATGCGACTTCCCCATCTTCGACGTCGGCTCCTGGAGATCCATCACCCGCGCCGCCACCGCCGGAAGCGTCGTCCTCGGCACCACGAACGTCGTCCCGTAGCGCTGGTTGAACCGCTCCGCCAGATCCCGGGTCAGCTCCACATGCTGCGCCTGGTCCTCCCCGACCGGCACCTCATGCGTCCCGTACGCCAGGATGTCCGCCGCCATCAGCGCCGGATACGTCAGCAACGACAGCCGCACACTCCCCCCACGTGCCTGCTGCGCCGCGGCCTTCTCCTTGTACTGGATCATGCGCCGCATCTCCCCGTCGGAGGCCGTGCACTCCATCAGATACGACAGCCGCAAATGCTCATCCACATGGCTCTGGACGAACACCGTGCACAGCTCCGGATCCAGCCCCGAGGCCAGCAGCAGCGTCGCCGCCTGCCGACTGAGCCGCCGCACCCGCGCCGGATCGTGCTCCACGGTCAGCGCATGCAGATCCACCACACAGAACAGCGCCTCCGCCCGGTGCTGGTCCTCCTGCGCCCACCGCCGCACCGCCCCGAGGTAGTTCCCCAGCGTCAGATGCCCCGTCGGCTGCACCCCACTGAAGATCCGCGTACGCCCGCTCGCCGTGATCGCCATCTCGTCCGTCCTTCTCTCCGCACTGCCCAAGGAGTGCGCGTCGGGACCGCCGACCTCACCGGCCGGCTACGAGAGGGAGATACGCAAACGGCCGCCGAAGCGGCGGCCGTCGTCATGCATGCGCTGTGGTCGGCCGCCGTCAGGCGAGCCACCACTGCTGTACGAGCGCATGCGTAGTCATGACCCCCAAAGTACCCCCCACAACCCGCCGTCGTGCGGGTTTGAACAACCCCAACCCCTCGTGTAGTGTCCTCCGAGTTGCCACGGAGCCGACAGGCCCGGGGCAGCCATCCCGCCGCTTCGCGGCACACCACTACTGCACGGCCCCTCAACGGGAACGATTTCGCATGCCGAAATTCGAACCGCGACGTGATTATGCGTCAACGAGGAATTCCGCTAAAGTAGTGATCACGCCGAAAGGCACGGCAACGCAAATTGCCGGACCACGGCGGAACCCCCTTCCGACGGGGATTCGGAAACGAATTCGGACCGGCAACGGACCGAAACGGATCTGATAGAGTCGGAAAGGCCGAAAAGCGAAAGCCAAACGGCCGAGCCCGCTCCAGCAGGGCGCCAGAGACGGAAACGGATCTGGTAAGGTTGGAAACGCGAAGAAGCCGAAAGGCGGAAACGCACCGGCGAAAATCGGGCCCGCAAGGATCTGATAGAGTCGGAAACGCAAGACCGAAGGGAAGCGCCCGGAGAGCCTGGTGAAACAGGCACAAAGGAAGCGTCCGTTCCTTGAGAACTCAACAGCGTGCCAAAAGTCAACGCCAGATATGTTGATACCCCGTCCACCGGAAACATCCGGAGGATGAGGTTCCTTTGAAAAGCCCATCCCGCCCATGTGGTGCGGATGGCACACACAGCG